>CAZZDK010000001.1:0-23938 GCA_964652235.1 uncultured Rhodospirillaceae bacterium
CGGCGGCCACCTGCACGTCGAAGATGGGGAGGAAGTCGCCGCCCATCACCATGTCGGCGAACGCGCCGACGACGTGGCCTGCCGCGTCGCTGCCCTCGTTGCCTCGCGTAAGGACAAGACGCGTCGTGCCCAGGTTGAGCGAAAGCCGCAAAAGGGTCGCCACGAGAAGAACGGTCGGAAAGGCGCTGAAATCGAGAGGCTTGTCGATAAACAGGACCGTCATCAGGATAAGGACGGAAAAGGTGATGGAAATGGAAAGGCCTATATCGACGACCCAGGGCGGAATGGGCAGGACCAGAACGCTCAAAATGAGCATCAGGCCCGAGGCCATCCATATCTCGCCTCGCTTGAACAGACCGTTCAGGAAATCGACGTTTCCGCCGCTTCCCGCCGCCGTTTCTTCCGCAGGCGCTATGTTGCTTTGATCGGTCATCAGACGTCAGATGTCGGATATCGGATGTCGGAAAAGCTCTTGCGGCCTTTCAAACGTCCGACGCCCGCCATCTCCCCCTTGTTTCTTGACACCTGAGTTCCGACAGCCGCCATCTGTTTTACGCTCCTGCCCTTTCGCCTTCGCCGGTCGGCGGCGGAACAGGCACGCCGGATTCGCTGTATTGCTTGAGTTTGTTGCGCAGGGTCCGGATGGAAATGCCCAGGATGTTCGCCGCGTGCGTCCTGTTTCCCAGGCAATGTTGCAAGGTGTCGATAATCAAATCGCGCTCCACGTCCGCCACGGTGCGCCCCACGAGCGTCGGACCCGCGCCCGCCGCCGGATCGGCGGTCTTGCCGCTTGCGACGGCTTGGCTCGCAAGCCCCATGGGAGAGGCGCCCTCCGGCGCGAGGCCTTGGCCCGCCAGCATGATGGCCTCGGCCTCGATCTGCGGGGTGCGGGCCAAAAGAACGGCGCGGTGCATCGTGTTCTCAAGCTCTCGCACGTTGCCGCGCCAGGCATGAGCCTGCAACCTTCCGGCGGCGGCGTCGGACAAAGGCCTGTCCGGCAGGCCGTTCGCGGCAGCGTACTTCTTCGCGAAATATTCGGCGAGCGGAAGGATATCCGCCGGTCGTTCGCGCAAGGGCGGCATATGGATTGTCACGACGTTGAGACGATAGTAAAGATCTTCGCGGAACTTTTTGGCGCGAACCTCGGCTTCCAGGTCGCGGTTCGTCGTCGCTATGAGGCGAATATCCACCTTGATGGGGGCCGCGCCGCCGACGCGATCAATTTCCCGTTCCTGGATGGCGCGGAGCAGTTTGGCCTGAAGCCTCAAATCCATCTCGCTGATCTCGTCGAGAAGGAGCGTGCCGCCGCTGGCTTCCTCGAACTTGCCGATACGGCGCGCCACCGCGCCCGTGAACGCGCCCTTTTCGTGGCCGAAAAGCTCGGACTCCAGAAGATTTTCGGGTATCGCCGCGCAATTGACCGAAACGAACTGTCCGCCCGCGCGGCGGCTTTTGCGGTGAATGTAGCGCGACATCACTTCCTTGCCGGTGCCGCTCTCGCCGGTGATAAGGATCGAAGCGTCGCTCGCCGCCACGCGATCGCTCATTTGAAGAAGCGGCTGCATGATGGGGTCTTGGGCGATAAAGGTGTAGTCTTCTTCCGCGACGGCCTGCAAAATGGCGGCGATCAGCTCGGCGTCCGGGGGCAGGGGGATGTATTCCTTCGCCCCGACGCGGATGGCCCGGACGGCGGCAGCGGAATCCGTGCCGATTCCGCAGGCCACGACCGGAACGACGATGCGCTCGGACTTCAGGCTTTCGATCAGACGGCCTATCTCCATCGCCACGTCGCACATGACGAGATCGGCGCCCTGTCCGCCGCGCAGGGCGGCCAGCGCCTTATCGACGCTTTCGACGTGCGAAACCTTGGCGCCGCGTCCCGCAGCCAGGCGGCCCGCCGTCGCTATGTGTCCCTCTAAAAGGCCTACGATCAAAAGTCTCATGGCGTCCTACCGTTTCCTTCTGCGTATCACGTTCTTTCCGCCTTGATGATTTCCGTCATGGTGATGCCCAGACGATCCTCGACCACGACGACCTCGCCGCGCGCGACGAGACGATTGTTCACATAAATGTCGATGGCCTCGCCGACCTTGCGATCCAGCTCGATGACGGCGCCTCTTCCCAGTTTCAAGAGGCTGCTCACCTGCATGGTCGCCTTTCCGAGAACGGCGGAAACCTCGACAGGGATCCCATAAACGGCGTCCAGGTCGTTGATTGTGGCGGCTCCGACCTCTTTCGGTTCGGCGCTTTCGCTGGGCGTTTCAAGTTCGGAAAGGGTCAAACCTTCGTCTGCCATGGTCATTCTCCTGTTGGTGGCTCGGCGGAATTTTCGGCTGGCTGGGAAACGGGTCCGGTCTGAGGCGGATCGTCGCTGGGTATTTCCTTAAGAACGCGGCTGATGTCCTGCCAGACGCTTTTCAGATCGCGCTCCACGCCGCCGTTGGCCCACTCGACGCGGCAATCGGACGGTCCGAAGGAGGGATCTCCTAAAATGACGACCTCGCCGGAAAAAGCGCGGCGCTGCGTGATCGCGTCCACGCGGGCCTTGACGTCGTCGAAACGTTCTTCCGCCACGCGCACGACAAGGCGCGGCTCGCGGTTCATCTCGGCGATGACGCGATCGACGATGGCCTCGATCTCCTCGAGGCCGTGCTTTTCGACATAGGCGGGCAGTATCTTGCGGGCGATGGCCAGCGCGATTTGCTGAAGCTGGGCCAATTGCCGCGCCCATTCCTCGGCGGATTCCTTCATGAACCCTTCAAGCTTCTCGCCGATCCCTTCGATCGTCCGCTCCAACAGCCTGGCGCGCTCTTCGCCTTGCGCCTTTTGCCCGGCGGCATAACCGGCATCGTAAGATTCGCGGCGCGCCTGGTCGAGCTGCTCTTGCGAGTAGGTCGGCTTTTCGCGCTCCTGTTCGCCTTCCGCGTCGAACGCGAGGTCGAAAAGGAATTTCTGAGGCTTTTGAATCTCGGTCATAGCGCCGTTCGTTTCCATCTTTAATAAACAAGCTCGTCTTCGCCGTTGTCCTTGGCGATCATGATTTCGCCCTTTGCGGCCATTTCCTTGGCCACGTTGACGATGCTGGCCTGCGCCTCCTCCACGTCGCGCAGGCGCGTAGGCCCGAGCGCGGCGATGTCTTCCTTGAGCAGCTTGCCCGCGCGTTCGGACATATTGCCGAAGAAAAGGTCCTTGAGCGCGTCCGAAGCGCCTTTGAGAGCGATGGGAAGCTTGCTCTTGTCCACGCCGCGCATAAGGGTCTGCATAGACTTGTTGTCGAGCTTGAGCAGATCCTCGAACGTGAACATGAGGCTCTTGATCTTTTCCGCCGAATCCCGGTTGCGCTCCTCAAGCGCGGAAATAAACTTGGTCTCGCTGGCGCGGTCGAGGTTGTTGAAAATTTCGGCCATCGCCTCGTGCGGATCGCGGCGGTTGGTACGAGCGAGGTTGCTCATGAACTCGTTGCGCAGCGTGCGCTCGATGTCGTCGAGCACGTCCTTTTGGACCGACTCCATGCGCAGCATTCGCATGACGACTTCCATCGCGAAGCTTTCGGGCAACTGCGAAAGGACGCGGGCGGCGTGATCCGGCTTGATCTTCGAGACGACGACCGCGACGGTCTGCGGATACTCGTTTTTAAGAAAGTTGGCCAGAACGGCTTCGTTCACGTTGGCGAGCTTGTCCCACATGGTCCGCCCGGCGGGGCCGCGAATATCCTCCATGATGGAGTCTACGCGGTTTTTGTCGAGAACCTTGAGCAGCAGCCTCTCCGTGGATTCCAAAGAGCCGACGAGCGAGCCTGTCGAGGACATCTGCTCCACGAACTCAAGGAACAGCTTCTCGACAAGCGTCGAGCTGACGTTGCCGAGGTTCGCCATGACCTGCGAAAGCTCTTTGATCTCGTCGTCGTTCATGTGCGAGAAAACGCGCGAGGCGTGCTCCTCGCCGAGCGAAAGAATCAAGATTGCCGCCTTTTCCGATCCGGAAAGGCTTCTGAGGTCTTCACGAACGCGAACGCCTGCCATGTGTCACATCCTCAGCGGCCTTCCTGATAAATCCAGTTCCGAAGGATCGAAACGGCTTCCTCAGGGTGTTTGTCCACAATCTCGCCGACCTTGCGCAAAGACGAGGCCTTCACGCGTCCCTCGACCCGCGAAATGTCGATCATTTTTTCGATCTCGCTTTCGTCGTTTTGCTCGTCCTCCAGCTCTCGCGCGAAGGAACTCGCGCCGGGCGGGGGCAGTTGCCCCGCCGGACCGCCCGCCTGGGCGAAGAACTGCTGCTGCGGCGAACCGCCCGCCGCGCCGCCCGCGCCTTCGGTTCCTTCGAACAGGCGGCGCAAAATGGGCCGGATGACGAGCAGGACGACCATCAGACCGATAAAGGCCAGCATGAGCGTCTCGGCGATCCGCAAAAGATCGACTTTGGGAACGCCCATCAGCAATTCGGAATCCGCGCCCGTGGCCACGCCGCCGTCGCCCTGGGCGAAGCGCATATTGACGACTTCCAGCGTATCGCCGCGCGTCTCGTTGAAATTGACGGCGGATCTCACAAGCGCCTTGAGCTTCTCCATCTCTTCCGGCGAGCGTTCTTGGTAAGTCTGCGTGCCGTCGGCGGCGGTGGTCGTCGTGCCGTCCACCACGACGGCGACGGACAAGCGCTTGACCTGTCCGGACTCGCGCACCTGGTTGCGCACGGTCTTGTTGATCTCGTAATTAATCGTTTCTTCCACGCGGCTGCTGGTGTTCGTGCTGGCGCCGGGACCTCCCGCCGCCTGGCCGCCCGGCAGGTTGTTGGTGATCGTAACGGTGTCGCTGCCGCCGTCGGCGTTGGTGGAATCTTCCGTCGCGCTTTGCTGCGAGCGCACGACCTGGCTTTCCGGATCGAAAATCTCGGAACTCGTCGTGATGCGGTCGAAATCGAGGTCGGCGGAAACCTGCGCCCGGACTTTGCCGTAACCCAGGGTCCTTGAAAGAATGTCTTCGATCTTCCGCGCCTGGGCGAGCTCATAGGCCGCACGCATCTCGTCCTGGTTGCCGGACAGCCCCGCGGCGGTATCGTCGGCCGGACGGGCGAGCAGGGTGCCTTTTTCGTCCACGATGGAGATTTGCGAAGGCTGCAGTTGCGGCACGGCGGCGGCGATCAAATGCTGAATGGCGGCGATCTGCTGGCGGCCCAAAGTCACGCCGCCGCGCGTTTTCAGAAAAACGCTGGCCGTGGCCGTCTGCGTCGTGTGGGAAAACAGCTCGCGCTGCGGCAAAACCAAGTGGACTCGGGCCGATTGAATGGAATCCATCGTGCTGATGGTGCGGGCCAGCTCGCCTTCCATCGCGCGCAGATGGTTGATGTTCTGCACGAAGCTCGTCGTGCCGAAGCCTTCTTTCTGGTCGAAAATCTCATAACCGATGGATCCGCCCTTGGGCAGGCCTTCGGCGGCCATGAGCATACGGACCTTGCCGACTTGGTCGGCAGAGACGCGCACCGCGCCGCCGTTGGCCGCGACCTCGTAGGGGATCTTGAGGGAATCCAGTTTTTGGACGATGGCGCCCGCATCCTGCTGGTCCAGCTCGCCGTAGAGAAGAGTCATGGGCGACGAGGAAATGCGGGCAGTTAAAAACCCAAAGAAGCCGAGAAGGCTGAAAGCGACGATGGCGATGGCACCGAGGCGCACAGGTCCCAGATTTCGTAGCGTTTGAAGAAAAGCGTTCACGATCTAGCGGCTCCAGAAAGGAGAAAGGAGGGGGCAGGGACCGACGAATCATCCACGGCTGTCGGCAGAAACTGCCTACTTTCTTTCCTTAAGGTTAACAAGGATTAAACTTCGGATTATGAATTTTGGGTTAACGAACTGGGAAAATATTGCCCAATTACATCAATATGTTACGGAAACGAAACGGAAAAGAGGGCGGAGACGAGAAAGTAATTCTTTCTTGATTGTCTAAGTGGTAGAATCGCCCCGCGTTTAACATCATTTTCCTTAGCGAACGGAAGGCATATTATGGCGCAGATTCTTACCCCGGAAGAGATAGCTTTTTTGCTTAAAGACAATGCCCTAACGGAAACCAAGCCTGAAACTTTCGAACAGGCGCTTGATTATCTTGCCGCCCTTCATGCCCGCCGCGAGGCCTTGCGCGAGGCCGGGGAAGAGCCGAACATCCTCGCCGCGATCCGCCACTATGAGCGGGCCGTCAACTACGGCCCCAACGCTTTCAAGGCGCAAGAAGTTTATCGGGAACTCGGCGCGTTGGAAAAGAACCAGGTTTCGGACGTTTATTTCAGCGTGGGGCCTGACGGGCAGGTTGACGAAGCGCTTTTGGAGACGTCTCTTTACGCGCACAAAGACAATCTCCTGGCGGCGGAAACTCTTGTCCGCGAAGCGTTGATCGGCGGCGTCGATATTCGCCCGGACGATCCGCGTCTTGAGGCCGCCGCATTCAACTTCCCCGGCAAAATCGGCGATGCGGCGTGGCAGATCATGCTTCGCGCGGACAAAGCCCGCGCCGCCAGCGCGCAGGGCCCCGAAAAAGTGGAGCCCGAAGCACCCGCCGCCGAGGAACAGGCCCCTGCCGCCGCGCGAGCGCCTAAAGCCCCGTCGGGCGATTTCGGCCTTCACGGTCCCGCCGACGCCATCGCCTTTCTCTATAACAACGCCAAGAGCGCTCAGCGCCTTGAGTTGGAGGGCCGGAAAACGAACATCGCCAAGGCGCTGAGCGCTCTTGGCGTTGTTATAGAATTCGCCGATGACTTTGGCACCAGCTCTTTAACTCCCGATCTTCTTGAACGCCTGCAAAAGCTCGCCGACCAGAAAATCACGAGGGTCGGCTTTACATCCAAAATGTCCAGTTTTTCTCGCCTATCCGCCATCGTGGCCTTGCTTGAGGCCAAACTGAACCGCGCCTACGATTTGATGATCCCGCTGTCCGCGGACAGGGAACTTGCGCGGCAATATAAGGACGACAAGCGGATGCCTCTCGTGAAGGAAACCTACGATTCCTTCATCGACGCCCGCGCCCAGGAGACCGTCGGCGCCAAAGTCGAGCCGCAGGCGAAACAGGCCCCCGCGGCGCAGAAATCCGCTCTTGAAGAATCTCTCGCCTTCGTGGCCGCCCTGAAGGCGCGGCGCGAGGAATTGAGGAAGGACGGCGCGCCAGGAACGCTTGCGGCGGCCTTGCGAATCTATGAAAGCGGTTTCGAGGGCCGCATGAAGCTCCCGGCGCAGGCCGAAGATACTTTCCAGGTCCTCAGGAGCCTGTACGATCTGGGCGTACGTGAAATCGCGGTTCCCACGACGAAAGACGGCGCGATCGACGGGGCCGAAATGTTCGCGCTCGCCAAAGCCCGCTATGAGGAAGTGACGGAAGCTTACCGTCCCCTTACGCAGCTTTCCCCGGACGATCCGCGCTTGGTGGGCATACCGAAAAACCACATCATCTGCGCGCGCAATGAAATGGACAGGGCGAACAAAATCCCCGAAACCATCCTGGCGGCTCACACGTGCAACGCCATAAAGAAATCTCTCGAAACCCTTTTCGAAGAACAAGAAGTTCCGCCGGAAACTCTGGAAAAGGAAGCCCTGAAGATCAGCCGGGAAATAGCGCAAAAATGCCTCGCTCTCCCGGACGAGGCGGTTAAGAAAACGACCTCCGTTTCCCTAACGGAAAAGGAAACCGAGGCGCGCCAAGTTCTTACGGAACGCTTTGCCCTGGCCTTCGGAAAGGCGGCGGAGGACGTCGAGCATCAGGCAAATCTTGCCGTCAACGATCCGGTCAAAGAAGTTCTATTGAACAAAGTCGAAGTTATTCGGAGTCTGGGCCAAAGCGTAGGAGAGAATTCCGTCTTCATCGCCGAAATTGCCCGCCACCTGACCGACGGGGCGCCGGAAGTGCCGATCAATCCCGCCGATAGGCCGGTGAAAGATCCGTCAGTCTTCCGAAGGGCGGTAAACGCCATAAAAGGCCTTGGTAGGTTCCGTCCGCGGCCACGTCCCAGCGTCTGGGGCTATCCGCACGGCCCGGTGCCGACGGTCTAACAGACTGCCTAAAAACTCGGTTTAAGTGGATAGAGACCAAATGGCCCCCGCCTTCGCGAGGACAGGCTCCGGCGGGCATTAAATTTTCTTGTTTTGGTTCTTTCACACCTTCAAAAACAGTTTTTCAGCAGACTGCTAAAAAGAAAGCACGCATTCCTACGCCTACCTTTCACGGCTCGTCGTTCCCGCAGCGAGCCATGAAACTATTTTCCGCAGGTGAAAAAAGCGCGGCTTTACGCTACAATGCTCTCGCAATTTTATAAAATTTTTCAAAGGAGTTTAACATGGCCAAGCTTTTGAACGCGGTTGATTCTCTCAACAAAAGTATGAAATCCCTCTTCTTGCTCCTTGAGGCCTCGGACAAGCACGCTCGCAAATGCGCCGAGGCGGAAAAGCCGACAAATGTCGAACAGGCCATCGCCTTCTATGAGCAGCAAGCGGAAGAACGCTATGCGCTTGACGAAATCGATTCCTGCAGACAAATGTCGCTCCTTCTGCAAAATATCCAAGCCAACGGCATAAGTGAAGTCGGGTTTTCTCCTAGAACCCCTTCTGATTGTTATAAAAGAAGCTGCTCTTGTTTGAAAAAAATCGTCGAATTTCAGAGCGCAGCGGCGAAACTTTTGAACAAAGATTCGAACAGTTTCGGGGAAGGGGTCGATAAAGAGATTCTGTCTCGCGTCGTCCGGACTTTGTCGCCAAACGATCCGGGCAACGCCGCCGCCAGTGAAATCATGAACAGGATCATCCTGAAGAAACATTTGGAGAACGCTAAAGGAGATATTGACGGACGTTTTCTTAGGCTTGTCATGGCGGATTTCCTTCATCAAAACGTAAACGATGCCTACAAAATAAACGGCGCGCGCCAATCGCTCACAGAGAAAGAATCTTTTTCCCTGGCCAAGCTCTTCTTCGATCGCCCCGAACGCGTCCCGCCTTATAGCGGGCCGAACGTGGCGGCAAGCCGCGAAGAGGCCATTTTGATGATGGCCGTTCAAAGAAGCTTCCGGGATATGGCCCTGTACGTGTTCTGGGTGGGTACGAGCGGTTTTTTCGAGACAGACATGGTAAAAACCCTCGCAGGAGAATGGGGCGTCCTTCGAGAAACAAACAATAAGATAGGCCCGCAGGCGCCGCTCATCAAAGCTCTCGCTGGGAAAAAGCCGCCGCTGGGACTTGCGAAGTAACTTCTCTTCCGTTTCCCTTCTCCTTCCTGTACCTTCCGGGCGGAGAGGGAATCATGACTTGCGCCATCGGTCTTGATATAGGCGGCACGAAAATCGCGGGCGCCGTCTTTGACGCAAGCGGAAAGCAGCGCGCCGAAAAAATCGCGCCGACGCCGCAAGATTACGGCGCGTTTTTGGATTCCTGCGAAAAAACGATCCGCGAGCTTGAAAAAGAATCCGGCGGTCTTTGCACCGTCGGCGTCGGCCTGCCGGGCACCATCGACCATGCGCGCGGCGCGGTATCGAGCGTCAATCTGCCGTTTCTGAAAGACCGCTCCCTTAAAAACGACCTGAGCCAACGTCTCGGCAGAGCCATACCCATCGCCAACGATGCGAACTGCATGGCGCTTGCCGAAGCCGTGGACGGCGCGGGGCAGGGGGCCGAAAGCGTCCTGGGCCTCATTTTGGGAACGGGCGTCGGCAGCGGCTTCGTTTTCCGAGGGCAGATCGTGGACGGCCCGAACGGCATGACGGGAGAAATCGGCCTCTTGCCCCTGCCGATGTGGGAAAAATCCTACGGCGGCGCGGCAAGCGCGACCCTTGAAGAATCCGTCTCCGGCCCGGCGCTGGCGCGGCTCTACGCCTTGATGACGGGCGGCGCGGAAAAGGACGCCGCGCTCATCGCCGTCGAAGCCCGCGCGGGCGACGCCGATGCCCTGCGCGTCCTCGACCGCTATTACGAAATCCTCGCCAAGGCGATGGTGGTTCCCGTCTCCGCCTTCGATCCCTATATCATCGTCGTGAGCGGCGGGCTTTCCTCTCTGCCGGGCCTTTACGAGGAAGTGCCGGAACGCCTCAAGAAATATGCCTTCGTCAAAGCCGCGAAGACCCGATTCGTCCCGGCGCGCCACGGCCCGATGGCTGGCCTGCGCGGCGCGGCCTGGCTGGGGAAAAACGCAAAATAAAGGCTGTTTTCCGCCTAAAAAGACAAGGACTTGTAGGGGCCGAAAGCCTCTGGATTTTTGCTCTCTTATGCTCTAGGACATAATTCCAGCCAAAAACAAAAGAGTAAACAAGCCGACCCGTTTGCCGGGCCGCCGGGAGGAGTTCTTATGCAAACCGTTCTGATCGTCATTCATATTCTTGTCGCCGTGGCGCTGATCGGCGTCATCCTCATGCAACGCGCCGCGCAGGACGGCGGCGGCCTGATGGGGGGAGGCGGCACGATGGGCGGCCTGTTCACCGCGCGCGGCTCGGCCAATCTGCTCACGCGCACGACCTCTATCCTGGCCACGATTTTCATCGCCATGAGCCTGCTTTTAGGCGTTTTGGCCGCGCAGCAGCACAAGACCCGCAGCGTCGCGGATATCGTCGCGCCGATAAGTGAAACGCAGGAAAAACCAGCCGCCCCCGCCATCCCGCAAGTGCCGGTGGGGAAGTGAAAGGAAGGGATCGGGGGCCTGGGGTCAGGGGCCGGGGTAGAAACTGAAACCTTCTTTCCCCGACCCCCGAATCCCGACCCCCGACCCCATTTTGAAAGGACCTTATCGCCATGCCCACGCGCTTTATATTCGTAACCGGCGGCGTCGTTTCTTCCCTCGGCAAGGGGCTCGCGGCGGCGGCGCTGGCCTCCATTCTTCAGGCGCACGGCTATAAGGTCAGGCTTCGCAAACTGGACCCCTATCTCAACGTCGATCCGGGCACCATGTCGCCCACGCAGCACGGCGAGGTGTACGTCACCGACGACGGCGCGGAAACGGACCTCGACCTCGGCCATTACGAGCGCTTTACGGGCGTGGCTTCGCGGCAAAGCGACAACGTGACGACGGGCCGCATTTATTCGACCGTCATCGCCAAGGAACGGCGCGGCGATTATCTGGGCGCGACGGTGCAGGTGATCCCGCACGTCACCGACGCGATCAAGGCCTTTGTGCTGGCGGATTTGACGGACGAGGATTTCTGCATTTGCGAGATCGGCGGCACGGTGGGCGACATCGAAGGCCTGCCGTTTTTGGAAGCCATCCGCCAGCTCGGCAACGAGCTGGGCGACGCGCGCAGCCTGTTCATCCATCTGACGCTTTTGCCCTATATCAAGACGGCGGGCGAGCTGAAGACCAAGCCCACGCAGCATTCGGTTAAAGAGCTTCTCAGCGTCGGCATCCAGCCGGACATTCTCTTGTGCCGCACGGACCGCGAAATTCCCGACAACGAGCGCCGCAAGATCGGCCTGTTTTGCAACATCCCGCAGGAGCGCGTCATCGCGGCGCTCGACGTGGACACGATCTACCGCGTGCCGATCAATTACCACGAGCAGGGCTTCGACCGCGAAGTTCTGCGCTATTTCGGCCTGGACAGCGGCAAGGAGCCGGACCTTTCGAAATGGCAGGAGATCGTTCGCCGCGTTCTGGAGCCGCAGGGCGAGGTGACCATCGCCATCGTCGGCAAATATACGAGCCTTCTGGACAGCTATAAATCGCTGAACGAAGCGCTGCTGCACGGCGGCATCGCGAACAATGTGCGCGTGAACCTGCAATGGATCGACTCGGAAGTTTTCGAGCGCGAAAACGTTTCGGACTATCTGCAAGGCGTCCACGGAATTCTCGTGCCCGGCGGCTTCGGCGAGCGCGGCACGGAAGGCAAGATCAAGGCGGCGCAGTTCGCGCGCGAGAAAAAGGTGCCGTATTTCGGCATCTGCTTCGGTATGCAGCTGGCCGTCATCGAAGCGGCGCGGCACCTGGGCGGCATTCCCGGCGCGACGTCGAGCGAGTTCGGTCCCTCCCCAAGCGCCGTGATCGGCCTCATGACCGAATGGCTCAAGGGCGACAGCCTCGAAAAGCGGCAAAAGGACGGCAACCTCGGCGGCACGATGCGCCTGGGCGCCTATCCCTGCCGTCTGCGGAAGGGAACGAAAGCCCGCGAAATCTACGGCTGCGACGAGATCAGCGAACGGCATCGCCACCGCTACGAAGTCAATCTGACGTATAAAGAGGCCTTCGATAAAGCAGGCCTGATTTTCTCCGGCCTCTCGCCCGACGGCGATCTGCCGGAAATCACGGAACGCGCGGACCATCCCTGGTTCATCGGCGTGCAGTTCCACCCGGAATTGAAGTCGAAGCCCTTCGACCCGCACCCGCTTTTCCGCTCGTTCATCGAGGCCGCGAAAAAACAGAGCCGATTGGTGTAACGCCGCGTCATCGCGAACGCTGAAAGCGCGAAGCAATCCAGGGCCAAGCGGATCAACCTTTGTTTCTTACGACCCTGGATTGCTTCGTCGTCGCGCTTTCGCTATGGTCAAGCGTTCCTCCTTGCCATGACGCTCTTTTTCAAAGGGGCCGCCCATGTGCCGTTATACCGCCCTTGCTTTGCTTCTTGCCCTCTTTCTGGCCGGAATCGTCGGCTATGTCGCCGCGCAGATCGAGTGGTCTTCCGTCGAGCGCCTTTATCAATAGAAGACAAGCCCCGTTTTTTGTTGTATGAGGAAAACGTCTTTCGTTTCCTAAACCCGGAGCTTTGCCCATGTCTTCCATCGCCCAACTTCACGCCCGCGAGATTCTCGACAGCCGGGGGAACCCGACCGTCGAGGTCGATGTTCTGCTTGAATCCGGCGCTTTCGGACGCGCCGCCGTTCCCTCCGGCGCCTCGACGGGCGCGCACGAGGCTGTGGAGCTGCGCGACGGCGACGGCGAGCGTTACGGCGGCAAGGGCGTGCTTCGAGCCGTTGAATCCGTCAACGGCGAGATCGCCGACGCCGTGATCGGCCTTGAAGCGATGGAACAGGTCGCGCTGGACGGCGCGCTTGTGGAGCTGGACGGCACGCCGAACAAATCGCGCCTCGGCGCGAACGCTATTTTGGGAACCTCGCTGGCCGTGGCCAAGGCGGCGGCCGTCGAGGCGCATCTGCCGCTTTACCGCTACGTCGGCGGCGCGACGGCCTCGCTTTTGCCCGTGCCGATGATGAACATCCTGAACGGCGGCGTGCACGCGGACAATCCCATCGATATTCAGGAATTCATGATTATGCCCGTCGGCGCGGAAAGCGTGGCGGACGCGATTCGCATGGGGGCCGAAATCTTCCACGCGCTGAAAAAGCTGCTGAAGGAGGCGGGGCTCAACACGAACGTCGGGGACGAGGGCGGCTTTGCCCCGAATATCGCCTCGGCGGACGAAGCCTTGGCCTGCATCATGCGGGGTATCGAAAAGGCGGGCTATGATCCGGGCGAGGACGTCGTTCTGGCGCTGGATCCGGCGGCGAGCGAGTTCTTCAAGGACGGCGCCTATCACCTGACCGGCGAGCGCAAGACGTTGAGCCCGGAACAGCTTGTGCGCTATTACAGCCATCTTTGCGACAATTATCCCATCGTCTCGATCGAGGACGGCATGGCCGAGGACGATCTCGAGGGCTGGGAAAGCATGACGGAGGAAATGGGCGAGAGAATCCAAATCGTCGGCGACGACGTGTTTGTGACGAATCCCGTCCGCATCGAGGAGGGGATCGAACGAGGGATCGCCAACGCCGTCCTCATCAAGGTCAACCAGATCGGCACGCTGAGCGAGACGCTGGAGGCGGTGGAAATGGCGCACAAGGCGGGTTATCGCTGCGTCATATCGCACCGCTCCGGCGAGACGGAAGACTCGACCATCGCGGACCTCGCCGTCGCCACGAATTGCGGACAGATCAAGACGGGCTCGCTCGCGCGTTCGGACCGGCTCGCCAAATACAACCAGCTTATTCGCATCGAAGAACAGCTCGGGAAAGTGGGCCGATTCGCGGGCGCTTCGGTTCTGAGCCGGTAAAAGTAATTAAATTACGCCCATGCCCCGCCCACGCCGCAAACGAATCGGCCGTTTTCTTCTCTCCGCCTCGGGCGCGCTGATCGTGGGGTATTTTCTCTACCACACGTTCCAAGGCGAGCGCGGATGGTTCGCCATGTTGCAAACGCAACACGAAGTGAACGTCGCCCAGGCCACGCTTGCGAAAGTAAAGAAGGAGCGCGAGGAGATGGAGCGTCGCACGCAGCTTTTGCGCGGAAACAGCCTTGATCCCGATCTGTTAGAGGAAAAGTCGCGAGAACTTTTGAATTATTCTAAACCGAATGAAATTATTATTCTCACCCCGCCGGAACCCGAAAAAGACGAAAAATAGGCGCCGTTTTTGTGCGTCGCACAACGAATTATGTTGCATTGCACGACAAGGGGTTAGCTTTTTTCGAAAAGCTTGCCTATGGTTCCGACGCGCCCGGGCGGCGTTTTTGAAGGAACCTTCTGCAACCTATGGTAAGCGTCCCGCGTCTGGCTTGACTTTTTATCGCAACACCTGAAAAAGCGTCGCGAAACATATCCCGATCCGCAATCAAGGCTCGCTCCTCATGACCGACAGGAAGAAAAAAATGAAGGCTGCCGCGAAACTTTCAGTCAAGGAAACGGACGACGCGCCGGACACGTCGCTCGATCTTCTCAAGGCCTGGCGCGAAATGCTCCTGATCCGCCGCTTCGAGGAAAAAGCCGCGCAGCTTTACGGCATGGGCCTGATCGGCGGCTTTTGCCATCTGTACATCGGCCAGGAAGCCGTCGTGACGGGCGTGCAGGCGGCGCAAACGGAAATTGATACGGTCGTGACGTCCTACCGCGACCACGGGCAGATGCTCGCTTTGGGCATGGACCCGCGCGGCGTGATGGCGGAACTGACGGGCCGCAGCGGCGGCTATTCCAAGGGCAAGGGCGGCTCGATGCATATGTTCAGCCGCGAGAAAAACTTTTTCGGCGGCCACGGGATCGTCGGCGCGCAGGTGCCTATCGGAACGGGCCTGGCGCTGGCCCATCAATTCAAGAACGACGGCGGCGTGTGCGTGACCTATCTGGGCGACGGCGCGCTCAATCAGGGCCAGGTCTATGAAAGCTTCAACATGGCGGCTCTTTGGAAACTGCCCGTCGTCTATATCGTGGAAAACAACCAATACGCGATGGGCACCGGCCTCAAGCGCCATGCGGCGGGCGAACTGCACCGTCGCGGCGAGGCCTATGGCATTCCGGGCGGAAAGGCGGACGGCATGGACGTCGAGGCCGTGTACGAGGCCGCCTCTGCCGCCATCGAACGAGCGCGGGCGGGCGGGGGGCCGTCCTTGCTGGTGGTGGAAACCTACCGCTATCGCGGCCACGGTATGTCGGACCCCGGAACGTACCGCGCGAAAGAGGAAGTGGACGATTGGAAAAACAACCGCGACCCCATCGAGAATCTGCGGAAACGGCTTTTGCAGGAAGGGTACGCGCAGGAAGAGGCGCTTAAAAAGATCGAACGCGAGATCAAGGACATCGTGAACGACGCGGCCTCCTTCGCGCAATCAAGCCCCGAACCGGACCCGTCCGAACTTTACGCGGACGTTCTGGCGGAAGGATAAGGAACGAACAGACCATGACCATCTCTATCCTCATGCCCGCTTTGTCGCCGACGATGACGGAAGGCACGCTCGCCCGCTGGCTTAAAAAGGAAGGTGACGCCATTCGTTCCGGCGACGTGATCGCGGAGATTGAAACCGATAAAGCCACCATGGAAGTCGAGGCGGCCGACGAAGGCACGCTCGGCAAGATTCTCGTCGCGGCGGGGACGGAAAACGTGCCAGTCAACCAACCCATCGCGATTTTGCTGGAAGAGGGCGAAGAGGCGGGCGCGTTGAAAAGCGCGCCTGAATCGCTCCTTCCAGCCCAGATTCCGGCGCAGGCCCCGGTGGAAGAATCCCCGCCGCCTCTTCCGCTGGCCCGCCCTGCGGCGACCGCGCCGCAGGAAAAAGCCTATGAAAAGTTCAAGACGATGACGGTGCGCGAAGCCCTGCGCGAAGGAATGCGCGAGGAAATGCGGCGCGATGAAACCGTCATCCTGCTCGGCGAGGAAGTGGCGCGGTACAACGGCGCCTATAAAGTCTCGCAAGGCCTGTGGGACGAGTTCGGCGACAAGCGCGTGATCGACACGCCGATCACGGAAATGGGCTTTGCGGGCCTGGGCATCGGCGCGGCCTTCGGCGGCCTGCGTCCCATCGTGGAGTTCATGACGATGAACTTCGCCATGCAGGCCATCGACCAGATCGTCAATTCCGCCGCCAAGACGCGCTATATGTCGGGCGGGCAAATGGGCTGCCCCATCGTGTTTCGCGGCCCGAACGGCGCGGCGGCGCGCGTGGCGGCGCAGCATTCCCAATGCTACGCGAGCTGGTACGCGCACGTGCCGGGGCTGAAGGTCGTCGCGCCCTTCGATTCCGCCGACGCCAAAGGCCTGATCAAGGCGGCGATCCGCGACCCGAACCCGGTCATTTGTCTTGAGAACGAGATTCTCTACGGCCAGAGCTTCGATCTGCCGGACGATCCGGATTTCATCGTCCCCATCGGCAAGGCGCGGATCATGCGCGAGGGAGAAGACGCGACGATTGTCGCTTTCTCGCGCATGGTCGGGCACGCGCTCGCGGCGGCGGACAGGCTGGCGGAAGAGGGGATTTCGGCGGAAGTGATCAATCTGCGCTCCATCCGCCCGCTCGATACGGAAACGATCGTGGCCAGCGTGCGAAAAACGAACCGGCTGGTTTCGGTGGAGGAAAGCTGGCCGTTCGCGGGCATCGGCGCGGAAATCGCGGCGCAACTGATGGAGCAGGCCTTCGACCACCTCGACGCGCCCCTGGCGCGCGTCCACGGGGCCGACGTGCCGCTGCCCTATGCCGCGAACCTGGAAAAGCTGGCTCTGCCGCAGGCCGAAAACATCGTCGAAGCCGTCCGTCGCGTCTGCTACCGGCAAGCGGCCTAGAGGAGGAAGGAGCCATGAGCGCAGTCCTGAAAGAACCCCGTCTTTTCGCCAGTCCGCTGGCGCGGCGCCTCGCGGCGCAGCGCGGGATCAATCTTGCCCTTATCCGGGGCACGGGGCCGGGCGGACGCATCGTGCGGGCCGACGTTGAAAGCGCGAAGGCGACGCCCGCCGCCGCCGCGAGCGCTTTAGGCGCGGCTTACGAAGCCGTTCCCCACAGCGCCATGCGCAAAACCATCGCCAAGCGTCTTAGCGAATCCAAACAAACCGTCCCTCATTTTTATCTGACGGTCGATTGCCGGATCGACGAGCTTTTGTCCCTGCGCTCCCAGATCAACGAGCTGACAGGCGCGAAAGTTTCCGTCAACGACCTTATCATCCGCGCCGTCGCGCTCGCTTTGAAAAAAATTCCGGACGCCAACGTCTCCTGGACGGACAGCGCGATCCTGCGTTACGCGAACGCGGATATTTCCGTCGCCGTTGCGACTCCTTCGGGGCTCATCACGCCGATCATCCGTCAAGCCGAAACCAAAAAGGTCGAGGTCATTTCGGAAGAAATGAAAGATCTCGCGGCCCGCGCCCGCGCGGGCAAATTGAAGCCTGAGGAATATCAGGGCGGCGGATTTACCATATCCAATCTGGGTATGTTCGGCGTTAAGGAATTCGCGGCTATTATTAATCCCCCACAAGGCTGCATCCTGGCCGTCGGGGCCGGCGAGCCTCGCGCCGTGGTTAAAAACGGAGCTTTGGCCGTCGCCACGATCATGACCTGCACCCTATCGGTCGATCACCGCGCTGTGGACGGCGCGGCGGGGGCGGAATTCCTGGCCGCTTTCAAAGAATTGATCGAAAAACCCTATGGGTTGGTGGTATAATGGCTCCACGATAGAAAGGGAGCCAACACCATGTTGCGCCTTGTTTTACCTGATAGCGCCTTTCTCGCATCGTATGTCGAAGCCCTCAGGGAAGGGTACCGTCTCGGCGCGCGTCCGACCCCGCTAAAAGAGGAAATCGAGAAAATCGAAACCGACCCTCACGAGCATTTCGAACTGCTGAACCGGCAAGGAGGGCTTTTCACGACCGAGGACGGCATCGCGCGACGTCAGGTGCCCCATAACTACTTTTGGCTCGTGGACGGCAAAACCTTCATCGGCGGGATCGCGATCCGCTACGAACTGAACGATTTTCTTGAACAACAAGGCGGCCACATCGGCTACGGCATAAGGCCGAGCAAAATGCGACAAGGTTACGCGAAGAAAATGCTCGCGCTTGGCTTGGAAAAATTGAGGGAAAGAAAAGTCGAGCGCGTTCTCATCACGGCGGACGACGGCAACGTCGCCTCGTGGAAGACCATCGAGGCGAACGGCGGGGTTTTGGAAAACAAAATTCCTTCCATCTACTGCGAGGGAAGCCTGAACCGCCGCTATTGGATCGACTTAACCGGAGGCTCCCATGACTGAATCCGACATCCTCATCATCGGCGGCGGGCCGGGCGGCTATGTGGCCGCGATCCGCGCCAGCCAGCTCGGCTTCAAGGTCACGTTGATCGAGCGCGAACATCTGGGCGGCATCTGCCTGAACTGGGGCTGCATCCCGACCAAAGCCCTGCTTCGCAGCGTCGAGATTTACGACCACATCAAGCACGCGGAAGAGTTCGGCCTTTTTGTGGACAATCCGCGCTTCGATCTGGGGCGGATCGTGGCGCGTTCGCGCGGCGTGGCGACGCAGTTGGCGGCGGGCGTGAAGCACCTGCTTAAAAAGAACAAGGTCGAAGTCGTGGACGGCACGGGCAAGTTGCTCGGCAAGGGCCGAGTGGAGGTCAGCAAAGAGGGCCGCAGAATCGGGGAATACGCCGGACGGCACATCATCATCGCCACCGGCGCGCGCGCGCGCGTCCTGCCGGGGCTTGAGCCGGACGGCAAACTTGTCTGGACCTACAAAGAAGCGCTGGTGCCGACGGCGCTGCCGAAATCGCTTCTCGTCTGCGGATCGGGCGCCATCGGGATCGAGCTGGCGAGTTTCTACCGCGCCTTAGGCAGCGACGTGACGGTCGTGGAGACGATGGAGCGAATCCTGCCCGTGGAGGACGCGGAAATATCGGCCTTCGCGCGCAAGGCGATGGAAAAGCGCGGCATGAAGTTCTTTACGAGCGCGACCGTCAAGAAACTCGACAAAGCGGCGGACGCCGTCATGGCCACCATCGACCAGGGCGGCAAGATCGTCCAAATCTCCGTTGACCGCGTTTTGATGGCCGTCGGGATCGCGGCGAACGTCGAGCATCTGGGGCTTGAGAACACGAAGATCGTCGTGGAGAAAGGGCATATCAAAGTCGATCGCTGGAGCGAAACGGACGAACCGGGCACCTACGCCATCGGCGACGTGGCCGGGCCGCCCTGGCTCGCCCACAAAGCCAGCCACGAGGGGATCGTCTGCGTGGAAAAAATCGCGGGTCTGAAAGAGGCCCGTCCGCTCGATCCGCTGGGCATTCCGGGCTGCACCTACGGCCTTCCCCAGATCGCAAGCGTAGGCCTGACCGAAGCGAGGGCGAAAGAAGCCGGTTTCGAAGTCCGCATAGGCCGCTTCCCCTTCATGGGCAACGGCAAGGCGATTGCCATGGGCGAACCGGAAGGGCTGGTCAAAACGGTCTTCGACGCCAATACGGGCGCGCTTTTGGGGGCGCATATGGTGGGCGCGGAAGTGACGGAAATGATCCAGGGCTATACCATCGCCCACACGATGGAGACGACGGAAGCCGAGCTGATGCACACGGTCTTTCCGCACCCGACGATTTCCGAAACGATGCACGAAGCGGTCCTGGACGCCTATGGCCGTGTTATGCATATGTAAAGATTTCGTCATTGCGAGGCGGCTCTCTCTCGCCTGTCATTGCGAGAAGCCGTAGGCGACGAAGCAATCCAGAGTCAAACAGAACTATTTTTGTTTATTACGACTCTGGATTGCTTCGCTCCTTGCCGTCGCTCGCAATGACGATCCTTACTCTGCGTGTACGAGAAAGCGAAAGCATGACCAAACCCCGCCATCCTGAAAAGCAAAAGAATCCGGACCGGCCCGCGCCGCCGAGACCGGAGTGGCTTCGCGTGCGGGCCGGGGGCGGTTTCGATTACGCACAAACGCTCGCGCTCACGCGGGACCTTCATCTCCACACGGTCTGCCAGGAAGCGGCCTGTCCGAACATCGGCTCGTGCTGGCGGCGCAAGCACGCGGCCTTTCTGATTATGGGCGACGTCTGCACGCGGGCCTGCGCCTTTTGCAACGTGGCGACGGGAAAACCGAAGCCGCTCGATCCGGACGAACCGCAGCGCCTGGCCGAAGCGGCGGCGCGGATGGGACTTCGATACGTCATCGTGACCTCGGTGGATCGCGACGACCTGCCGGACGGCGGCGCAGAACATTTCGCCCGCACCATCGCGGCCTTGCGCGAAAAAGCGCCGGACTGCGCGATTGAGATTCTGACGCCCGACTTCAAAAACAAGCCGGGCGCGGCGGAAATCGTAGTCCGCGCCAGGCCGGACGTGTTCAACCATAATCTGGAAACGGTTCCGCGCCTTTATCCTGCGATCCGGCCCGGCGCGCGCTATTTTACGTCGCTGCGCCTGTTGCAACGGGTTAAGGAAATAGACCCCGCGATTTTCACGAAATCGGGCCTTATGGCGGGCCTGGGCGAAACGAAGGAAGAGATAGCGCAGGTCATGGACGATCTGCGCGCGGCGGGCGTGGACTTTCTTACCGTCGGCCAGTATTTGCAGCCCACGCCCAAACACGCGCCTTTGGACCGTTACGTGACGCCCGACGAGTTCGAGGACTACGCGCGCTTGGCTAAAACGAAAGGCTTTCTGCTGGCGTCCTGTTCGCCGCTCACGCGCTCTTCCTATCATGCGGACGAGGATTTTGAGAAGCTTAAATGCGAGAAAAATCTATACAAAACAAGTAATTAAGTGTTTTATTCCGTTTCTTACTCCTTAACACGGTTTCAATCAATATCTGGTAGGATGAATTTCTTATTTTTGAACCTTTTGGACCCATTCAATGTTTCGATTATCCGATTTCAAAAAGCTGGCGGGAAAGCTTTTATTCCCCGCCGCTCTGGCCGCCCAAATGACCCTGGCGCTGCTTCCCGCCTTCGCGCAGACCGCGACTTCTGTGACGAGGCCCCCGGTGAACAACCCCCAACAAGGAAACGCCCCTCTTTTATCGGAAGAGGAACGTAAGGAATTTATGGAGGATCTTTCCTGGGTTCTGGAAAATAAATATACGGATCACGACAGAGTAAAGAAAATTGTTTCCCGATCCTACGGCGAACAGGTCTTTGCGTTTATGGCGAAGAAAAGGCCGCTGCTTTTTCTCAGATACCTGCCATGGATCGAGGAGAATCCTTACGCGGAGAAATTACTGAATTTTCTCGTGGAGGATCCTTCCTTTGCCGAACTTGCGGAAACGAACGCCAGAGGAATCTTGGCGTACATCTCCAACTACTCGGAATTCCCGATAGGCGAAAAGATCATCAAGGCGATTCTGCCGCACGAGCCGAGGTTTACCTGCATGGCCTTCAACGATTCGATTTTCAACCAACCTTACGGTGAAAGCGTCCTTTTATATTCGGCGAAGATCCATCCGGTCTGGCACCTCGTGTCGGGAGGGTTCGCAGAATACCGGCACAAGCCCTGGGCGCTGAACGTCCTGAGAGAGGCGATCAAAAACGATCCGGGCGGCTATTTTTACCAGCAGGAAAGCCTTGAGAAATTTCTGCCCGGAAAAGAAGTCGAGGGAATGCGGAAGCTTGCGGGAGAAACGCTTCCCCTCCGCCTTGAGGAAGGACAAAAGCTGTCGGCTCTTCAGATAGGCTGGACTCTCAACCATCTCCACGAGGAAACGGACCAGGTTCGCTTCAAATGCGTCGAGAATCTAAGCGCCGAGGGCCTCTATTTTCTGATCGCCCATGGAAGGGAAGAGATCTTCACCTCGACCTTTTTAGGCCTCTTTGAGCGCATGACAAGCCGCATGGAAAAGGAGGGGCGGAGCTTCCTTGATTTCCTGAAAAACGAGAAAACAAGAGACCTCATGCCCGTCTTTCTCGAAGCGGCCTCGTCCTATGGCAAGATCGGCGACGTCCTGAACCGCCTGGCGGATGAAGACGCCCGAAGAACGTTCGTCGCGGGGGTCGTCCGGGCCGTCGTTGACGCCGATAAAAGACCGTCAGGCGTGGAGGAAGAAAAGCAAACGGGTCTCGCAGGCAATAAAACCGTTCGAATGGCCCTGACGATTGCGGATATGCTTTCAGCCTGCGCGGACAAAAACGTCCTTCGGCTCTTCGAAAGAGAACTCGCCGCCGCCTATGAGGCGAACGACGACAAAACCGTCCGCATCTCGCTCGGTCTGGTGATCAGTTGTTATCTGAACGAGAAGGGGGACGACGGCGCGCACCCGAACCTGTTTAAGGAAATCGACTTTAAGAAAGAATATCCTTTCGTGAATCTTAAACGGCTTTCGGAAAAAGAGCTTTTTGAAAACGGCGTCTGCCACCAGCAAATGGTTTTTTACGACGACGACGACGGCAAGCAGAGCTTCCGCCATTTCCTGTCGGTCTTCCAATCCACCAAAAAGAAAAGAGAAGGCTGGTCGCTCGACGACAAGGGCGCCTTTATCGTCCTGTCCAGCCCGGCCTTTCCGAACAAAGCGCGGCAAATCGTCATCGTGGCCAACAAACCGGACAACGAGGCGGGCCTAAAAGCGGCGGACGACTTTCTGAAAGACAAAAATCCGCGCGTTCTCGTTCACAGAGGACATAGTTTCCATGCGCGTAAAACCTTTCCCTATCTGAGGAGAGACACGGCGGTCGTTTTCTGGGGAAGCTGCGGCGGCTATCACAACCTGGCGAAAACGGAGGAAATGGCGCCCTTCAACCACACCCTTTCGACCAAGCAAACCGGCACCATGCTCGTCAACGACAAGCTTTGGGAATGTCTGTGCGATTCCATGCTGAAAAATGGCGAGATCGTATGGACGGACGTTTGGAAAAAGACGGCGCAGGTCGTCAAGGATCCCCGATTCAAGCATTATCTCCCGCCGGACGGCAGCCGCGGCCTCAGGTTCCTGCGATCCTTCCAAAGGTTAAGCGAGGCGCAGGAGACAATCGCGACGAAACCCGGCGCTTTGCCGTCCCAAACCATGTCCAGAACCTCCCCCGGAAACGGCTGACAAAGGCCTAATGCCTCGCGCTCTCGCCGTCGTCGCGGCGCAGACAGGCCATCTGCAAAAGCGCGATCAAAAGGTCCGCGCGGGCCTTAAGGTTCGGGGCCTCCAAAAGCGCCTGACGTTCGCTTGCGGGCAGTTCGCAGGCCATGGCGAGGGAGGAAATCAGCTCCTCGCCGTCGGCGACGGAAAGAGCTTCCCAATCCGTCGTCACGCCCTGCGCCTTAAAGTAGGGGCGCAAAGCAGCCAAAAGGCGGTCGCGATCAAAAGGCCCGTCCGTCTCCAAAGGGTTCAAATCCTGCAAAAAGCCGCTCCAATCGGGCCGGATGCGCTTAGTGCCGCGCTGATCGGGCAATTCCTGCCCGATCCTGAACCGACACACGCCGAGCAGATGGATCAAAAAACGCCCGTCGTCCGTCTCGGCGAACGAAACGATCCGCCCGGCGCAGCCGACCTGATAAAGCGGCCCGGCGCCGCTTTCGCCCGCCGGTTGGACGAGGCCGATCATCCGCCCCTGGCCCAGGGAATCTTCGACCATGGCCAGATAACGCGGCTCGAAAATATTGAGCGGGAGCCGCCCGCGCGGCAAAAGAATGGCCTCGCTCAGGGGAAAGAGGGGCAGGACGTCCGGCAACAAAGAAGCTTTGACAGGCGGCGGATTCATGGCCTTCACGAAAAAAGAAGAGAGGAAAGCCGCTTTCTGCCCGAAACGGTAAGGGGATCGGTCGGACCGAAGGCCTCGAAGAACTTGAC
>CAZZDK010000001.1:23948-25249 GCA_964652235.1 uncultured Rhodospirillaceae bacterium
AGTTGCTTACGCGCGGCATCTTCCTGCCAGGCGCGGTTGCGGCGGACGATTTCCAAAAGTTCGTCCACGGCCTTTTCGCGCGCGCCCACCGCGTAATGCGCCATGGCGAGATCGAAACGCGCCTGACAATCGTCCGGATTATCCCGCACTTTGGCTTCAAGCGGCGCGATGTCGCCCGCGCCCTGCGCCTGCGAGGCCAAATCCAAAGCCGAACGGACGGGGGAAAGCGCCTTGTGGCCGATCATTTCGGGCGGCACGGCTTCAAGCCGCGCCCGCGCCTCGTCCGCTTGTCCCGAAGCGATCAAACAGCGCAGAAAGCCCGCAAACGCTTCGGCGCTGTCGGGCGCGTTCGAATAAATATCCTCATAGACGGCCCGCGCGGTTTCAAGATCGCCGCTTTCGAAAAGCGCGGCGGCCTGTTTCAGCCCGGCCTGCACGTCTTTGCCTGCCGGAGAAACGGAACCCGTCGCTTGAATCAGCCTCTCAAGCCACGCCTTAAGCTGAGATTCCGGCTGCGCCCCCATAAAGCCGTCCACGGGCTGGCCCTGAAAGAAGGCGAAAACGGTGGGGACGGACTGCACGCGCATCTGCCGCGCGATTTCGGCGTTTTCGTCGATATTGACCTTGGCCAGAACGACAGCGCCCTTTTGAGCCAGGACGAGTTTTTCCAAAACGGGGACGAGCTGTTTGCACGGCCCGCACCAGGGCGCCCAAAAATCGACGACGACAAGGCGATTGCGGGACTCCTCGATCACTTCCTTAACGAAGGTCTTGATACCCACATCGCGCACGACGTTTTCCGCGCCGGAGGAAGGCGCGGGGGCAGGGGCCTGATTTTGCGTGTCCGTTAACGAAAGAACCATAGAAAACCCTCTTGTTTCGGGCGGTATCATGCCGTTCAGAGCGCCTTTTCACAATAAATTTCTCTCAAAAAGACCCTTGCAAACCGGGCCGGGGACTGTATGATCCCCCCACTTTGGTCGCCCGCCTTTCATCGGGCGCGGCGCAGGATGCGGGCGTAGCTCAGTGGTAGAGCACGACCTTGCCAAGGTCGGGGTCGCGAGTTCGAGCCTCGTCGCCCGCTCCAGAAAACCTCAATTAGCATGATTTCCGTCGGGTCTCCGCCCTCGCGGCGACTGGGTTTGCGCCCTAAGAGCCGAAGAATCCTAGCCACTCCTCAAGATATTCGAAGGAAAGATCCATCGCATAAGAGGCAGAAATAAAAGGGATGGATATATGCCCATAACGGTAGGATATCTGAGACTCCGAAGCGTCTTCGCCTTTTTTGCCTATGGCGGCCA
>CAZZDK010000001.1:25259-31475 GCA_964652235.1 uncultured Rhodospirillaceae bacterium
GCGGAAGCAAGGCCGCTTCTGTCAGAACCGGCCCGGCAATGAACAAGGATGGGCTTGGCCGCCCGACGCATCTCTGAAATCAATTCGGCCGCGCGTTCCTGTGTCAATTCGCTTTTGTCCGACATATAAAAATCGATATGCGCGATTCCGAGGTCTTTCGAAGCGCGCACCTCCTCGTCGTACCAGGCGCTTCCCGTATTCTCGCCGCGCAGATTGATGATGGTCTGTATATTATACTTCTTTTTGTAGTCGGCGATTTGTTGCGGCGAGGGTTGAGCGGCTCGATAAAGCTCGCCGACCACAACGGTATGAAAATTGCCGACAAGTTGCAAAAAGCCGGCGTAAGCGCCGAAGACGAGGGGAAGGGCCATCAAAAGAGAGAGGGCCACGACTAAATAACGCGCTTTCTTGCTGAAAGGTGTCGGCATGGCCCCCCCTGGATCGCGGAGGGGCTAGAATGCACAACAGGCGTCGTTATCACAAGCCCTATTCCGGACAACCCCCTCGAAGAACGGCGGTTTTTGTGCAAGAGTGGAGGCCGGAACAGGATTCTTTGCCATGAAAAACACGCTTTTCTTTCTCGTTTTCCTCGCCTTTTCCCTGCCCGCGCAGGCGGCGGAAGAGAACGATCCGCTTTTGGGGCTATGGCTGACCAAGGACAAGGACGCGACGGTCGAGTTTTACCGCTGCGGCGAGACCTTTTGCGGACGCTTCTACTGGCTTGCGACCGACAGCGCGGAAAACCCGTCGCTCGACGAAAAGAACAAGGACCCCGCCCTGCGCAAGAAACCTCTGTGCGGCATGACGTTCCTCGGCGGATATGTCGCGAAGGGAGAGGGCCTTTACGAAGACGGCTGGCTTTACAGCCCGCGCCACGGATCGGTTTTCAGCTCGCAAATCCGGCTGACGGGGCCGAATACGCTCGAATTGCGCGGTTACGTCTTTGTGCCGTTTCTGGGCGGCGGCCAAACCTGGCACCGGGTGAAAGACTCTCCCGTCTGCTGGAAACTGAAGAAATGAGGCCTGCTGAACGAATTCTCCTGTATGCCGCGTTCCTCGACTAACACCGCGCAAAAATTCGGTTTTTTCCGATTGCGCGAAAACAAAAACGAAAAACATAGGAACGTGTGAGCTTTATATACGCCTGGTTAAGAAGATGCGTGGATACTGGTCTTGAGAGATGTCCTCTGGCAAAGTTCCTCCATGACCATGAAGTACGCTTTACATTTCGGGCCCGACTCTCTGGATATCGAGATAGAAGGCGATTTCACCTTCCAGGACACGCGGCTCTTTCATCAGCTGCTCGGCGCGATTGCGCTCAAGGATTCCAGGTCCGTCGTCCGCCTGAACGTGGGGCGCCTGGCTTCCATCGATTCTACGGCTCTGCGCCTGCTTATGATGGCGCACGACGAGGCGAAGAAACACCACCGCCCCCTGATTTTCGAAAACGCCCGGGGCCAGGTTCTAAAACGCCTGTCGGAAGCGGCCAATTACAACGCCCTGAACATCGCCGCATGATTCTTCAAGCTTAGGTTTCAGTTCGCCCCCTAAGGTCTTGGAATGAATCTCCTTTTCCCTTTTGGGGAGCGCCAAAGAGGCCGATTCGATTCTAAAGTGCTGAATTTCTTTGCCGAAAAGCGCGTTCCGGACTTGCGCGAATCAAGCGAAAAAGCTGATATACCTACCGCATGATTCCCATGTTGCGCCGCGATAAGGCTTGCGGCGGCTCTAAAGTCGAGGAGGCAAGGATGATCAATTTGTCGATGGCCGAACCGGACAATATGCTTCGCCCGCGCATCACGGTCATAGGCGTCGGCGGCGCCGGGGGCAATGCCATCAACAACATGATCCGCTCAGGTCTTGAGGGCTGCGATTTCGTGGCCGCCAATACGGACTCGCAGGCGCTTTCGCAATCCTTGGCCGGACGCAAGATTCAGCTGGGCGCAAGCCTGTCGCGGGGCCTGGGCGCCGGATCGAAGCCGGACGTCGGAAGGGCGGCGGCGGAGGAATCCATGCCGGATATTCTTTCCGTCCTCGACGGCTCGGATATGTTGTTCGTCACGGCGGGCATGGGCGGCGGAACCGGAACGGGCGCGACGTCCGTCATCGCGCGCGCCGCGAGAGAGGCCGGGATTCTCACCGTCGGCGTCGTTACGAAGCCTTTCCACTTCGAGGGTTCGCACCGCATGAGGCAGGCCGAGGCGGGCATTGCCGATCTTCAGCAATATGTCGATACGCTGATCGTCATTCCGAACCAGAACCTGTTCCGCATCGCCAACGAGCGCACGACCTTCGCCGAAGCCTTCCGCATGGCGGACGAAGTTCTGCATTCCGGCGTGCGCGGCATTACGGACCTGATGGTCATGCCCGGCTTTATGAATCTCGACTTCGCGGACGTGAAAACCGTGATGGGAGAGATGGGCAAGGCCATGATGGGCACCGGCGAAGCCGAAGGCGACAACCGCGCCATCCTGGCCGCCGAAGCCGCCATTTCCAATCCGCTGCTCGATGACATTTCGATGAAAGGCGCGCGGGGCGTCTTGATCAACATCACAGGCGGCCTCGACATGACCCTCTTCGAGGTCGATCAGGCCGCCAACCGCATCCGCGAGGAAGTGGACCCCGACGCCCAGATCAAGGTCGGCTCGACCTTGGGCGAAGCGCTGGACGGACGCATTCGCGTTTCCGTCATCGCCACGGGCATCGATGTGGCCGTGGACGAACGGGCGCAAAGGGAGTACCGCCCCCTCGCCGCCCAGGCGTCGAGGCAGGCCGCCGAAAGCCGCCCGGCTGTTCGCGTCCTCTCCACCGAGCCGCCCCGCGCGCGCGAAGCGGCTCCGCAACAAAGCCAGAGAACGGCCTCGCCGCCGCAACAGCCGCAAGCCGCCCCCCGGCACGTTTCGATGGCCGCCGATTCCGCGCCGCAGACAAACGTCTCGACAAACTACTTTACCATGCCCGCCGCGGTGACGCCGCAAATGATGGCGAAAAAGGCCGCTGCCGAGCCTGTGGCCGAAGAAAGGCCCGCGCCGGAGGAGTCCAAACCCCG
Organism: uncultured Rhodospirillaceae bacterium; assembly: GCA_964652235.1. Classification (GTDB taxonomy): domain Bacteria; phylum Pseudomonadota; class Alphaproteobacteria; order UBA9219; family UBA9219; genus CAZZDK01. The sequence goes on from CAZZDK010000001.1 coordinate 28,309, forward strand.
CGTGCGGCAAGTTGAGGTGCAGGAAAGCGCGTCTCCCGCGAAGGCGAAGATTTCGCCCGTTCGCGCGACGGCGACGGTTCCGCCCGTGCGCGAAATTCCGCCCGTCCAGCAGGCGAGCCGCCAGCGCACCGCGCCGCCGGGCGCCGGCGTCGAACCGGACGATATGCGCATGACGCAGCTCACTACGGCCAGCAACCCGCCGGAGGCCCGCACGCCGCACGTCAGCCAGCGCGCCCAGTCCCTGTTCCAAAGGATCACGGGCTTCGGCATGATCCGTCCTTCGGCTTCCCGCGAGGCTGAAGAGGAGGATTTCGACCGAGAGGTCGAACGGAACGTCCAGGCCAGCCTGGGGATCGATCCCTCGGATCGCCCTGTTCTCTCCAGCGGCGAGGCCGATTTGCTCGACATTCCGGCCTTTTTGCGGCGACAGAGCAATCATTAAACAAATATCAGATGGCAGGGGTCAGATATTTGCCGTCTGTCCTGTAACATCCCGTAACCTCTCTTGATTTTAACTATCAAGGGCTTTTCCCTATAAATCACCGTGGATACATGAGTATTGACGGTGTTTTATGGACAGTCTCAATTCGATCCCCTCGCTTCAGAACAAGGCCGCCCTTCAGGCGGGCCTTGCGGCCTGCGCTTCCCTGGCCCCCGACAACGGACGCCAGAAGACGCTGCGCGGCCAGGCCCAATGCACGGGGATAGGAGTCCATTCGGGCGAGCGGATGACCTTGCGCCTTCTGCCCGCCGATCCGGATACGGGCATCGTTTTCATTCGAACCGACCTTAAAAACGGCGCGCGGACGATCCCCGCGCGGTGGGATCACGTCGTCGATACGCGCCTTTGCACGGTGATCGGCAATGCGAGCGGCGGCAAAGTCGCGACGATCGAGCATTTGATGGCCGCCTTGAGCGCGGCGGAGATCGACAACGCCGTGATCGAGGTGGACGGCCCCGAAGTGCCCGTCATGGACGGCAGCGCGGAAAGTTTCGTTTTCCTCATTGAAATGGCCGGAATACAGGAACAAAACGCGCCGCGCCGCGAGATGGCGGTCTTAAAGCCCGTCGAAATCGAAGCGGACGGCAAGCGCGTTTCCCTAGCGCCTTCGGAAGACAGGCGCTTTACGGTCTCCATCGCGTTCGACAGAAAGCTGATTCAAAATCAGCATTACGACTTCACGCTCTCGGCCCAGGGCTTCAAGACGGAAATAAGCCGCGCGCGGACCTTCGGCTTTTACGAGGACGTGGAGAAAATGCAGGCCCTCGGACTGATGCGCGGCGGCTCGCTCGATAACGCCGTCGTCGTCAAGGGGGAAGAGGTGATGAACGAGGACGGCCTGCGCTTCCCCGACGAGTTCGTGCGGCACAAGCTTCTCGACGCCGTGGGAGACCTGTCGCTGGCCGGAAACCCTATTCGCGGCCATTTCAAGGGCTTTTGCATGGGCCACGCCATGAACAACAAGCTCCTGCGGGCCTTGTTTGCGGATAGGGAGGCCTGGACCTTCATCGGGGCCGAGGAAGAAGCGACCCGCCTAAGCGCCTGATCCCTTTTCTGAAACCATTTTCTTTAGTTGTTCGGGCGGGGAACACCCGGCTATCCTGCCTCGTTCATTTTGAAAAATGGATTTTATGAAAATGAGCGAAGATTGGCTAACGAACAGCGAAGCCCAGACCATCGTTTCGGTCGCACGCCGTCTTTGCGATCAATATTCGAACGCCCGGTTTTTTTCGCTTGGCCAAAGCCCGGCCTGGATTGTCGAAGCGATCGCGCTCGACGCCGAGGCGAAGGGCCGTTATGTGGAAACGGGCCTTATTCCGTTTTCATCGGGATTTCTCTTGAGAACGGCCATTTCTTTCAGCGGCACGAAAGCCGTTTTTCTGCTGGAAGATTCCTATCTTCCGGCCTCCCTGAAAAATCCTTCCATCACGAACGCTTATCGCGAAGTCTTGAAAAGAATAGGCGCCGATTCCCAAACGATTATCCGTAAATATAAGGAGAAAGGGACCCGAACGACCCTCATTGATTTCGCCTGGACGGCGCAGAGCATGGCCTCTTTCCTATTCTTCCTGTTCGAAGAAGCGAAAGAGAAAGGGTGCCTGCGCGAACTCAAGCAATCCCTCGCCATCCATCTCTTCCGGAAGGACAAAAAAAAGGGCGCTCAAGGCGTTCTTACCCTTCCGCCGGAATCCGAAAAAATTGGCTTCTGGATTGAAACCTTTCCAAACAGTTGGTTGCTGAATAAACTATGGACGAACGACGAGGATAAAAGAACCCGTATCGTCCCGCGCTATCCGCCCCAAAGGTGGAAGGCCATTCCCTATCCGCCCCAAGCCGAGGGAGAAGAGGGCCTTGTTCTTCGGACCTATAATCGGCTCAAAGCGATCATCAAAGACCAAGCCTTATCTTGATCGTTAACGAATCGATTCGGTTTCACGTTAACCATGAAAAACGATAACCGATTGAAAAATAATATTTCTCACAGGGCCTCAACTGAAAGTTTTGTAATAATTCCTAAAAAATGGTATACATGATCCTCTAGGACAAAGCATCGGCAGGATGAGGCCCCGTCGGGGCGGCGTTTTTTCTGTGGCTTGGATCCGGCCCTCATTTTGCCAAGATGTTGTGTTACTGCCGATTTTCTTCCGGTTTTTCAATGCGCGAGGGAGCAGGGTACCCATGACAGAGAAGCTAGAGTTCAAGAAAGGCGATTTTGTGGTTTATCCGGCCCATGGGGTGGGCCGCGTCGAGGGGATCGACACCTTTACCGTCGCTGGCGAAAGCGTTTCCCTGTATTCCATCATGTTCGAGCAGGACCGCATGCGTCTGAAGGTTCCCGTGGCCAAGGCTAAAACGTCGGGTCTGCGCCGCCTCAGCTCGCGCGACCGCATCAAGGAGGCGCTGACGACCCTGCAGGGCAAATCCCGCGTCCGCCGCGTGATGTGGAGCCGCCGCGCGCAGGAGTACGAGTCAAAGATTAATTCTGGCGATCCGGTTTCCATCGCGGAAGTCGTGCGCGATTTGCATCGCGGCACGGACCAGCCGGAGCATTCCTACAGCGAGCGCCAGATTTATCAGGCCGCGCTGGAGCGTCTGGCCCGCGAGCTGGCCGCCGTCGAAAAGATCGACCAGACCAAGGCGACCGCCAAGCTGGAAGGCGTTCTCA
>CAZZDK010000001.1:31500-67765 GCA_964652235.1 uncultured Rhodospirillaceae bacterium
GGAGACCGCTTCTTCGCAAAAAAACGGGGCTGAAAAGCCCCGTTTTTTTTCTTCTTTTTCGGTCATTCCACCCCCGGCTGTGAATAACAAGTTGTGGGTATCTTTTAACCTTAACATACCATATCTTGCGTCTTTTATCTTTCTGTGTAGAGTGGACGGACCATCCGTCCATTGGGACCCGCCGCCATGCCTTGCGCCAATGAGAAATTCGTCGATTTAGGCCGTCCGCGCCGCATCTGGGCCGTTGCCGCCATCCACGGCGACCGAGAACGGCTAGTGACGCTTCACGACCATCTGGCGGGGCGCTTTGCGGTCCGGGACCGGCTCGTCTATTTGGGCAATTATCTGGGCAACGGAGCCTTCGACAATCAGGCGGTTTTGGAAGAGCTTTTGGCCTTTCGTTCGGCTCTTTTGGCCAAGCCGGGCATGGAGCCCTTGGACATCGTGCATTTGCGCGGTCCGGCGGAAGAGGCCTGGCAGCGTCTTTTGCGTCTGCAATTCGCGCCGTCGCCTTCGCAGACGGTAGAGAAATATCTGGAGGCCGGCGCGGAGGCCTATCTGCGCCTTTACGGCGTGAGCCTGAACGAGACGCGATCCATCACGCGGGCGGGCAGCGTGGCCATCACGCGCTGGACCAACCAATTGCGCGTCCTGCAACGGCAGGGATCGGGGCACGAGGCGCTGATGTGCCATCTGCGCCGCGCGGCCGCCACCGCGCCGAGCGAAAGGGACGGACGGCGCGTGCTGTTCGTTCCGGCGGGCTACGACGTCTCGCGTTCGCTTAGCGAACAGGGCGACGCGCTGTGGTTCTCGAACGCGCCCTACAACAGCGCTCCGGAAGACCATCCGGCGCTTTCGCGCATCGTGCGCGGGTTCGATCCCATCCGCATGGAAACGATGGCCGTCACGCTCGACGGCGGCTGCGGGCGCGGCGGACCGCTGGTTTGCGGTTGTTTCAATGCGGAAGGCCGGGTCGTGGAGATCGTCACCGTCGGCGGCAAGGGCGCGATCGAAACCTCTCGCTTCGAAGAACGCGGCCGAACGGAAGCCGCCGCCGCGCCGCAAGCAGGCGACCCGCGCCCCGTCCTGTCCGCAGGATCGCAACAGCTCGGTCTCTTCTCCCCGAAAACAACCTCTTGCTAGGGAAACCACTTGGTATGCCCCGGACCCTCAACGCCCCGTTTCTCCTTCTTCTCCTCCTGATCCTTCTTTATCCGTCGCCTTTGCGGGCAGGGCAGCTTTTTCCGCCGGCCAATGCGACTCTCGACTCCGAAAACAATCGGCACACCTGTCCTTCGGGCCAGGTTCTTAGATGGGACGGGGAGCAAATTCTGTGCGTGAGCTTAAGGCTCAAAATCCTTACGGTTGTCGGAACGCCCCTTTCGACGCCCGGCTTTTTCAGCCGCGCCTCCTGTGCCTACGGCGTGGCAACGGATGGGACCAATCTGTCCGGTGCGGGCTACTCTCTCATCGGGGGAGGGTGCTGGGCCAGCGGCGGCACTTTTGGGGGAGAAAACGTTCCCGTTGGGTTGGGTTCGGACCTTCCCATCAACCCGGCGCAGATTCCGGATTATGCGGCCCACCCCCAGATCGACAACGCCTACTATTGTTATTATGCAAGCGCGACTTCCGGCACGCTTCGAGCGATCGCAACGTGCGTGTAGACGGAAACTGAATATCTTCACGCCCGCGACGCTCTGAGAGGGCTAAGGCTGCGCCAGATAACGCCGAAGAGGCGGAATCTACGGCGTGCAGCGCCGCGAACAGGGGAGGGCCAAAGCTCGGCCCTCTTCGCGGGGTTCACTTCCCAAATAGCCGCCAGAACCCCCCTTGCTTCTTCTTCGCGTGCCGTCCCTGTCCATGGCCGCGAACAGGGGAGGGCTGCCAAATCTCGGCCCTAACCGCAGGGTTCAATATCCAAATAGCCGCCAGAACCTCGTTTGCCCTATCTGAACTTCCGGCATGAACGTCTTCTCCCCCTTTCTTAGAATAGTACTCAAGCACCTGGAGCGTATCCTTACTGATCCTCTTGGCGGTTTCCCGGTCCAAAACCGAATAAAAAATTCCGCACATCGGTCCGTGGCAAGAACCGAGAACATAGACGAGCGCCGCTTTATGAAGGAAGTTGGCGTCGACGAGCGTTTCGTCGTTCCCTCTCCCCAAGGCGGCGGCCTGCAATCCGCCAAGAAGAATTCTTTTTCTCTCTCCACCGGCTTCGGGATTGAGGACTACCTTCCAGACGCAACGTTCCTCGTCCTTCGTGACGCCCGTCGGATGGTTCTTCATATAGGCCCCAAGGGCTTGCGCCGCCGGAAGCGAACCTACTTCCGCAAAGGTCACGACCTGCGAAAGCGCCTCTTTGTTCTGTTCGAGAATCTTCGCGTCTGTTTCGGCAACAACGCGGCAAGTCTTAAACACGGCGTTGATAAAGGCTCCACTCTGATTATACTCTCCTTTGAGAAGGACCCTACCTTCTTTTCTCGCATCACGAAGATTCTCCAGAAATTGGGAAGCGGCTTTAAGCGCTCTTTCCCTGAAAGCAGGGCAACTCTCGGCGATGGAAGGCATCGTGTGTTCGAGCGCCGAAAATTTTGCCCCAAGAAATCCGGGGCTTTCTTCAGCCTCAGCGGAATCTTTGATCGAAAGAACGCCTTCCACATAAGAGAGAACAGCGCCGTCTATAAGGCCTGGATGCGCTCTGGCGACAATGGCGATCATTCTCAACGTTTTCGGGCTGGCCGGGCCTTCCTGAAGGTGCCTTAAGACGCGCCCAGCCTCTTCCCTGTCGTTCTGTAGAATGGTGGCCAGGATGTTTTGCGCCGCTTTGGAAACCTTTTTCAAATCTTCGCCGAAAAGCGCCAGGTTTTTGATTTCTTCCCTGAACTTTTCTTCTTTTCCCAGAGCGGGATTGCCTTTGAGCAAAGGGTCGAGAATCTTAAGCGCCAGAAGGCAGCGGGGGGAATCCTTCGCGGAAAGCTCCTTAAGCGCCTTTTCGAAGAAGAAGCGATCGCCCCCGGAAATTCTCTTGGCCTGAAGGAGGATGATCTTTCTTATCGATTCCCGGTACATCGGGCTAAACGAAGGGTCCACCGCGCCCTCGTAAAGAGCCTCGTGCAGACCGTCGCCCGAAAGAACCGCGCCGCGCTCCAAAAGAGCCAGAACGGTCCCGATTTCCTCCGCCCCTCGTTTGGTTTCCTGCGTGAGAAGGTCGGCGGCTAGGGCATATTCAATTTGAAGATTCTGGACCAGTCTTTTTTCCATAAAATCTCTCCCCCATAAAAAGAAATCTCTTTCCGACAAAGAACTGAAGCGTCCAACATGGCCGCAAAGCGATTTTACTTCAACGAAAAACTATGGTTAACAAGCGGATTCACGCGTAAGTGGCCGCCTTACGGCGAGGGGGCGGCCGCCCGTCCTTGGCGCCAACTTTTTATGGCCCGGACCGGCTTGCAGGAAAGCTCGCCTTTAAGCTTCGGCCTTTTCTTAAGGATTTCGCTGAGAACGTGTTTGGCTTTACTTATATGCCTCGCATAGAAATCTTCATCGTATTTTTTGTAAACCTTGATCTGCTTTTTCAGATAACGGACCATGGAACCGTCGATCAGGGAGGAATGCTTTTCTAGAAGATTCTCGAAATTCTCTTTCGCCTTCATTCCCGTCTCTTGAAATTCAGCCTCCATATACGCCTTGACCACATCAAGGAAAAAGACCCTGTTCACGAGAGCGCCCCTTTTATCGATCAAGGCCGCAAAGGCCTCCTGCGCTCGCAGAGATCTTTCTCTATCGGTGCGAATATGGTTCCTTTTGGCCGCCTGAAGCGCCAAGTCGCGACGAACTTCATCCGTGCCTTCCAGATCGTTGACGATAGAGGCGAAAAGAGCGTCTGCCGCCCAATCGGCTTCCTCTCCGTACAGAGAAGGATCGGAAGCGGCCACTTCAAAAAACATACCCTTTTCGCGATTCTTTTTCTCCGGACGCAGAAGCCGCGCGTCTGTCTCGGCCAGCGCCTTATAGATTTCCAAAGCTCCCGCCGAGAAAATATCGGCCTGTCTCCTTACGTCAAGGGAGGGGATCCCCGCGCGCAGCTGATCCGGGAAAAAGCCTTGCTTGAAAAGGGAAACATACGAAACCATATAACGCGCCGCCTCTAGCGCCTCGTCGCGCAAATGGGGGGCATGGCGCGCCATGAGGGAAATGTTTTTCGCGCTTTCCCCGATGGACTGTTCGTCGCTTTCTGGCCCCAAATAAGAACAAATGAGGTCGCAGATTCTGGAAGGCGTGGAAGCGCCGTCGGCTCTGACGGCCTGAGATAAAAGAGCGGTCCTTCTCTCCATGATCTCCTGCGATGGCCACGCGACCTGCAGCGCGGAATCGCTCAACGCTTTCTCTGCCGCCGCAAAAAGGTCTGGGGCTATCTTCTTTGCCATAACCTCATCGTCTTGCGAAAAGACGGACAAAAGAACATCCAAAGCAATGCCGCCTATCTTCGGATCCGCATCAAGAACGGCGATGTCCGCCATTTTCCTGACGATCGTCGGCTCGCCCGGCGCAGGCGACGTCGTTTCTAACCATAGGTCCGGAAACACGCCGAGAATCTCTCCGGCGTAATGCAGCGCTTCTGCCCTCTGTTTTTGGGAGCCAGATATTGCTTTTTCAAAAACGCCTCGAAAGCGCTCAAGGAGAAAAGCGCGGTCTTTTTTCAAAAGAGCGCCCCAAAAGTCTGTAATATCCGTCATGTCGTTTCCAGTCATAGAATTATTTCCTTTCCCTTTTTCTAGGCGCCTATCGCGGCGAGAAGCTCTTTATCCAGGCCATAATAAGCCGCCTTGGCCAAGGCGCCGCGCAAGGTGGCGCGGTGTTTTTTGAAGGCGAAGGTCATCTCGCCGTCGGGGCCGTCCTTGCCCGCTTCGCAGGTGAAAAGGTCCTGCAGCGTAATTTCGTCGCCTTCCATGCCCGTCACTTCGGCGATGTGCGTGACTTTGCGCGAGCCGTCTTGCATACGGCTGACCTGGATGATGAGGTCGATGGCCGAGGCCATCTGCTGCCGGATGGCGCGGGGCGAAAGGTTCACCGCGCCGAGCCCGACCATGTTCTCAAGCCGCATCAGCGCCTCGCGCGGGCGGTTGGCGTGGATCGTGGAAAGCGAACCGTCGTGGCCCGTATTCATGGCCTGAAGCATATCGATGGCCTCCGCGCCGCGCGTTTCGCCCAGGATGATCCTGTCCGGACGCATACGCAAAGCGTTGCGCAAGAGGTCGCGCATGGCGATTTCGCCCAGGCCTTCCAGGTTCGCAGGCCGCGTTTCAAGGCGCACGACGTGCGGCTGCTGCAATTGCAGCTCCGCCGCGTCCTCAATCGTCACGATGCGCTCACCGTCCGAAATGCTCTGTGAAAGCGCGTTCAAAAGCGTCGTCTTGCCCGAACCCGTGCCGCCGGAAATCAGAATGTTCAGTCGCGCGCGCCCGAAGATGCGCAAGACCTTCTCCATCTGCTTCGAGAGGCTTTTCAATTCGACCATCTTGTCGAGCGTGATCTGCTTTTTGGCGAATTTTCGGATCGTGATGGAGGGGCCGTCCAGCGCCAGCGGCGGGATCACGATGTTCACGCGGCTGCCGTCGGGCAGCCGGGCGTCGCAGAACGGCCGGCTTTCGTCGATGCGGCGCCCCACGGTCGAGACGATCCGCAGCGCGATAGCGTGAACGTGCGCGTTGTTGCGGAACTTGACGGTGGAGAGGACAAGCTTGCCGCCATGCTCCACATAGACTTGCTTTGCTCCGTTGACCATGATCTCGGACAGGGAATCGTCGGCCAGAAGAGGCTCCAGCGGACCGAGGCCGGTCATGTCGTCGAGCAACTGCTGGATCAGCTCGCGCCGTTCGAGCCCGTTCAGGTGCAGGCTTTTCTGCTTGAGCAGGTCGGCGACGATGTGCGCGATCTCGACTTCCAAAACCGCGCGGGGCAACCGGGCGGCGACGGACGTGTCAATATGTTCCATGACGAGGGGATGGATCGTCGCCTTCGCGGTCTCGACCGCCTTGTTGGGCGGCTCAAGAAACCACAGGCCCTTTTTCTTTTCCGTCTTTCGTTTTTCTTCTTTCGGCGCGGGTTTTTCTTCAGCGACCTCAAGGCCGAGGCTCGCCGCGATCTCGTCAAGCGCCGTGCGGGTCGGCAGAAGCTTTTCGGATTCGCCTTCAAGCGCGGGCGCCTCGCGTGCGGTCAGAACGCGGCTCAGGCGATCGGGACGATAGGATTCGATGACGACAGGCTCTTCCTGAACGGGCGGCGCTGGCGTCGAAAAATCAAGCGCGCCGTATAAGGACTTTATTCTTTGGTGAAGGTTCATGTGACAAAAACCAATGACGGAAAGAATGCCTTTCTATAGCCTCTTTCGGACGGTTCTGTCCATATTTTCCGGGCGCCGTTAACCTTAACGAGCGGCCTTGACGACCGCGTGGCGCTTTTTGCCCGCGCTGAGGCGGGCGCCTTCGGGTCCAAGGTCGTTCGGGCCGACGGTAGCGGCAATGTCGGTGATCGTCCTGTCGTCCAGCTTCACGCCGCCTTGTTCGATCAGGCGTTTGGCTTCGCCCTTGGAAGAGGCGAAGCCGAGCGAGACGAGAATCTCGGCCAGCGCCGGTTCCGTCCCTTTGGGCAACGTATAGACGGGCAGATCGGCGCCGACGCCGCCGCCTTCGAACGTCGCGCGCGCGGTGGCAGCCGCTTGCTCGGCGGCCTTTTCGCCGTGGCACATCTTGGTGGCCTCGAAAGCGAGAATCTTTTTCGCCTCGTTGATCTCGGAATCCTTGAGCTTGGCGAGACGCTCGATTTCGTCCAGCGGCAGATCGGTGTATATCTTCAGGAAGCGAACGACGTCGGCGTCTTCCGTATTGCGCCAGTATTGCCAGTAATCGTAAGGCGCGAGTTTATCCTCGTTCAGCCACATGGCGCCTGCGACGCTCTTGCCCATTTTCTGTCCCGAAGAGGTCGTGATGAGCGGCGTGGTGAGGCCAAAGAGTTCGTAGTTCTTCATCCGGCGGCCCAGTTCGACGCCGTTGACGATGTTGCCCCATTGATCCGATCCGCCCATCTGCAGCGTGACGCCGTAGCGTTCGCGCAATTCGACAAAATCATATCCTTGCATGATCATGTAATTGAATTCGAGGAAAGTGAGGGGCTGTTCGCGTTCAAGGCGCATTTTGACGCTATCGAACGTCAGCATACGGTTGATCGTGAAGTGCGGACCGACCTCGCGCAGAAACTCGATATAGCCCTTTTTGTCGAGCCATTCGGCGTTGTCGGACATGATCGCATCGCGCGGCCCGTCGCCGTAGGTGAGAAACTTGCTGAAACACTTTTTCATCCCCGCGATGTTTTCGTTAATCTTCGCGGTGGTTAACAACTGGCGCGTTTCGTCCTTGCCCGAAGGATCGCCGACCTTCGTCGTGCCGCCGCCCATGAGCGTCACAGGCCTGTGCCCCGTCTGCTGCAGACGTCGCAGCATCATAATCACGGCCAGGCTGCCGATATGCAGGCTGTCCGCCGTGGCGTCAAAGCCGATATAGGCGGAGATAATATTCTTGGAGGCCGCCTCGTCGAGCGCCTCGGTATCGGTGCATTGGTGCAAATGGCCGCGTTCGACCATCACGCGGATAAAATCGGACTTGAAGGAAGGCATGGTTCTCTCTCTCGTCTTTTTCGCTTGGAAAGACAGAATAGTGGGGTAATCTCCCAAAGAAAAGCCCCCTGACGAGCGAATCTCGCCCTATGTCCCAGATTTATCAGGCTATCGGTCTTATGAGCGGCACGTCCTTGGACGGCATAGACGTGGCCTTGATCGAAACGGACGGGCTGGCCTACGTCAACAGCCTCGCTTTTCTGACTCTCCCTTACGAAAAAAGCTTCCAGGACCGCGTCCGGTCCTGTTTCGGCAATCCCAGGGGAAGGATGGACCCCCAAATCGCCCTCGTGGAGAGAGACCTGACGCTTTTGCACGTCAAGGCCGTGAAGACCCTTTTGAAACGAGAGAATCTGCGGCCCGAAGAAATCGACCTGATCGGCTTTCACGGCCAGACCACCTGGCACCATCCGGCAGAGAGGGAAACCGTCCAGCTCGGCGACGGCCTTTTGCTCGCAAGGGAAACGGAAATAGACGTGGTGGACGATTTCCGCACGGCGGACGTGCGAGCAGGCGGGCAGGGCGCGCCGCTTTTGCCGCTGTACCACCGGGCGCTTGCGGCCAAGCGACCCAAACCCCTTGCTATCGTGAATATCGGCGGGGTGGCGAACCTGACCTGGATCGGGGGCGAGAAAGACGACGAGCTTCTAGCCTTCGACACGGGGCCGGGCAACGCGCTGCTCAACGATTGGGTCTTGCGGCGCATGGGCGAACCTTTCGACAGAGACGGTCGCCTCGCGGCGGCAGGAAAAATTGACGAAGAAAAAGTTCGCCAGTTTCTTGACCATTCCTATTTCCGCCGCAAAGGACCGAAATCTCTGGACAGAGACACCTTCTTGCCTTTCATGCCTTTCGATCTGTCCATCGAAGACGGCGCGGCGACGCTGACTATGATGACGGTGCAAAGTATCGCTCTCGGCCTTCGCCAGGCGGGCCAGCGCGCCGCGAACCTTTACCTCTGCGGCGGGGGCGCCCACAACCCCGTCATGCGGCAATGGTTGGGACAGGCGACCGGCGGCCCGGTCGGCACGGTAGAAGATTTAGGCTGGAACAGCGACGCGTTGGAAGCGGAAGGATTCGCCTATCTTGCCGTGCGCTCGGTCCTCGACCTGCCTATCAGCCTGCCCGGCACGACGGGCGTCCCCTGGCCCATGCACGGCGGACGGCTGAACAGGCATTGAGGCTGTCGCGCCGGGCTTGGGATTTTTCCTAAACCGCCTCCAGCCCCCGGCCCCTGAAGATCGCGCGGATTTTTTCGATCAGCTCCGGCGCGGGCGGCTGCGTGTCCGCCAGCTTATATTCGTAGCCGAGCGCCTTCCACTTCGCCTCGCCCATCTTATGAAAGGGCAGCACTTCCACCTTTTTATTGGGGTTGGAGGCTAGGAGATTTCCCACCATGAGAAACGTTACCCTGAACCGTATTTACCCTTACGGGTATCTGCACTACTTTACCGTCGGATCTCTCCGTCGTGGCTATCATAAACCGCGCAGAGTCGACTATCATATCCACGCCGGTATTCTTCGAAAGATCCGTTTTTTCTAAACCTTCGACTTTGTATTGACCTTTCGGATCGGGGATCGCTTGCCCATAATAGGCTGTTCCGTGACCGTGTCCAGAACCGGCGGGGAGGAGAACGACAACAGGATACCCGCCAGGCCCTCTCTGCCCATCCGGCCTGACCGTCTCGTAAGTTCTTACGATGGTCGTCATGCCCGCTTCCGCTGTGAAGGGAAGTTCGACGGAATTTCCATCGATCATGACGCGAACGGGAGAACCGACCTCATCGGCGCCACAACACCTAACGCTTGTAATATCGTTGTACTGGACCCCGCCAATTTTAGAGGCAGTTTTCTGAGATAATGTCGTAACGCCGTCAACGGTCGTTGTTATTACGGGGCCTGTCCCTTCGGGGTTTGACATCGCAGCGTGAAGCCTCCCTCCGGACGAGGAAGCCTCCGGTACTATGCCTTTCTTCGCGGGAGCCGTTAAAGCGATAACGGCGCAAAGCGCTGTGCCAAGTATCGTCGAAATAGCAACTTTTTTCATGATGGCAAATCCTATGTAAGGTGAAAAACTTCTCGAAAAACACCTGCAGTATATAGCGGGAAATTTTAAAAACCCATTAATAAAAAGTGTGTTTTTTCTTTTTCACAAAAAAAGGTGATAAGGTAAATGAAGCGTTAATTCTAAGGTTCTTTCCGTTCTTAAACAACCCCAGTAAATTTTTAGATTGCCTCCAGCCCCCGGCCTGTGAAGATCGCGCGGATTTTTTCGATAAGGTCGGGGGAGGGCGGCTGCGTGTCCGCCAGCTTATATTCGTAGCCGAGCGCCTTCCACTTCGCCTCGCCCATCTTATGAAAGGGCAGCACTTCCACCTTTTCGACGTTGCCGAGCCGCGCCAGATAGTCGGCCAGTTTTTCAAGCGTTTCCAGATCGTCCGTAAGATCGGGCACGATCACACATCGCACCCACATCTTTTTGCCCGCCCTGGCCAGAAGCTCGGCGAAATCGAGCGTCGGCTTCAGGTTCAGTCCGGTGACTTTGCGATAGGTTTCGGGGTCGAAGGACTTGATGTCGAGCAGCACCAGGTCGGTAACGTCGAGCAGTTCCTTTTTCACCATCTTGCCCAGGTAGCCCGACGTATCGAGCGCCGTATGGAAACCGCGCGCCTTGCAGCCCTTGAAAATCTCCGTCACGAAGTCCTGTTGGAAGAGCGGTTCGCCGCCGCTTACCGTCACGCCGCCGCCCGTGCGCTTCATGAAATCGGCGTAACGCGCGGCTTCCGCCACGAGTTCGTCGGCGCTCGTCAACTTGCCGTCCTTGAGGTTGCGGGTATCGGGATTGTGGCAGTAAAGGCAGCGCAACGGGCAGCCGGTCGTGAAAATCACGAACCTCATGCCGGGGCCGTCAACCGTCCCGCCCGTGACGATAGAGTGAATATAGCCTTGATGGGGGCCGGGGACCGGGCGCCGGGGGTCGGGGGAAGGAAGCCCGTTTGTCATGCGCGGATCCACTTTCTTGACTTTATACTTCTTCCCCGGCCCCCGAATCCCGACCCTCGGCCCCCCTTTATCATATGGCTTGATGGAACGTCCGGCTCACCACATCCATCTGCTGCTCGCGCGTGAGCTTGATGAAGTTCACGGCATAACCCGAAACGCGGACCGTCAGCTGCGGATATTTTTCCGGATGCTCCATGGCGTCCAAAAGCGTCTCGCGCTGGAAGACGTTGACGTTCAGATGGTGCGCGTCGCGCCCGAAATAGGCGTCGAGCATACCCACGAGGTTAACGATCTGCGCGCCGCCCGTCTTGCCGAGCGCTTCCGGCACGATGGAGAAGGTGTTCGAAATGCCGTCCAGCGAGCATTCGTAAGGCAGCTTGGCCACCGAACTGAGCGAGGCCAAGGCGCCGTTCCTGTCGCGTCCGTGCATCGGATTCGCGCCGGGCGCGAACGGCTCGCCCGCCTTGCGGCCGTCGGGCGTATCGCCCGTTTTCTTGCCGTAAACGACGTTCGAAGTGATGGTCAGGATCGAAAGGGTCGGCGTCGCGTCGCGATAAGCCCTCTTTGACTTCAGCTTGTTCATGAAGCTTTCGACGACCTCGACGGCGATGGAATCCACGCGGTCGTCGTTGTTGCCGAACTGCGGATAATCGCCCTCGATCTCGAACGAGGTGACAAGGCCGCCTGCGCCGCGGACCGGCTTTACCTTGGCGTACTTGATGGCCGAGAGCGAATCCGCCACGACCGAAAGCCCCGCGATTCCGCAAGCCATCGTGCGCAGGATGTCGCGGTCGTGCAGCGCCATCTCGATGCGCTCGTAGCAATACTTGTCGTGCATATAATGGATGACGTTCAAGGCGTCCATATAGACCTGCGAAAGCCATTCCATCATGTCTTCGAAGCGGCTCCGAACCTCCTCGTAGTCCAGAACGTCGCCCGCGATCGGCGCGAGGGCGGGACCGACCTGTTCGCCCGAAACCTCGTCGCGCCCGCCGTTGATGGCGTAGAGCAGCGCCTTGGCCAGGTTCGAGCGCGCGCCGAAGAACTGCATCTGCTTGCCGATCCGCATGGCCGACACGCAGCAGGCGATTCCGTAATCGTCGCCCCAATAGGGCCGCATGAGGTCGTCGTTTTCGTACTGGATCGAGCTGGTCGCGATCGACATCTTGGCGCAATAGTCCTTGAAATTCTTCGGCAGCTTTTGCGACCAGAGAACTGTGAGGTTAGGCTCCGGCGCGGGGCCGAGATTGGTCAGCGTGTGCATGAAGCGGAAGGTCGTCTTGGTGACGAGGGGCCGCCCGTCTTCGCCGACGCCGCCCAGGCATTCCGTCACCCAGGTCGGATCGCCCGAAAAGAGCGAATTGTATTCCGGCGTGCGGGCGAAACGGACCATCCGCAGCTTCATGACGAAATGGTCGATGATCTCCTGCGCCTCGCTTTCGGTAAGGAGGCCCGCCTGCAAATCCCGCTCAAAGTAGATGTCAAGGAACGTGGAAACGCGCCCTAGCGACATGGCCGCGCCGTTCTGTTCCTTCACGGCGGCGAGATAGGCGAGATAGAGCCATTGCGTCGCCTCCAGCGCCGTCTGCGCCGGACGCGAAAGATCGAAGCCGTAGGAACGGCCCATCTCTTCCAGCTCGCGAAGAGCCTTAATCTGCTCTGCGAGTTCCTCGCGCAGACGGATGTTGTGCTCGTCCACCGGCGTTTCGGTGAGCGCCATCTGCTCCTGCCGCTCTTCGATCAGGCGGGCTATGCCGTAAAGCGGCACGCGGCGGTAATCGCCGATAATGCGGCCGCGCCCATAGCCGTCGGGCAGGCCCGTAACGACCCCGGCCTTGCGCGCTTTTTTGATCGTGGGGGTATAGACGTCGAACACGCCTTCGTTGTGGGTCTTGCGGTATTTCGTGAAAATCTCGCGGATCTCCGGCGCGATTTCGTAGCCGTAAGCGGCCAGGGAATCTTCCGCCACGCGCAACCCGCCGAAGGGCATTAAAGCGCGCTTTAACGGTTTATCGGTCTGGAGGCCGACAATGACCTCAAGCGATTTGTCGATATAGCCGGGCTTGTGCGAGGCCACGCCGGAAACGATGGACGTATCCATATCGAGCGTGCCGCCCTTGGCCGTTTCCTGTTTCATCAGGTCCAAAACCTGCGCCCAGAGCTTCTTCGTGCGCTCGGTCGGCGGCGCGAGAAAGCCGTCGTCGCCCTCATAAAGCGTGTAGTTCGCCTGGATGAAGTCGCGCAGATCGACCTTCCTTTGCCATTTCGAGCCTTTGAAAGGATGGCCGCCTATCGGGGCGGCTTTAGGGGAAGAGGGGAGGTTAACGTTCACGGCTTTTTCCTTCATCACGGCGGAGGATTTCATGGGCGTCATCCTTCTTGTCGTCTTGGTTAAGACACAGAATGTTCTCGAATTGTTGTCGGCGCAGAGATAAGCATTAAGATAGACAAAATCAACAAAAATCGTATTTCTTTCAAGAAGATAGTATGTTGCACCGCACAAATATTGTGTGCAGGTGCGAGATAAAAACAGACGGGGGAATGAAGGCGAAATTTTCCGCTTCAGAAGGTGAAGTAAAAAGGTCTTTTTTAATAGGCAGTTAACCATAATCTATTTCGGAATAAGAACAAACGCGCCTCGCTTACTTAAGGTTGCAGATGCGAAGGGCAAGAAAATCGAGCGCCTCGTCCCGTATGCGTCTTTTTCGATTTAGTTTCAGCCACGGCGACATTACAATCCGGCCTCGTTTCTTTTGAGGTCGTTTGGCGCTTAATTTCTTTGATTCGTGGGGTTCGAAAATCGTGTCTTTCTTTTCTCTTCCCAACCTTTCCGTTCTGGGCGCGCGTTTCAGAAACGCCGCGCAGGAAATTCTGTTCGGTCGTCTCGGCGAAACCAACGCCGCGCTCCGTGTGGAAAACGAGAGGCTTCGGACCCTCGTCACGCGCGACGAGTTGACCGGCCTTTTCGTGCGCCGGGAGGAAGAGGGCGCCTTTCTTCAAGAAACGAACGTCGCTCAACGCCGAGGGGAATATCTCGCCGTCGTCATGGCCGATCTTGACCATTTCAAAGCCGTCAACGACACCTACGGCCACGCGATGGGCGACGCGGTTCTGCGGCATTTTGCGGAAGTCGCGAAGGAGACGCTTCGCCCGGAAGACAAGCTTTTCCGCCACGGCGGAGAAGAGTTCGTCTTTTTCATGCGCGTCAGACCCGGCGAAATGTTCGCCCCGCCGCTGGAGCGCCTGCGCCAGGCGCTTCAATCGGATCCCTGCTTCCACCGCGGGAAAGCCGTTTCCGTCACGGCCAGCTTCGGCGTCGCGCTTTACCGTCCGGGCGAAGACGGGATGGGGGCGCCTCTTTCCGCCCTTCTTGAAGAAGCGGACAAAGCGCTTTACCTGGCAAAAAGGGGGGGGCGCAATCGGGTCGTCTTGTCTGCCGCCTCTTACCGGCATCTGTCGCCGACCCCCGGCCAGGCGGCGGCCTAGGCCCTTCCTTTGCGAACGCCGTCATTGCGAGGAGGCCTGTTCCCGCGAAGCGGGGACGGGCCGGCGCGGCAATCCAGAGTCATTAAGAACAGCCTGCAACGGCCCTGGATTGCTTCCCCCGGCTTTTACCGGGGCCGCAATGACAATACGGGTTATTTGCCGAACCCCTTGGCCGCCTGCCAAAGCGCTTCCATTTCCTCAAGGCTCGCCTGCCGCGCGTCGCGGCCCTGCGCGGCGAGGGATTTTTCTATGAACCGGAAACGGGCCTCGAATTTGGCGTTCGTGCCGCGCAAAGCCGTTTCAGGATCGATTTTCAAATGCCGCGCCAGATTGACGAGGACGAAAAACAAATCGCCCAGTTCGTCCGTCATGGCCTCCTTGCTCTTGCCGGACGCGATTTCAACCGCCAGCTCTTCCGTTTCCTCGCGGATTTTTCCCAGAATGTCTTTGGGGTCGCTCCAATCGAAGCCCACGCGCGCCGCGCGCTGCTGAAGCTTAAGGGCGCGGGCCAAAGCGGGCAGGGCGACGCTCACGCCGTCCAGGACCCCTTCCGCAGCCCTTTTTTGGGCCTTATCGGCCTCCCAATTCGTTAAAACGTCCTGGGCCGTTTTCACGCCATCCCGGTCGCCGAAGACGTGGGGATGCCGCTCGATCATCTTGTCGGCCTCATGCCGGGCGATGCCGTCAAAGTCAAAATGGCCTGATTCTTCAGCTATTTGCGCATGGAAAACGACCTGCAGAAGCAAATCGCCCAATTCTTCGCGTAAATGGAGAAGGTCGCCGGATTCAATGGCTTCGACGGTCTCGTAGGCTTCCTCAAGCAAATCTTTGGCCAGGCTTTGATGCGTCTGTTCCAAATCCCAAGGACAGCCGCCGGGCGCACGCAAACGAGCCATGACAGAGAGCAGTTTTTGGACGCCTTCGAGGGAGGAAGCCTCTGATTTCGTCATTGGAAAATCTATCCAGAAAAGAGAACGGGTGATGCGATCTTAAGGCCGGTCGCAGGGCGAACGAAGTAAAAAAATAGCGTCATTACGAGGCCCGAAAGGCCGAAGCAATCCAGAGTCGTGGGAAACCAAAGCCGGTCTGTTTGACTCTGGATTGCTTCGCTCCCTGCGGTCGCTCGCCATGACGAGAGGGGGCGGAATTTCCCCATGTTTTCCGCCGTTTTCTACCACTTTGAGGCGCCCCTTTGCCCGGCCCCGGATGTCGCATAAGATATATTATGTTAAATGATGGATCGGGGCAGACCAGCGGGGGAACGGGGCGCGAAAGCCGCTAAAGACTAAAGGAGGACTTCCATCCCGTCATAGGCCGGTTCAACCCCGGCGGGCAGCCGCGCCTTAAGCGAGGCGTAATCGACCGAACGGTCCATATGGGTCAAGATGGCGCGGTCCGGCTTTACCCGCGCGATCCATTCCAGCGCGAGATTCACGCTCGCGTGCGTGGGATGCGGTCTTTCGCGAATGGCGCCGACCACCCAGACCCTGACGCCCTTAAGAATCTCAAACGCCCTCTCGTCCAGTTCGCTCGCGTCCGTGGAATAGGCGAAATCGTTCACGCGATAGCCGCGCGAGCGGCCGCTGCCGTGCGCTTGCCCAAAAGACGCGACGCGCAAAGAACCGAAAGAGAGAACGTCGCCGTCGACAATGACGTGCGTTTCGACGGACGGCCTTATAAAGCGCGCGGGGTTGAGCGGCGGTCCGAAAATATAGGGAAACCTCTCCTGGAGCGTCGCCAGGGTCTGCGCGTCGGCATAGATGGGGATAGACCGCCCCAAAAGCCAGTTGAGGCTGCGGACATCGTCGATTCCATGGGTGTGGTCGGCGTGCGCGTGCGTATAAAGGATGGCGGAAACATCCCGCACGTTCGCGCGAAGCAATTGCTCGCGCATATCGGGCGAGGTGTCGAAGAGAAGGGTCTCTCCCTCGCCGCCGCCTTCCACAAGAAGCGAAACGCGGGTGCGCCTGTTGCGCGGTTCGGCGGGATCGCACGCGCCCCACTCGTTGCCGATAAGGGGCACGCCGCCCGCCCCGCCGCAGCCGAGAATGGTGATTTTCATGGCGCCGCCTTCTTAAACAAACGGAAGAAGTTCTGCGTTGTAACCCGTTCAATTTCCTCAGGACTTATGCCCTTGATCTCGGCGAGACGCGCCGCCGTGTGAACGACGTAAGCGGGTTCGCAGATTTTTCCCCTATAAGGCTCCGGCGCGAGATAAGGCGCGTCGGTTTCGACCAAAAGCCGGTCGAGCGGCACATCGCGGGCGATTTCCCGCAATTCTTCCGACTTTTTGAACGTGATCATGCCGGAAAAGGAAAAGAAAAATCCCATCTCCAGCCCGGCCTCGGCCAAAGCGCGGCTGGAGCTGTAGCAATGGAAAACGCCGCTCAATTTGTCTTCGCGGCCCGCTCTCTCCTCGCGCAGGATCGAAAGCGTGTCGTCTTCGGCCTGGCGCGTATGGATGATGAGCGGCAGTCCCGTTCGGACGCAGGCGCGAATATGCTCGCGGAAATTGCGCTGCTGCGCTTCGCGCGGCGCGTGGTCGTAGAAATAATCAAGTCCCGTCTCGCCGATCCCGATGACCTTCGGATGCGCAGTCAGCGCGATGATTTCCGCGCAGGAAACCGCCTCGCCCGGCTTTTCGGCCTCGTGCGGATGCACCCCGAAGCTGGCATAGACGTCCTCCTGCGTCTCGGCGATGGACAGGACGCGGGAAAAATCCGTCCTGCTCGTGCCGATGGTCACAAAGCGCCCCACCCCCGCCGCGCGGGCGCGATCCAGAACCTCGTCCCTCTGCGCGGCCAGGGCGCCGAAATCGAGATGACAATGGGAATCGACGAACATAGGCCTCTACTTTTACTTTTCCGATTCGACGTAGCGCGGGAAAACCCCCGTCGGGGCCGGCAAAGGCGCGCCGGGTTTCAGCGCCTTTTCCGGCGCGAGCGCCGCGAACGTCCGCTCGCCATCGGGAATGGCAAGCTGGTCGAGCATTTTGTTCATGGAATCCGGCATGAAAGGCTGCAAAAGGATCGCGACGCAACGCACCGTCTCGGCCAGCACGTAAAGCACCGTCCCCATCCGAGCGGGGTCCGTTTTCTTGAGCGCCCAGGGCCCTTGTTCGTCCACATAGCGGTTGGCGTCGCCCACCACGTCGAAAATCAGATCGAGGACCTTATGGAAAGCGAACACGTCCATTTCGCGCCGGACGTTCGCCAAAAGCCCCCTCGCCTTTCCGAGCAGCGCGTCGTCGGCCTGCGTCAGGGGTCCGCATTCCGGCACGGCGCCGCCGCAATTCTTCGCGATCATGGACAGCGAGCGTTGCGCCAGATTGCCGAGATCGTTGGCCAGGTTGCTGTTGATCCGCGCGATCATGGCGGCTTTGGAATAATCGCTGTCGTTGCCGAACGGCACTTCGCGCAGCATGAAATAACGCGTTTGGTCGAGACCGAAAGTCCGGATCAATTCATAAGGATCGACGACGTTGCCGAGGGACTTGGACATTTTCTGCCCCTCGTTCGTCCACCATCCGTGGGCGAAGACCGTCCTGGGCGGCTCCAACCCCGCGGCCATAAGGAAAGCGGGCCAGTAAATCGCGTGAAAACGCAGGATGTCCTTGCCCACCACGTGCGCGTCGGCGGGCCAGAAGGTCTTGTACTTTTCCGCGTTCGTGTCCGGATAGCCGAGCGCGGTCAGATAGTTCGTGAGCGCGTCGAGCCACACATACATGACGTGCGCTTCATCGCCCGGTACCGGAACACCCCATTTGAGCGTCGCGCGAGAGACGGACAGATCGTGCATACCCTGTTTAATGAAGGCGATCACCTCGTTGCGGCGATAATGAGGCAGGATGAAATCGGGATGCGCGTCGTAAAAGGCAAGCAGCCTGTCGCCCCAGGCGGACAGGCGGAAAAAGTAGCTCGGCTCCTCGAGCCATTCGCATTCCGCGCCTGAAGGCGCTATTTTCTTTCCGCCTTTTTCGGTCAATTCGCTTTCGGCGTAAAAGGCCTCGTCGCGCACGGCGTACCATCCCGCATATTTACCCAGGTAAATGTCGCCGCTTTCCACGAGCTTGCTCCAAAGCGCCTGCGCGGCCCTGATGTGGCGCGGCTCGGTCGTGCGGATGAAATCGTCGTTCGAGACGCCCAGCGCCTTGGCCAAGTCGCGAAAGTTCTGCGACACCTTGTCGGTGAAAGCTTTCGGCTCCATCCCGGCTTTCTGGGCGGATTTTTCGACCTTCTGGCCGTGTTCGTCCGTGCCGGTCAGGAACATCACGTTAAAGCCGTCGAGCCGTCTGAAACGAGCCATAACATCGCAAGCCACGGTGCAATAAGCGTGCCCCATATGAGGCACGTCGTTAACGTAATAGATGGGGGTGGTAATGTAATAGTTCCTGGACATGGCTTTCTATCCTGACGGTTACCCTGCGGCACGAGCAATGTTCGTCATGACAGAGATAAAAGCCGCTTTGTTGTCCAAATAGGCCCCTTCCGCCGCGGCGAACGCGCGGGCCGTGTTTTCCCACACTTGGAGAGGCTTATCAAGCCGCGCGGCGAGGCCCAGGGGGTCTCTTTTCCCCTCGGCGGCGGCGCGGGCGGCGCGGCGCAGCGTTTCGGTTAAAAGGCCGCTGACAACCTTAAAACGCTCGGAATCGGCCTTTTTAGCCATCAAATCGGCCAGCTTGTGCAACCGGGCCGTCTCCAGCGTCGGCAGGCCGGAAAGGATCGAAAAAACCTCGTCAAGCAGAGGCAGGCTTTCCGTCTCCAAGATCCGAAGGGCCGCCCCGACGCTCCCATTCGCCAGTTCGAGAAGGCGTTCCTTCTCCTGCCCCTTTGGCAAATCGACGCCGAGACGCGCGAAAACGGTCTCCATTTCCGGGGCGGACAAAGGCGCAAGCGGCAAAAGACGACAACGCGAACGGATCGTCGGTAAAAGGGAGCCCGCCGTCGTGGCCGTGAGGAAAATCGTCGCGCCTTCGGGCGGCTCTTCGACCATCTTGAGGATGGCGTTCTGACCATTGCGGTTCAGACGGTGCGCTTCGTCGATGATCGCTACGCGCCCGCCGCCGTGCGAAGCCGTCAGGCGCAGAAAGGGCGCAAGCCCCCTCGCCTGCTCGACCGAAATCGTTTCTTTGATCGCGCCGGTCTTTTCGTCCGCCTCGCGGCGCAGGACAAAAAGATCGGGATGCGATTCCGCCATGATAAGCCGCGCCGCCGGGTGTTGCGGATTAAAGCGAGAAAATCTGTTCTCGCCTTTCGAGAGGATCATGTGAGCGGCGTGAAAGGCCAGGCTCGCCTTGCCCACGCCTTCCGGCCCGACGAGCAGCCACGCATGGTGCATACGCCCGCCGTCATAGGCGGCTTCGATCTGCCTTTTGGCGTCTTCGTGGCCGATGACGGCCAGGCATTGAGAGGGAAGCTGGTTCATAAGGCGAGAATAGAACAAAAAAATCCGCGGCGTTAATTGTTTCTTAGGCTTTCCGTAGCCCATAAACGAAAATTTTGCGCCGAAAGGCCCCAAAACAAACGAAATCTTTACCCTTCTTCCTTTATGATCGCCATTGGATAGGCAAGAGATAGTTGACTGCTCACTTTTTAAGAGAAGGAATATGAAGATGAAATTAGACATCGCCAGCCTCTCTTCGGACAAATTGCAAGAGGCCGCCTACAGGATCGAGCAGGATTATCCCGCCATGATGCCCGGCTTCTGGGACACCTTGAGAAGGGCCCAAAGGGAGGGAATCTTGGGAGGAGGCTTCGAAAACGCCCTTGGCTACGCGCTCCTCGATACGCTTCAGATGGGAGAAAATCCCCGCGGGCTACCCTTTGAGATGGAACATAAGGGCGTGAAAAACGGATTGATAAAAAATCTGAAAGCATGTGGAATTCGCGAGGAAGAGCATTACCACGCCATAGATTCGGCGGTCGGCCTTTGCTACGTGATCGGAGCCTATCTGGAAAGAGAAGACGTGCGCCAAGTCATAGCCCAACGCCGGGAAGCAGCGGTGGCCTTCCGCAAAGCCTTCTTCGAAAAGCTCGCCAACGAGTCTGCTCTCAAAGCCGGATTTGCCCCGCTCGCCGCCGAAGCGGCGAAGGGCGGTCTCGCGGCCGCGGCCGTTTATGAAGTCGCCAAGACCACGACCGCCCTTTTGAACGGGCAGGCCCCCGCCCTGCCCGAAGGCGCGCACGCAAGACTTGTTGACGGCATGGAAAAAAGTCTTGCCGGACATAGGCGCCGCCGCCGTGATTTCTCTGTCCTGAAAAGAAACGTCCCGGAGATAAGAACGGAAAAAGCGCGAAGGGCGCCGGACAAAGACCTTTCTCTGAAAGAGAAGCAATCGCTCGTCGAAGGTATGTACCGAAACCTGGAGCGCATGGGCGTATCCCAAAAAAGGCCGGGTCTTATGAACAAAATCGACGCTTTCATGGGCAAGCTCGGCCAAAGGATCAAGATGGAGATCCAATTCGCCAAAAGCGACCTGAAGGCCGCCGGCAAGGCCGTTAAAAACGTCCTTCGTCCCGGAACGCGGCCTTCCGTCTGGGGAACTCCTACCTTCGGAAGGTGACGCCTCTTACATCAGCGCCGCGTCGATGAGGCCCGCGAGGGTCTTTTCGATCTGCTCGGCGACTTTCTCCTCGCTGCGCGCTGCGTTGATGAGGCGAAAGCGCTTCGGCTCGGCCTTGGCGAGATGAAGATAGGCGGCCCGTAATCTCTCGTGAAAAGAGACTTCTTTGCTGTCGTAGCGGCTGAGCGCTTCGGCCCGCGCCTTGACCCGCGCGAGACCCGTCTCCACGTCGATATCGAGAAACAGGGTCAGATCGGGCCAGAAGTCGCCCGCGACTTCCTTGTAAATCGCATCGACCTTTTCGACGCCAAGGCCCATGGCGAAACCCTGATAGGCGCGCGAAGAATCCACATAGCGGTCCGAAACGACCCACGTTCCTCTCTTAAGGGCCGGAAGGACCGTCTTCGACAGATGTTCGCGCCGCGCCGCCATGACGAGCAGCAGCTCCGTCATGGGGTCCCAATCGCGCCGAGCGAGCCATAGACCGCGAATGTCTTCCGCGCCCTCGCAGCCGCCCGGCTCGCGCGTGGCGATGACCGAGATTCCGCGCCCTTGCAAAAGCGCGACGAGTCTTTTGACCTGCGTGGACTTGCCCGCGCCCTCGCCGCCTTCAAGCGTGATGAACCGGCCTCTTTGGCTCATGTCACTCCTTCCCCAAAAGCCTCTTGGCTTTGGCGAGCAGACGCGGGAAAAAGCTCAAACGCTTGACCTCTTCCATAGCCACGAGCGGCACTTCAAGGGAAGCCCCCACGGGAGGAGAAACGACGATCCGGCCCATCACCTGATCCTTCCCGACAGGCGCCTGGGTTTCGGCGTTTACGGTCATTTCCTTCTTTACTTGATCGCGTTTCATACGCGGCAAAGGCAGGAAAACGTCCCGCCCCGGCGCGACGGCCACCGTCTTGGCCTTGCCGAGCCAGACCTTGGCCTCACCGCTCTTCTCGCCCGCTTTTACGAGACGATAGAGATCGTATTCGCGATAAGCCCAATCGAGGAGCTTTCCGGCCTCGTCGGCCCTCTGCTGCATACTGGAAAGGCCGTTGACCACGCCGACGATCCTTCTTCCGCCGCGAACGGTCGAAAACATCAGGCCGTAGCCCGCCTCCTCCGTATGGCCTGTTTTCACGCCGTCCGCCCCGACGTTGCGGTAAAGAAGCGGATTGCGGTTGCCTTGCTTGATCCCGTTAAAGGTAAATTCCTTCTCGGAATAATAGCGATAATAGTCCGGAAAATCGCGGATCAGCGCGACGGCCAGGATCGCCAGATCCCGCGCGGTGGAGTAATGTTCGGGGTCGGGCAGACCGGTGGCGTTCATGAAATGCGAGCCGGTCAGGCCCATCTCCCGAGCCTTTTCGTTCATCAGGGCGACAAAGGAACTCTCGGACCCCGCGACGGCCTCGGCCAGCGCGACCGAGGCATCGTTGCCGGACTGGACGATGACTCCCCGGACCAGGTCTTCGACCTTGACGTCCTGCCCTATCTTCAGAAAGGTCCGCGAGCCCGGCTGGCTCCACGCGGTCTGACTGATTTTGACCGTGGTTTCGAGATTAAGTTTCCCTTTCTTAAGCGCCTCGAAGACAAGAAGCATCGTCATGACCTTGCTCATGGACGAGGTCGGCATTCTGACTTCGGCGTCTTTGGCGAAAAGGATCGTCCCCGTCGCGCCTTCGATAAGAATGGCGTGCCTGGCCGCGGTCGCGGGCGGCGGAACGTCGCCGAAGGATGTCGTTTCCGCTTTCGCCGGAAAAACGGCCAGGAAAAGAAGGAAAGAGAGAAAAAGTTTTTTCATCGAAACCGCCTTGTCGTCAATCCACTACGATGATCCTTGCGCCGTCGGCGCCGGATTTCAGAACCTTTTGCAAAAGCGCGTCGGCCTCGGCCACGTTCGGTATGGGGCCTAGCCGAACGCGGTGATACAAAACGCCCTTGACCGTCGCCGGGACGACGGACGTCTTTCCGAGTTTCGCGAGCTTGCCCTGAAGGCGCGTCGCGTAATCCTTGCGCGTGAAAGCCCCCGCCTGGATAAAAATATCGCTGCGGGCCGGAACGGGGCCTTGCGTATATTCCGGCACGGGCCTGACCGTCGCCAAGCTCGGCAAAGGCGACTCCGGCGCGGCAGGCAAAGGCCTGGCCTCCACCGGCTCGTCCAGACGCGGACGCTCCGGGCTTGACGCCGCGCTGAGCCTCGGCGGAACCGGCGGCGGCGCGGCGGAAGCGACCTCCACGCGACCCTTGTCGTCCAGCGAGTGGCCGTAGCGGCGCATGGCCTCGGCTATGGCCTTGCTCTCGTCGGCGAGGACCTGCACGCGAACCTTGGCCGTTCCCTGCCCCTCGAATCCCAAGAGCTGGGCGGCGCGTTGCGAAACGTCGATGATGCGTCCGCGCGAGAAAGGTCCGCGATCGTTGACGCGCACGACGATGGCGCGTCCGTTTTCGAGGTTCGTGACGCGAGCCAGGCTGGGCATGGGCAAGGTGCGATGCGCCGCCGTCAATTCGTTCTTGTTATAAACTTCGCCGTTGGCGGTGAGCTGCCGATGGAAATCCGCGCCGTACCAGGAGGCGATGCCCGACTCGTCGTAGGCGTAATCTTCTTTGGGATAATACCAGACGCCCTTGATCTGATAGGGCTGGCCGATTTTGTAATAGCCCGTCGGCTCGCCGGAGACGGGGGCCAAGCGCCCGCCCCTTTCCCCGGCGCAAGCCGCGAGAAAAAGAATCGCGAGAAGAGGAAGAAAGCGGAAAAAACAGGCTTGTCTCATGATCCCTCTTCGATGGCGTCGGCCAGCATCCCCACGGACGCGGCGAAATAAGTGGAACGGTTCCAGCGCATAAGCGCGCGGAAGTTATCATAAATCAGAAAGGCGCGTCCACCCGGCCCGTCCGGACGGATCAGCGAGGCTTCTACGCCCTCCTCCGGCACCGCGCCGCCGGAAAGCAGTCTCACGCCGCTTTGCTTCCAGAAACCGACGTCGCGAACGGTTTCGGCGCCGATCAGATCGGCGGGAACGGGCCTGGTCAGGTGAACTTCGCGCCCCCAGGGCAGGCCGGGAGTCCAACCTTCCGCTTTTATGTAATTGGCGATGGAGGCGAGAACGTCCACTTCGGAATCCCAGATGTCGCGCTTGCCGTTTTCGTCGAAATCGACCGCGTAGCGGCGATAGGTCGAAGGCATGAACTGGCATTGTCCCATGGCCCCAGCCCAGGAGCCTTGAAGCGCGTCGATCTCCAGGCCTTCTTCATCCACGACTTTAAGAGCTTCGATCAGCTCCTTCTTGAAAAAGGCGGCGCGTCGGCCCTCATAGGCCAGGCTCGCGAGCGAATCCAAGATACGGTAGGTTCCGGGATTCTCGCCGAAATTGCTCTCTACGGCCCACAAGGCCACGATCACGGACGGCGGCACGCCGGTGCGAGCGGCAATCTCGCGAAGCGTGGAGTCGTATTCTTCGGCCATCTTGCGGCCCTCGCCCACGCGGACCGTCGAAACGACTCCCTTGACGTAAGCGTCGAACGTCAGACGGGATTCCGGCTGTTTGCGGTCCAGCTCTATCACATTCTCGTCGAACGTCAGATAGGGCAAGGTCCGAGCCAACGTCTGCGGCGAGATTCCGGCCTGCCGCGCCTCCTGCGCGAAACCCGCGAGCCAGGCGGCAAAGCCCTGGTCGTCCGCCCGCGCCGGAACCGGAAAAAGAAGAAGGAACGCGAGACAGAAGCCCAGTCCTTTTCGACACCTGTATTTCATTTCCACGGCCTTTCGATCCAACCGGCGGCCCAGTAAACCAGCAACCCGACATATTCATGCGCGGCGCGCGTCAGAAGCCTGAGCTGATGTTCCGCGCTCATGCCGCAAAGGCACGGCTTTTGCGGCCTGGGCGGCGTGAAGTAATCCGTCGGATAGGGGATGACCTCCCACCCCGCCTTTTCAAAGCACAGGACCGAGCGCGGCATATGAAAGGCGGACGTCAGCAGCAGCCACTTTTCTCCTTCGCGCGGTTTGGCGATCTCTTTGGCCATAAGGGCGTTCTCGCGCGTGGTGCGGGACTTGGTTTCGTAAAGCACCCGCGCGCGCGGCACGCCCGCGCCGTCTAAAACCTCCTGAACGACCGTCTGCACGGACACTTTGGAGGAAACGTGCCGAGGCGTCGGATCGCCGACGACGACGATCTTCGCCTTCGGATAGCGCTTGGCGAGCCGCGCCAACGCCAGATGCCTCGACCCGCTTTCCGCGACGATGGGCACGCCGCGAGCCTCGCTCAAAAAGGCGTTTTCGTTGCCGGTGAGGACGAGAATCCCATCCACCTCCTTCGGCTCGTGGGTCGCATAGCGGTTCTCAAGCGGCAGCAGCGCCCATTGGCCCAAAGGAACGACAAGAAGGCTGGAAAGCGCCAGCGCGAGAACGAGAATCCCGATTCGCCCGACCTTTCGGCTCCTCTC
The DNA here is from genome assembly GCA_964652235.1 of uncultured Rhodospirillaceae bacterium. Taxonomy (GTDB): domain Bacteria; phylum Pseudomonadota; class Alphaproteobacteria; order UBA9219; family UBA9219; genus CAZZDK01. The sequence continues at coordinate 56,655 of CAZZDK010000001.1, forward strand.
GCCGCCGAAGACGGCCAAAAAAGCCAGAAAGAGCAGAAAAACCGCGAAAAAGTTCATGGGTTCGGTCAAAGAACCCAGAAATTTGTAAAGAGAATAGGACATATCCGGAAGCCTAAAGAGAGCGTCCGGAAGCGTCAATGTTTTTGGGCTTTAAGATTTTCCAAAACGTAAAGCCGTAAAGCGCTGGAAAGATTGCCCGAACGCCGGGCGTCGATTTCCTCCGCGAGCTTGTTGAGCGAAAGGCCCCGCGCCGCAGCCAAAAGAGCCAGCTCGTCCCAGAAAGACCCCTCCAGCGAAGCGCTGGTCCGGTGCCCCGCCAAAAGAAGGGATCGTTTGACGATTTTTTGCCTTTCGTTTTCCGACATCCGCTATCTGCCCACCATCTCTTCCGGTCTTATCAGGCGATCATAGTCTTCCGCCGACAACAGGCCCAACTCCACCGCCGCCTGCTTGAGGGTCTTTTTCTCGGCGTGCGCTTTCTTGGCGATTTTGGCCGCGTTGTCATAACCGACGTGCGGATTGAGCGCCGTCACGAGCATCAGGCTTTTCGAAACCAGCTCGGCGATCCTTTCTTCGTTCGCGACGATCCCGACGACGCAGTTTTCCGTAAAGCTCCGCGCGGAATCCGAAAGAAGCTTAATGGATTGCAAAACGTTATAGGCGATGACGGGCTTGAAGACGTTCAGTTCGAAATGGCCGTTCGATCCCGCCACGCTCACCGTGACATGGTTGCCCATCACCTGCGCGGCGACCATCGTCATGGCCTCGGATTGCGTCGGGTTGACCTTGCCCGGCATGATGGAGGAACCCGGCTCGTTTTCCGGCAGCGAGATTTCGCCGATCCCGCAATTCGGCCCCGAAGCCAAAAGGCGAACGTCGTTCGCGATCTTCATGAAGCCGACGGCGATCGTGTTGAGCGCGCCGGACAGCTCGACCATCGCGTCGCGGCTGGCCAGCGCCTCGAACTTGTTGGCGGCGCTGACGAAAGGCTTGCCCGTCATGGCGGCGATCTCCTGCGCGAAGACTTCGGCGAAGTCTTTGTGCGCGTTGAGGCCCGTCCCCACCGCCGTGCCGCCCTGGGCAAGCGGATAGACGCGCTTCAACGCGTCGCGCAGACGTTCGATCCCAAGGGCGACCTGAACCGCATAGCCGGAAAACTCCTGCCCCAGAGTCATGGGAACGGCGTCCTGCAAATGCGTGCGGCCTATCTTGACGATGGAATCGAAAGCCTTCGCCTTTTCGTCCAGCGCCTTGTGAAGCCGCTCCAGCGCGGGGATCAGCTCGTCCTCGACCATCAGCGCCGCCGCGACGTGCGTGGCCGTCGGAAAGCAATCGTTCGTGCTTTGCCCGCGATTGACGTGATCGTTCGGATGGACGGGCTTTTTGCTGCCGACTTCGCCGCCCAGCATTTCGATGGCGCGGTTGGCGATGACCTCGTTGACGTTCATGTTGGTCTGCGAACCGGAACCGGTCTGCCAGACGACGAGCGGAAACTCGTTTTCCCAGCGCCCGTCATAGACTTCCTGCGCGGCCTCGACGATGGCCTGCCCCACTTCCACGTCGAGAGCGCCGAGGCTGATGTTGGCGAGCGCGGCGGCTTTCTTGACCGCGCCGAAAGCCCGGATCAGCGCGGGCGGCATCCGCTCGCCGCCGATCCTGAAATTCCTGAGGCTGCGCTGAGTCTGCGCGCCCCAATAATGGGCGGCGGGAACTTCGATGGGGCCGAACGTGTCGGTTTCGACGCGGGTTTGGGAAGAAGAAGCCATGATTGTAGCCCTTTGCCGGAAAAGTTTGCTTTTTTCTGCGGCTCTTATAACATCAAAGGTCGCCGATCGCCAAGACGGCTTCCCTCGGTTTACTTTTCTGCGTCCTTGAAGATCATGTGCAGCGCAACAAAGATTCCTCCTCTTCTTCTCGGCGCTTTCTTGTGCGGCCTTTTTCTTTCGCCCGCGGCCTTGGCCGACGACGAAAGAGAGGAAGGGACGGAAATCGAAGAAACGTTTGAGGGATTCGACGAAATCGTCACGGGCGTTCCGATCGTCCATGGCTCCGGCCTTCTCGTCATCGACGGCGACGAGATCGCCCTGTGGGGACTTCTCGCCCTTGCGCCCGATCAGCAATGCTGGGAAAACGAAACCGCCTGGAACTGCGGCGAACAGGCGACGAGCTTTCTGCGGCATTTTCTGGAAGACCGACGGGTCGAGTGCCACGCGCGCGATAATCCCGACGTCGAACCGATCGTCGCGCAATGTTTCCGGCTTAAGGATGGCCGCCAGCAGGAAGACGTAGCGGCTTCCCTGATTGAAAACGGCTGGGCCATCGGCGCGGACCGAACGCCGGACGGGCCGTATGCGGAGATCGAATCCCTGGCCAGAGAGGCGCGGCGAGGAATCTGGTCGAGCCGTTTTCAAACGGCGCAGGATTGGATCGACGGCGTTCAGCGCTTTGTGGACGAACAAGAGCCGTTGCGGAAAATCCGCTACCAACTGCAAACGCCGGAAAAGAAGCAACCATGACGGAAGAGAGACGCCGCACGGACCCGAAATTGCTCGAAAGCCTCGTCTGTCCCGTGACGAAAGGCCCCTTGCGCTACGATTCAGAAAAGCAGGAATTGATCAGCGAACGCGCCGCCCTCGCCTTCCCGATCCGCGAAGGAATCCCCATCATGCTCCCGGACGAGGCAAGGAAGATTTAGCCCGCTTTCTTCTTCGATTTGAAATCGTAGCTGTCTTCGGAATCGTCGGCCCTGGAGGCTTCGGCGAGATCGTCGAGCGCGGCCTTGGCCTTGCCGGTCTGCATCGCCTCGATCTGCTCGCCCATAAGGGAAATGATGGCGGTGGCGAGGCCGAAAAGGGAAACCGCCTGACCCACCGAGATCGTCTTTTCCGGCGAGGTGAGCGGGTTGCGGTAGTGCTCCTTGATCTGCGCGAGCATCTGAAGGAGGCGCTTGTCGGGACGCTTGGCGTTGCTTTCGTCGTCGGCGAGGCTGGCGAGTTTCTTAAGATAAATGCTGTAGGAACGCTCGGTCTTGGCGACGTTCGTTCCCGAAAACAATTCGTAGTACTTCTTGAGAACCATTTCGACGGCGCGAAGCAAATGCATCGCGGCGGCGGTGCCGAGACCGAAGGCAAGCGCCCGGCCCGCTTCGTCAAACTCGGCGAGGGATTCCCGCGGCATGAGGTTCTGCGTCTCTTCGGAAAAGCAAAGATGGGCGTTTTCGATCAGATCGTAGGTCGAATAAATGCCGCGTTTTTTGGCCGCATAGACGGGCGCCTTGACGAGCTCCGACGCCAGCGCGCGCTCGAACCTCTGGACGAGCGAGGACAGCGAAGCCATTTCGTGCGCGTCGATCCGGTCCTCGCCGGTCGGCTTGCGAAGCTGTTTAGACGTCGGGTCGATGTAATAGGTGCTGAAGAGCGAGCCGAGCTTGTTCAAGAGGGTCGTTGCCTCGGCCTTCGACGTTTCAAGCGGGAACGGATCGCCCTTGATCCAGCCGTCGAGCAGCGCCTGCGCCTCGCTGAGCGGCGCGAACATCTCGCTCACGCGGCTCTGGCTTGCGCCGTCGAACAAAGCGTGGAGCTTGGCGGCCAATTCGTAAAAACGGTAGGGGTTCAAATGCTGCATCGGGCAATCGCTTTTTGTTCGTTAACCGTCCCCAATGACCTACGCCACCGGGCCGCGGCGCGTCAACAAAACATTATAGTTAATAGCTCGCGCGGTTGCGGCCTTTTCCACCTTGTCATTGCGAGGGCCCTTAGGCCCGAAGCAATCCAAAGTCATAAAGAACTATGGTTTGCCGGTTTGACACTGGATCGCCACGGCCCCTCCCGCCGTCGCGCTTCGCGCGATGGCGGGACAAGGCGGGGCCTCGCGATGACGAAGAAAGAGACTGCGTCGCCTTATTGCTCAGGGGATTCTCTCCCCCCCCGCGGCATAACCGCCCGCAGCATTTCCTCGCTTCTTACAGGCTTCAGGCCGTCGCCTTTGTCCATATAAGACCATAGATCATTGTTGCCGTCGAACGAAACAATCAGTTTCTTGCCGTCCGGGGAAAGGAAGGCCCGTTTCGCGACGGCTGTTTCCGACAGCTTCCTGCCGAAGGAACCGGAGTAATCCACGCCCGTTTTCGTGGCTCTCCCCTCTTTTGCGCCCGCGACGACCTGCGCGGCGGCTTCTTTAGCGGCCTTTTCCGCGAGAACGAAAGGCTTATCCGAAACAGCCAAGAGAAGGACAGAGCCCCCGAGAAGAGTCGTGGACAACACCGCTGGGAGAAAAAACCGATTTGTGCCTTCTCCGAGAATCAAATCTCCGTAAAAAGGAACTAAAGACGCCACAGCCCCTGCTATAAGCGCGATCCACGGCACACCGGTACAAGCCAGCACGCCGCCCCCGACGGCAAGCGGGACGAGAAAATCCCTATTCTTTTTCAAAAACCGCCCCGTCGCGGTCAAGGCGCGGGCGGCGACGCCGAGATCGGCTTCGGCTTTGTTTTCGGTGACGCGTTAGGTCATTTCTTAGCTCCTTAAAAAGGGTTCGTCAAAGATCATGCTTCTTTTACACCAACCCCTCCCCGATTGCCTCCACAAAACATGGTTAAAATAGTTTCATTGGCGCTTTGAGGAGGTTTATGTATGCTTTCTCCTATGTCCAAGTCCTCCCACCATTTCGTTTGTCAGAATTGCGGCGCGTCGTTTCCCAAATGGAGCGGAAAGTGCGAGGCCTGCGGCGCGTGGAACAGCCTTCTGGACGAACCCGTCGCCGAAGGCCCGCCCAAGGGCCTGCATGAAGGCGCGGCCAAGGGCAAAAAGGGTCGCCGGATCGAGTTTGTGCCGCTCAAGGGCGAAAAGCGCCGCCTGCCCCGCCATCTTTCCGGCATCGGCGAGTTCGACCGCGTGACGGGCGGCGGGCTGGTGCCGGGATCGGCGACGCTCGTGGGCGGCGATCCGGGGATCGGCAAATCGACGCTCCTCCTTCAAGTCGTGTGCAAACTGGCGGGCGCGGCCCGCGTCGCCTACATCTCCGGCGAAGAGGCCATCGACCAGGTGCGGCTGCGGGCCGACCGCCTCGGCGTTTCGGACGTGGCGTGCGAGCTGGCCAGCGCGACATCGGTGCGCGACATCGTGGCCTCGCTCGATCACGCGGACGCGCCCGACGTTCTTATCATCGATTCCGTCCAAACTATGTACGTCGATACGGTGGACAGCGCGCCGGGAACCGTCGCGCAGGTCCGCACTTCCGCGCAGGAATTGATCCGCCTGGCCAAAAAACGCGGCGTCGCCGTGATCCTCGTCGGCCATGTGACGAAAGAAGGCCTGATCGCCGGGCCGCGCGTTTTGGAGCACATGGTCGATACGGTCTTGTATCTGGAAGGCGAGCGCGGGCACCAATTCCGCATTCTTCGCGCCGTCAAGAACCGCTTCGGGCCGACGGACGAGATCGGCGTTTTCGAAATGCAGGACAGCGGCCTGACTGAAGTTCACAATCCTTCCGCCCTCTTTCTGGCCGATCGGCACGGGGAAACGTCGGGCGCGTGCGTCTTTGCGGGCCTTGAGGGAACGCGGCCCGTTTTGGTGGAGGTTCAGGCGCTCGTCGCTCCGGCCTCCTACGGCACGCCCCGCCGCGCGGTCATTGGCTGGGACAGCGGCAGGCTCGCCATGGTTCTGGCCGTTTTAGAGGCGCGGTGCGGCGTCATGTTCGGAAACAACGACGTCTATCTGAACGTCGCCGGCGGCTTCAGGATCAGCGAACCCGCCGCCGATCTGGCCGTGGCCGCCGCGCTCGTCTCCGCTTTGTCGGGCGTGCCCGTTCCGGCCGAGGCGGTCGTGTTCGGCGAGATCGGCCTGTCCGGCGAGGTCCGCCGCGTCGCCCAGCCGGAAATAAGGCTTAAAGAGGCCTCCAAACTCGGCTTCACCCGCGCCCTTATGCCCAAAACGGATCCCAAGACGAAGCCGAGCATCGGAATCGCCCGATCAGAAATCAAGATGTTACGGGATATTCTGCCCCTTCTGAGCGGGTAAAAAACTTATCGTAAACAAAATACTAATATTTTAGGCTTAGAATCGAGAATGGGTGTTTTTGTGCGGCGCGGCAAAAGCCGCGCCTGTCGGTCTTGTTCGTTAAAGGCGGTCTTTATGGCGAATTCTTCCTACTCGGCCTCTCTTTACGATTCCGCCACGCTCGGCGTCTATGCGAGGAGCAGCTCGCTGATCTATCAGCGCGACGTGATCAACGTCCTCAACGCTTCGCTGCAGGACGCCTCGAACATCGGAACGCTCAAGACGAACGAAACGCAGCTCGACGTGACGGGCCAGCTTTCCAAGGCCAATTCGGACCACTACTACAAGTTCACGCTAGATGGCGATAGCTTGAAGGTCAATTTCAAGAACAACACCAATTCTTCGGCTCTGCGCGTCCAGATCATGGACGCCGACGGCAAGGTCGTGGCCGACAGCTCTTCGAGGGCTTCTTCGGCTCTCCAGGCGGCTTACGCCTCCGCTTCCTCCAGCAAAGGTTTGAATCTGGAGAGCGGGGACTATTACGTCAAGGTGACGTTCGACGCGACTTCCCTGCGCTCAATCGACCAGACTTATTCGCTGGGCCTCTATTCGGGCGATAGGTTCGGCGTCAGCTATCAAACGACCGGCAAATCGCAGACCAAGCCGTCCCAAACGGTCACGTACGACAATACGATGACCTATTCGCTCATCGACGCCCTGGAATATTCGACCAAGGCGACGCACCTGGCGAACGAGACTTCGTCTTCGGCCATCAATGTCGGCTGGATTTTCAAGGACAAGTCGGCCCTATCCGTCAAGGGACAGATGACGTCCGTGTGCGACGAGCAATATTATTCCTTCACGCTGCAACAGGGAGAAGACCTCAAGTTCGCCTTCAACAACAAGACGGGCACGTCGGAGCTTCGAGTCCAGCTTTACGATTCCACCGGGTCGAAACTCTTGGCCGACAGCCACGGAACCGAAAAACAGAGAAAGGCCTACGCCTCGCTCGTTTCCTCGGACGGCCTGGCCGCCAAAGCGGGCAACTATGTCGTTAAGGTCTCTTACGCCTCCGGCGCGGCCAAAAAGGACCAAACCTACAGCCTCAACATCTATTCCGGCACCGTTTACGACGCCCTGTACGAAACCGTAACGACGACCGAAACGGCGGCCACGGCCATTTTGGCCGGCCACCTGACGGATTCGACCGACCCTCGGACCGTTTCGGCCACCTACCTCGCCTCCGCCCTGGGCGAAGACCTGGACGACGTTTTTTCCGTCCTGAACAGCTATACGGGCTATATCTGAAAAGGCCTCGAATCGGGGGTTACCTAGGCAAAAAACTGTGCTAAACGGGGCCAGCCCGGCTCGTTTGTGCAGGATAGGCCCATGGATAATCCCTCCTTCAATATGTTCGACGTTTTCGTCGTCCTCGTTCTTGTTTCTTCAGGCGTCTTCGCGTTCCGGCGCGGCCTTGTGCGCGAGGTAATGTCGCTGGGAAGCTGGGTTCTGGCCTCCCTCTTCGCCTTCGGTTTCTATCCGATGGCCCAGCCCTTTTTCCGCGAGCATATCCGGAACGAAATGCTGGCCGACGCCTCCACGGCGCTGGGACTTTTCGCGCTGGCGATTGTCATCCTGGTGCCTCTTGGGGATTACCTTTCCGGCCTTGTGAAAACGCCGACCTTAAGCTCTATCGACCGCTCGCTGGGCTTCGTCTTCGGCCTGATCCGGGGTTTTGTCATCATGTGCCTGATCTATCTGGGCACGACGTTCATCTGGCCGGAGGCGGGCGACGCCCAGCCGCGCTGGCTGGAGGGGGCGCGAACCAAGACGACCCTGGCTTACGGGGTCGATCTTTTGAAAAGCCTCGTTCCGGAGGATCCGCAGGCCGCCCTGGACGAGCAGCTGAAAAAAAGCCGAAAAGCCGCCGAAGAAGCGGTGGAAAACGCCCAAAGGCTTGAAGACATTTCAACCGCAGTACCGGTCTATAAGGGCAACAAAGCGGAAGCGCCTTCGACCTACGATGACAAGGCGCGCGAGAAGATGGACGATCTGACAAACGGGGATTCCGGACGATGAAGCCAAGCGATCCTTTCGACGACGACGACAAGCCGCACGAAGAATGCGGAATCTTCGGGATCATCGGCGCACAAGGACAGCCCGCCAGCGCGCTGGCCGCGCTGGGCCTCCACGCCCTTCAACACCGGGGACAGGAAGCCGCCGGGATCGTCAGCTTCGACGGCGAACACTTCCACGCCAAACACGCGCTGGGCCATGTGGGCGCGAACTTCGCGACCGGCAGCACGATCGATATGCTCACGGGCGAAAGCGCCATCGGCCATGTGCGCTACGCCACGACGGGCGAAACCTCCTTGCGCAACGTGCAGCCCCTTTTCGCCGATTTCGACTTCGGCGGCTTCGGCGTGGCGCATAACGGCAATCTGACCAACGCCTATCTTTTGCGGCAAAGCCTCGTCAAACGCGGCTGCCTTTTCCGCGCGACGACGGATACGGAAGTCATTATCCATTTGCTCGCCCTCTCGCGGCAAAAGACCGTCGTGGACAGGCTGATCGAGGCGTTGAAACAGATCGAAGGCGCCTATTCGCTCGTCTGCCTCGGCAAAAACCTTTTGGTCGGCGTGCGCGACCCTTACGGCGTCAGGCCGCTGGTGCTGGGGCGCCTGGGCGGCGGCTATGTGATGGCCAGCGAAACCTGCGCGCTCGACATCATCGGCGCGACCTTCGTGCGCGACGTGGAGCCGGGCGAAATAGTCGTCGTCGAAAACGGCGAGATGAAAAGCCTGCGTCCCTTCGGGCAAACGCCGCGCCGCTTTTGCATTTTCGAATACGTCTATTTCGCGCGGCCCGATTCCTTCCTCGACGGCCATTCCGTCTATGAAGTGCGGAAAAACATCGGCATGGAGCTGGCGAAGGAATCCCCGGCGGAGGCCGACATCGTGGTGCCCGTGCCGGATTCGGGCGTGCCGTCCGCCATCGGTTACGCGCAGCAAAGCGGACTGCCTTACGAAATGGGGATCATCCGCAACCATTACGTCGGCCGCACCTTCATCCAACCGACGGAAAAGATCCGCCATATCGGCGTGAAGCTCAAGCACAACGCGAACCGCAAATTCATCGAAGGCAAGCGGATCGTCCTTCTGGACGATTCCATCGTGCGCGGCACGACGTCGGTCAAGATCGTGGAAATGCTTCGAAATGCGGGCGCGAAGGAAGTGCATATGCGCATCACCAGCCCGCCGACCAGGCATAGCTGCTTTTACGGGATCGACACGCCAGAGGCGGAAAAGCTTCTGGCCCACAACCATACGGTCGAAGAGATGGCGAAGTTCATCGGCGTGGATACGCTCGCCTTCGTTTCCATCGACGGCCTTTATCGCGCGCTCGGACAGGCGGGCCGCGTGCCCGCCCATTCCGGCCATTGCGACGCCTGTTTTACGGGCGACTATCCCATCCGTCTGACGGACTTCGAAAACCACACGAACCAATGCGAGCTTTCGCTTCTGGCGAGAGGGGCATGAAGGGAGGCCCCTCTCCCCTTTTCTTTACGCATCCGGACTGCCTTTCGCACGAGCCGAACCCGGAACATCCGGAAAAACCGCGGCGCCTCGCTTGCCTTCTTGAAGCGCTGGGGGAGCCGCCTTTATCCCTCATGGAAAAACGGCAAGCGCCCGAAGCGAGCCTCGAGGACCTCGCGCTCGCGCATACGCGAGGCCATATCGACAAGACCTTTGACCTGATCCCGAAAAAAGGAATCTGGGCGCTTGATCCCGATACCATCGTCTCGCCCGGTTCAGGAAGAGCCGCTTTGCGCGCCGCCGGAGCGGGAATCGCGGCGGTGGACGCCATCCTGGACGGACAGGCCGATTTCGCGTTCTGCGCCGTGCGCCCGCCCGGCCATCACGCCACGGCGAGCAGGCCGGGCGGCTTTTGCCTGTTCAACAACGTCGCTATCGCCGCGCTTCACGCGCTGGAGCGCAGGCGCCTCTCCCGCGTCGCCGTCGCGGATTTCGACGTGCATCACGGCAATGGGACGGAAGCGATCTTCGGCGGCGACGGCCGCGTTTTCTTCGCCTCCACGCACGACCTTTTCATCTATCCGGGCACGGGCGGCGCGGAAGGCAAACCCGCCAATATCCTGAACGTTCCCCTGCCTTCCGGCTCGGACGGCAAGGCGATGCGGGCCGCGTGGGAAAAAACCGTCCTGCCGCGCCTGGCCGCGCACGAGCCGGAAATGCTGTTCGTTTCCGCCGGATTCGACGCGCATAAGGACGATCCGATCAGTTCCCTGGCCTGGGAAACGGAGGATTTCGGCTGGCTGGGCGAAAAAATAGCCGCCTTTGCCGCCGCGCATTGCCGGAATCGGGTTGTGGCCTTTCTCGAAGGCGGCTACGACATCCCTGCCCTGCGCGCGAGCGTCCAGGCTTTTTGCGGGGCGTTTGTCTCACACCATTGGTTCAATGAAGAGACGGGCTAAGGTCACGAGAGGTTGCGAGGAGCCTTTCCCTCGCCGGACTGAAGTGGGCGTCGCCGAACAAAAGGCCTGTGCCCGGCAAGGGAAAGGCGAGGCGCGGAAGCCGAGTGATGTCAAAGAGCGGTGCCGTTCAGGCGTTGCTTATAAATTATAAAGGGGAAACAAGAATGACCGATAACGATTTTTCCCGCTGGCGCGAAAAAGGCGAAGACGGGCTTTCGCGCATGGACGTTCTGTGGCGCAGGCAGGATATTCGACGCGCCATTCGCAGCTATATGGATAGCGAAGGCTTTATCGAGTTCGAAACGCCCCTGCTCGTTTACGGCACAACGCCCGATACCTGCATCGAAACCTTTCGCGTCGGCGACAGGGTTCTCGTCACCTCCTGCGAATAAAAGGCTGGAAGTCGGCGGTTTCGACAAGATTTATTCGTTCACCAAAAACTTCCGCCTGGGCGACGAAACAGGCGCTTGCCGCAACCCGGAGTTCACGATGATCGAATGGGCGCGCGTGGGCGAAAGTCTGCGCCGCATCGAAGAGGACGCCGAACAGATGGTCTGGCGCGCGCACCGGGCGCTCGGCGGAGGCGAGGTTCTGGCCTACGGCGATTGCCGCGTCAACCT
>CAZZDK010000001.1:67778-92610 GCA_964652235.1 uncultured Rhodospirillaceae bacterium
CATGACGATCCGCCAGGCCGTTCAAACTTATCTGGACGCGGACCTGGCCGATTTCTCGCTCGCCGCCGTCCGGGCGGCGATCCAGAAGGCGGGCGTTCCGACAAAACCCGAATGGATGGAGGACCGGGATTTCCTCTTCTCGCTCCTCATGGACCGCCTTCAGGAATTTTTGGGCCGGGAAAAACCCGTTTTCCTGCACGACTGGCCTTCGTTCCAATGCGCCTCGACGCCCTCGCAGGGCGTCAGCGAGTTCGCCGAGCGCAGCGAGCTGTTCATCGCGGGCATTGAAATCAGCGACGGGTTCCCGACGCTTACCGACTATGAACGTCAGGTCGAAGGTTTCGCGCTGCAAGCGGAACTGCGCCGAAAGAACGGCCAGCCGGAAGTGCCGCTCGACGAGCGTTATCTCCAGGCCCTCAAATCCGGCGGTATGCCCAGGGGCGCGGGCATGGCGCTCGGCTTTGACCGCGTGGTGATGCTGCTGACGGGACAAAAAGAGATTAAACGGGTTTTGGCCTTTGCCTGGGACGAAGCGTGAATCCCCGGACGGGCCCATCGAAACGGCGAACGAAAACGTCCTCGACATCTCCTTCGTGGGTCATGGCCCCGGTCTTCTCCAGGCCGAAACGCCTTGAAACCCTCTGCCCGTCCTCCGAAACCGTCACGCTCGCCAGCCCTCTTTTCGGAAAGGCGGTAAGCTCGTTCTTAAGATCCTCAAGCAGACGCCGGGCGAGCCAGCCCCCCTTCAAGCTCGGCGCCACGCTGAAATTGAAAAGGTAAACGTAGGCGCCCTGTTCGTCCTGCGGATTGAAAAGAAGCGACGGCCTGATTTGTCCCCTGTTTGTCAGGCTTGAGGGAGCCTGTTCCATTTTTTCGAAAACGGATTCCTCGATCGGATACCAACCGCTATAGCCGACCGGGACCAGCTCGCCTTCGGACGGACGACAGACGTAAAGACGAAAGCCGGACCGAAAATCGCGCACAACGCCTTGAAGCCGGACATAGGAAACCCTGTCGGCCGAACGGCCGTAGGAGAGCCAATCGGCAAGCAAAAGCGCGTTAATGAAACGGCGTTGGCCGCCCAGGCCGCGTGTGTCGGCCACCGTCAGGAAACCGAATCGTCCCTCCTCGACAAGAGAGAGGTTCGCGTCCCGGTAGGCGGCGACTTTCTCCTCGGCCCAGTTTTCGACTTTTTCCGGGATCGTCTCATCCGAAATATTGTCTTCCAAGAGGCTTTGAATCGCCCAAAAGTCCAACATGAAAAATCCTTTCACGAAAACGCGTCCCCTTTTTAGAACAAAAACGCTTGTTTTTCAAAGCGAATAACGGTTTCTTTTGTCTATGAAACTATTAAAACGAGTGTTTTTCGCGTAGAATGCCCCCGGTTTCAAGGAGAAGGTTATGGACTCGCCTTATTATTTTCTGAAAGATTTAACCCCGGACGATTACGATGACTTTCGCCGTTTTGTCGCTTATGGAGGAATCGACAATCCCTCCTGGTACGATCAAGGCAAAACGCCTGACGAAGCGACGGCGGAATATATGGGCTATGTCCGTGCCGTCCGCGTCGGCCTTTTGGAAAAAGACCTGGTAAAGAGCGTCTGCGTCCAGGCGACGGGCGAGATGATTGGCCTCGTAACCCTTTCGGCTTTTGAGGAAAACGGCTCGGCTGATTTGAGCTACTACGTCGCGGCGCCCTACCAGGGCCAAGGCATCGCCACCTGGGCGGCCTTCACGCTTGTCGGGAAAGCCGTCGCGCAGCACGGTTTGAACGCCATCGAAACGACGGTGCGTCCGGACAATGGGTCAAGTCTCGGCATTTTGAGAAAGCTGGGAGCAAGGCAAATCGGCTTTGTCGAAGCCACCCCCTACAACGACCGGAACGGCAGCCCTATTCCGGCTCTTGTCGTCAGGGCGGAAAAACCGGGAATCTTGCGCGGCCTTGAGGCCTATGCGCGCAGCGGGAAAAGGCCGGGGCTTCCTTCGCCGTTGCCGAAGTTAGGGCCATAGGCCTTCAACATTCCGGCAATTTGCAAAACGAGGCGATCCAGTCTCGCAGGGCTTCCCAGCTCTCCTTGTCCGGAGCGCTCAAAACCCCGCGTCCGTGGTCGGCGGGCGCGAACGGTTCGCCGTTCCAATGGGCCGTGTAGCCGCCCGCCTCGGCATGAATCATGATTCCTGCGGCGTTGTCCCAGGGCGTGCAGGTGCAATACATACTGTGAAAATGGATCGGCTCCATTTTTTTCGAAAAATGAGGCTCGCGGACGACCAGACTCGCATATTCGTGGCAAGCCGAAAGCATACGGTGGAAATGCGGCCTCGGCGCCTCCGACGGGGCGCAGTAAATGTCAAAGGCATCGCCGATGCGCCGCCCGATCACGCCATACAGATTCTCAAGCCGATCCGGCGGCAAAACAGAACATCTTCGCCCCTTATACCAGGCCCCAGCCCCCTTTTCCGCCGAAACAAACTCTTTTGAGGTCGGATCGTAAAGCCAGCCCGCAATGGTCTGATTTTGTTCCGCGAGGGCAACAATAACCCCATAAAGAGACTTTCCTTCCATAAAAAGCTTGGTTCCGTCCACCGGATCGATGATCCAAACGGGTGATTCGCTGAAAAAGTGCTCCAAAATGCCCGGATCGGCGGCGAAATTCTCTTCTCCTACCACTTTTGAACCGGGTAACAGGGCGGAAAGGCGCTTGGTAAGCTCGATTTCGGCCTCTTTGTCGGCGATTGTGACGGGGTCGTCTTCGCCCTTGAATTTGATTTCGCCCAGGCCGAGATGCTGAAACCGGGGAACGATGAGTTGATCGGCCACCTCGCGGATGATGGACTCCACGTCATCCATCTTAATCTTTAACATGAGATACCTCCCCGAACTTACTGAGATACCTTCCAAAATCAGCACCGTCTAAGGCGACTTTCAGATGGGTCCGCGTCCGTTTGTCCTGTCTTTCGATGATCTGGCCGTGCCCGTAAAGCCAGGCCAGGGCCGCCCCTTCGGACAGAGGGATCTGAATATCATAGATTCGCGCTCGCGCGGAAAGGTGATCTTCGATCAGGGACAAAAGGTCGTCGATCCCCTCGCCCGTCAGCGCCGAAACCGCGACCGCGCCGCCTCGCGCATCCTGCTTAAGCCCTTCAAGAGCAAACGCGTGTTGCCCGTCCCAGGAACGGCGGTGAGCGAAGGCCTTCAGCTGCCCTCGCTCGTCCGGCTCCAAAAGGTCGGCCTTGTTCATCACCTCGATGAGCCGCGTATCGTCGGAATCGATCCCCAGATCGGCCAAAACGCCCTCGACCGCCTCTTTTTGCATACCGGCCTCCGGATGCGTCACGTCCCGAACGTGCAGGATCAGGTCGGCGAACTGCACTTCTTCGAGCGTGGCGCGAAAGGCCTCGATCAGATGGGTGGGCAGATCGGAAATAAAGCCCACCGTATCGGACAGGATCGCCCGCCTGCCGCCCGGCAGCTTGAGTCCACGCATGGAAGGGTCGAGCGTGGCGAAAAGCATATCCTTCGCCAAAACCTCCGCGCCCGTCAGCCGATTGAAAAGGGTCGATTTGCCCGCGTTGGTATAGCCCACAAGCGCGATGGTCGGATGCTCGGCCCGCTCCCGCGCCTCGCGCTGAAGGCCGCGCGTGCGGCGCACTTGCTCCAGTTCGTCTTTCAGCTTGACGATGCGCTTGGTGATGAGGCGGCGATCGATTTCAAGCTGGGACTCGCCGGGGCCGCCCAGAAAGCCGAAACCGCCGCGCTGGCGCTCCAGGTGCGTCCAGGACCGAACCAGCCGCGATTTCTGGTAGCTCAGGGCCGCCAGCTCGACCTGAAGCTGTCCTTCGCGCGTACGGGCGCGCTCGCCGAAAATTTCAAGGATCAGGCCCGTCCGGTCGATCACCTTGCAGTTCCAGGCTTTTTCCAAATTGCGCTGCTGCACGGGAGAAAGAGCGTGATCGACCGCGGCGAGCGCGATTTGGTCGGCCTTGATGTGGGCGGCCCACTTCTCGACGATGCCGCTGCTGAAAAGCGCCGAAGCGGAAGGATGCGCGACGTTCACGACCTGCGCGTCCACCACCTGAAGCCGGATGGCCCGCGCCAGGCCCACCGCCTCGGCGAGCAGGGAATCGGCCAGACGCGGCGAGGCCTCATCCGTCTTCAAGACGGGACGAAGAACGAGCGTTCTTTCGCCCTCGCGCGAGTCGCCGCTTTTCGTATCGGAACCGGTTTCTCTAGATTTATTCGCCAACTTCTTCGGCACCTTCGAACCTTTGCACCGGGACGCTCGGCATGACCGTCGAAACGGCGTGCTTGTACACGAGTTGCGCGTGCCCGTCGCGGCGCAGAAGAATGGAAAATTGATCGAACGAGGTTACCACGCCTTGAAGTTTAACGCCATTCACCAGAAAAACGGTCGAGGGGATTTTGTTCTTGCGGAGATGGTTCAAAAAAGCGTCCTGAAGCGGCTGGCGATTATCGGTCATGCGTGTTTTTCCCGTTGATAATGAAGGTCCTAACGGGAAAGATTATAAAGCGCGGTTTTCATCGTATGACAATCGGAAAAGAAGGTCTTAACGCCAAATCGCTGCGCGGCGCGGGAATCGTGGATAAAAACAGGGGTTATTCCGGCGCGAACGGCGCATTCCAGGTCCGCATGGGTGTCGCCGACCAGCCAGATTTTCGAATCGTCCGCCTTCAGCCCCCCGGCGGAAAGCGCCAGATCCACCGGCTCGCGGGAGGGCTTGTCGCGGCTCGCCTCGCCCGCGCCGACCAGGCGGACGAAGAAACGGCCCCAGTTCAGATGAGCCGCCTCGGCGCGAAGATAATCGCTTCTTTTGTTGCTGACGACGAAGAGCGGAATCTTTCTGTCGTTCAGGAATCCCAAAAGCCCTTCCGCGCCGGACATGGGAACAAGCCGCTCGCAATGAATGGCGGCGAAGTTTTTATAGTAAAGGTCCCGCGCCTTTTCCCAATCCTTGCCGAACCATTCCGGAAAACTCTCGCGCAAAGCGCGCACGCTTTTCACCCGCGCTTCGGCTTCGCTCCAGGTCTCAAGACCGAAAGCGGCGCGGACGGCGTTGAGGCTCTCCGCAATGACGGGGCCTGTGTTGACGAGCGTATTGTCCCAATCGAAGACAATCGCTTTGGGAAGAAGATTAATCATAAAGCGCCCTCGCCCGTTTTTCGAAGGCGGCGGCCATTTTACGGAACGCCTTGTCAAAGAAAACGTCGATCATAACGCCGATCAGCCGCGAACGCGGCGCGAAATCGACGAAAAAAGAAAGCTCGCAGCCGCCGTTTTCCGTTTCGGCGAACGTCCATTCGTTGCGCAGATGCGCCAAGGGGCCGCCGCCGTACTCGACGCGAATCGCGCGCGGCGCCTCGAAATTCACAATCGAGGTGAAGCGGTCCTGGAAAGCCTTTGTTCCGACGATCAAATCCGCTTTCATGGAGTCGCCGTTCCTTTCTTTTATCTCGCACCCCAGACACCAGGGCAGAAAGACGGGATAGCTCTCCACGTCCGCGACCAGCGCGTACATCTGCGCGGGAGTATAAGGCACGCTTCGCTTTTCGAAATGGCGCGGCATGAAAGACAACAAAATCCTTGCTGGCGAATGAAAGTCTGGGGCATGATCCTCGGGCTTGTCCCTTCTTGTCAACAAGAGTTCCTTCGTGGTTCCGTCCGAACGTCGTTTTAGCCGGTTTTTCCGTCTCTTCGCGCCTTTTCTTGCGATCATGCTTCTGCTTGGCTCCCCGATTCGGGCGGGGGAAAACAACTTGATCGAGAGCGCCCTGGCCAAAGGCGCCGTCAAACCGGAAGTCCGCCGCTTTTACGAAAGAAGAAACGCCGTCCCGGCCTGGGACAAGGCGGACGGCTCTTTCGTCGATTCCCTTCTGGCCTTCGAGCTTCGCCACGGCCTTGCCGAGGAGGGCGAAGGCGACGCGAAGGCCGCGCTCTTGAAAAACCTGATCGCGCAGAGCGACCCGAAAGAGGCCGCGCGTCTCGATATCCTCCTGACCGAATGGCTGATCGAAATCGCCCGCGCCATGCAGGGCGAGCGCGTAAACCTTTCCCACCTTTATCCCGGCTGGCATTTCTCGCGCCCTATCCGCGACATACCCATCGCCCTAGCCGAAGCGGACGGCGTGGACGGCGCTTTTCTTTTCCTGGATTCGCTCGCGCCGCAGACTGTGGCCTATGCGCGCCTTGCCGATGCGCTGGCCACTTACCGCGCGCTGCGCCGCGAGCAAGGCGACCTACCGCGCGTGGAGTCCGGCCCCACGATCAAGCTGGGCATGAAAGGACCGCGCGTCGCGCAGGTCCGCGCGCGCCTCGCGGCGGAGGGGTACGCCCTTCCTTCCTGCCTTACGGAAGAGGACGCCTCTTTCTACGACGAGGCCTTGCGCCCGGCTATCGTCTCCTACCAGTCCCGCAACGGCCTTGAGGCCGACGGTAATATCGGCGCGTTGACGACCGCCGCGATGAACGTGCCTCTCGACAGGCGCATCGGCCAGATTCTGGCGAACATGGAGCGTCTGCGGCACGTCCCCGACGATCTGCCGACCCGGCATATCCGCATCAACATCGCCGACGCTTCCGTCCGTTTCGTCGAAAACGGACGCAGCCTCTATCACGACGTCGTGATCGTCGGGCGACCCGACAGAAAGACGCCCTTTATCCAAAGCGCGATCCGAAGCATCATCTTCAATCCCTCCTGGCACGTACCCGCCAAGATCGCGCGGAAAGACATTCTGCCCAAGCTGCGCAAGGACCCTCACTATCTGGAAAAGATGGGCTTCGTCATCAGCGGCAGCGCCGATGACCCGCAGCCCGAAACCATCGACTGGAACCTGATCGAGGAAAGCGAGTTCAATTTTCGTCTGCGCCAGTCGCCGGGCGATCTGAACAGCCTGGGACGCATCAAGTTCGACTTCGACAACGATTTCGCCGTCTATCTGCACGACACGTCGCATCCGGAATTGTTCGTCAAGCCTGTCCGTTTTCTAAGCTCCGGCTGCGTGCGGATCAAAGAGCCGGTCCTTGTGGCGAGTCTGATCCTCTCCCGCAACGAGGGCGATTGGTCGCAGGCCGCCATAAGGGCCGAGATCGACAGGGGCAAAACCCGCTGGCTCAAGGTCGAAGACCCGGTGCCGCTTTTCATCTTTTACGACACGGTTTTCTTTCCGACGGCGGACGGACCGATTCATTTCAGAAAAGACGTTTACAACTACGACCAGTTCCTCTTAGAGACGCTGGAGAAGAAGAAGAGAGAAATATAACCTTCTGAAAAGCCTCATTCGTTAACGCGAGCAGACTGAAAATAACGCGCTTTTCTTGCGTAAAAGACTAAAAAGGCGTACAGTCCGGCGCTTTTTACGAGGAAGGAAAAAGGTCTTTTCGTTCAGGTCATGTCCGCATCGTTCGATCCCTCCCGTCGCCGTTTTATGACGCTTGGTCTGGCAGTCGGCACCGCCTGTCTTATGGCGCGTCCGTCGCTGGCGCTTTCGCTTTCCGCGCCGCGCATGAAGGACATCGCCTTCCACAATCTGCACACGGACGAACGGCTTCATGTAACGTTCTGGAAAGACGGCGACTTCGACCGCGCCGCGCTGGGCAAGATCAACCATATCCTGCGCGACTTCCGCACAGGAGATACCTATCCCATCGCGCCGAACCTGATCGACCTTTTGCACGATCTGCAATATCAGTTGAGGACGGACGTGCCGGTGGAGATTATTTCCGGCTACCGTTCGCCCAAGACGAACGCCATGCTCGCCGCCCAATCCGACGGCGTGGCCAAACAAAGCCTGCACACCAAGGGAATTGCGGCCGACATTCGCATGAGCGGCGTTTCGCTGCGCCGAATCCAGTCCGCCGCCCTTCTTATGCGGCGCGGCGGCGTGGGCTTTTACCCTAAATCCGATTTCGTCCATCTGGACGTGGGCCGCGTAAGGCGGTGGGGGTAGCGGATATCGGATATCAGATATCAGAACTTTTTCCGCTCATTTGTCTTACTTCCTCTTCCTCTCCTCATACGGATTTTCGCCCTTCTTCAAGATCCAGCGGATCGGAACGCCTTCGAACCCGAAGGTCCGGCGCAAGCCGTTCGTCAAGAACCGCAAGTAGCTTTCCGGCAGATCGGCCAGCTTGTTGCCCCACATCACGAACGTCGGCGGACGGCTTTTCATCTGCGTGACGTAGCGCGGCTTGACTCGGCGGCCTGAAACGATGGGGGGCGGATGGTTTTCGATCATGCCCGCAAACCAGCGGTTAAGTTGGCCCGTTGAAACGCGCCTGTTCCAGGTCTCGTAAGTTTTTGTCACTTCCTTCATCAGCGCGTCGAGTCCCTGCTTCCTGAGCGCGGAAATCGGCACGACGGAAACGCCCGCAAGCTGCGCGAGCGAGGCTTCGATCTTCGCCCGTATCATCTTGAGCGTGGCGGGCTTTTCCTTCGCTTCGTCCCATTTGTTGACGGCGATCACGAGCGCCCTGCCCTCTTCCGCGACGTGCTGGGCGATGACGTAGTCCTGCTTATCGAAGGGCTTGTCGGCGTCCAGCACGAGGATCACGACGTGCGCGAGGCGGATGGCGCGAAGCGTCTCCTGCACGCTGATTTTCTCCAGCCGCTCCTCCACGCGGGCGCGCCTGCGCATTCCGGCGGTATCGACGAGCCGGATCGGCTGGCCCCCATATTCCCAACCGACATGGATCGCATCGCGCGTCAGGCCAGGCTCCGGCCCGGTCAATAATCTTTCCTGTCCGACAAGGGCGTTGATGAGCGTGGACTTGCCCGCGTTCGGGCGCCCCGCCACGGCGATATGCAGGCGGCGCTCTTCGGAATCCTCGTCCGATTCTTCGTCCGGCGAGAACGCGCTTTGCGGCGCGCGAGGCTTAAGCGCCTCGTAAAGCTCGCCGAGTCCCTCGCCGTGCTTGGCGGAGAAAGCGATCACGTCGTCGAAGCCGAGCGCCAGCGCCTCATGAAACCCGATCGGCAGTTTCGGCCCCTCGCACTTGTTCACAAGAACGATAATAGGCCTATCCGCCCTGCGGACTTCCCGAGCCACCGCCTTGTCCTCGTCCGTCAGGCCCTGCTGCCCGTCGATCATGAGGAGGATGACGTCCGAACGTTCCAACGCCTCTTTCGTGCGGTCGGCGGTGCGGGCCGCCAGACTGCCCTTGGGGCGGGACTGTTCCAGCCCTGCCGTGTCGTAAAGCTTGAAGTGAAGATCGAAGAGATGCGCCGGGCCGTCGCGCCAGTCGCGCGTCACGCCGGGGCTGTCGTCGATGATGGCCATCGCCTTGCCGATCAAACGGTTGAACAAGGTCGATTTGCCGACATTGGGCCGACCCGCGATCACGATGGAGAAGTCTTTTTTCATCAACCAAATCCCTAATTTCGTGGCTTTCTATACCACAAAATCCGGATTTGAAAGGAAAAGGGAGAAGAATATCGGCGCCGTTCAGGCGTTTCGGAACAAAAGGCGTGACGCGAGGAACCCCACAGATCATTTCCCCGCGCCACACCCGGCCCCTTACACGAAATACCGGGGTACTTCCTGCGGCGTTTAGGGAAAGAAAATTACTGAAACGCCCTTAGGCGCCCATCGTCGCTCAAGAGCACCATCGTCCGGTTCGCGACGACAGGCGGCAGGAAGAAAGGCTCCGCAACCTCTTGATTTGAAATGACCGTCCCCGTTTCCGGCGCGTAGGAAACCAGATAGCCGAGCGAATTGGTCAACCAAAGCTTCCCGCCCGCCATGACAGGACCGGACCAGACGACGCTTTTGCCTTTCTTTTCAGCAGGATCTTCGAACTTTTGCAGGTCCGTCACCCAGATGATTTGTCCCTTGTCGCGAGACAGGGCAACCAGCTGGTTGTCGTTCGTAACCGTAAAGACGGCGTTTAAGGACACGCAGGGCGTGTTGAAGCCGCCCAGATCGGCCTCCCAGATTCTTTCGCCGGACCGGGCGCCGAGCGCGACGAACCGCCCGCTGTGGCTGATGGCGAAAACCTGTCCCTTGTCCAGGACAGGAAGCCCCCTGATGTCCGCAATGGCGGGCAAGGCCCCTTTGGCGGTGGGGACGGCCAGAACCTCGGCCCAGACGACCCGTCCGTTTTGGGTCCGAAGGCCGAAAAGCTCGCCGGAACTATAGGCCACGACGACCGTATCGCCCTGCACGGCCGGACTGGAAGCGCCCATCAGCGCGGCGCTTTCCGCGATTCCGCTGTGCTGCCAGATGATCCGGCCGGTCTCGGCCTCAAGCGCATAAGTCTCGTTTTCGATGGTGATGGCGAAAAGCCGCCCTTCGGAAATCGTGGGCGCCGAGCGGATAGGCTTGCCCAGAGAGCGCCGCCAGATCACCCCGCCGTTCGCCGCCCGAAGCGCCAGAACCTCGCCGAAACCCGTCGTGGCGTAAAGGACGTTGCCCTCCAGGGCCAACCCGCCGCCCATGGCCTCGCCGTCGCGCCCCGGCGGCACGGTGTCCACGCGCCAATAGCGGTCGCCGGTGGCCAGGTTCCAAGCCCCGACGCGTCCGATGGAATCCATCGCATAGACGGCGCCGCCGCCGATAACGGGACTGGAGAGAAGCTTAAAGCTCCGGCTCGACCCGCTGCCGATGGAGGAGGCCCAGATTTCCCGAATCGCGGGACTAAGAGAAGGATTATCGACCGCGTGCCCCGCATTGCCCCCGGCCTGCGCCCAGGCGACGTTGACGGAAGGTTCGGGAAGCTCGACCTTGAAATCCGAAAGGCCGGGATCGGGCTGCGGCTTACCCGAATCCGCCGTCATGACCGAGAGCCGCTCGCCCGTCGGGTGCGTCGGACCTTTGGAGGAATCCGACCCGCAGGCGACAAGAAGAAGCGGAAGGCAGAGGAGAAGAAGCGCCCTCTTCATCGCGTCATGACCCTCCGTTCAGCCAGTTCAGCATATCCCGCGCGCGCATGGCGATGGTCTCAGGGACGTTTTTCATGGCCAGCAGGCGCTGAAAAACGGCCTTGGCCTTTTCCCTGTCGCCCTCGCGCAAAGCCAGATTGCCCGCATATTCTTCAGCCGAAAAGCGGAACGCGTTGTCTTCTTTGCGCAAGGCTTCCAACTTTTTCTCGAGCGCGGCCGGATCGCCCGTATCAAGCCCCGTCTGCGCCGCCGAAAGCGCGGCCAGGTCGCGAAAAATCTGGCCGGCGCTTTGGTCGTCCGCCAAAGATTCGTAGATTTTCATCGCCTCTTCGGTCCTGCCCTGCTGAGCGAGCGCCGCCGCCGCCTGCAGCCGCGCCATGAGGGCCTGCGTCGTGCCCTGATTCTTCTCCGCGAGTTCCTCCAAGGCCTGAAGCCCCGCCTTCGGATCGGACTCCTTCTTTTCCAGGGCCGCCACGAGATTTGCGGTTCTGGTTTCCTCGCCCTTGGTCTTATAGGCCTGCACGCCCGTGACGAGCCCCGTCGCCAAAACGATCCCCAAGGCGCCGCCGACGACATAGGGACCGAAACGCTTCCACAGCGCCGCGAAACGCTGGCGCTGGAGGTCTTCTTCGATTTCTTGCAAGAGACCGTGATCGTCCGTAGGATGATTCATGACGTTGATCCGCGATAGGAAAGGGTGAAAAACTTCCCTATCTCTTAAAGCACCGAAAGCGAACGCGCAAGTGACGGCCTTTCCCCCTTCCCCTTCCTTTGCCCTGACCGAAGCCATTCTTTTTACAGGGGAAAGCTTTGTGGAAGGCCACGCCCTGCTCGTGCGGGACGGCGCGATTTTGGACCTCGTGCCGAACGGAAAGATACCGGGCGGCTTTGCCTCCCTGCCCTGCCCCGAAGGGATTCTGGCGCCCGGCTTTATCGACTGCCAGGTCAACGGCGGCGGCAACCTCCTTTTCAACGCCGAGCCGAGCGAAGAAACCGCTTTGTCCATCGCGGCCGCGCACCGGAAAAGCGGCACGACGGCCCTTTTGCCGACCGTCGTGAGCGACGCGCCGGACGTTTTGAAAGCCGCCCTGCGAGCCGTCCGCGCCGCGCGGAAAAGAAACGCGGGGATTCTCGGAATCCATATCGAAGGTCCGCATATCGGTCCCGAAAACCGGGGGATTCACGCGCCGCGCCATCTGCGCCCGTTGACGAACGCCGACCTCGCCCTTTACGCGCCCGAAGACGGCGAAACGATCCTCGTCACGCTCGCGCCTGAACAGGCCTGGCCGGAGGCCATCCGAAAATTGAAAGAGCAAGGCGCGATCGTCGCGCTGGGCCACACCGCCGCAAAGCCGGAAGAAATCCGCGCCGCGCTGGCGGCGGGGGCGAGCGGCTTTACCCACCTCTTCAACGGCATGGGGCCGATGAACGCCCGCGCGCCCGGACCGGCGGGCGTCGCGCTCGACGACCGGGAAAGTTTCTGCTCCCTGATCGCCGACGGCCGCCACGTCGCGCCAGAGATGATCCGCCTGGCGCTTCGCGCCAAACCGGAAGACAGATTGTTCTTCGTCTCCGATTCCATGCCGCCTGCGGGCGCGGACGATCCCGCGCCCTTCGCGCTGAACGGCGAAACCGTCTTTCCGAAAAACGGCGCGTGCGAAACCGCTCAAGGCGTTCTGGCGGGCGCGGCTATGCCGCTCGGCGAGATGGTTTCTTACGCGATCCGCGAGCTGAAAATGGAACCCGAACGCGCTTTGCGCATGGCCAGCGCCGTTCCGGCGGCCTTTTTGGGGCTTGAAAAAACGCGCGGCAAGCTCCTGCCCGGCTATAAGGCCGACATCGTGGCCCTCGATCATTTTTTCAGGGCGCGGGAGGTGTGGACATAAGGTTAAGAGCGTTTTTCTAACCTTCTGCCCGCCCAAGATAAAAGTCTTAACATTAAGAGAAAAATAACTATAAGTACCTGAAAATAATATACAAATTGCTTCATCCCCGCTTTTTTGTTATCCTCGCTTTATAAGAATAATCCTTAACAAAACATGAAAATATTCTACGCACAAACGGGGGAAAGCTATGGTGAATCCGGCCATTGATTTATATCGAATTTCTGCGGACGATTTTATAGAGGAACCGCCGCAAAAACCAAGGAAGCGTCGCAACGTGTCCAACCGTCGTTCGACCTGTCCGCAAGGTCACCGTGGGAGATAGCGTTTCTTCCGGCGGGGTTGATCCGCTCGAGGGGCAACTCTTCGATGTGGAGTTCCTCGATGGAGAAAAAGAAAGAATATTCGTTTTAGAAGAGTCAGGCCGCTTGCTTTGGGAAGATTCCGTCTTTCTACCTGCTGGCCAAATAACGACAAAAGATCCCGGCGAACTTTTCCTTCTTGGAACCCGCGCCCCGAGGAAGGAAGTTCCTTCCTCGCTCGTCGAGAAGATGAAAGAGGCTCTTGCCGAACACAATAAGGCTGTTCGAGCCGCAGCCGTGGAGAAAGACAACCGAAAACCCGCGCCGTAACGCCCCGCAATTTTTCAATAGGGGGCCTTTATACCGGCGGAGCCAGGCCCCTACTCCTCCTCCAGTCCCTCAAGGAATTTATTCACCGCCTCGCCCGCGCCGTGATCGTAGAGATCGCCGTGGCCCGCTTTATCGACAAAAAAGGACTCTTTCGGCTCCGGCGCGGCTTGAAAGACTTTTTCGCCTTGCTCGAAGGGAACGGTCTTGTCCGCGCGCCCATGAAGAACGAGCAACGGAACTTTAATCTTTCCTATCTTGGCGAGCGTGCTGTACCGGTCAAGCGCCAGCAAATGGACCGGCAGATAGGGATAACGCACCGCGCCGACATCCGGATAGGACGTATAGGGCGCCTCTAAAATGAGGCCTTTGGCGGGAAACTCCAGCGCCATCTGGACCGCGATCCCGGTGCCGAGGGACTCGCCGTAAAAGACGAGCGGTCCCGGCTCGTCGCTGCGGTCCAGAAGATGATAGATCGCCTGTCGCGCGTCGGCATAGAGCCGGTCTTCGGTCGGTTCGCCCGGATTGCCGTAACCCCTGTAGCCGATCAGAAAAACGCCGTAGCCTTTCTGGATCCACGGCCCGTATTTATAGGCCCGTTCGGCCAGGTCGCCTGCGTTGCCCTGGAAATAAACGACGGTCAATTTTTTTCGGTTTGCGGGAGGGCTGTACCAATGGCGGATCGTCCCCTCGTCGTTTTTTTCTTCCACGCCTTCAAACGACTCCAAGCCGACCGCCGCCGGATCGAAACGCCGCGAGGGATCGGGATGGTACATCAGATCGCGCTGCATGAAGAAAGCCGCGACGACCACGAGGACATAGGCAAAGACGAGCTTTCGCAGAAGGCTGAACATAAAGGCTACCCCTCCGCGTCCTGCAGCCCGTAGAGACGCGCATAGACGCCGCCTTTGGCGAGAAGGGCCTCGTGCGTTCCCTCTTCCACGACGACGCCCTTTTCCAGGACGACGATTTTATCGGCGTCCACGATGGTGGACAGGCGGTGCGCGACGACGATGGTGGTTCGGCCCTGTTGCAGCCGTTTGAGGGCGCCTTGCACCGCCCGTTCGGATTCGTTGTCGAGCGAGGACGTAGCCTCATCCAGCAAAAGGATCGGCGCGTTGCGCAGCATGGCGCGCGCGATGGCGATGCGCTGGCGCTGGCCGCCGGAAAGCTTCACGCCGTGCTCGCCCACGACGGTGTCGTAGCCCTGGGGCAGGTCCTGGATAAACTCGTGGGCAAAGGCGTCTCTGGCGGCGCGCTCGATCTCTTCCGGCGAAGCTTGCGAGCGGCCATAGGCGATGTTCGCGCGAACCGTGTCGTCGAAAAGAGCCGTTTCCTGGCTCACAAGCGCCAGATGCGCGCGCAGGCTTTTCATCGTCACGTCGCGCACGTCCGCGCCGCCGATCGTGATCCGGCCCGCCTGCACATCGTAAAAACGCGGGATAAGGTTGATGATCGTCGATTTGCCCGCCCCGGAAGGACCGACGATCGCCACCGTCTTGCCGTGCGGCACCTGGATCGAAACGTCCTGAAGAGCGCCGGTGCCGTCGTCGTAACGGAAGCTGACGTTCTCGATCCTGATCGTATAATCCGAAACGGCCAGCGGTTTGGCGTTCGGCGCGTCCGTGATCTGCGGCTTCATGTCGAGGATCTGGAAAATGCGCTCCGCCGCCGCCAGGCCCGCCTGCAGCTGCGCGTTGACCTTCGCCGTGCGCTTCATGGGATCGTAGGCCAGGATGAAGGCCGTAATGAAGGAAAACAGAGCGCCCGTCGTGGTGAGGCCCGCCTCCACGCGCCAATTGCCGTAAAGGATCACCGTCATGATGGCCAGGCCGCTTAGAATCTCGGCCATCGGGTTGGCCAAAGCGCTGACGTGATAGCTTTTCAGCGCGAGCTTATAGACTTCCTCCGTCACGCCGCGCACGCGCTCGTGCTCGGCCTTTTCCATCCCATAGGCTTTCACGTGCCGCATACCGACGAAAATCTGGCCCAAAAGAGAGGCGAAGCGGCCCGTTTCCTCCTGCGTCTTGCGGGAATAGCGACGCATATGCCTGCCGAGGTGCGCGACGAAATAAGCCGAAACAGGAAACACGAAAAACGCCGCCAGCGAAAGCCGCCAATCCTGATAGAACATCACCCCGATCAGAAAGACGAGCGTCAGGCTGCCTTTGAACGCGCTGGTCATGCATTCGCCGACCGCCTGGCGCATGACGCCTACATCGTTGGTCAGGCGCGAAATCAGGCCGCCCGAAGCGTTCGTGTGAAAGAAAACGAGGTCCGCCTCCAGCAAATGCCGGTGCAATTGCTGCTGCACGTCGGTGACGATGCGCTGGCCGATCCGGTTCATGATGACGGTATGGAAATAAGTCGCCACGCCCCGCGCGACAAAAATGCCGATGACCGTGCCGCTCAGTCCCATGATATAAGCGTCGGAATGGCCTTTGCCGAGCTGGTTGATGATCTGCTCGATCATTTTGGCCAGGCCGCCCGTCGTCGCCGCCGAAACGCCCATGAAAAACGTCGCCACGGCGAACCCGCCCAGATGCGGTTTCAGATAGCCGAAAAACAGGCGTCTGATAAGCGCGTAAGAGGACGAAGGAGAATGTTTCATAAGCCGCAAGGACACAGCCTAGCTTTTCCTGGCAATGCGCTCGACTTCCTTTTGAACGAGACGCTCGACAAGGGAGGGCAGGTTCTCGTCAAGCCAGGCCTTCAGCATGGGCTTGATAAGCTCCAGAACCATGTTTTCAAGCGTTTTCTCTCCGTGGCCGAGCGGCGTATAGCTGCCCGGAGAAGCGGCGGCGCGTTCGGCCTGGATGGCGTTTTCAAGAGAGGCCAGCGACGAGGCGGCGGCGCCCGCCGCCGAGGGAGAAACAAGCTCGTCGTCTTCGATCGGCATGGCTTTAGGCTCCGGCGCGGGCGGCGGGGGCGGCGGGGGAGCGGCTTCCTTTTCCGGGACAGGCGCCGCCGGTTCTTCCGCCTTCGCTTCCGAAACGTCCACGACGCTGCCGTCTTCCTGGACCATCTGCGTCAGCTCAAGCGCATCGTCCGCCGCGCCCTCGGCGGGCGCAGTTTCGGCAGGCCCCTTTTCGTCCGCGATAATGCGGCGGATCGAGGCGAGAATCTCTTCCATCGAAGGTTCGGCGTTCGGATCGGCGCCTGTGACGTCAGCCATGATCGAATCGTGCTGGTTAGGGTGCAGAGGCCACGAGTTTATCGTTTCGCATACTCTTTGCAAGCCGGAATAAGGGGCTTTAGGAGAAAAAAGCCTCTTTTTTCCGTTCCTTGGCCTTTTTTCGTTAAAAAGGCCAAGAAAATCTGTCATTGCGAGGAGAAACGCCGAAACGGCTTTAGGAAAACTTGTCATTACGAGGCGCGTAAGCGCCGTGGCAATCCAGAGTCAAACAGGCCCGCCTCGGTTTCCTACGACTCTGGATTGCCGCGCTCTCCTTCCGCCTCAGACGGCGGAAGGCTCGCTCGCAATGACGCCTGTTTATACCCCGTGGTACGCCTTATACCATTCGACAAACTTCGGAATACCCTCGCGGATGGTCGTCGTGGGCCGATAGCCCAGGTCGCGAATGCTGGCCCCGATGTCCGCCGAGGTCGCAGGCACATCGCCCGGCTGCATGGGCAGGAAGTTGTAGATCGCCTTCTTGCCCAGAGCCTTTTCAATCTCGCCGATGTAATCCATGAGCTTCTCGGTCTTGTTGTTGCCGAGATTGTAAAGCCGGGTGGGAGCGACGCCCTCCTCCGCCCGGAACGGATGGTCCAAGACGTTCACGACGCCCGAAACGATGTCGTCGATATAGGTGAAGTCGCGCCGCATCTCGCCGTTGTTGAAAACGGGAATGGGCTGGCCCGCCAGAATGTTCTTTGTGAACAGATAGGCCGCCATGTCGGGACGTCCCCACGGCCCATAGACCGTAAAAAACCGCAGGCCCGTGCAGGGCATCCGGTAGAGATGGGCATAGGTATAGGCGATGAGTTCGTTCGAACGTTTGGTCGAAGCATAGAGCGAGATGGGCTTTTCGACCGGGTCTTCGACGGCGAACGGCGTCTTCGTGTTGCCGCCATAGACCGAAGACGAGCTGGCATAGGCGAACTGCTCCAGCTTCGGCAAACGCCGCGCGAGCTCCAGCATCGTCACAAAGCCCATCACGTTCGTTTCGACATAGGCGAACGGATTGATGAGCGAATAGCGAACGCCCGCCTGCGCCGCAAGATTCACGACGTGCGTAACGTCTTGCAGTTCTTTTTCGAGCGCGAGGATCGCGTCCTTATCCGCTATGTTGAGCCGGTAGAAGGAAAAGCCTTTATGGGCTTGCACGCGAGCGAGCCGCGCTTCTTTCAGGCTCACGTCGTAGTAATCGTTGAGATTGTCGATGCCGACGACCTGCTCGCCGCGCTCCAAGAGCCGGATGGCCAGCGTCGATCCGATAAACCCGGCCGCGCCGGTGATGAGAACTTTCATTTCACAGGCTCCAATAATTCAGGCCCGTCGGAATCGTCGCCGGGTCGAGGGCCGATTTCACGTCGATCACGAATCCGCCCTTGAGGACAGCAGCCATCAGCGCGTCGATCTCGCCCAGGATCGCCCGGTGCGGAACCGCCAGAACCAGCGCGTCGAGGCCTTTCAACGCCTCGCGCGGGCAAAGCTCAAGGCCGTATTCATGCCGCGCATGATCCTTGTCCGCCACCGGATCGTAAACGAGAACGTCCACGCCGAAGGATTTAAGCTCGCTCACGATTTCCGGCACGCGGCTGTTGCGCAGGTCGCGCACGTCCTCCTTGAAGGCGAGGCCCAAAATGCCGACTTTTGCGCTCGGCTTCAGCCGCCCGCCGTTCACAAGCAGCTTCATGAGCTTTTGCGCGATAAAGGCGGGCATGGAATCGTTGATGCGGCGGCCCGACAGGATCACTTGCGGATGATAGCCAAGCTCTTCCGCCCGCGCGGTCAGGTAATAGGGATCGACGCCGATGCAATGGCCGCCGACAAGACCGGGCGTGAATTTCAAAAAGTTCCACTTCGTCCCCGCCGCTTCGAGAACCTCGTGCGTGCGCAGGCCCATCTTTTCGCAGATGATGGCCAGCTCGTTCATCAGCGCGATGTTGATGTCGCGCTGCGTGTTTTCGAGAACCTTGGCGCATTCCGCCACGCGGATGGACGACGCACGGTGCAACCCCGCCATGACGACCGCGCCATAGACTTTTTTGTTTTTTTCGAGGCTTTCCGCGTCCTCGGTGGCGATGATCTTTTTGATCGTCTCAAGACGGTTTTGCTTGTCGCCCGGATTGATGCGCTCCGGCGAATAGCCGAGCTTGAAATCCGCGCCGCGTTTAAGGCCCGAATGTTTTTCTATTTCGGGACCGCAAATCTCGTCCGTCAGGCCCGGCCAGACGGTGGATTCGAAAACGATCAGCGGCGTCCGCGCCGTCTTGGCTTTTTTCTTCAGGACTTCGCCCACGATGCGGCAGGCGCTGAGAACCGGAGTCAGATCGGGCCGCTTGGCCTGATCGATAGGCGTGGGCACCGTCACGATAAAGAGCGAACACCCGGCCATATCCTCGGCGCGGTCGGTCAGCGAAGCGGTCGTCTCCTTGAGCGCGGCGCTTTCCACCTCGCCCGTCCAGTCGTGCGCCCCTTTCAGGGCGGCCACGCGTCGGCTGTCGATGTCGAAGCCGATCACGCCCTCCAGAGACCGCGCCAGCCCGATCAAGAGCGGCAGCCCGACATACCCCAAACCCAAAACGGCTATTTTTTCAGACATGGCTTTCGAACCCGGACAAAAGAAACCGAAGCCCGAAGTCCTAAAACAACGGCAGACGCTTGACAAGGTTTATGGGAGAGGATGGCCGGAAAAGGCGGGGAAAGGCTTCAAAACGACGGAAACGGCCCCGCCGTCGCGCGAGGCCGGAAAGGAAACGGGCTTCCCCTCGTTCAAACGATCCAGTCTAGTTTGGATCGCCGGACCGTGCGGCGAAGGCTTGGAGGGCGACGGCTTGCGAAACAGATCGCCCGCCCATTTTATGACGGGATCGAGAACGCCAAAACGAGCGGTCAAACCAAGCACGATTCCGGTTAAGCTCACCGCAAGGCCGATTCTGAAATTTCTTATAGCCCTTTTCTTCGCAGCCGCGAGGGAAGAATTGGCTTGAGCGAGCTCCCTGTCCTTCTCGCCCTTATTTTCGGAAGATACTCGTCAACGAGCCTTTCGATATCGACCCCCTATTTCAGGGAAGGACCTTGCAAAAACTTCGCCCTCAAGCTGCGCAAGTTGGAGCGCCAGAACTTGATTCATCGGCGGAAGCGTTTCTCCCTTCTGCTTTTTCTCAAGCAGACCGAAAGCTTCCGGATCATAGAGACGGCCAAGATTTCGATCAGGCCCGAGCACATCGATTTCTACCTCACCGACGCCCACGCGGTTGAATCTAAGCTTTCCCACGGAATTTTCTTCTTCCTCTGGGATGGAATCTCAAGGAAGTCCTAACACTTTTGGAGAATTTTCGCAAAAAATATTTACTTTCATATAACCATAGACCTCAATAAGCGTTTGATGTAGAACGACATTCCAGTAGATGAAACGAGGCCTTCGATGACCCCCTCCGCCCGCCTTGCGGCGACGCTTGAAATTCTCGATCAGATCGAGACCGCGCCCCGTCCGGCGGACGCGCTGGTGAGCGCCTATTTCCGCTCGCGCCGCTATATCGGTTCGAAGGACCGTGCGGCGATCGCGAAACTCGTTTATGCCGTCCTGCGCCGTCACGCGCGGCTTAATTGGTGGCTGGAGAAAAAAGAAACCGAAAAGACGCCGCGCCATCGTTTCCTTGCTTATCTGTTTTTGGAAGAGAAAAGAACCGCCGCCGAACTCGAAGGCCTGTTCGACGGTAAAAAATTCGCGCCCGCGCCGCTCACGGCTGAAGAGAAAGCCCTGCTCGGCAAGCTTAAAAACCGCACGCTGCTGCATCCCGAAATGTCTCTCGAAGTGCGCGGCGAGTGTCCGGCCTGGGCGGCGGAAGGTCTTAACGAACGTTTCGGCAAAAGATTAGAAAATGAACTTCAAGCCCTGCTTGAACCCGCGCCGCTCGATCTGCGCGTCAATCCCCTCAAAACCACGCGCGAGGAAGCGTTCGCCGCGCTCGCCAAACTGGGCCTCAAAGTGGAAAAGACCCCCTACTCTCCCTTCGGCCTGCGCGTGCGCGAGCGCCCTTCGCTCGGCGACATCGCGCTGCTCAAGGAAGGCGCGATTGAGATTCAGGACGAAGGCTCGCAGCTCGTCGCGCTGCTCGTCGATCCCAAACCCGGCGAACGCGTCGTCGATTTCTGCGCGGGCGCGGGCGGCAAGACGCTCGCCCTTTCCGCGCTTATGCAAAACAAGGGGCGCCTCGTCGCCTGCGACGTTCTCGAAAACCGCCTGAAGCGCAGCGCCGAGCGTTTCCGCCGCGCGGGCCTGCACAACATCGAAACGAAACCCCTTTCCAGCGAACGCGAT
Organism: uncultured Rhodospirillaceae bacterium; assembly: GCA_964652235.1. GTDB lineage: Bacteria > Pseudomonadota > Alphaproteobacteria > UBA9219 > UBA9219 > CAZZDK01. The sequence continues at coordinate 88,677 of CAZZDK010000001.1, forward strand.
CCCTGGGTCAAACGGCACAAAGGAACCTTTGATCGCGTCCTTGTGGACGCGCCGTGCTCCGGCACGGGAACGTGGCGGCGCAATCCGGATTCGCGCTGGCGCTCGCTGGGGCCGGGCCTTGAGGCCCTTCTCCCCTTGCAAGCCAGCATTCTGGACAGCGCGAGCCGCCTTGTAAAACCGGGGGGACGGCTTGTCTATGCGACCTGCTCTCTTTTGCCGGACGAAAACGAAAAACAGATCGAGCGTTTTCTGGACAATCATCAGGATTTTGCGCTCGTCCCCGTCCGGGAAAGCGCGAGCGGCCTTCCCGAAACGGGTCCGTATCTTTCTCTTTCCCCGGCGCGGCACGACACCGACGGCTTCTTCGCCGCCGTTATGCGAAGGATCGCGCCGGAAAAAGGGCCGTAGAACTTTATTCTTTCGCTTCGTCTTTCTTGTCCGTCTTCAGCATTTTCATGATCGCCTCGACCTCCGCGTTCTTGGTCGTCAAGGAAAGGCCGTGCTTTTCGCCCTCGGCTTTTTTGTTGTCGAAGCATTGTTTATGGCAGGTGCCGTCTCCGCCTATCATCGCGGCGCACCCGTTCTTGCAGGTGATCGTGCAATCGGGTCCGGCGGAACATGTATCGGCTTTGGCCGGGGAAAAGGCGGCCAAAGAAAGGGCCAGGGCGCAAAATAACGGCAGGGCGAGTTTTTTCATGCTTCATCTCCTCGAAAAAGGTTGTCGGGTAAAAGTATAAATGGCCCTTTATACTGAAAAGGTCTATCGGAAAGACTCGAAAGATAAATACATACAAATGCAAAATTCAGAAATAGTTCATTTCAGAAAGCTTTTTCGCAAAAAAATAGAGGCAAAAGATTTTTCCCCTGAATTCAAAAGCGTGCTAAACCGAAAAGACGGGAAGAACAAAACGGAAATGGCCGCATGAATCTCAGCGAATCCCTCTCTCTTATCGAGCAAAGGCGCGATCTTTCGTTCGAGCAGGCGCAGGATTTGTTCGACGCGATTTTCAGGGGCGAAGCCAGCGAAGAGGAGATCGAGCGAATCCTCCTCGGCCTTTCGGAAAAAGGCGAAAGCATTTCCGAGATCGAAGGGGCGACCGCTTCCATGCGCGGCGCGATGCTGGCCGTCAAGGCGCCCGAAGGCGCGATAGACATCGTCGGCACGGGGGGCGACGGCGCGGGCACTTTTAACGTCTCCACGGCGGCGGCCTTCGTCGCGGCGGGCGCAGGCGCGATCGTCGCCAAGCACGGCAACCGCGCGGCCAGCAGCCTTTCCGGTTCCTCGGACGTCCTCGCTCAGCTCGGCGTCAATCTCGAAGCGCCGATGGCGCTCATCGAAAAGGCCCTGGGCGAGATCGGGATCGCCTTTCTCTTCGCGCCGCGCCATCACCCGGCCATGCGTTTTGTCGCGCCGGTCCGCAAAAAACTCGGCGTGCGGACGATCTTCAATCTCCTCGGCCCCCTGACGAACCCTGCGAACGTGCGGCTCCACCTGATCGGCGTGTTCGATCCGAAATGGGCCGCGCCGATGGGCGAAACGCTCAGAGCGCTCGGCAGCCGAGCGGTCTGGATCACGCACGGCCATGACGGACTCGACGAGCTTTCGACGACCGGCCCTTCGTCCGTTCTCGCCCTCAAAGACGGCGCTTTCTCGTCGTTCGACGTGGCGCCGCAGGAGTTCGATCTGCCTTCCTCGACGCCTGAGGCCCTGCGCGGTGGCGATTCCCGCGCGAACGCGCTGTCTTTCTTGCGTCTGCTGGAGGGCGAAAAAGGCCCCTACCGCGACATCGTCGTCCTGAACGCCGCCGCCGCGCTGATCGTCGCGGACAAAGCCTCGAACGCCAAAGACGCCGCCCGTCTGGCCGCCGACGCCATCGACAACGGCGCGGCAAGGGAAAAATTAAACGCGCTCGTGAGGCTGACGCATGACGGATAACTTTTGTCATTGCGAGGGGTCCCGCCCCCGCGCAGCGGGAGCAGGACGACGCGGCAATCCAGAGTCAAACGAACCAACCTTGGTTTCTTACGACTCTGGATCGCCACGGCGCGGCGGGCCGCGCCTCGCGATGACGATCTCTTTCAAGGTCGCCTATGCCCGATAAACTTTTCGAAATAACCGAAGCCAAACGCGCGCAAGTTGAGAGAGAAAAGGCCGCCGCAAGCTTCGCCGACATGGACCGCGCGGCGCTCGCCGCCCCGCTGCCGCGCGACTTCGCCGCCGACCTGCGGCGCGAGGTCGAGATGGAAAAACCCGCCCTCATCTGCGAGATTAAAAAGGCCTCGCCCTCGGCGGGCCTTATTCGGGAAGACTTCAACCCGGCCGAACTGGCCCGCGCCTATGAGCAAGGCGGCGCGACCTGCCTTTCCGTCCTGACGGACGAGCCGTATTTCCAGGGCAAAGACGAATATCTGATAGAGGCCCGCGCGGCCTGTCGTCTGGCCGTCCTGCGCAAGGACTTCATGATCGACGTCTGGCAGATCGCGCAATCTCGGGCGCTCGGCGCCGACTGCATTCTGCTCATCATGGCGATTTTGGACGACGCGCAAGCGAGCGAGCTTCACGCGGCCGCGACCGCCTATGGCATGGACATTCTCATCGAAGTCCACGACGCGCCGGAGATGGAACGCGCCCTGCGCCTGCCCTCAGGCCTTATCGGGATCAACAACCGCAATCTCAAAACGCTAGAAATCGACCTCGCCGTGACCGAGGCGCTCGCGCCGCTGGTCCCCAAGGGCCGCGAGATCGTGAGCGAGAGCGGAATCCGCGCCGCCGCCGACCTTCGCCGCCTGCAGGCCTGCGGCGTTAACCGTTTTTTGATCGGGGAAACATTGATGAAACAATCGGACGTGGCGAAAGGAATAAGAAACCTTCTTGGCCCGTAAGAAACGGATTGTTAAAAAAAACAGGAATGAATTTTCAGGAAAGAAGGAAACAAGAAATGACCGAACCCTCGCCCGATTACGCCGCTTTGGCTCAGAAAATCCTCCCTTACATGGCCGCTTTTATCGTCTCTCCCGCCGCGCGCGAGGGCGTTGGCGGGGCGTATGACGATACGCTCCACTACGTCGCCGTTCCTCTGAGCGGCCCCGGTTATGAAGAGATAAAAGAGGCGCCTCAGGATTTCCTGCCCGTCATCCGTTCCGTTATGGAATCCCTCGATCTTCGCCCCATCGACCCCGGCATAGGGGACAGCGGGAAAGACGCTCCCTCTTCCGGAAGATTACGCCATTCCTGCTCAATGAGCCTTCGCCTGTCGGATGGTCAAAAGTTCCGTCTGTTCCGGTTGATGGGCGCCCTCAACCGCGCGGCGAAGGAACGGAGATTAAAAATCGCCCGCTATCACGCGGACGATTGCCTGGCCGTTCAGGATTTTATCGGCGAAATGGGGAAAAAGCCCCGCTTCGGCAGCGGCGCGAGCGGCGGCTTTACGCCTCCAGCGCCTTGACGATGTCCTCGCACATTTTCTTGGCGTCGCCGAAAAGCATCATGGTGCCGGGGCGGTAGAACAGCTCGTTCTCGACGCCCGCATAGCCCGCCGCCATAGAGCGCTTGACGAACAGGACCGTCTTGGCCTTTTCCACGTCCAAAATCGGCATCCCGTAAATGGCCGAGGTCGGGTCCGTTTTGGCCGCCGGGTTCGTCACGTCGTTCGCCCCGATCACGAAAACCACGTCCGTCTGCGCGAAATCGCGGTTGATTTCCTCAAGCTCCAGAACCTCGTCGTAAGGCACGTTGGCCTCGGCGAGAAGCACGTTCATATGGCCGGGCATACGTCCCGCGACGGGATGGATCGCATAGCGCACCTGCACGCCGTTCTTTTTGAGAATGTCCGCCATTTCGCGCAAAGCGTGCTGCGCTTGCGCCACGGCCATGCCGTAGCCGGGCACGATGATGACGCCGGCCGCGTGTTTCATGATAAAGGCCGCATCGTCC
>CAZZDK010000001.1:92630-121822 GCA_964652235.1 uncultured Rhodospirillaceae bacterium
GAGGCGCCCGCCACCGCGCCGTCCCCGCCGAAGCCGCCGAGGATCACGTTGAAGATCGAGCGGTTCATGCCCTTGCACATGATGTACGACAGGATCGCGCCCGAAGCGCCGACCAAAGCGCCCGTGATGATGAGCAACGGGTTTTGCAGCGTGAAGCCCGTGGCGGCGGCCGCCCACCCGGAATAAGAGTTCCGCATGGAGACCACGACCGGCATATCCGCGCCGCCGATAGGCAGGATCAGCAAGAAGCCGAGCAGCATCGTCACGCCCACGATCGCCCACAACGTCGTCGGCGACTGGCCGAGGATCAAAACAACGACGAGCAAAAGGGCCAGAACGCCAAGTCCCAGATTCAGCTTGTGCTGATGGGGGAAAACAAGCGGCTTGCCGCCGATGATCCCCTGCAGCTTGGCAAACGCGATCAGCGATCCCGTAAAGGTGATCGCGCCGATGGCGATCCCCAGGCCGATCTCCACAAGGCTCGAAGGCGCGATACCGCCGCCCTGCGCGATTCCGAAAGCGCCCGGCGCGAAAAAGGCCGCCGCCGCGACCATCACCGCCGCAAGACCGACGAGCGAGTGGAACGCCGCCACAAGCTGGGGCAAGGCCGTCATCTTGATTTTTCTGGCGATGATCGCGCCGATCACGCCGCCAAGGGCGATCGCGCCGAGAATGGGGGGAAACGCGCCCCAGACAAGTTGCGAGAGGGTCGTGACGATGGCAATCGCCATGCCGACCATACCGAAGCGGTTGCCCTGTTGCGCCGTTTCGGGCGAAGACAGGCCGCGCAAGGCGAGGATGAAAAGAACGCCCGAGACAAGATAGGCGATAGAGATCAGCGAAGCGGTCATGAGATTATTTGCCCTTTTTCTTATACATTTGCAGCATACGCTGCGTGACGATAAAGCCGCCGAAAATGTTGACCGAAGCCAGCGCCACCGCGCCGAGGCCGAGCCAGGTCGAAAGCCCCGCGCCCTGCAATCCGGCGGCCATCAAAGCGCCGACGACGATGACGGAAGAAACGGCGTTCGTCACGGCCATAAGCGGCGAATGCAAAGCGGGCGTAACGCGCCAGACGACGTAATAGCCTACGAAACAAGCCAGAACGAAAACCGTCAGCCCCGTGATGAAAAAGCCGTGCCCCCCGCCTTCGCCGCCGACCGTCGCGAGCGCGCGGGCCTGCTCGGCCAGCGCGGCGGCCATGTCGGAAAGCTTTTTCTGGTCCGCGGCGATCGAAGTCAACTGGTCGAGGAAGGCGTTGGCGTCCATCATGGTCAAAAATCCCGGCGTTCGGTTGCGTTAAAAACTAAGGAGCCTTGGGCGTGGCGGAAGGAGCGGCAGGCGCCGGCGGCGTTTTCTCCTTAACCTGTTCCTTGGGCGGTTCGGAACCGGCATTAGGCGCAGACGCCCCGACCACCGGCGCGATGGACCCTTTTTCATCGGGATCATCGGGGGCGGACTCCTTAATCTCCACGCCCGGACCCGGCGGCATCTCAGGCGCGGCCTGGGCGGATGGGGAAGGCGAAGGAACGACGTTTTGCGCCTCAAGGGCCTTTCTGAGAGATTTGATCTCGGAAAGAAGCTGAACCTGATTTTCCTGCGCGACTTCGAGCCGGAAGGACATCAGATTGACCGCGTCCTTCAAATCGACGATGTAGCCCGCGAAGACCACGAAGAGGATCGCGCAGCAAATGACCGAAACCGCGATGCTGGCGATCCATTGAGCGATGATCTGCGAGCTGAAGCTATTGTTCTGGTTCATGTCCGGCCCCCCTGGCGTTTTAACTCTCTTTGAATTGCGGGTGCACGACGGCCCCGCCGCGCGTCAACGTCACGGCCTTGACGATCTCGTCGTCCTCGTTCACGTCAAGCCCGCCCCCGTCTTTGGCCGTGATCAGGGCGAGAAAAGCGTGAACGTTGCGAGCATAGAGCGCCGAAGCGTCCACGGCAATACGGCTGGGCATATTTCTGTAACCGATGATCCGCACGCCCGCATACTCGACGACCTTGCCCGCCTCGCTGACCTCGCAGTTGCCGCCCTGTTCGACGGCCAGATCGACGATGACGCTGCCGGGCTTCATGCTTTCGACCATCGCGGCGGTGATAAGACGCGGCGCGGCGCGTCCGGGAATAAGGGCCGTCGTGATGACGATGTCCTGCTTTTTGATCGTCTCGGCGACGAGCGCGGCCTGCTGGCGCTTGTAATCCTCGCTCATTTCCTTGGCGTAGCCGCCGGACGTTTCGGCCTGTTTCGTCTCCTCGTTCTCGACCATCACAAAGGCGGCGCCGAGGCTCTGCACCTGTTCCTTGGCGGCCGGGCGCACGTCGGTGGCGGAGACGATGGCGCCCAGACGTTTGGCCGTGGCGATGGCCTGGAGCCCCGCCACGCCCGCGCCCATCACGAACACGCGAGCCGGAGGCACGGTGCCCGCCGCCGTCATCATCATCGGAAAGGCGCGACCGAATTGTTCGGCGGCGTCCAAAACGGCCTTATAGCCCACAAGGTTCGACTGGCTGGACAGAACGTCCATCGACTGCGCGCGCGTAATGCGGGGCATCAGCTCCATGGACATGGCCGTCACGTTCTTTGCGGCATAGGCGGCCAAATCTTCCCGCGCCGCATAGGGATTGAGCATCGCGATCAGCAAAGCGCCGGGGGGCAGCAAAGCGATCTCGTCCGCGCCCTCGCCCGCGTTCATGGGCCGCTGCACTTTCAGGACGATCTGCGCGCCGCGCAACGCCTCTTCAGGAGAGGCCGCGACCTCCGCCCCCGCCGCCTGGTATTGATCGTCAAGGAAAGAAGCCGCCTCGCCCGCGCCGGTTTCCACCGCGACGTCGTAGCCGAGCGCGATCATCTTCTTGACCGTCTCAGGCGTCGCGGCCACGCGCTTTTCGAAGGGACGACGTTCTTTCAGGACGGCAATTTTCATGGGGACCATTGAAAGCATAGGGTTTTAGGAATCAAGGAGCCTTACCTTGACTCATTTGGACGTGGATGTGAAGGGGGGGAAGCCGGACGAAAGAAACAAAGCCTTTTGCCTCTTGGACAGCCCGACCTCTTCAAACCCCTCAACCATCTCCATGAACAGCCGGTGCCAGTTGACCTCGGCGCGCAGACGCAGGAAAACGCCGCCGAGCCCCACCGAGGCGCGGTCGATCAACACAAAGGCGCGCGGCACCCTCACGCCGCCGCAGGCCTGAAGCTCTTTGTAAACTTGCAAGGCCGCTTGTCGTCCCATCGCGGTCGCGTTCGTTTCCTCGATGGGCCGGACGCGATCTTCCAAAAGCGGCGCATAAACGAACATCGCCCAATGGCGCAGGGCCGCCCGCGCCGCCTTGGAAGGATTCTCAAACCCCCACAGACGATAGCATTCAGCCTCTTGCGCCTCGTCCTTGTCGCGCAGGGCGAAAAACATCCCGATCACGGCCCGGACCAGATCCGGCTCGAAAACGCGGACGCAGCCGAAATCCAAAAGGTTGACGCTGTTGTCTTCACGAATCGTATAATTGCCCGGATGCGGATCGCCGTGCAGAACGCCCGCGCGGTAAAAAGGCCCGTACCAAAGGCGAAACAGGTTCGCGGCGATTTCGTTGCGCGCGGCCTGCGGGCGGCTTTGCGCCGCGTCCGAAAACCGCTCGCCCTCCAGCCAGTCCATGCACAAAAGCCGCGCGGTGGAAAGTTCGGCATGGGGTCTTGGCACATGGGCATAGGGCGCGTCCGCCAGCAAACGTCCGTAAAGCGCCATGTTGCGGGCCTCGAGCGCGTAATCCAGCTCCTCGCGCAGACGCTCGGAAAGCTCGGCGAAAACTTCGTCCACTCGAACCGCGCCGCCGATCTTTTCCAAAAGACCGAGCGCCAGTTTGAGCTGCCTTAAATCCGCCTCGACGACGGATTCCATGTCGGGATATTGCAGCTTACAGGCCAGGGGCTCGCCCGCAAGGCTGACGGCGCGATGCACCTGCCCCAGCGACGCCGCAAAAGCCGCCTTTTTCTCGAACGAGGAAAATTTATCCTGCCAATCCGGCCCCAATTCCACCGCCAGGCGCCGCCGCGCGAAGGGCCAGCCCATCTCCGGCGCGTCGGATTGAAGCGTGGCCAGCTCGGCGGCCAGCTCGCGCGGCAGAAAGTCGGGAATGGCGGCCAGAAGCTGCGCGACTTTCATCAAAGGCCCCTTCAGGCCGCCCAAAGCCGTCCGCCACAAAGCGGCCTCGCGCGCAACGCCGCCGCCGGTCAGGCGGTTGCCGAGAGTCCCCGCCCCGACCTTCGCCGCCGCGCCTGCGACGCGCGCGTAACGTTTCAAAGAAGGGTTCAGGATTCGGGGTCGAGGGTTCAGGGAAGATTTTTCTTTCCCCTGACCCCTGCCCCCTGCCCCCTGACCCCTCTTCACAGCATCGCCATGCCGCCGTTGACGTGGATCGTCTGGCCTGTGATGTAGCGCGACTCGTCGCTGGCAAGAAACAGGGCCGCCGCCGCGACGTCCTTCGCCTCGCCGAGATAGCCGAGCGGAATGTTGGCCAGCATTTTATTCTTCTGCTCTTCGTTGAGCTTGTCGGTCATGGGCGAGACGATGAAGCCCGGCGCGATGCAATTGACGGTGCTCCCGCGCGAGGCGATTTCCTGGGCCAGCGACTTGCTGAACGCGATGAGGCCGCCTTTGGAGGCCGAATAATTGACCTGTCCGGCGTTGCCCATCGCGCCGACGACGGACGCCATGTTGATGATGCGGCCCGCGCGGCGCTTCATCATGCCGGGCAGGCAGGCGCGGGACAGGCGAAAGGCCGCCGAGAGATTGACGTTCAAAACCAAATCCCAATCCTCGTCCTTCATGCGCATGGCCAGGCCGTCGCGCGTAAGGCCCGCATTGTTGACGAGAATGTCGATGGGACCGGCCTTTTCCTCGGCCTCTTTGAGAATCTGGGCCGGAGCCGCGGGGTCCGTCAAATTCCCGACGACCGTAAAAGCCCGTTCGCCCAGTTCCTTTTGCAGGGCCTCGATGCCGCCCGGCGCGATGTCGGCCAGAACGACTTTCGCGCCCTGGGCGTAAAAGGTGCGCGAGATGACGGCGCCGATGCCGCCCGCGGCCCCCGTCACAAGGGCTGTTTTTCCGGTCAAATCGAACATGGCTTGGACTCCTCTTTCAAAAAGGCCTCTAGGTCTTCCGGCGTCTGCAAAGAGAGGCCGACTATCTCCTTATCGATCCGTTTCGTCAATCCCGTCAAGACGTTGCCGGACCCGCACTCCACAAGACGCCCGACGCCCTGCGCTTTCATATAAAGCACGCTTTCGCGCCAGCGGACCGCGCCCGTGATCTGTTCCACCAAAAGACGGCGGATCGCTTCCGGGTCCTGCGTAGCCTCGGCCAAAACGTTCGGGATCACCGGAACGACGGGCACGTGCAGAAAGACTTTCTCAAGCGCCTCTCGCATTTCCTCGGCGGCGGGCTTCATAAGAGGCGAATGGAACGGCGCGCTGACGGGCAGTTTCACGCTGCGCCGAAAGCCCCGTTCCGTCGCCAAAGCGACGGCGCGATCAATGGCGGCGGCATGGCCGCTGATGACCACCTGGCCGGGCGCGTTGTCGTTGGCGGCCACGCAAATCTCGCCTTCCTGCGTCGCGGCGGCGGCGATGTCCCGGGCCGCGTCGATGTCGGTCATCAGGGCCGCCATGCCGCCCACGCCGACCGGAACGGCCCGTTGCATGGCCTGGCCCCTCTTCCGCAGCAAACGGGCCGTATCCGCCAGCGAAAAAGTCCGCGCGGCGCACAAGGCCGCATATTCGCCAAGGCTATGCCCCGCCATGAAAGTCACGTTCTCCTTGAAGCAATAACCGCCCTGTTCCCTTAAAACCCTTACGATGGCCATACTGACGGCCATCAAAGCGGGCTGGGCGTTTTCGGTCAGTTTAAGGTCCTCCTCGGAACCTTCGAACATCAGCGCCGAAAGTTTTTGCCCCAATACATCGTCAACCTCTTGAAAAACCTCGCGGGCTTCGGGGAAAGCATCGGCCAGAGCCTTGCCCATGCCGACTTTCTGGCTCCCCTGCCCCGGAAAGACAAACGCTGTTTTCATGATAACTCCCTCTTTTTCCTGCCCTACTCAACCTTCTTGCCAAGCCCTCGTCAAGCGGCTTTAATGCGCCGCGATCTTTGTTCCTGCTCATCTTTTCGGTTTTTTTCATGATTCTCATCACCGGCGGTGCCGGATTCATCGGTTCCTACCTTGCGGCCCAGTTGGATCAGCGGGGAGAGAGGGTTGTCGTCTGCGACCGGCTGGAGCGCGGAGATAAATGGCGCAACATCGCCAAAAGGGACCTTGAGCATCTGATCGCGCCGGAGCAACTGGCCGATTTTCTGAACGATTACGCCGGAGATATAGAGATTATCTTTCATATGGGCGCGATTTCCGCGACCACCGAGACCGACGCCGACGCCATCGCCGAAAACAATTTCCGCCTGAGCCGTTCCCTTTGGCTTTGGAGCAAGAACAACGGCGCGCGCTTCGTCTATGCCTCCTCGGCGGCGACCTACGGCGACGGCAGCGCCGGGTTCAAGGACGAAGAGAGCGTCGAAGGGCTCAGGGCCTTTCGCCCGCTCAACGCCTATGGCTGGAGCAAGCATCTTTTCGACCGCTGGATCGCGCAGCAGAAGGGGCGCGGAGACAAAGGCCCCGTCCAATGCGTCGGGCTGAAGTTCTTCAACGTCTATGGTCCGAACGAATACCACAAGGGCGGCCAGCGTTCCGTCGCGCACCAGATTTTTCCCTACGCGCAGCGCGGCGAGGCCTTTTCTCTCTTCAAATCCCATCACCCTGATTACGCCGACGGCGGCCAGTTGCGCGATTTCGTGTGGGTCGGCGATTGCGCCGACGTCATGCTCTGGCTTCTGGATCGGCCCAAAGTGAACGGTCTGTTCAATATGGGCACGGGCCGGGCGAGCAGCTTTGCGGACATGGCGTCCGCCGTCTATCGCGCGCTGGGCAAGGAACCCTTGCTCACCTACCGCGATATGCCCGAAGAACTGCGCGGCAAGTACCAGTACTTTACGCAGGCCGACATGAACAAGCTTCGCGCGGCGGGTTACACGGCGCCCTTCACGCCCGTCGAGGAAGGAATCCGGCTTTATGTGCAGGATTTCCTCGTAAAAGAGGATCCGTATATATGAAGGAAAAACCCGTCATTGCGAGCGCTGAAAGCGCGAAGCAATCCAGGGCCGTTGCAAAATGGCTCTTAACGACTCTGTATTGCTTCGTCGTCCCGGGACAAGCCCGGTCCTCCTCGCAATGACGCTTGAACAAGAAACGGCATCTGAAAATGTTCCCACACCTTCAACCCCACCTTGAAAACCTCGCCGGGCACCGCGTTTTGTGCGTCGGCGACGTCATGCTCGACCGCTTCGTTTACGGCTCGGTGGAGCGCATATCGCCCGAAGCGCCGATCCCCGTTTTACGCATTCAGCGCGAAAGCAGCGCGCTGGGCGGCAGCGGCAACGTGGTGCGCAACCTCGTTTCTTTAGGCGGGCACGTCGATATGCTCGGCGTCGTCGGCCAGGACCAGGCGGGCTACAGCCTGGCCGAGCAGGTCTCGACCCTGCCCGAGGTCGTTTCTTACCTCATCACCGACAACGAACGGCCTACGACGGTCAAGACGCGCTTCGTCGCGGACGGCCAGCAGCTTTTGCGCGCCGACCGCGAAATCAGCGCGGACCTTTCGCCGGACATCGAAGAGCAGACCCTTTTGCGCCTGCGCGGCGCGATCGACGGCTGCGACGTCGTGATCCTTTCGGACTACGCCAAAGGCGTTCTGACGAACCGCGTTCTCGGCGAAGCGATCCGGCTGGGCCGCGAAAAGGGCAAGCCCGTTCTGATCGACCCCAAAGGCCGCGATTTCAGCCGTTACCGCGGGGCCTTCATGCTCACGCCCAACCGTAAAGAGTTGCATGAATCCACGGGGCTTCCCATCAAAACGGTGCAGGAGGCCGAGCGCGCCGCGCGCCTTTTGATCGAGGCCTGCCACATCAAAGCCGTCCTGGCCAAGCTCGGCGGCGACGGCGTGTGTCTTGTGCTGAAAGACGGCCCCGCCCACCATTTTTCGGCGACCGCGCGCGAAGTCTATGACGTCTCCGGCGCGGGCGACACGGTCGTCGCGACGATGGCGCTTTGCGTCGCGGGCGGCCTCTCGCTCGAAGACGGCGCGGCGCTGGCGAACATCGCGGGCAGCGTCGTCGTCGGCAAGATAGGGACCGCGACGGTGAGCCGCGAAGACCTTGCCCGCGAACTGCTCCACGACCAGACGCGCGTGAGCGAGGAAAAAGTCCTCTCCCTGCCCCAGGCGGCGGAAACGGCGGAACGCTGGCGCAAGCAGGGCCTCAAAGTCGGCTTCACGAACGGCGTGTTCGACCTTTTGCATCCGGGGCACCTCTCGCTGATCCGCCAGGCGCGCGGCGCGTGCGACCGCCTTGTCGTCGGCGTGAACAGCGACGCCTCGGTCAAACGGCTCAAAGGCGAAGGCCGCCCGGTGCAGGGCGAAAACGCCCGCGCGGCCGTCCTGGCCTCGCTGGCCGACGTGGACGGCGTGGTGATTTTCGGTGAGGACACGCCCATCGAACTCATCAAGGGAATCCGCCCCGCCGTTCTCGTGAAGGGCGCGGATTATACGGTCGCAACCGTCGTCGGCGCGGACCTCGTGCAGGGTTGGGGGGGACAGGTCGTCCTCGCCAGGCTCGTGGACGGGCAAAGCACGACCGCGACGATTGAAAAGATGAAAAGCTAAATTCCCCGCTTATACCTTCTCACCCCCGCCCGGAACGTCCACGCGGCGAGCAGCGCGTAAAAAACCGTCGCCGCCAGAAGCTCTGCGAAAAGAAGCGGATCGAAGGCGCTCAAAAGCCGCACGGGCAAAAGCGCGATGAACGCCGCCGGAATGATCGTGTACATGACGATCTGAACGCCGAAAGGCTGGCCGTGCTGGATGTTGGCCGAAAAGATAATCAGCATCTCGAACAGCTGGTCCGAAAACCGCGTGTTCCCCTTAAGCCAGAACGCGAGGGAATAAACGATGATCGTCGCCGACGTGAAAACAACGGAAGACAGCAGCGTCAGCCCGACCAGTTGCGGCGCCATCGCCCAGGTCACATCGCCCAGCGCGGCCCACATGAGCGGCCCGTAGAGAATGTCGCCCAGGCTCGCGGAACTGGAGTAGCTCATTAAAAGCGCGGGCAGAACGCTGCGCGGGCGCGTCAGAAAAACGTCGAGCGAACCGTCCTGAATCCGCCGCGCGATGGAACGCGCGCCCGAAAGGAAGAAAAGGCTCAGGCCCACCGAAGAGGCCACGATCCCGTACATCCGCGCCACGTCGGAAAGCCGCCAGCCTTTGAGGTTCGAGACGGTCTGAAAAAAGATGACCCAAAAGACGAAGAACATCGAGTTCTGAACGATCATGAAAAACGACATGATGAGCAGCCGCTTCCATTCGGGCCGATAGAACTTCATGTTCGCCGCGTTCAACGCCCAGAGATAGGAAAGCGAGGAAAAGAGCTTTTTCATCTCAAACCCCCGTTTCCTGCAAGTGGCGCAGAATCTTGCGGTCGAACAAGCGAAGCAGGAAAAGAAAAACCGCCGCCCAGAAAATCTGGTGCGCGAAGGCCGCGAGGTGAATACTCGCGGGCGTCTCAAGCGTCCAGCGCGCGCCGATGGCCAGCATGGAAGGAAACGGCGAGGCCCAGGCGATCACCTGCAGCCAGCCGGGATAAAAGGACAAAGGCCAAAGCATCGCGCCGAGCAGAAACGCGGCCTTCTGCCAGACCCAATAAGCCGGTTCCGCCTGAATGAACCACAGGCACGAAGCGCCGACAAAATACCAGCCGCACGCGCCGATCCCTATCGCCAAAGGCATACTGGCCCAAAGGCCGAGCAACCCGGCGGGCGAGAAAACGTTCCCGCCCGCCAGCGCACTTACCAGGAGGAAATAGGGAACGAACAAAGCCGCCGCGCGCGCCGCCGAGTCGCCTATCCAAAAAGACACGCGCACGAGCGCGGCGGAAACGGGCCGCAAAACCGCCGAATGAATCTGGCCGGAAAGGATGTCGTTCTGCAATTCCGTAAAGCACCAATGCGGCGCGGCGAAGAGAATGTATTCCGCCGTGCCGAGATACCAGATCATCTCTTTCTGACCGAAGGGAAAGCGAGCCAGATCGGCGTCCGGGATCATATGGATCACGCCCGCGTAAAGAAGCATGATGGCGGTATAGACCAGGAACGATCCGAAAATAAGAATCCAGTCGCGCAAGGACTGCCGGAATCCCATGCGTGCGCAAAGGAAAGAGACGGACAAAGCGTGGCGAAGAGTCATCTTCCCCTCCTTCCCGTCATTGCGAGGGACACCGTACATCCCCGCGAAAGCGGGGATCCGGGGGACCGAAGCAATCCAGAGTCCCAAGAAACCAAGGCCGTTCTTTTTGACTCTGGATTGCCGCGCTCGCCTCCGGCTCGCTCGCAATGGCGAAAGAAAAAACTCATCTTCCCCTCCGCGCATAGATGGAACGAATGATGTCTTCCAAAGGCAGCCCTTCGATCCCGATGTCGCGCAGCTTAAACCGCTCAAGGCACAGGCCCACGACCTTTTCGACGGCGGTCGCCGCCGTATCGACCCTCAGCGCCAGCGTATGTTCGCCCTTTTCCTCCACGGCGACGCCGGACATTTCAAGGCAAGGCGCCTCTTCCTCCGTCACAAGGCGCAAAATCTTGTACCGCGCGTAATCGCGTTGCAGTTCCGCAAGCGACGTGTCCAACAGCTTGCGGCCCAGATCGATCAGGATGACGCGGCGGCAAATGCGTTCGATGTCGTCCGTGTCGTGGCTGGTCAGAAGGATCGTCGTCTCCAGCTCGTTCGCCAGCGCGTTGAGATGGTCGCGCAGCAAGGCCTTGGCCGTCACGTCGAGGCCGATGGTCGGCTCGTCGAGAAACAGGACCTTGGGCCTGTGCAACAGGGAGGCCGCGATGTCGCAGCGCATCCGCTGGCCGAGCGAAAGGGTCCGCGCCAGTTGCGGCAAAAGTTTCCTGAGACCGAAAACCTCGATCAGCTTTTCGCGCTGGACGCGGTAATCCGCCGGGTCGAGATCGTAGATTTTCGCGAGCAGATCGAAACTGTCTTCCACGCTGAGAGCAGGCCAGAGCTGCGAGCGCTGGCCGAAGACCAGGCCGATTTCGCTCGCGAGTTCCCGCGTCTGTTCCCACGGCACAAGACCGCAAACGCGCGCCGCGCCGGAAGTCGGACGCAAAAGACCAGAAAGCATACGAAGCGTCGTGGATTTGCCCGCGCCGTTGGGGCCGATAAAAGCGACCTTCTCGCCCGGCTGAATGGCAAAGCAAAGCTCGCTGACGGCCTTGATCTCGCGCGTTTTCTTTTTGGAAAACCAGCCGGTTGCGGCCGGATCTTTCTCCCGGACCGTAAAGGTGCGGGATAAGGCGTCTATCTGTATGATGGAGCTTGCCATTCGTCTTTGCCCTTAACTTTTTGTGCGTTGCAGCAAAGACGCCTATAATAAAGCAGATTTTTCAAAAATTTCAAGGATAAATTTTCCGCGTTCCCGACAGGGGGAAAGGAGATAATTTCGATAGGCCCCCTATAGGAATCCTTGCTAACATACCCTTCCCTTCATCCGATCTCCCCTGCCCGATGTCCTTTTCCGTCGATTATCTTTACCGCGAAAAAGCGCCCGTTCACGGCCTGTCCGTCGCCATCGAGTCTTTCATGAAGGCCTGGCTGCGTCATTCGAACGAAAAAGAGTTTCTCTGCCACACGCCCGATCCGGAAAGTTTTCGACGCTTTGCAGAGATGGCTCGCGCCTACGCGAAGGATCCGCAAAAGCCCTGCCTGCGGGTCGATCCGCGCGATCCCTCGTCGTTTCCTGGGGATCTCGCCTGTCTTTTCGTACCCGATCCGGACCTAAGCGAAGTCGCGTGGCGGCGCGCACGCCTTTCCGGCGCCGCCTACGCCGCGTGCGGCCTGGTGCACAGCATGAGCGGCGACCAGGTTTCGCGCGCCGTGGCCGATTTGTGCCTGGCGCCCACGCACGGCGGCGACGCGCTGATCTGCCCTTCAAGAGCCATCCAAAACGCGGTACGGCGCATCTTCGAGCTGCATGAAGCTTACCTCAATCGTCGGTTCAAAACATCGTTCGTCTGCCCGGTGCAAACGCCCGTCATTCCCATCGGGATCGACACGGATTCTTTCGCCGCGCGGGTCCGCCCCGATCTGCGGGCGGCGCAAAGGGAAACGCTCGGCCTGACCGAGGACGACGTGGCAATCCTTTTCGTGGGCCGCCTTAACTTCCTGAACAAGGCGCATCCCCTGCCGCTTCTGCTCGCCGCGCAAAGGGCGGCGCAAATGACGCGGCGCAAGCTTCACCTTATCCTCCACGGAACGTTCATGGAGCAAAGGGACATGGAATCCCGTTTCCAGGCCCTGCTGCGCGACTTCGGCGGCCCGCCCGCCCCGTGCCGGATCGTCGCGAACGACGACCCGCGCTTTCCGCACGGCCTTTGGGCGGCTGCGGACATCTTCGCCTCGCTCGTGGACAATGTGCAGGAAAGCTTCGGCCTGACGCCCATCGAGGCGATGGCCTGCGGCCTGCCTGCGGTCGTGTCGGACTGGGACGGTTACCGCGACGGCGTGCGCCATGGCCTCGACGGTTTCCTGATCCCCACGCTCGCGCCGCCGGTCGAGACGGGCATGGACATCGCGAACGCCTTTTTCGACGACAAGCATTATGGGCGCTATCTTTGCGCCGCCGCGCAATCGACCGCCATCGACATCGAAGCGGCGGCCAGGGCCTTTACCCTGCTTGCGGAAAGCCGCGACAGGCGCCTGGACATGGGCGCGCAGGCGCAAGCGCGCGCAAGGGCCGTCTATGACTGGCGCGTAATCGTGCCCGCCTATGAAAATCTGTGGCGCAAACTGGGCGAAGACCGCCTGCGCGGCGCGGCGGGCGGCGCCGTCCCGCCGCTTTGGCAGGCCGTCTCGCCCGCCCACCCGAATCCCTGGCGCGTCTTCGAAAGCTTTCCAAGCCGCGCTCTCGCTCCTAAGGACAGGTTGCGCACCGTCATGGCCCGACAGGATATGAGTCTTCTTTTCAGGCACGATATGAATCTCTTCGCGCCGGATATGCTTTTGCCCGTCCCTCTTATCGAGGACCTGGCCGAAACCGTCCGCGCCGCCGGAACCCTGGCGATTGAAGAGATTCTGGCCGTCGCGCCGGAAAGCGAGCGAAGCCGCCTCTGGCGCACGATCGGCTGGCTGCTCAAGCACGGCGTGTGCGAGGCGGCATGACGGCGGAGGATTTGTTCCGGTTCAGGATTCTCGTCGGCCTTGCGCTCGGCCTTGTGGGGGGCAGCTTCGCCACGATGCTCGTCCACCGCGTGCCGCGAGGCCTTTCCATCGTCTCGCCGCCCAGCGCCTGCCCGCAATGCGGCATTCGCCTGCGCGCGCGCGATCTTATTCCGCTTCTATCCTGGCTGATCGCGCGGGGCCGCTGCCGCCATTGCGGCAAGCCCATCGGACTGCGTTATTTGTTTATTGAACTGGCCTTCGCCGCCCTGGGCGTAGGGCTGGCGGTCGCGATGTAAGGATTTTTCTCAATTTGCAGCCCAACAGACGCGATGGATCAGTTGACCCTTACGTCCACGCGGTCCATGTCGCCGCTCGTCACGTTCGCGCCCATGGGGCGAACGTCCACGCGGGCGGCGGGCACGCCCTTGCCGGACAGGAAATCGCGCACCGCCAGCGCCCGGCGCAAGGACACCTGCCTGGCCTCGCGCGGGGAGCGTCCGGCGTCGAGGCTGGCATAGGCGACGAGCGTAATGCGCGCGCCCTCATGCGCCTTCAGGATCGCTGCCAGTTTTTCCGCGACTTCGACGGCGTCCTCGTCCAGCCGATCCGACCCTCTGGAAAAGGCGATGGTCGAGACGTCCGGCTCAAGAACGATCTTTCCTGAAGCGACGGGCTTGCCCTGGCTGTCAATAACGGAAGGAAGCATTCCGGGCATCGGCTTTATTTCGACGCTCGGCGGGGTCAGCGGCTTGACGCCATCCGGCAGCGAAGGGGTCTTGAGCGGCGCGGTACGGGCCGGCGTGCGCGGCGAAGGGGGCGCGGGCAGGACTTCCGGCGAGGCCGAAGGCTTGGCGTCCTTTTTCGGCGCGCTGGGAAGCGTGGGCGTCACAAGCCCGACGGGCGCGGCTTTAGGAGACGGCATGACGCGATCCGGCGCGGAAGTGAAAGAAGGCAGAGGCGCGGTCTGGGTTCCGACCCCGCCGCTGGCCACCGGCGCGACGCAACCGACGGCCCCGCCGCCGTTGGTGCCGGAACAGCTCCAGGTCCAGGGCCCGTTGCCGCTGACGGCGCTCGGGATGCCCGCCGCGCACAAGGAGCCTTGCGGCGCGCCGACGGCGGGAACGCCGCTGGCCGAGCCGCAGGCGCCGACGATGGGCGCGGGCGGCATGAGGGGCGCGGTGCAGCTCACCGTCATGCCGCCGTTCATGCCGATGCAGCTCCAGTTCCAAGGCCCGTCGCCGCTGGTCGCGGTAGCGGTTCCGGTCGCGCACAAACCGTCTTTGGGCGCGGAAAGGAAAGCCACGCCGTTGGCGGGACCGCACAAGCCGTTCACGAGCGGCCCCGGCGGGGGCGGCGCCTGCGGCACGGTCTTTCCGGCGCGGCACGTCGCGGCCACGCCGCCGTTAATGCCCGAACAGGTCCACGTCCAAGGCCCCTCGCCATAAACGGCGCTGGGCGAGCCGCTCTCGCACAGATTGGCTTCGGGCGGCGCGGTCAAAGAGGCGCCGGACGAAGCGCCGCACAGGCCGTCAACCTTGGTCTGGGCCTGCGAAAGCGCCGAACAGCTCGCGCTGCTGCCGCCCGCCAGGCCGACGCAGCTCCACATCCAAGGTCCCTCGCCCGCCACGAAAGTCGGGGTCCCGGCGGCGCAGAGAGCCGAGGAAGGCGCGCTGCGCAAAATCGCGCCGTTCGAGGCGCCGCACGCGCCGTCAACCAGCCTGGGCGCTTCGCAACGGACTTCAGGGCCTTTCTTTCCGGCCTTGCAGGTCCAATGCCACGGGCCGGAACCCTTGACCGGGCCGGGGGTCCCCGCCGAACACAAGCCGGCCTCGGGAGCCGAAACGCTGCCCTGTCCTGCGGAAGGCCCGCAGGAAGCCTCGGCGACCGGCTCTTCGGCAGGAGAAGCAGGCGCAAAAGCGGAAGGAGATTCTCCCGCCGCGCGGGAAGCTATCGGCGCGGCGCAGGAAACGGAGCCGCCGCCCATCTCGCCCTTGCAGGTCCAGTTCCAAAAGCCTTTCGCGCGATCCGCCGAAACCTCGCCCGGCGTGCCGCCCTGGCAAAGCTGCGCGAAGGGCGCATCGGGCGACGCCACGTTTGCCGCCGCGCCGCAGGCGCCCTCGACCGCCGAAAGGGTCGAGCAGGAAACGCTGTGTCCGGCTTCGTCCGCGCACGTCCAGCGCCAGGGGCCTTCGCCGCCGACTTCGCTCGCGCTGCCCGCCGCGCACAAGCCGCTTTCGGGCCGGGCGAACGCCAGAACCTCGGCAGCCGCGCCGCAGGCGACGGCGCTCTTAAGCGTCTCTTCGGTTCCCAGGGCCGCCGTGCAGCTCACGGAATCGCCGCCGTTCTCGCCCAGACAGCGCCAGTTCCAAGGCCCGTTGCCGGAAACCTGGCTGGCGCGGCCTTTCTCGCACAGGCCCTTGTTAGGCGTGCTGGCATATTGATTGCCGTTGGCGCTGCCGCAAACGCCGTCGATCGCCGCGTCGGCGCGACAGGAAACCGTCGCGCCGCCATCCTGGCCGAGGCAGGTCCAGCTCCACGGCCCGTCGCCCGTGACCGCCGAGGGCGAGCCGACGGCGCAAAGGCCCTGGCTCGGCGCCTGGCGCTGCCCGAAGGTCGAGGCGCTGCCGCAAACGGCGTTCACCCGAGGCCGAGCCTCGCACGTGGCCGCCTCGCCGCCGTAAAGGCCGGAACAGGTCCAATGCCACGGCCCTTCGCCGGTCACGGCGCTGGCGTAACCGGCGGCGAACAATCGCGCATCGGCATGGAATCCGCGCCGCCGCGCGCCGCCGCGCCGCAAACGCCTTCCGTTTTCTTCTGCGCGACGCAGGCGGCCGCTTGGCCGCCGCCGCTGCCGCCGCAAGCCCAGGTCCAGGGTCCGGCGCCGTTGACGCGGCTGGGAGTGCCCCTGGCGCATAGACCCTCGCTCGGCGCGGTCTCATGGCCGCCCTGCGCGGCAGGTCCGCACGCGCCGTCTTCCGTCGCGACCGCGGCGGGCGAAAAGCCGCCTGCGGCGTCGTCTTTTTTCGAAACTTCGGCACCGCGGCTCGCCACCGGCGCGGCGCAGCTGACCGTCATGCCGCCATTCATCCCCTGACAGGTCCAATGCCACGGCCCTTCGCCGTGAACGGCGGAAGCGCGACCCTTAAGACACAGCTCGCCGACGGGAGGCTTGCTCAGAGAGGCCAGGCCGCTGGCCGGGCCGCAAGAAGCGTCCACCACGCCCCCCTCGCCGTCGCCGACAAGAACGGGCGGCGGCTCGCTGGAGGCCGCAGGCGGGGGAACGAGGGGTTCGTCCCTGACTTCCGCGACTTTCGGCGCGGCGGCGGGTTTTTCGTTTACGAAGGAAGCCGCGCAGGAATTGCTGATCCAGACTTCGCGCGTCTCGTTCGAAGGACACGAAACGCGAGTCTCGCCGACGATCTGCCCGGTGAAATAGGCCGGATACCCCGCTTCCTGGCACGAGCGGGTCCAGGGCGTGACGATAGGCTCGCAGAAAACCTCGGAACGCGCTTGCTCAAAGACGGGCGCGGGCGCAGGCAGAATATCCCGTTCCTCGGCTTTCGCCTCGGCCTGAACGGCGGGAGGAGTCTCAGGCGCCTGGTCCGAAAAGAGCCTGTCGAAAACGCTCTCATCGTCTTCTTCGCGAAGGTCGGGCTGCTTTTTCTCGGCCCTCTCCTCAACCGGCGCGCCGAAAACGCTCTCCTGCGCGGACGGCTCGTTCACGACGGAAGACAGGCTCGGCGGCGCGGAATCCAGCTCGGTCGCCCTGGGCGCGGGCGCTTCGCCTAAGGAAGGCGCCTCGATGGAAACCGGGGCGGCGACGCTCTTGCCGCCCGACGCCAGATTCTTCGGCGCCTGTCCAGGTTCATAGCGCGAGGAAGCCGAAGCGGGCGCGACCAGAGCGCCCGCAGGCTCCGCCTTGCGGTCCTGCAGAACCGGGGCCTGAAGCTCGATCACGTCGTCGGCCAGGGAATCTCCGCCCTTTTTCACCTCCACCGGCTTGAGGTCGGATTTGGGAATTTCAGTATTCTGCCCGGCCTGTTGCAGGGCGTTTTTCATGCCTTGAAGCAGCATCAGGCTCGACGTGTCGCCCGAAGCGGCCTTGCCCGCGATCTTCGGCGGCGGTCCTTGCGTCTTCGTCTCGGAAATGGTGGGCGGCTTTAGCCCGCCGAGCGGCAGGCTCGGCGCCTTAAGATCGGGGGCGGGTTTTATTTTCTTGGGCGTGGGGCGCGTGAGAACGAGATCGCCCGCCTTAAGCGGCTTGTTCCACTCAATGCCTTCGGGCAAAACGCCCTGCGCGGCGGCGCCGGGCTGGCCGGGATAAATCTCGACGGACGGCGCGTCGCTCGCCGCTCCGGCGAGAGCAAGACCGGGCCAAAACGCCGCCAAAGCGAGCGCCAGGCCGGAAGCCGCCAAACCTGTTCGTAGGCGTGAAGTCAAAGACATGGACAGGGCCGCACCCTAGAGAGAATCGCTATCCCTAAAGGTTTTAACGGGAACGGGGGCTAGGGTCTAGAGCCAATTACCGGGGACCGCCTTGGGCGGAAGACGCCGATCCGCCCTTCCTCGCCGGGCCGTTTTTCGGCCCGTAGGCCTGCGCGTAATAGCGGGGATGACTGATCCTGGCTAGGTCGTAAATTTGCCAAAGGACACGACGGCCCTCCTCGGTCTTGCAAACCGATAAGAACGTCCGAAGGAAAAGATCGTCCGGCGAGGGAAGGTCCGCCTGGCTGCCCTTGCGGGAGACGTTCTTTCCCTCGTCGAAGACGACGTAATATTTCGACGCGCGCGAGAAGCCGACGCCGTTTCTGACTTGAAAGGCGTTTTGGGCTGGCCCCTGCGGCGGCACGGTTATCTGGCAGAAGTAGGTTTCCCTCTCGCCCTGCGCCGGGTCGGTCGTGTAGAAGGCCTCGCGCGGCGTGATCAGGCTGTTTTCTATCATATCCAGGGGCACGTCGAGATCCAAAAGCTCTTCTTTCCTCGGCTTGGGCGGGCGATTGTCCAAAACATAGTCCTGGCCGTTCGCGCGCGCGACAAGGACCGCGTGCCGTCCGTCGAGCCGACCCGGAATCTCCGCCCCCTCTTCGTTGATGGAGAGAAACTCCATCCGCACATTTTCCCGAAAATAATCCTTTCCCATAACCAGAACGATAAGGCCTTCTTTGAAACCGACGATATCTACGCAAACCCCCGTGCCCTCTTTTTGGGTTTTGCTGATTTTCTGCACCCACTTGCCCTCGTTGCTTGCCCTGAACGCTTCTTGATTGTTCACCTTGTTGTAATCGTACTCGATGGAGGCGTTGCCGAAGAGATTGACGAGCATCAGCTTCAAAGCCGGGTCCTCGAACCGCGCGGCCAGATCGACGAACGCCACCAGGTTCCTGAATCTCGGCGAAAAGCCGCGCGGGTCCTTTCGGCACGCCTGAACGGCCTCGATCAGGTCGTCGTGCTCCTGCCGCGCGGCATCCAGTTCGTTGACCTCTTCGGCCTCGTAAGTTTCCAGAATATCTCTCCTCTCCGTAAAAGCGGCCAGAACGAACCTTTGCTCCGAAGACAATCGAGACCATAAGAGCGTCTGACACCGGAAGAGCTTCTGATTCTCGTCCACGGCCTCGTTCGGAGGGAGCATTCTGTCCATTAAGATTTCGGCCATCTTGTAAAAAGCGGCGCGGACGGAGGAATATCCCTCGTCAGAAGTCATGCAAACGGCAATTTCCTCGGTTAAATCTTCGACAGCCCGCTTAAGCGCCGGATCGGAGTGCCGCTCCGCCTCGAAAACGCGAAGAAACGCGGCCGCGTCGGCTGGCGTCACCTTCAAGGTCGGGGAGACGATGCGAGGAGAAGGCTCCTCGCCCTGAATGGGCGCGAAGGTCCCGGCAAGGGGAAACGTCCCGCCGTCGAGCGGGGACGGGGGCGGAGGCGGGGGGACCTGTCCGAAAAAAGTCAGCGTGGAAGATAAAACGAGAGCGCCTACGGCGGCGAAAGCGGTTCTCACCTTCCCGGAAAGGCCTCGTCGTTCTCTTTTAGACCCACCTTCCAAAGACGACGCGCCCGATCCTTTTCCTTCCGCCACGTTCTGTTCCGGCGGCGGGCTTGACGTCCCGTGCGCAAGGGACTGGAGGGAGGCCTGCGTTTCGGACGAAAGCGTCCAGGAGGATGTTCCTAGATCGGAAGGTCGCACCGTCTGAACGTCCCTCTTTTTATTCTTTCCTGGAAAAATCCCCGTCGCCATAACGGCCTCCTAACAAAGATAGAAACAATGGACAACAGATAACACAAAGACGCGAAAAAGGCGTGAAAATTTAATAGTTTCGTAGAAAATGTTTTATCAGGCCATTGATTCTCTTAACAATTTAACAAGGCCTTCATGAATCCCGGCATTGCTGGCGATGATCGAGGCGTCGCGGACGGGGTGCTTGCCCGCCTCAAGCGGCGCGATGAAGCCGCCCGCTTCCTTCACGATGATCGACCCCGCCGCAACGTCCCAGGCGCCGATCTGCTGCCCTTCCCAATAGCCGTCGAACCGGCCCGCCGCCACATAAGCCAGATCGAGCGCGGCGGAACCCATGCGGCGCACGCCCGCCGTTTGCATCGTAGCGGCCTTGACCTGTCCCAAGACGCGATCCGGGTCCATGCGCGAACCCTTGTACGGCAGGCCCGTGGCGACAAGGCATTCGCTCAAATCCGTCCGCGCCGAAACGCGCAGGCGCTGATTGTTGCCGTAAGCGCCGAGGCCCTTTTCCGCCCAATACATCTCGTCGGTGATCGGATTGTAGATGAGGCCCGCGAGCACCTCGCCCTCGCGCTCGGCAGCGATGGAGATGGCCCAATGCGGCACGCCGTGCAGAAAGTTCGTCGTGCCGTCGAGCGGATCGACGATCCAGCGCTCGCTCGCGCCGGAGGTGTCCGCCGCCTCGTCTTTCTCCTCCATCAGGAACCCGAAAGAGGGCCGCGCCCGGCCCAGCTCCTCGCGCAAAATCGCCTGCGCCCTGAAATCCGCGTTGCTTACGAAATCGCCGGGGCTTTTGCGGGAAACCTGCAAATGCTCAATCTCGCCGAAGTCGCGCCGCAGTCCCTTGGCGGCCTTTTCGGCGGCCTTGGCCATGACGTTGATGAGAGCGGGACGGAGGGGCATATTACTTACTCTTTCGCCCTCTCCACATAAGAGCCGTCGGCGGTGGAAACGACGATTTTCGTGCCCGCTTCGATAAAAGGCGGCACCATCACGCGCACGCCGTTCGAAAGCTTGGCGGGCTTGTAAGACGAAGAGGCCGTTTGGCCCTTGACGACCGGATCAGCTTCGACGATTTCCAGAACGACCGTCGGCGGCAACTCGACCGAGAGCGCCTTGCCTTCGTAGGTCTGCACGTTGCAGATCATGCCGTCCTGCAAAAACGCCGCCTGATCGCCGATCACGTCGGCGGGAACAATATATTGCTCGTAGCTTTCCTGATCCATAAAGGTGTATTCGCCGTCCGAGCCGAAGAGATACTGCATTTCGTGGTCGGAAAGCTGGACGCGCTCTACCGTCTCCTGCGTGCGGAAACGCTCGTTCGTCTTAATGCCTGTGCGGACGTCCTTCATCTCGATCTGGACGATGGCGTTGCCTTTGCCGGGAATAATGATCTCGCTCTTGATCACGACCCAAAGCTTGCCGTTATGCTCCAGAACGTGGCCCTTGCGGACGGTATTGGCGTCAACTTTCATGCTTTTCTCTTTTCAAAATGGAAAACCGGGCGGAGTTTGGCCGCCCGGCAGCGAAAGTTCAAGGAAAAAGAGCGAAAAAACAGCGTTCCAACCTTCAACCAGGCTCCCCCTGCCCGCTTACGGTCTTTTCCTCAAGGGAAACCCCGGCTTCGGTAAAAAGCCCCATCATATATTCCTGAAAACTCAGATCGAACGTATCGCCGGACACCTTCCAAGCGTCTTGAAAATTCTTTCTTCGGCAATAGGAGAAAATGTATTCGTGCCATCCTTCGAACCACTGCCGTCTTTTGACCTCCCAGGATTGGTCCCTGTACATGAGAAAGGCGCGCTCGAAGATTGAAAAAAGAATCGTGAGAACAATCAGCTCGGTTTTTTTCTGTTCCTCCGTCAAGGCGCACGGCTTGGGATCGGGAACGTCGAAAACGTCAAGCTCCGGATGTTCGTAGCAAAGCGATAAAAAATCGACGTATTTTTGATCGAGCGCGTCGTAGGTGCCGTATTCGCGGTCCTGTTGCTCTTTGCGCGAAGCTTTGATGTACTGAAAAAGACCCGCAGGAATACCCACGAGCGCGCAGGCATAGTACAAAAACTCGAAGATGTCCTTTAAGCGTTCGAGATCAAAATCCATGCCTGCGGCCTAATCCGGATCGGGGGGATCCCAAATTTCCTGAAGCGACGGGTAAATGCTGATGAGGTAATCCGTCACCTTGCTGATGCGACGGAAAACGCCCGTATAGGGTTGCAGCTCTTCCGTGATGAACATCTTTTCGATGTCGCCTTCCGTGATGGTCACGCGGTCCCAGTACAGGAAATACATATTCCCGTGCCCGCGCACCAGAACGGCCACGATCGTCTTGGGAAAGGCGGGGTCGTCCAGATGCACGCTCAGATAAGGAAGCTGCTGGCCGTCGGTCGTTTTCTCCCAGGCGAAGCCGAGTTCCGGATAGAAAGCCTCGGCGTTCAAATGCTCCACGACATATTCGGCGTCGCCGCCGCCGACGCGATAGGGATTTTCCCTGATGACGGCCTTGCACTTGAAGTTAAGCGTGGCGATATGGCCGACATATTCGCCGTCGATCAATTCGAACACGCCGATCCGACGCAGCAAAGGCTGACGGGAACCGGATTCGTCGTTCTTTTTCTTAAGCGCGCGGTTTTCCGCGACGTTCAGAAAGTCGGCTGCCGAAATCAAACTCATAGCGCACCCCCCTTGTGGGAACAGGAAAGTTCCCGATCCTTCTTTGCCAGACAGCGAAGAAGACAAGGCGATGATGCACGGAAAAAGACGAATGAAAGGGACACACAGGAACGGGCGCCCCCGATGAGACGGGGAAATCCGTACCAGCTTCCGGCCCTTAAATCTTCTTTGCCCTACAACAAAGCCCTTCCCCAACCCGAGCCCCTATGGCCCGACCGGGAAGACCTCTTAGCTGTCATACCACAATCTCTACCCCGCCCCTGGCAGGATAAAGCGGCAAAGCGTCGTTACATAAACCAATGGGGAACGAAACAGGTGGTAATCCAATCCGTCCTTGGGCCAGTGGTACGTGCGCTTCCGTGGGAGGGAACATACGCAATGAAACTTAATATTCAATAAAAATCTTAGCCTTTTTTTTATTTTCTTAAGGTGTTATCGCAAGGACACACTCTCTTTCCCTCCTCATACCGACGAGCGAATAAGCGATTCCCCAAGGTCACGAGCGGTTGCGAGGAGCCTTTCCCTCGCCGTCCGAAGGCCCTTGTCCGGCAGCGGCTTCTTCAGTTCGGCAGGGGAAAGGCGAGGCGCAGAGTGAGTGATGTCAAACGGCCTATCCCTTCAGGCGTTTCTTGGTACAAGGAGTAAGCTTCATGGACAAGGTATCGCTGGTTCTGTCAGGGCTGCTTTCGCTGGCGCTCGTGATCCTGATCGCGCCCGGAATCCTGGCCAGAAACCGAGGCAGGGTTTTGCGCAATATCGCGCTGTGGGTCGCCATTTTCCTTGGTCTGGCGCTTTTCTACAAACATCTCGGCCCGGGAAGGCAAGACGCCTATCCCGCCGCCTCTTCTTCCGCCGAGACGCCCGCGCCGCCAAACGACGGCCAGGCGGAGGAAGACCTCGCAGGCCGGAGGATATAGTTAACTGTTAACTTCTGCGCAGCCAAAAAAAACCCCGGCGGGCGAAAGCCTGCCGGGGTTTTGTTCTTGGACTCGCGGCCTATCCCGCCGCGCCGGCCAATATAGCCAGCAGCAGGATCGCGACGATGTTGATGATCTTGATCATCGGATTGACCGCCGGACCCGCCGTATCCTTGTACGGATCGCCGACGGTGTCGCCGGTGACCGCCGCCTTGTGGGCGTCGGAGCCTTTGCCGCCGTGATGGCCCTCCTCGATGTATTTCTTGGCGTTGTCCCATGCGCCGCCGCCCGACGTCATCGAGATGGCGACGAACAGGCCCGTCACGATGGTGCCGAGCAGCATCGCGCCGAGCGCGGCGAACGCCTCGGCCTGGCCTGCGACCCACAGGATCGCGAAGTACAGAACCACCGGCGCCACGATCGGAAGCAGCGAGGGAGCGATCATTTCGCGGATCGCGGCCTTGGTGAGCATATCGACGGCGGTGCCGTATTCCGGCTTGGCCTTGCCCTCCATGATCCCCTTGATCTCGCGGAACTGGCGGCGCACCTCCTGCACGCCGCTGCCCGCCGCGCGGCCCACGGCCGTCATGGCCAAGGCGCCGAACAGATAAGGGAGCAGACCGCCCAGGAAAAGCCCGATCACGACGTAGGGGTTCTGCAGATCGAACCGCACGTCGAGCAGCGGGAAGTAATGGTGCAGATCCTCGATATAGGCCGCGAACAACACCAAAGAAGCCAGCCCCGCCGAAGCGATGGCATAGCCCTTGGTGACGGCCTTGGTCGTGTTCCCCACGGCGTCGAGCGCGTCGGTCGTGACGCGGATATCCTTGGGCATATTGGCCATTTCGGCGATGCCGCCCGCGTTATCCGTGACGGGACCGTAGGCGTCGATGGCCACGATCATGCCCGCCAGCGACAGCATGGTCGTCGCCGCGATCGAAACGCCGAACAGGCCCGCGAACATATACGAGACGATGATGCCCACGCAGATGACGAGAACCGGCAGCGCGGTGGATTCCATCGAGATGGCCAGCCCCTGGATCACGTTCGTGCCGTGACCGTTGACAGAGGCCCCGGCCACCGAGCGGACCGGGCGGTGGGAAGTCGCCGTGTAGTACTCGGTGATCCAGACCATCAAAGCCGTGACGGCCAAACCGACGATCGAGCAGGAAAGCAGGCTCATGCCGGTCATCGCCACGCCGTCCACGTTGGCCACGACGTCATGCAGACCCATCAGCTTGCGGATCGCAATGCCGATCAGACCGGCGGAAATGACGCCCGTCGCCACCAGGCCCTTGTACAAGGCGCCCATGATGTTCTGTTTCTTGCCCAGACGCACGAAGAACGCGCCGACGACCGAAGCCAGAATGCACACGCCCGCGATGATGAGAGGCAACAGCATCATCATCTCGCGCGTTTCGCCGACAAAGAAGGTCGCGGCCAAAAGCATGGTGGCGACGATGGTGACAGCGTAGGTTTCGAACAAATCGGCCGCCATGCCCGCGCAGTCGCCGACATTGTCGCCGACGTTATCGGCGATCACGGCCGGGTTGCGTGGATCGTCCTCGGGAATTCCGGCCTCGACTTTGCCGACCAGATCCGCGCCCACGTCGGCGCCCTTGGTGAAGATGCCGCCGCCGAGCCGGGCGAAGATGGAAATCAACGAAGCGCCGAAGGAAAGAGCCACAAGAGCCTCGATGATGGGGCGCACGTTTCCTTCGCCGCCCTTCCATTCAAGCAGAACGTAGTAATAGCCGGACACGGCCAGAAGCCCCAGGCCGACGACGAGCAAGCCCGTGATCGCGCCCGACTTGAAGGCGATAGAAAGGGCCTCCTTCATGCCGACCTGCGCGGCGGCGGCCGTACGCACGTTGGCGCGAACCGAAACGTTCATGCCGATGTAGCCCGCCGCGCCGGAAAGAACCGCGCCGACCAGAAAGCCGACGGCGACATGGGCGCCCAAAAACGCTTCCAGAGCCGCGCAGATGACGATTCCGACAAGGGCGACCGTCGTGTATTGCCGGTTCAGATAGGCTTTCGCGCCTTCCTGGACGGCGGCGGCGATCTCCTGCATCCGCGCCGTGCCCGCGGAAGAGGCCAGGACCTGCCGCGCCGTGAACAGCCCGTAAAGGAGGGCTAAGGCGCCGCAGGCGAAAATCAGCATGAATTCCGTGCTCATGGGAAGAACCTCGCTTTGATTTCAGACAGGACGCGGGCAAAAAGACCGTCCGCGAAAGGGGTTCGCGCCGCCGGAGCCGCGC
This sequence comes from uncultured Rhodospirillaceae bacterium, assembly GCA_964652235.1. Classification (GTDB taxonomy): domain Bacteria; phylum Pseudomonadota; class Alphaproteobacteria; order UBA9219; family UBA9219; genus CAZZDK01. Next base: position 118,038 of record CAZZDK010000001.1, read on the forward strand.
GAAACTGCCGGGGAGAATGCCGAAAGAAAGGCCCTCTGGCAAGGGGGAATATCGGAAAAAAAGAAGAAAGCCGGACGGCCTGAACCGCCCGGCTCTCTGTTCATCTTTCGCGAGTCCCCTCTCAGTTGGCCGCCGGGGGCGCAGGAGGAGGTGGCGCGCTTGCTTCAGGCGGCGCAGGAGGAGGCGGCGGAACATCCGCTTCAGGCGGCGCGGGAGGCGGCGGCGGAACGTCCGCTTCGGGCGGCGGGGGCGGCGGAACATCCGCCGTCGGCGCGGCAGGCTCCCCGGCGACGGGCGCCATATCGGGGCTCATCTGCTCCTCGCCGCCCTTGGGCATATACAGCCAGGCAGCCAGAAGAACGATGATAATAATGGCGCCCCAAAGAAGAATCTTAGAGCCACTCTTTTTCGTCATGACAGGTTTCCCTTCAAGAGGTGAGGTTGAAGGCGCGAGGATAAAACCTCTCTTCCCCAAAAGCAACCCTCTAAGATTTAAGGGGGTAGCTTCGGCTACAACTTTCTTTGCGCCACGCCCTGAATCAAAACGCCCAGAACCGAACCCGCGCCGAAAACGCGATTGGTTTCGTTCATGATCGTCTCTTTCATCTTTTCGATATCGAGCGCGGCTTTTTTCCTCAGGCTTCCGTCCGCAAGGCCGCCGTAAAGCGCCTGCAACAGAGTGTCCCTCAAACGCGGCATATTATGGTGCATAAGCGTTCCGGTTTCGAAATCCTTGATCTGAAGATCGACGACCAGCGTGATAAGCTGCTGCGCGCCGTCGGCGGTGATGAGCGGCAGGATGATCGGCTGCATATGCACATAGACCGGATCGCCCGCAAAACGCCCGCCGGTCACGCCTTCTTCGGAAGATTCTTCGGCAGGTTTTCCGCCGCCCTCCTTTTTAGCCTCGCCGCCGCCGTGCCCGCCCCCGCCGCCGCTGGCGAGAACAGGCCCGGCCAGAAGAAAAAGCGCCAGGAAAAGCGCTATTCCCGAGGAAACGGTTCGCAAGAACATCAGCGGCCTTTTTACCCCCGCAATTTCTTCGCCAGCCTATCGAGAACGGCGTTGACGAGTCCCGGCTCCTTCGCGTCGAAAAAGGCGCGCGCCACATCCACGTAGTCGTTGACGATGACGGCGACCGGCGCGTCCGGATTCCGGTAAAGCTCAAAGGCCCCCGCCAGAAGAACGGAACGCAAAAGGATTTCCATGCGCGAGGCCGAAAGCCTCGCGTCGAGCGCGCCTTCGATCATGCCGGAAAGCGTCTCTTTATGTTCCTTCACGCCCTGCACGATGGCGGCGAGCAAGGCCGGGTCGGGCCGGTCGGAAATAAGCTCCCCCTCCCCTTCCCCGCCGTTCAGGATGTCGTCGGCATCTTCCAGGCTACGGCGAAGAATCTCGGCCAGAGGTTCCTGATCGAAGGAATCCTGGTAAAGGACCTGAACGGCGACAAGCCGCGCCAGACGCTTGGCCGCGCCCGAAGTCCCGCTTCGGCTTTTGCCTTCATCCGCCATGCTTCACCGCGCCATCCAGCGCCGTCTGGGAGAAAGTTTGAAACTCTGTTTAAGCTCGACCATGCGCAGGCAGGCCTCGGCGGCGGCGCCCCCCTTGTCCTGACGCGCCGGGTCGGCGCGGTCGAGCGCCTGCTCCAGATCGTTACAGGTGAGAATTCCGTTGCCCACGGCCAGCGCGAAGCGCAGGGCTAGCTCCTGGATTCCGCTCGCGCTGAGATTGCCGACAATCTCGTCGTGCCGCGTGCCGCCCTTGATGACCGCGCCGAGCGCGACATAGCCGTCATAGCGGCGGCGCAAGGGATCGAAGCTCAACGATTTGACGGCATAGCCGATGGCCGCCGGTATTTCGAGAGCGCCCGGCACCGTGAAAACCTCATAGGTGGCCTCGGCGCGGTCCAGCACCGCCTTCGCTCCCGCCAGAAGAAGGTCGTTCACCTCGGCGTAAAAGCGCGCCTCCACCACCATGATGTGCGGCTTGTGCTCGAAAAGAAAAGTCTGCGGCTTGCGTTTTTGTTCCATCTTCGAATCCCCGGCGATTACGCTATCACCAAACGAAGCCCTAAACCAGACCCCGGTTTCTGAGCATATTCCCGACATATCTCGCGATCAGATCAATCTCGAAGTTCATGAGATCGCCGGGTTTTTTCTGACCGATGGTCGTTTCCTTCTGCGTGTGCGGGATGATGTTGACGCCGAAAACGGGGCCGTCCACCTCGTTGACCGTGAGCGAAATGCCGTCCAGCGCGATAGACCCCTTGGGCGCGAGAAAAGGGGCGAACTCGGCGGGCAGTTCGAAGCGGTAACGCAGGCTGTCCTTTTCCTCCTCAATCGAGACGACCTTCGCCAGCCCGTCCACATGGCCCGCGACGATGTGGCCGCCCAGCTCGTCGCCCATTTTCAAGGACCGCTCAAGGTTCACAAGGCAGCCGGTTTTCCACCAGCGGGCGGTCGTCCTGGAAACGGTTTCGCTCGAAAGCTGCACGAGAAAGCAGCGGTCCGTCTTTTCGACGACGGTCAGGCAAATGCCGTCGCAGGCGATGGAGGCTCCCAAAGCGAGCGTATCCAGCGGAAAGGAAGCCGAAAGAAAAACGATCCAGTCGCCCTTCGTTTCGATCTTCTCGACCGTGCCGATGTTTTGAATGATGCCGGTGAACATGGGGGGATCAATCCGCCGTCTCTTTCTTGAGCGTGTCCACGAACTCGTTGAAATCGGCGGGCGTCCGGAAATCGCGATAGACGGAAGCGTAGCGGACATAGGCCACGTGATCGAGTCTGCGCAGCGTTTCCATCACCATCTCGCCGATCTGCTTGGTCTCGATGTCGGTCTCGCCCATCGTCTCCATCCGGCGCACGAGGCCGTTGATGACCTGCTCAAGCTTCTCGTCGTCCACGGGGCGTTTGCGCAGCGCGATCCGCATGGAGCGGGCCAGCTTGTCGCGGTCGAAGGGCTTGCGCGTGCCGTCGTTCTTGATGACCATGAACTCGCGCAACTGCACGCGCTCGAACGTCGTGAAGCGCGCGTCGCATTTGGGGCAAAGGCGTCGGCGGCGAATGGCGGCGCCGTCCTCGCTGGGACGGCTGTCTTTCACCTGGGTATCTTCAAAACCGCAAAAGGGGCAACGCATGGCTCCTCCTTATGAATAAATGGGAAATTTCCTGCATAAGTCGATCACGCGCTTTTGCACGGAACTTTCGACGGCGCCGTTGTCGCCGCCCCTGGCCAGGCCGTCCAGCACCTCGGCGATGAAGTCGCCGACCAGCTCGAACTCGGCCTTTCCGAAGCCGCGCGTCGTGGCGGCGGGCGAGCCGAGCCGCACGCCCGACGTAATCGCGGGCGGCAGCGGATCGTTGGGGATACCGTTTTTGTTGCAGGTGATGTTCGCGCGTTCCAGGCTCTTGTCGCTGTCCTTGCCCGTGAGCTTTTTGGGCCGCAGATCGACAAGCAGCAAATGCGTGTCCGTCCCGCCGGAAACGATGTCGAAGCCGTGGCCCTTGAGCCGCGCGGCCAGAGTCTTGGCGTTTTCGATGACGGCCTTGGCGTAATCCTTAAAGGAAGGCTCCAGCGCCTCGCCCAGCATGACGGCCTTGGCGGCGATGACGTGCATGAGCGGACCGCCCTGAAGGCCGGGGAAGACGGCGGAATTGATTTTCTTGCCGATCTCTTCGTCGTTGGAGAGAATGATGCCGCCGCGCGGCCCGCGCAGGGTCTTGTGCGTGGTGGTCGTCACGACGTGCGCGTGTGGCAAGGGGCTGGGGATCTGCCCGCCCGCGACG
>CAZZDK010000001.1:121832-157286 GCA_964652235.1 uncultured Rhodospirillaceae bacterium
AATGCGCCATATCGACCATCAAATACGCGCCCACCTCGTCCGCGACCGAACGGAACGCGGCAAAGTCGATCAGGCGCGGATAGGCCGAGCCGCCCGTGATGATCATCTTGGGCTTGTTCTCGCGGGCCAGACGCGCGACTTCCTCCATATTGATAAAGCCGTCTTCCTTCACGCCGTAGGGAACGGCTTTGAACCACTTGCCCGACATACTGACGGGCGAACCGTGCGTCAAATGCCCGCCCGCCGCCATGGACAGGCCCATGATCGTGTCGCCCGGTCTCAAAAGCGCGAGGAACACCGCCTCGTTCGCCTGCGCGCCCGAATGGGGCTGCACATTGGCGAAGGCGCAGCCGAAAAGTTTGCAGGCCCGCGCGATGGCGAGGTTTTCGGCGATATCGACCTTGTCGCAGCCGCCGTAATAGCGACGTCCGGGATAGCCTTCGGCGTATTTGTTGGTGAGGATGGAGCCCTGCGCCTCCAACACGGCGCGCGAGACGATGTTTTCCGAGGCGATCAGTTCGATGTTGTTCTGCTGCCTCTCAAGTTCGGCCTTGATACCCGCGAAAATTTCCGGATCCCTGGATTCAAGCGTCTCGGCGAAAAAGCTTCCCTTCAAAGGCCCCCTCCTCATAAACCGCCGAGATCGGACAGAATGCGGCAGCGTTCGGCGTAACGGCCGCCCAGAAACGACGTGTCCAGGAACGTCTCGAGACAATCGAGCGCCAGCATCTCGCCCACGATTTCGGAGCCGAGAACAAGGACGTTCGCGTCGTTGTGCTCGCGCGCCATGCGGGCCATCGTGCCGTTGGTGCACAAGGCCGCGCGGATATGGCGATAGCGGTTGGCCGTCATGGCCATGGCCTGCCCGGTGCCGCAAATCAAAACGCCGCGCGCCTTTTGCTCCGAACGCAAAGCGGCGGCCACGCGCACGGCGAAATCCGAAGCGTTGACCCTGGATTCATTGTCGGGACCGAGATCGCGCGGGTCGTAGCCCCGCTCTTTCAGCCAGGAAACGAACAGCGCTTTCAGCGCGAAGCCCCGGTGGTCCGAGGCGATAAAGATGGTTTTTTCGCTCATGGCGGGCAGCTTAGAGGCCTTTCCTGAGAAAGCCAACTGGGATTCTTAATGCAACTATTTGAGAAAAGACGGGCTTCAATGTACAATCGAAATAAATTTTGACAGCGCCTCTCTAAAGCCCATACATTTGTATGACCGGATTATAGTTAAGGATAAGGAATGCCGGGAAAAATAGCGAATATAAGCCTCCTGATCGTGGACGACGAAAAGCTCATCTCCAAGCTTGTCGGCGATGTTCTTCGTAGATTGGGCTTTCAACAAGTAACGGCAGCCAACAATGGTCGGGCGGCTATTGATTACCTTCTGCAAAAGCCCTTCGATCTCGTCATTACGGACTGGCGTATGCACGACATGGACGGCCTGGACCTTTTGCGCTTTATCCGCCTTTCGCCCCATTCACCCAACCCGCGGTTGCCGGTTATTCTTTTGACGGGCAACACGGAATGGCACGAAGTCCTCCTGGCCCGCGACAGCGGCGTAACGGAATACATCGCCAAACCTTTCTCGGCCCGGCAGCTTGTGGAGCGCATCCGCTCCGTTATCGAAAAGCCCCGCAGCTTCGTGGAAGCCCCCGGTTTCAAAGGCCCCGACCGGCGCCGCCAGGTCAAGCCGCCTGCCGATGGCGTCGAGAAACGCAGGAGCGCCGCCTGATGGCAGAAAACGTCAAAATCACGCCCCCCGATTATACGCTGCGCCAAAAGGTGGGCGGCAGCCTTGAGGGGCTTTTCACGGCCCAAATCGTCGAATCCGCCGAGAAAATCATCCAGGAAACGGACGAAACCTTTCTGCGCGAAGCCCTGGCCCAGACCGAAGCGCTGGAAGCCGCCAGCGCCGCCCTGCAAAAAGCGCCGGACAAAAGAGACGCTTATCTCCCGACGATCATTTCTGCCGCCTTTTCCATTAAAACAAAGGTCGTTCCGGGGGGCTACGGCCTCGTTTCGGCCCTGGCCAAGTCCCTGCACGTGCTTTGCGAAGCCATGCAGAAGGCGCCCTTGACGGACAAACATATCGAAATCATCCAATGGCACGTCGCGAGCATTCGAATCCTCCTGAAAGGCGGCCTCAAAGGCGACGGCGGCCCCACGGGCGCGGCGATTGTCGACCAGCTTCAAGCCCTTGCCCCCGCCGGGGTGCTTTTGTGCGCGGAAGAATAGCCTGGAACGAAGCCTCGCCCCCTGTGACAAATAAGCCTCACGAATCGGATGAGCGAATCAGTTTAATCGCCTATCCCGCATTCCTTTTTTGACTGATTCGCCAAAATCCGTTAACCTTAACGGCCTTTGCCTGTCCGCTTCCCCTTTCTCTTCCAGAAGAGACGCCCATGAGTACGGCCCAAGACCTGAAAAACAAGTCCCTTTCCTTCAAGTCTTTCCTTTTAAGCTTTGTCCTCGGCCTGTGCCTGGTCATGGGCGGCGCGAGCCTCTACGCCAAATACAGCCTCGATCAAAGCGAAAGCGCCCTGGCCTCGCCGGGCGCGGGGCTCGATTCCGGGGCGTCCTTGCAGGAAAAAACCATTCTTTCGCTCGGTTACGGCGGCTTTCTGGGCGCGGCGCAGGAGTTCATGCGGACCCGCGACCGCGCCATGCTGCGCGATATGCGAATGTATTACAAAACGGCGGAAGAGACGTTAATCCGCGTCGGCGACAAAGCTTCCACGCCCATTCGGCGGGACATCCGCGCCATTCTCGACCTTTTCGCCAGCGTCATTTCCAAAGCCGAGGAAGGCGACGACGCCCTCAGCCAGGGCTTGACGAACGCCGACCTTCTGGCCGCGACGACGGCGCTTTCCGCCCTGGAAGGCCGCCTGAACGCGGCGCTGGCCGAACAACGAGGCGCAAGCCGGGATTCCTTCAGAAACTGGGGCACCGTTCTGCTGCTGCTGGCGCTTTCGGCGCTGGCGCTGGCGGCGGCCCTTGCGGCCTGGGCCCTTTTCTCGGCAGGCGGGCGGCAGGACGAAGACCTCGAAACGCTGGCGCAAAGCGTCTCGAACATGGTCCACGGCGACATCCAAAAACCCGTCTGGGGGATCGAGCGCAGCGACAAGCTCGGCGCGCTGGCGCGGACCATCGACCTGGCCCGAATGTATTTCACGCAGGTGCCGGACGTGTCGGTCATGGGCCAGGACGGCCCGATCCGCCTCAAGTTCGACGGCGAATCCCGCTCGCTTTTCCAGGCCATGATGCGCAAGATCACCGAAGGGTTCGAGCGCGCGCAGGCCACCTCGCTTGGCTTCACCGGCACGATGAACGCGCAGCAGGAGGTTCTTAAGAATCTCGTCACGCAGGTTCAAACCGCCCTTGACGGCCTGCAAAAGCAGGGCGCGTCCGGCGAGGAAACCGTCCGCTCGCTCTCCGCCGCCCTCAGCGAGGCTTCGCGCAAACTCGCCAAGGCGCAAGAGGAAGGGGTCACGCAGCTGACGGGGCTCGTCCCGCTCATGCGCGAGCGCATTCAGAACATGGCGGAAATCACGCACCTGGCGGGCACGCAGGTCACGCAGTCGCTCCAGGCGCTTATCGCCTCGGAAGCTTCCTTGCGGCAAAGCGCCCAGGGCAGCCAGGCCGCCGTCAAAGGCCTTTCGGAGGCGACCTCCAACATGGGCGAGCGGATGTTCGCGGCGCTCAACCTTATGCAGGCCACAAGCAAGGCGCTGGGCGAGACCATCGACAGCAGCCAGTCCCGCTTCAACGAGGCCGTCGATACGCTCACGCGCGGCGAGGCGAACATGACGCGCATTCTCTCCAAAGCGGAAGAGCGGCTGGCCCGTTCCTCCGCCGCCGAGGAAAACATGGCCGCGCTCGTCGCCCGCACCGCCGCCAGCGCCGAAAAGCTGGAAAAGGTTGTGGGCACCATCAGCACGCGGCACGAAACGCTCGACGAGCAGATTCTGACCGCCGCGCACCGGATGGACGCCATCGTCACGAATTTCGATTCCGCCCAGCGCGTTTTGAACGACGCCGCAGGCCAAGTGCGCCGCGACGGCGCGTTTCTGGCGAGCGTCCTGGCGGAAGTCCGCGCCAACAACGAACAGCTTTTGGCCGCCGTCAACCAGAACAGCCAAACGGGCTACAGCGCCGCGCAGAGCCTGGCCGAGCGCAGCCACGCGCTGATGCAGCGCCTGGAAGTCCAGATCGAACAGCAGGCGCAAATGGCCGAAAGCCGGATCGACGAACTGACGGTCCACGGACAGAACATGGCGCAGCAGGCCGGGGCCACGACCGCCTCGCTCGCGCAGACGGTCGCTTCGCTCAAGGGCGAGCAGGAAAAACTCGCCGCCGCGCGAAGCCGCTTTGCCGAAACGATCGGCGATCTGGGCCTGAAGCTCGAGCGGCACGCGGCCTCGACCTTCGAAAAGACCGAACATTGGGCGGCGGAAAGCTTTTCGAAAATTTCGACCATCACCGAACAGATGGAAGGCTTCCTGTCGCGTCTCGCCATGCTGGGGCAGCTTACGGGAACGCTCGGCGCGGTGGCGGGCCAGCTCGGCCAGATCGTGCCTGCGCTCACGGGCGGCGCGGCGCCCCCCGCCTTCCTGCCGGGTCCGGTCGCGGAAGGCGGCGCCCCTGTCTCCCCCGACCTCGAAGAGACCAAGGCGCTGATCGTTCAGCAGACCCAAAATATCATCCAGGAACTGCGCGACCGGTGGCACGAAGCCGTCACGCAGGTCGAGGCGATGCACGACCAGCTCGCCCAGATCGTCGTGCAGCAGAAGGATCAGCTCGAGACGCGTCTGGTCGTCATGGATAAAAAGCTGCGCGACGCGACCACCGCGCTGGAGGATTCCGAAGAAAGGCTGGAGGCCGAAGAAAAGCAGGCCGAGATCATCAACGAGGTCATCGCCGCCATCACCAAGATCAACGAGCACGTGCTTGAAATCGACGGCGTGATCGAGGAAGCGGGCCTGAGAAAGCAGGGATAGGTCCTCCCGTTAACCATAACCCGCCGTTTTGACTTCTTTTTTCGTGAGGTTTTCTATTTTTCTGATTGTGGGATTGTTTTTTTCCTGCTACCCCCTTCCGGACTTAGGTTTTTTCCCATCATTTCCGGAAAGATTTGACCATGAAGAAAATTCTCCTCTTGATCGCGGCGATCCTCCTCTTCCCGCTCGGCGCGCAAGCCGCCACGGTGGATATGGGCGCCTACGCCTACACGCTCAGCGACCCGGCCAGCGCCCCGGCGGGCAACGTCGATTTGAACGGCGCGGGCCTCAGCAAACAATACGGCTTCAACTTTTACCTGGGCTCGCCCGAAGAGAACCTGAACTGGGTATCGGTTCTGCACGGCGGCATCGTGGCGGGATCCGGCACGACGAAGAACCACCACGCCTACACCAAGCCCGACGGCATCGCCTCCGACGAGCTTTATCTTGCCATCTTCGGCAAGAACGCCAAGGGCAACGGAACGCAAGGCTCGGCGGTTTTCTCGCTGGCCGAAGGCACGGCGAACTTCTCGTTCCTCTGGGGCAGCATCGACGTCACGAACTTCGTGACGGTCCTGAACGGCGACAACAAGACCTATACGATCTCCGGCTGGGACGTCCTCAAGGCGCTCGGCTACAGCAACCCGGACAGCGTCAGCGGCATCATCAGCCAGTATTTCTCTCTGACGGACCTGGCGGGGATCAAGTCGGTCCTCCTTTCGACCTGCTACGACGCTTTCGAGGTCGCCCGCATATCGACGGTTCCGCTCCCGGCTTCGGTCCTTCTGTTCGGCTCGGCGCTGGCGGGCTTGGGTCTGATCCGCAGGAAGAAAGTGGCGGCTTAAGCTTCCTTCAAAGCAAAAAAGGCCGGGCGCTCCGCCCGGCCTTTTGTTTGGGTTGGAAAACCGGATCAATATTCGACATAGACCATGCCGCCCGCGCCCGCGCCGCCGTAGGTTTTGCCGCTGCCGCCGCCGCCGCCATAGCCGACCCCGCCGCCGCCGTTGTCGCCGCTTGAAGCCGTAGGTCCTGCGCCGTTGATTTGGATTCCACCACCGCCGCCGCCCGGATGCCAATAATAACCGCTGCTGGAAGGACCGCTGTAGGTCGTCGCGGCCGCGCCACCCGCTCCGGCGGCAAAGGTTGCGGACTGAAAAACGACGCCAAGAACTGTGGTGGTCGATGTCACGATAGAGGCCTGCTGTCCCCAACCTTTTCCTTCTGTGCCAGCGACGCCGTTGCTCCCGTTCGTGCCGCCCGCGCCACCGGACCCGCCGGTTGTCATATTGATCGTCAGACCGCCGCCACCGCTGCCCCCATGACCGCTATTTGCACCCGCATACCCTCCGTAGCCTGTCACGTAGTTTCCGAAGGAGGAATCTGTCCCGGCCGACCCGGCCGCGCCCGCCGAACCGACCGTTACCGTCACGCTGTCCGAAGAGGTCAAATAAACATTCCGGGCAGCGGCCACCCCGCTACCCCCGCCGTTAACGGTCGCGCCGCCGCCGCCACCGCCGCCGACGACCAGAACGCGAACAGTCAGAGGATTCGTCGAAGAAACGCCCGTCGGCGGAGTCCAAGTGCCGGAAGAGGTGTAAAGCGTCGACCCGCTGCCGAAACCGGCCGAGGCGCAGGTTCCAAGCGCAGACCAGCTCCCGCCGTTACAGGCCTGAAACGATGTGCCGGTCCATTGCAAAACGCCAGCCTTCGCGGAATCGCAGCTTGTGGAGGCGTAGGGAGGAACGGCCGCCGCCCCCAGCATAAGCGGCCCCTTGATGAAAACGGTCCCGTTGCATTGCGCGTTGGCGTCCCAGTCGAGCGCGTTGTTGTCGCCTGAACAGCTTTGCCCGACCAATTTCTGGCCGGCCTGCGCGGATTCGCCAAGGCAGACGAGGGCCAGAAAAGCCGCGCCGCAAAGAAATCCTGAGGTCGAAACCCTACGCACGTTCAAGCCTCCAAAACCCTGACATCTGACATCAGTATTCAACATAAACTACGCCCGGTGCGCCACCGCCGCCGACCGCCGTCCCCGAGCCGCCACCGGCACCATAGCCGAATCCGCCGCGACCATTCCAACGAGCCATCTCTGCATCCGGTCCGCGACCGCTGATCAAAATTCCGCCACCACCGCCGCCGGGATGCCAATAATAACCGCTGCTGGAAGGGCCGCTGTAGGTCGTCGCCGCCGCACCGCCCGCTCCGGCAGCAAACGTCGCGGACTGAAAAACGACGCCAAGAACCGTCGTTGTTGAAGTTACAATAGAGGCCTGCTGCCCCCAGCCCTTGCCTTCCGTGCCGGCCACGCCGTTCGCGCCGTTGCTTCCTCCCGCGCCGCCGGACCCGCTGGTTGACTGATTGATCGTCAACCCGCCGCCACCGCTACCGCCGTTTCCGGCGGCATAGCCCCCGCGCGCCGTTAAATAGTTTCCGAAGGAAGAAGAACCCCCGTTCGATCCTGCGGCACCCCCGGCCCCGACAGTTACTGTCACCGAATCCGCAGACGTAAGATAAAGCTGGGCGGCCCGGACGTAACCGGACCCCGCCCCTCCCGCAGTTACCACCGCCCCGCCCCCGCCGCCGACGACCAGAACGCGAACAGTCAGAGGATTCGTCGAAGAAACGCCCGTCGGCGGAGTCCAAGTGCCGGAAGAGGTGTAAAGCGTCGACCCGCTGCCGAAACCGGCCGAGGCGCAGGTTCCAAGCGCAGACCAGCTCCCGCCGTTACAGGCCTGAAACGATGTGCCGGTCCATTGCAAAACGCCAGCCTTCGCGGAATCGCAGCTTGTGGAGGCGTAGGGAGGAACGGCCGCCGCCCCCAGCATAAGCGGCCCCTTGATGAAAACGGTCCCGTTGCATTGCGCGTTGGCGTCCCAGTCGAGCGCGTTGTTGTCGCCTGAACAGCTTTGCCCGACCAATTTCTGGCCGGCCTGCGCGGATTCGCCAAGGCAGACGAGGGCCAGAAAAGCCGCGCCGCAAAGAAATCCTGAGGTCGAAACCCTACGCACGTTCAAGCCTCCAAAACCCTGACATCTGACATCAGTATTCAACATAAACTACGCCCGGTGCGCCACCGCCGCTAAACGAAAGGCCCCAGCCACCACCGCCGCCGTATCCCCCCCCCCCCGCCGCCGTTTCCGCCACCTGTTTCGCCCGATGGCCCGCCGCCGTTGATAAGAATCCCTCCTCCGCCTCCGCCTCCCCAGAAATAGTAATCGCTGCTGGAAGGTCCGCTATAAGCCGTCGATCCAGCCCCACCCGCTCCGGCGGCGAACGTAGCCGACTGAAAAACAATGCCTCGAACAGTCGTCGAGGAGGAAACGATGGACGTGCCCTGCCCCGTCCCCGCATAGCCGCAGGAATGGTTGCTGGCCGTCGCGCCCGCTGCGCCGTTGCTCCCCCCCGCACCGCCGGTCCCGGACGTTGACGAAAGGACCACACGACACCCGCCGCCACCGCTGCCGCCGGACCCGGCGGAATAGCCGCCCGTCGCCGTGAGATAAGCTCCAAAAGAGGAGGAGCCTCCATTGGTGCTTGATCCTACCGCAGGTGCGACGTTAACCGCCACGCTGGCGGTCGATGTGATGGAAAGTTGGCTAGCCGCCACATAACCGGAACCGCCGCCAGACATACTTGCGCCGGACCCCGCGCCCGCGCCGACCACCAGCACGCGCACCGTGAGCGGATTGGCCGGCGAGACATTGCTTGGCGGAGTCCAGGTCCCCGTGGCGGTGTAAAGAGCGGCGTTGCTGCCGAAGGTCGTCGTCGCGGTCGCGCCGGTCAAGGATTTCCAGCTCGATCCGTCGCACCCCTGGAACGCCGCGCCGGTCCATTGGACGGTTCCGGCCAACGCCGAAGAACAGCTCGTCGCAGCGTAAGGGGGAACCGCCACGGCGCCAAGCAAAAGAGGCCCTTTGATAAAGGTCGTCCCGTTGCATTGGGCGATGGCGTCCCAATCCAAAGCGCTGTTGTCGCTAGAGCAGCTTTGGCCGATCAATTTCTGGGCGGCAAAGGCCTCCCCGACCGTGTCGGCAAGAACGGCCCAAAGCATCCAACATAAAACGACGGCAAAGAAACGGCGCACGCGGCACTCTCCTCAAGAGGAGGAACAGGAGAATCTCCCCGGGGAGGCTAACGAAAATAAGCTTGAAGGAAAAGGCTTTTTTGTTCCAACCCTCCCGGCTGGGTTGACCTTTTGTTAATCCCTGGTTGGTAGTTTGAGGCGCATGGAAGCGCCTTCTCCGTTGGAAAAAATTCTGGAAAAGCTGCCGCCTGCCGTGGCCGCCCGCTATCGCATCGCCTTGAAAATGCGCGACGTGCGCGAGGTTCCGCGCGTCCTAATCGTCGAAGACCAGCTTTTTTCCAGGAAAATTCTTCAGGAATTTCTCGACAAGACTTATACGGTCGATCTGACCGCCTCCACCAAGGAAGGCTGGCGCCTGTTTCTCGAAAACGCGCCCGACATCGCCTTTCTCGACATCGAACTGGCCGAAGAAAGCGGTCATGAACTGGCCCGTCTTATCAAAACTCTCGCGCCCGAAACCTACGTCGTCATGGTCACGGCGAACCATTCCGTTGAAGACGTGCGTATGGCGAAAGTCAACAAGGTGGACGGCTTCATCGTAAAGCCCTACAACAAGGCGAGGATTCTGGAGATTCTGGAAAAATACTTCGCCTTGCATCCCGACCGCAGGCCGAAAGGATGAACGCCATGACCGATCCCGTGACGCTCGACAATCTGCGCGAAATGACCGGCGGCGATCCGGCCGTCGAAAAGGAGCTCTTCAGCATTTATTTCACGTCCGCCGAAGAATGCCTGAAGGCCCTGCGGGCCGCGACGGACGCGGGCCAGGAGGAAACCTGGCGCACGCAGGCGCACGCCTTCAAGGGCATGAGCCTCAATCTCGGCGCGGAAACGCTCGGCAACCTGTGCGCCGACGCCCAGATGAATCATCTGGCGTCTTCCGATAAAAAGGCCGAAATGCTGGCCGCCATCGAAGAGGAATATGCCAAGGTCAAGGCGTTTCTTGCCCAAGGGTAGCCCCTATCGACAAACTTTGCCCTTTGGCCTAGTCTGAACCCCGAAAAAACTGTTTCAACGCGGGATTCTCATGTCCGAAATCGAGAAGCTTAAGGCCTGTTTCCGGGAAACGCTGGCTCTGGGACCGAACGAAGATGTCGAAGAGCTTGCCTATCAGGAACATCCCTCTTGGGATTCCGTGGGGCATATGAGGCTTGTCGCGGCCATTGAAACTTCCTTCGACATCGTGATGGACACGGACGAAATCCTGGACATGAGCAGCTTCGGCAAAGCCCTTGAAATCCTGAAGGCCCATGACGTCGCCGCGGCTGCTTGAAGGGAAGGTCGCGCTGATCACCGGCGCGTCACGCGGCATCGGCGCCGCGATGGCTCGCGCCTTCGCGGCGCAGGGCGCAAATCTCGTCCTAACGGCGCGAGGCGGCGAAAGGCTTAAGGAACTGGCCGAAAATCTCAAGAGCGCCTTCGGCTGCGAAGCGCTGGTTCACGAAGGCGACGTCACGGACGAAGCTTCGGTCCAGGCTCTTTACAAGGAAACCCATAAGAAATTCAGCCGCCTCGATATTCTGGCGGCCAATGCGGGGATCCTGACCGATGGGCTGCTCGGCATGATCCGGCGCGAAGAGGCGCAGCGTCTTTTGGACGTGAACGTCATGGGCGTTTTGAATCATCTTCAATGCGCCGCGCGGCTGATGCGCCGGGGCAAGGGCGGCTCCGTCATTCTCACCAGCTCCATCATCGGGCGGGCGGGCAATAAGGGCCAAGCCGTCTATGCGGCGAGCAAAGCGGCCCTGCTCGGCCTGATGGCCTCCGCCGCGAAAGAACTCGGCCCCGACGGCGTTCGCGTCAACGCGCTGGCGCCGGGCTTCATCGAAACGGATATGACCAGCCACCTGTCGCCGCAGATCAAGTCCGAGCGCATACAAAGCGTCGCCCTGGGCCGCGCCGGAACGCCCGAAGACGTGGCGGACGTCGCGCTGTTTCTGGCCAGCGACTGGTCGCGCTATGTCTCGGGCCAGGTCATCGGCGTGGACGGCTGCATGGTGATTTAGGCCCTTTTTGTCATTGCGAGCGATCCTTCCGCCGCAAGCGGCGGAAGGAGAGCGTGGCAATCCAGAGTCGCAAGAAAGCAAGATGGGCCTGTTTGACTCTGGATTGCTTCGGGCCTCCGGCCCTCGCAATGACGGAAAAAGTAGGACAAGCCTCGCAATGGCGAAATTCTTCGACGAACCTCGGATCCAAGTGAAAAAAACAGACCTTCCCTTTCTTCCCACAGCCCCCGGCCACACGACGCCGAACGACGCGCCCGCTTTGTGCGACGACGCGGGCGGCGACCGGTTGACCTACGGCGCCCTGCGCCGGGAAATCCAAGAAACCGCCGCCGCTTTGAATCCCGCTCGCCGCGCGCTTGTTTTGTGCGCCGCGCCGCGTTCCTGCGCGGGTGCCGTCGCCTATCTGGGTGCGGCCCAGGCGGGCCATGCCGTTTTTCTGATCGATCCTGCCGCGCCGGACCTTTCCGCCCTTGTCCGGGATTACCGCCCCGAATGGATTTTCGCGCCGCCCTCAAACGCTTTCGAAGGCTACGCGCGTAAAGAATCGCCGCTCGCCGCGCTCGCGCTTTTCGAAAGACGGTCGAGAGAAGACGAACCGCTTCACCCCGACCTTTATCTGCTTTTGTCCACCTCTGGCTCGACCGGCGGGCCGAAAAGCGTGCGGCTGTCGTATCGCAACCTCGCCCACAATACGAAAGCCATCGTCGAAACCCTCGGCCTGACGGGCGAAGGCGTCGCGCTGGGCCATTTGCCGCTGGCCTATTCGTTCGGCCTGTCGGTCCTGCACGCGCAGCTCGCCGTGGGCGGGCGCTGCGTCCTGACGGAACGCGGCCTGATGGAAGGCGCCTTTTGGGACCTGGCGCGGGAGAGGAAAGCGACCCTTTTCCCCGGCGTGCCTTATCATTACGAAATGCTGGCGCGACTGGGGCTTGAAAGGCTCAAGGTCCCGGACTTGAAAGTCTTCCTGCAGGCGGGCGGCGGCATGAGCGAGGCGCTCACCCGGCGAATGCTGAAGGAAACGGGCGAACGCGAAGGCGGCCAGCTTTTCATCATGTACGGCCAGACCGAAGCCGCGCCTCGCATGGCCTGTCTGCCTTTGCATGAAAGGCCGGAAAAACTCGGCTCGGCGGGCCGCGCCCTGCCGGAGGGAAGATTCTCGATCGAGGGCGGCGCGATCATCTACGAAGGCCCCAACGTCATGATGGGACGGGCCGAAAGCCGCGCCGACCTTTCGCGCGGCGACGAAACGGGCGGACGCCTCGAAACGGGCGATCTGGGCCGCCTGGACGCGGAAGGCTATCTGACCGTCACGGGCCGCGCCGGACGCTTCGCCAAGCTCTACGGCCAGCGGATCGCGCTCGACGAGCTGGAGCGTCTGGCCGCGCCGCTGGCTTTTGCCGTGGCCGTTGAAGGGGCGGAAAAGATCGTCCTTTTCACGACCGGCCCGGCCCGGGAGATAGCAGCCCTCCTCGCCGCCCGAACCGCCCTGCCCCCCGCCTGGATCGAGGTGCGATCCGTCGATCAGATTCCGCTTAAACCGAACGGAAAAGTGGATTATCAGGCTTTGGAAACCCTTGTATGCGGCGAATCATGACCTCTTCCTTTGAACCTCTTCTGGCCGGACCGCCTTTCGCCCTTTCTCAAAAAGAGAAAGAGGCTCTTTTGCTGCCCCTGTTCATGGATCTGACGGCCTATCACGAGGAAGCCTGTCCCGCTTACCGGAAGATAGCGGAACTGGCCTTTCCGCGCTGGCGAGAGGCGCAAACGCTCGCGGAGCTTCCTTATCTGCCGCTTTCGCTTTTCAAACAAAGGCGGCTTTTAAGCGTGCCGGAGTCGGACGTGCGGGTGACCTTGCGCTCCAGCGGCACGAGCGGCGCGCGCAAAAGCCGCGTCGATCTCGACGGCGCGACGGCCCAGCTCGCCGCGAAAACGCTGGCCTCGACCTTGAAGACCGTGATCGGAAACGAACGCCTGCCCATGCTCATCGTGGACACGCCCGCCGCGCTCAAGGCCAACGAAGAAACCGAGGAAGGGATAGGCGCGCGCGCCTCGGCCATTTTGGGCCTCATGCCCTTCGGGAAGGACCACGCCTTCGTCGTGCGCGAGGACCTCTCGCTCGACGAGGCGGCGCTTGCCGCCTTTCTTAAGAAATACGGCGGCCAGCCTTTCCTGATCTACGGCTTCACGTATCTGTTATGGCAAAAGCTTCTGCCGTTTTGCGAAGCCGAGGGATGCGATTTTTCCAACGCGACGCTTCTGCACAGCGGCGGGTGGAAGGTCTTCACCCGCGAATACATCGACAACGAAACTTTCCGCGCGCGGTTTCAAAACGCCTCTCGGCTTTCGCGCGTGATCAATTTTTACGGGATGGCGGAGATGCCGGGGGCGATTTTCCTGGAAAACGCCGACGGCCTGCTCTACGTCCCGGCCTTCGCCGAGGTCATCATCCGCGACCCGGCGGATTTCAGCCCCGTGGAAGACGGCAGACCGGGCGTGATCCAGATCATGAACCTCGTGCCGCGCAGTTATCCGGGCCATTCCCTTTTGACCGAGGATGTCGGGGTCGTCCATGCCGTGGATACGGGCGAAAGCGGCTGGAACGGCAAGGCGATCCGCTTTCTGGGCCGCGCCCCGAAAGCCACGCCGCGCGGCTGCAGCGACGCGCTCGCGGCCTGCGATACAAGAGTGGCTTAGCCTCTTTTCCCCATCCCTTCCCGCACCCGCGCGGCGACGAGTTGAACGTCTCTCAAAGGCGTCGGAGAAAAGGATTCAAGTTTTCCCTCAAAGAGCCGCGCAAGGCCGTCGTCGCGCAGGGTTTGGTGAAAGCGCCGGAACTTTTCCGAACCGCCCGCAAGCGGCAGGATATAGACCGGCTTGCCGGTCGAGCAGGCCTCGGACGCCATATTCACGGAATCCATCGTCACAAGAATAAAGTCCGCGCTGCCCAGCATGGCGTAATAGGGGTTCGCGCCCTGCCCGTCCCAAAGGAAATGGGAAGCGCCTTGCAGCGCTTCCTTCAAAAGGGCGAGATTGTCCGCGCCCGTCCGGCGTGAGGTCGTGACCATCAGGCTGCCGCCTGTCGCCTTCGCCGCCGCGACGAGCTGCGCGGCAAGCGGCTCCATTTCGTGGGGCGTCAGACGATAAACCGAATTGCTGCCGCCGATGCAGACCGCGATGCGCGGCGCGGGCAAAGAACCGAGGGTCTTCTCGAAACGCCGCGCTTCGCTTGCCAACCGTTCGGGCGTCACGCGGTGCAACGAGCCGCGCGTCGTCACGACGTTCTCGCCGAGCAGCCCGTCATGGCGCGGCGCGGCGACGAGATCGAAGCGCGAAGGATCGATGACGGGGTTTTGAATATAAACGGTGAAGGTTTTTTTCCGCCCGTCTTTACCCGAAGCCCGCCGCGCGTAGAGGCAGGCCATCGCGCCCGCGCGGCCCGAAGCGATGATAAGGTCCGGAAAGGGCGGCTTGATCGCGTCGCCCCGGTCCGAAAAAGCCAGCCCCGGCGCGAAACGGAAAAAGGGCGCGAGCTGCCGATAGGGCGAACGCAGCTTGACCCGCTTGACGACGGGCGCAAGGCCCAAAGCCTCGGCCAGGCCCAGACATTGGTTTTCCATGCCCGCCGCGCCCTCGGTCACGACCCAGCATGAGGCTTGGCTATTGAATGTCATGCGTTTAGTATCCCCGGCACAGGATGGAACCGATTCGTCCTAGCTTAC
Organism: uncultured Rhodospirillaceae bacterium; assembly: GCA_964652235.1. Lineage (GTDB taxonomy): Bacteria > Pseudomonadota > Alphaproteobacteria > UBA9219 > UBA9219 > CAZZDK01. The sequence continues at coordinate 136,632 of CAZZDK010000001.1, forward strand.
GAGAACGGCATGAAGCACGTCAAACTCGATCCGGTCGATCTGATCCTTTTGAGCGAACTTCAAAAGGACGGGCGCGTCACGAACGTGGACCTGGCCAAGGCCGCCGGAATCTCGCCGCCGCCCTGCCTGCGGCGCGTGCGCACGCTGGAGGAAGAAGGCTACATCGTCGGCTATCACGCCGACGTGGACCCGAAGAAACTCGGCTTCGGCATGACGGTCTTCATCCATGTGGGCCTTGCCAACCATGCGGAATCGGACCTGATGGCTTTTGCCAAGCTCGTCGATACCTGGCCCGAAGTCCGGGCCAGTTATATGTTGACCGGGGATTCGGATTTTCTTCTCAAGGTCGTGGCAGAGGATTGGGAATCTTTTCAGAATTTCCTGACCTCCACGCTGACCGCCGCGCCGAACGTGATCCGCGTGAAGTCTTTTCCGGCCATGCGCCGCACGAAATACGCGCCGGGCGTTCCGATACAGATTCCGGATGTCAGAGGACAGAAGACAGAGGATGAAAAATAGAAGATAACAGGATTCAGGGTTCAGGGAAAAGGGCATTCGGGGAAAAAAGAAAAACACCGTCATTGCGAGGAGGCGCGCCAACGCGCAGCGGCGGCGCGACGACGCGGCAATCCAGAGTCGTTAAGTGCTGCTTTGCAACGGTCCTGGATTGCTTCGTCGTCCTGCTCCCGCTTCGCGGGGGCAGGACTCCTCGCAATGACGGTGTTTTTCTTCCCCGACCCCTGGCCCCCTTGTTTCCCGAACGTTCACACCCAAGGTTTTAACCATGTTCCTATCTCTTGCCGTTCGCGTCGTGGATTTCTGCAGGCGTTTCGCGTGGCCCGTCGCGCTCTTTGCGCTTTTTTTGAGCCTAGGCCTCGGCGCCTATGTCGTCCAAAGCTTCAGGATGAACACGGATGTGGACGGCCTTCTGGCCGACGGCCTGGCCTGGCGCGATCTGGAAAAGGACCTGAGCCGGGCCTTTCCGCAAACGGAGAACCGGCTCGTCATCGTCGTGGACGGCGCGAATCCGGACGTCGCGGAAAAAGCGGCCTCCTCGCTCGCAAAGGCCCTCGCGCGGCAACCGGGCCTTTTCAAAAACGTGAAGCGCCCGGACGCGATTCCCTATTTTCGCCGGAACGGCTTTTTGTTCCTCTCGCAGGAGGAATTGACGGAAACGCTCGAAAATCTCGTCAAGGCGCAGCCGTTCCTCGGCTCTCTGGCGAAAGACCCGTCCTTGCGGGGCCTTTTCCAGACGATGGGCCTGACGGTGGAAGGGATCAAGCGCGGCCAGGCGCGCTACGGCGATTTGGAGCCTTCCTTCCGCCTTCTGTCGCAAGCCGTGAACGCCGTCCTTGAAGGGCGCGAAACGACGATGCCCTGGCGTTCCTTGATGTCCGACCAAAAGCCGGGGCTGCGCGAGCTCAGGAAGTTTATCCTCACGCAACCCGCTCTGGATTACGGCGCCCTGTCCCCCGGCGGGAAGGCGACGGCGGAAGTCCGCCGCCTGGCGCAAACGATGGGCCTTACGCCTGAAAACGGCGTAACCGTCCGGCTTACCGGCTCCGTCGCGCTGAACGACGAGGAGTTCGCCAGCGTCGCGGACGGCATGGAGATGTCTCTCGTCCTGTCCTTCGTCCTTGTGGTCGGCCTGCTCTTTCTCGCCTTGCGCTCCGGACGGATCATCGTCCCGGTTGTGCTGACTCTTCTGGCGGGCCTGGTCGCCACGACCGCCTTCGCCATGGCCGCCGTCGGTTCTCTCAACCTCATCTCGGTGGCGTTCGCCGTCATGTTCGTCGGGATCGCGGTCGATTTCGGAATCCAATTCGCCGTCAAGTTCCGCGAAAGAAGGCACGAAAACCCGGACCTTCCGGCGGCCCTGCGCGAAACCGCGGCGCAGATCGCGCCGCCTTTGGCTTTGGCCGCCGCCGCGACGACTCTCGGCTTTCTGGCCTTTATTCCGACCGATTACCGGGGCGTGTCCGAGCTGGGGATCATCGCGAGCGCAGGAATGGCCATCGCCTTTCTGTTCAATCTGACCCTTCTGCCCGCCCTTTTGGCGATCTTCAGGCCGCCCGCCGAACCGGAAGCGATCGGCTACGCCTGGGCCTTGCCGATCGACAGGTTTCTGGTTCGCCGCCGCAAACCTCTTTTGATTCTCGTCGGCGCCGTAACGCTTCTTGCGCTTCTTCTCGCTTCGAGGGCGCGCTTCGATTTCGACCCGCTCAACCTCAAGGACCCCGGAACCGAATCCGTCCGCACTATGTTCGACATCATGCAGGATCCGGACGCCACGCCCTACACCATACAGATTCTCGCGCCTTCCCTGGCGGAGGCGCAAAAGCTGGCCGGGGAAATAGAAAAACTGCCGGAAGTTGACCATACGATCGCTCTCGACAGCTTCGTGCCGAAAGAACAGGAGGAAAAGCTCGCGCTGATCGCGGACGCGAAGTTTCTCCTCGATCCCTCGCTCCACCCGGCTTCGCCCCTGCCCGCCCCGACGAACGAGGAGAACCGCGCCAGCCTGCGCGGGACGGCGGCCAAGCTTCGCGCGCTGGGCGAGGATAAGGCGGCGGCGCAAAATCTGGCCGATGCGCTGGAAAAAGCGGCCAAACGGGACGATGCCCTTCTCGGCAAGCTGGACGCCGCCCTGATCGACGGGATGAAGGCCTATCTGAACCAGATAGGGCTTTTGCTCGACGCGAAACCCGTGACGCTTGCGGACGTTTCGGACGATCTGCGCCGGGACTGGATCGCGCCGGACGGACGGGCCAGGTTGGAGGTCTATCCCAAGGGGGACGCCCGGGATCCCAGGGTTCTTGAAGCCTTCACAAAGGCCGTCCGCGCCGTCGCGCCTTACGCTTCGGGCACGCCGGTTTCGATCCAGGAATCCGGCAGGACCGTCCTGGGCGCTTTCATCAAAGCCGGGATTCTGGCGCTGGTCGCCATCGCCCTTTTGGGCTTTTCCGTCCTGCGGCGGATCGGCGACGCCGCGCGCCTGCTTTTGCCGCTGATTCTTGCCGGAATCTTAACGCTGGCGACGATGGTCACGATTTCTTTACCGCTGAACTTCGCGAATATCATCGCCCTGCCTCTTTTGATGAGCCTGGGCGTTTCCTACGCGATTTACGTGGTAAGTTATTGGCGAGCGGGCAAAGAAAACCCCCTCTCCTCCAGCATGGCGCGGGCCGTCCTTTTCAGCGCGGCCACCACGCTTGTTGCATTCGGGTCACTCTCTTTGTCTTCGCACCCCGGTACTTCAGGAATGGGGGGATTATTAACCATTGCCCTGCTATATTGCCTCGTCACGACGTTTTTGATTCTACCTCTCTTGCTAGGTCGGAAACGTTAGGTTAAAGGTTATCCCACAACGAAGTTTCTCCCTTTTTGAGGCCCCCATGCTTGTTTTACGCCGCTCTGTTTTCGCGCTCGCTTTTGTCGCGCTTCTTTCCCTCGGCGCCTGCTCGTCGGTCCCGCAAACGCAAACGGACCGCGTGGAAGCGAACGCCGGGGGCGATCCTTTCGAGCCGGTCAACCGCGTCATCTTCGACGTGAACGATTTTCTGGACCGTCTTTTGATCCGTCCGCTGGCCGAGCTGTACCGCGTCATGGTCCCGCCGCCGATCCGCGAGCGTATCGCCAACATCCTCAAAAACATGAACGAGCCGGTTATCATGGCCAACAACCTCCTGCAGGGCGAGGTCACGAACGCGGGTACGACTCTGAGCCGTTTCTTCGTGAACACGCTTCTGGGCGGCGGCGGTATGTTTGAGGTGGCCAACGAGTTCGGCCTGTACCGCCAGACGGGCGACTTCGGCCAGACCCTTTACGTCTGGGGCCTGGGATCGGGTCCGTACCTGGTCCTGCCGCTCCTTGGGCCGTCGAACGTCCGCGACGCGGTCGGCCTTGGCGTCGATACGATGATGTCGCCGTGGAAATACGCGGTCCAAGCGGGCGACACGCAGATCGAAGACACCTTCACCATCTCCAACATGACGGCCTCGGCCCTGTCCCGCCGCGAGGCGAACATCGAGGGCATGGACGCGCTGCGCGAAGGCTCGCTCGACTTCTATGCCCAGATGCGCAGCGTGTACCGCCAGTACCGCGCCAAGCAGCTGGGAGAGCCTCTGGCCAGCGACGCCCCCTCATTCGAAGATTACGATGCGGAGAACAGCACGCCGGTCATGCGGTAAGTTTATTTCTTAAGAAAAAGGCGGGGGCTTCGGTCCCCGCCTTTTTTGTTGGATAAGCTTGTTATGGTTAACGGCTCCATTTGGGTTTCGCCGCAAAACCGCTTACAGTAGGCCCATGACCGACTCTATTCTTCTGCCGCGCATTCTGCTCACCAACGACGACGGGTTCGACGCGCCGGGCCTTGCCGCCCTGGCCGAAATCGCCGCGCCTTTCGCGCAGGAGATATGGATCGTCGCGCCGCAGGAGGACCAAAGCGGCGCCTCGCAGAAAATATCCCTGCGCGCGCCCCTGCAGGCGACGTGCCGGGGCCAGCGCCGTTGGGCCGTCACCGGCACGCCGTCGGACTGCGTGGCGCTGGCGCTCGATCATTTCATGAAAGACGCCGCGCCGAGCCTCGTTCTCTCCGGCGTGAACGCAACCTGCAATGTGGGCGAAGAAAACAACCTGTCCGGCACGGTGGGCGCGGCGCTGACGGCGCTCATGCTCGGCGTGCCCGCCATCGCCGTCTCGCAGGACGGCCCTTCCCGCGCGGACATTCCATGGGAGACGACGAGGGCGATCCTACCGCTTGTCCTAAAGCATCTGCTCGCGGAAGGCTGGAAAAAGGAAACCGCGCTTTGCGTGAACCTCCCGGCCCTGCCGCCCGAAAAGATCACGGGCCTGAGATGGACGCGGGGGGCGAGAAAGAACATCGCAAAGGTCAAAAGCTCGCGCCGCGTCTCGCCGCGGGGCGAGGAATATTTCTGGCTTGCGTTGGAGGACGAGGCCAGGCCCGTCCTCGCGCCGGACAGCGACATGGCCGCGTTGAAACGCGGCGAGGTTTCGGTGACGATTCTTTCCCCGGACCGGTCTTTCGAGACGGCCAGGCCCTTTTTCTCCTTTGCCGAAGAGCCGCCGGACGACGATGAGTGACGATCTTCCCACCGACTTGTGGATCGCCGCCCAGCGCAAGATCGCGGCGCAGGCGGGCATCCCCCTGACGGTGATTCGCAAAGGCGACCCTTACAGGGGGAGCCTTTTGGTCAAGATCAACCTGCTCGACGGACGCGCCGAAGTGTTAACCCAAATCCGGCTGGAAGACGAGCTGGCCTGGTCCCCCGTCCATGAAGACGGCCCTGTCCCGGAGGCCGAAGCGGACGCCTATCTGGCCTGCCAGGCCGCTTTCGACCCCGATTTATGGGTGGTCGAGGTCGAAGACCGCAAGGGCCGCCTCTGGTTTCCGGGACGGGTGATTAGGGCTTGAAGGACGGGCCTCAAGGGGCTTTAATTGCCGCCTATTTCTTAAACGCCAAGGAGTTTCCATGACCGAAGCCAAGCCCGATCTTCCCATGTGCTATAAAAGCGTTCGCCCTCTCGACATCGAGCAGGATTCCGGTCTGCGCGTTTCCGCGCCCAAACATTTCAGCTTCGCGGCCAAAACCAACGCCATCCCGCTTCTGGTGGACGAGTTTCCCATGGCCGCCGCGCATTATCCCATCGTCTTCGCGGCGGGCGAGACGCCCGTTCCCGCCGCCGTCGTCGGCCTCCAGCAGGACAGCAACCTTTTCCTCGACGAACAGGGAATGTGGCTGGGAGGCAGCTATCTGCCCGCCTACATCCGGCGTTATCCGTTTCTGCTCATGGACGACGCGGACAAGAAGCAGTACGTCCTGTGCGTGGACGAGACGAGCGATATGCTGGGAACCGAAGGCGAATACGAATTGTTCAAGGACGGCAAGCCCACGCCGTTCACGCAAAGCGCGATGAACTTCTGCGCGACGCTCCGCCAGCAGGGCGAGGCGACGGACGAGTTCGTCAAGGAGCTGAAATCCTATAACCTCCTTATGGCGAACGACGCGCAGATCGATATGCCGGACGGCTCGAAGATTCAATTGGCGGGCTTTCAGGTGATCGACCCCAAGAAGTTCGACCTTCTGCCCGACAGCGTTTATTTAAGCTGGCGGCGGCGCGGCTGGATCGGCCTGATTTACGCGCATCTGCTGTCCTCGCACCGGTGGCAGAATCTGATCGCCCTCTCCGCGATGAGGGAGCAGGCGTAACCGGAAGACAGAGGACGGACGACAGATGACAGGCAAAGAAATCGTCGCGGCGGACAGAAATTTCTCCGTCTTCTGCCTTCTGTCCTCTGTCCTCTGCCTTCTCCTTCTGGCCTCCCCCGCCCGCGCCGCGCACGGGATCGCGCTGCACGGCGAGCCGAAATACCCGGCCTCTTTCACGCATTTCGATTACGTCAACCCGGACGCGCCCAAGGGGGGCGAGCTGCGCCTGGCGGCCATCGGCACGTTCGACACGCTCAACCCCTTCACGCTCAAGGGCCTGGCCGCCGCGAACGCTTCCCTGGTTTTCGAGACGCTGATGGAAGCCTCGCTCGACGAACCGTTCAGCCAGTACGGACGCATCGCGCAGGAAGTGACCGTCGCCAAGGACCGAAGCTGGGTGTCGTACAAAATCCGTCCCGAAGCGCGTTTTTCGGACGGCAGTCCCGTCACGCCCGAGGATGTGATTTTCTCCTTCGAGACGCTGCGCGATAAGGGCCATCCCTTCTACCGCTCTTATTACAAAGATGTGGTAAAAGCCGAGAAAACAGGGCCGCGCGAAGTCAAGTTTTCCTTCAAAGGACCTGGCAACACGGAACTGCCGCTTATCATGGGGCAAATGCCCGTGCTGGCCGCGCATTTCTGGAAAGATAAAGACTTCGCGGCCACGACGCTTTCGCCGATCGTCGGCAGCGGCCCCTATGAAATCGAAAAGGTCGAGCCGGGCCGCTTCATCGTCTATAAGCGCGCCCAGAACTGGTGGGGCGAGAATCTGCCCGTCAACAAGGGGCGCTACAATTTCGACCGCATTCGGGTCGATTATTACCGCGACGCCTCTGTCGCGCTCGAAGGGCTTTTCGCCGGGAAATACGATTTCCGGCTTGAGAACTCGGCCAAGAACTGGGCGACTTCCTACGACGCGCCGGCCGTCAAAAGCGGCCGGATCGTCAGGAGGGAGGTGCCGAACGAGCTGCCCGCCGGTATGCAGGGCTTTGTCTTCAACACCCGGCGCGAGATTTTCAAGGACCCGCGCGTGAGGCAGGCCCTCACGCTCGCCTTCGATTTCGAGTGGGGCAACAAGAACGTGGCCCACGGCGCGTATAAACGGACCGAAAGCTATTTCGCCAATTCCGAGCTGGCGGCCAGGGGCCTGCCCTCGCCGGAAGAGTTGAAGCTGCTAGAGCCGTTTCGCGGCGAGATTCCGGACGAGGTTTTCACGAAAATCTACGAGGCGCCCAAAACGGACGGCACAGGCAACGCCCGCGAAAACCTGCGCCGCGCCGCCGCGCTGCTTGCCGAGGCCGGATGGACTGTTAAAAACGGAGTTCTCACGAACGAAAAGGGCCAGCCCTTCGCGTTCGAGATCGTGGAAAGCTCGCCCTTATTCGAGCGCTGGGTCCAGCCCTTTTTGCGGAATCTGGAACGCCTGGGCGTCCGGGCGAGATATCGTGTCGTGGATTCCTCGCAGTATCAGAACCTTCTGGACGATTTCAACTTCGACATGACGATCCACGTCTTCGCTCAAAGCCTTTCGCCCGGCAACGAGCAGCGCGATTATTGGGGTTCGGCCAAGGCCGATCAAAAAAGCAGCCGCAACCTGATCGGCGTGCGAAGCCGGGCCGTGGACGCGCTCGTCGAAAAAATCGTCCACGCGAAGGACCGCGAAGAGCTGCGAGCCGCCTGCCGCGCGCTGGACCGGGTTCTTTTGTGGGGCCATTACGTGATCCCGCATTGGAATTACGGCGGGTACCGCATCGCCTACTGGGACAAGTTCGGCCAGCCCGCCATCACGCCCAAATACGGCTTCGATCCCGAAAGCCTTTGGTGGGCGAAAGCGCGTTAACTATAAGTACGCGTTGCAAAGACAAAGCGCCGCCGGATAGAATGAACGCCTCAATTTCTTCAAAAGGAGCGTTTCCATGGAAAGAATCCTGATCGTTGACGGAAAGCGCGAGCTGAGAGCCGCTGCTAGTCATCTTTTATCCCGAACCCCCGTTAGGATTCCCTTCCCCGTCATGAGCGAGCTTCTCCAAGCGAAAGAAAGGGGCGGAAAATTCTCTCTTGCCTGCATCGTTTTTGCCGACGGCCCCGAAGATTACTTTTTCCTAGCGAAAGTGGCCGAGCTTCCAGGCGAAACGCAGAAAGTCCCTCCTGCCGCCGGATCAACCCCTGAGGAAGCCCTCACCAACCTTTCCAGGTATTTGCGTATGCGCGGAGAAAAGGGATATACGTTCTGACTACCGCCCAAGCCTGTCCCCGGCCTTGATCCCAAGCGCCGCCGCCTGCCCGCCGCCGATTTCAAGGACGGAGAGGACCGGCTCGTCCGAAACGATAGGCGTGGGGTTGAGCGGCGCGGCCCGCGCGGCGATCTTGGCGATGCGCCCGTCCGCGCGAATAAAAATTATATCGAGAGGAATGTAGGTGTTCTTCATCCAAAAGCGGGCGATCTCAGGCTCGGCAGAGACGAACAGCATTCCCTCCCCGCGCCCCAGGGGTTCCCGCCGGAACATCAGGCCGTAAGCGCGTTCTTCGATCGTGGCGGCCACTTCGACGTCGAAGGGAATTTTCAGACCGTCCTGGCGCCTGATGAAAATAGTCTCGCGCGCGAAAGCGGGCCTGCGCGCCTCAGGCGAAACGACCCCTCCCTCCTGCGCGGGCCAAAGCGCGAAAAAGAGCAGAAACACCGCAAGAACAAAGGCCGGAAGGGCGATAAGAGCGCGCCAGTTCATGCCCTTTAATTCAGCTTTCCCGCCGCAGGCGCCGGATCGTTCGCCGCCCCGCCGTGCACGCCGAGCAGCTTAAGCTTGCGATGCAGGGCCGAACGCTCCATCCCGATGAAGCTCGCGGTGCGGGAGATGTTGCCGCCGAAGCGCGTGACCTGCGCCAAAAGATATTCGCGCTCGAACATCTCGCGCGCGTCGCGCAGGGGCAGAGTCATGATCTCGCCGCCCTTTTCCCAGCGCAGGACGCTGGGCGTGGCCGCCGTGATGTCGGGGGGAAGCATATCGGCGCGGATCGCCTCGCCGCTTTCGCCGGGCGCCATGATGAGAATCCATTCCATCGCGTTGCGAAGCTGGCGCACGTTGCCGGGCCAGGCGTAAGCCTGCAGGGCCGCCAGCGCGTCCTCGCCGAGCGTGCGGGGCGGCAGGCCGGAAACTTCCGCCGCGCGGTTCAGGAAGTGCTGGGCCAGAAGCGGAATGTCCTCGCGCCGATCAGCGAGCGCCGGAATGACGATGGGAACGACGCTGAGGCGGTAATACAAATCCTGCCTGATGCGCCCGGCCTGCATTTCGTATTGCAGGTCGCGGTTGCTCGACGCCACGACGCGCACGTCCACCTCCACGCGCGTATTGCCGCCCACGCGGGTGAAGACCTGCTCTTGCAAGACGCGCACGATTTTGCCTTGGGTCTCGAGCGGCATATCCGCCACTTCGTCGAGATAGAGCGTGCCGCCGTGCGCCTGCTCGAACAGGCCCGTCTTGCGGCCGCCGCCGCTCCCCCCTTCGGTGCCGAACAGTTCGATTTCGATCTGGTCGGGCCGCAGAACGGCGCAGTTGATGACGATGAAGGGACCGCTTGCGCGCTTGGAATGCGCGTGGATCGCGCGCGCCACGACCTCCTTGCCGGAACCGGACGGCCCGACGATCATCACGCGGCTGCCCGTGGGCGCGACGCGATCGACGATCTGGCGCACCTGCGCGATGGCGCCGGACTTGCCGATCAACTCGATCTCCGATCCGACGCGCCCTTTAAGCTCCTGGTTCTCCCGCCGCAGGCGAAAGGTGTCGAGCGCATGGCGCACCTGCAAAACCAGCCGGTCCGCCTTAAAGGGCTTCTCGATAAAATCGTAAGCGCCGCGCTTGATGGCCGCGACCGCCGTTTCGATGTTGCCGTGGCCGCTGATCATGATAACGGGCACGTCGGGATGATCCTTGACGATGCGGTCCAGAAGCTGAAGGCCGTCCATGCCGCTGCCTTGCAGCCAGATGTCGAGAATGACGAGCGTAGGGCGCCGCGCCGCGATTTCGGCCAGCGCCTTTTCAGCGCTTGTGGCGTTGCGGGTCCTGAATCCCTCGTCGCCGAGGATGCCCTCGATCAAAAGGCAGATGTCGGCCTCGTCGTCGACGATCAAAATGTCGCTTGTCAGATTTCTGTCTTTCGCGTTCGATCCCATGGGTTGCCTTTTTCGTTTTTCGAACCGGACGTTTTTCCTCGTTCCCTCGTCGTTCCGGCGAAAGCCGGTATTCTTTTATCCTTTATCAGATTCGCCTTCTTCCGCCAAAGCCCCGCCTCCTCTCTCGCTTGCCCGGCGCGGCCAGAGGAGCGACACCACCGCGCCGCCTCCCGGCCTGTCGTCCAAAAGAAGGCTGCCGCCGTGATCTTCCATGATCTTCTTGACGATGGCAAGGCCAAGCCCCGTCCCCTTGGCCCTGGTCGTGACATAAGGCTCGGCCAGCCGCTCCCTCTCCTCGACGGGCAGGCCGCGCCCGTTGTCCGAAACGGACAGGAAGACCATATCGTCCTCGGTGAGGGACAACGTCAGACCGATCTCGCCGGAGGGCAAGATTCCTTCCGAAAGCTCCTCTCTTCCGTCAATGGCTTCGGCGGCGTTCTTAAGAAGATTGGTCAAGGCCTGGGCGATCTGGCGCCCGTCGCAATCGGCCCAGAAAGGCTCGTCGGGCAGCTCTTGAGAGTAGTGGATATCGCCCCTGGTCGCGCTTTGCAGGAAGAGGGTCTGGCGGCAAATATCCCTCATTTCATGAGGTTTGATAACGGGGGTCGGCATCCGGGCGAAGGCCGAAAATTCGTCCACCATCTGCCCGATATCCTCGACGTGCTTGATGATCGTATCGACGCAGGTCTGAAAGACTTCCGGATCGCTCGTGATTTCCTTCATGTATTTGCGGCGCAAACGCTCGGCGGAAAGTTGGATGGGCGTGAGGGGGTTTTTAATCTCGTGCGCGATTCGCCTGGCCACGTCGGCCCAGGCGGCCTTGCGCTGCGCGGTCACGAGCGCCGAAACGTCGTCGAAGGTCACGACGTAGCCCTTCACCTCGCTGCCCTGAAGTTCCGAGGACAGGCGCACGAGGATGGTGCGCGTCGGCTGGCCCGCGCGGCGAATTTCCACCTGCCCGTCGCGCTGCTTGGCGCCGCGCGGCATGGAAACCAAAACGTCGGCGATCTCCGGGGCCAGGACTTCGAGCGGATGGCCCGTGAGCGCGTCGGCGTTCGTGATCTGGAAAAAATCGCTGGCGCGGGCGTTCATCATGTTGATCCGGAACTGCGGATCGAGCCCGATCACGCCCGCCGAAACGCCCGCCAGGACGGCTTCGGTGAACCGGCGGCGCAGATCGAGCTGGCGATTGGCCTCCACAAGTTCGGCGCGCTGCGCTTCGAGCTGGCCCGTCATGCGGTTGAAGGCGCGACCCAGCTGCGCCAGTTCGTCCTCTTTCCCGTCGTCGCCCGTTTCCTCCACCCGCGCGGTCAAATCGCCCCGGCGCACGCGGTCCGTCGCGGCGATGAGGGCGCTGACGGGCCGCACGAGGCTGCCCGCGAAATTGAGCCCCAGCCACACCGCCGCCAAGAGCAAAAGCAGCGCCACGACCGCGAAGATGATCGTAATCATCACGCGAATGCCGGAACTGTGCTCCTTCAGGTTGTGATATTCCCTGACAGCGTTTTCCGTCGCCTCCATGTGGGAAAGAACCTTCGGCTCCACAAGGCGGCCCACGAACAGATAGGTGTCCACGAAGTTGTCGAGCCGCAAGAGAGCGCGCACGCGGTCTTCCGCGTCGCTGATAAGCAGAACCACCTCGCCCTGCCGCGCGCGCTCGCGCATCTCGTCGGTCACCGGCTCGAACGACAGGGCAAAAGTCAGGCCCGAACGCGCCAGAATCTTGCCGGACCCGTCAAAGACGATCACTTCCGTGAGCGAACGAAGGTAGGCCTGGGCCGAGACGACCTGCGCGAGGCGCATGGGATCCTCGGACAGACGCACCGCCTGGCGGTTCAAATCGTTCGCCATCGCCATCGCGTCGGCGCGCAGGACCTGCTGATGCTCTTTCAGATAGGCCTGGGCGACTTGCTGGGACTCGTCGAGCGCGGTGCGGACGCGTTCGGAAAACCAGGCCTCCACCCCGAAATAGAAAAAGATGGCCGCGAACATCGCCGTCAAAACGGCGGGCGCGACGGCCAGAGTCGTAAAAACGGAAACCACGCGGACGTGAAGGCGCGATCCGGCCTGGCCCCGGCGGCGGCGGGAAAGAACGACGTAGATCCTTTGCGCCACGAGCGTGCCGAGCGAAAGCAGAACGGCCAGGTCCAACCCCAAAAGAACTGTCACGGTCGTGGGATCGCTGCCGAAAAAGGGCGAGCGGGTCAAAGCGGCATAGGTCGCCGCGCCCAAAAGAACCGCGATCGCGGAAAGCAGCCCCGGCAAGGAAGGACGAAAGGAAGAGAGAAAAGCGCGAAGCTTCATAAGGCCCTTTTCCCCGCCCGCCGGGGCCGGTCCTTCAGAAGGCCGAGCGCGCGCAGTTTTTTCCGCAAGGTGTTTCGGTTCAGTCCCAAAAGAGCCGCCGCTTTGAGTTGGTTTCCCCGGCATTCGGCCAAAACGATCCGCAAAAGCGGCCTTTCGACCTCCTGTAAAACGAGACCATAAAGGCCAGAAGACGGCAAGTGTTTTTCGTGCGCGTCGAAATAATCGCGCAAATGCCGCTCGACCGAGGCCGAAAGACTGGAAGGTTCGGGATTTATGCCCATGCGCTTCTCCCTATCAACGGTTCGAAAAAGGCGCGGATGGCGTCGCGCGCTTTCGTTTCGTCGCTCGCGTTGTTCACAAATCCCCTGAACTCCGCCGCGCCGGGCAACCCTTTGCTGTACCAGCCCATATGCTTGCGCGCGACGCGCAGACCCGCTTGAGGACCGTAATAAGCGAGCATCGCCTCGAAATGCTCCAAGACGATCTTGTACTGCTCGGCCAGGCCCGGCGCGGGCGAGACCTTTCCTGTTGCCAGAAAATCCATCATCTGCCGCAAAAGCCAAGGCCTGCCGTAAGTCCCGCGCCCGATCATCGCGCCGTCCGCGCCGGACAGCAGAAGGGCCTGCGCCAGATCGTTTTCGTCGCGTATGTCGCCGTTCACGATGACGGGGATTGAAACGGCTTCTTTCACGCGGCGCACGGCCTCCCAGTCCGCCCGCCCGCCGTAGAACTGGCTACGCGTGCGGCCGTGGACCACGACCATTTGGACGCCGCACTCCTGCGCGATTTGGGCCAAACGCGGCGCGTTGAGGTTCTCGCTGTTCCAGCCGAGACGCATTTTGACCGTCACGGGCACGTCCACGGCCCGAACGACGGCTTCCATAATCGCCGCCGCTTTGGCCTCGTCCTTCATAAGGGCCGACCCCGCCTCGCCGCTTACGATTTTCTTGACCGGACAACCGAAATTGATATCGATGATCCTGGCCCCGCGATCCGCGTTCAGCCTGGCGGCCTCGGCCATCACAACCGGATCGCTTCCCGCGAGCTGAACCGTCAAAACGTCCTTCTCGTCGGCCGGTTCAATCATTTGCAGGGTCTTTTTGACCTCGCGGATCATGGCCTGGCTCGCGATCATTTCCGAGACGACAAGCCCGGCCCCGAACCGCCGCACCAGCCGCCGGAAAGGCCGGTCCGTCACGCCCGCCATCGGCGCAAGCAGCACCGGCGTTTCGATGACCTCTTTACCCAAACGAATGGGGCCTCTTTTAACAGTCTCGCTCATGCGCCTGCCATAACATTTGCACAAAAAATAGGCAACCAGAGAAAGGCTTGCCTTAACCTCAAGGCGGGGGTTAAGTGAACGCCTTGAAAAAACAACGTTGTTGCCATGCCCACCTGCACAGCCCTTATCGTCGCCGCCGGTTCCGGCCAACGCTTCGGCGGCCCTATTCCCAAGCAATACCAGGATGTCGGCGGGTTGCCGATCCTGCGGCGAACGGTTTTGGCCTTTTTGAGCCACCCGCTGGTGGACCGCGTTCAAGTCGTCATCAGCCCGCAGCACCGCGATCTTTACGACCGCGCGGTCGGAGACCTCGGTTTGCCCGAACCCGTGCCCGGCGGCGCGCAAAGACAGGATTCCGTCCGTCTGGGGCTTGAGGCGCTGGCCTCCTCCGGCAACAGGCCGGACTTCGTGATGATCCACGACGCGGCGCGCCCGCTCATCGACGCGGCGACGATCACCGCCGTGCATAAGGCGCTCACGGCCTCTCCCGGCGCGATTGCGGCCAAACCTTTGGTCGATACGCTCAAACGCGGCGCGAACGGCGTCATTACGGATACCATCGACCGCGCGAACCTCTGGCAGGCGCACACGCCGCAGGCCTTTCACTTTGACGTTATTTTGAAAGCGCACAAGGCTGCCGCCGGTCAACAATTGACCGACGACGCCGCCGTGGCCGAAAAGGCCGACATTCCCGTCACCCTCGTTCCTTCCAACCCGGACAACATGAAAATCACGAACCCCGACGATCTCGATCGCGCCGCGCGTCTGCTTGGCCAGACTTTCGGCGACATCCGCACGGGCCTCGGCTTCGATGTGCATCAGCTGATCCCCGGCGACGTCATCCATCTGGGCGGCCTGGCCATTCCGCACGACAAAACCCTCAAAGGCCACTCCGACGCCGACGTTTTGCTCCATGCCATCACCGACGCGCTGCTCGGCACGATGGCGATCGGCGACATAGGGACGTTCTTTCCGCCCAGCGATCCGCAATGGAAAGGCGCCGACAGCGCGATCTTCCTGCGCGAGGCCGCGCGCATGATCAACGAGCGCGGCGGACGCATCGCGCACGTGGACGCCGTCCTGATGTGCGAAGAGCCGCGTCTCGGCCCGCATCGGCAGGCCATGCAAAAACGCGTCGCGGAACTTTTAGAAGTCAATCTCGACCGCGTGAGCCTCAAAGCCACGACGACCGAACGCCTCGGCTTTACGGGCCGCGGCGAAGGGATCGCGGCTCAGGCCATCGCGACGGTGAGGTTCGAGGGATAAATGCTCTTTCCCTCCGACATAGCGTCTCTGGCGCGGCAGGTGATCGAAGCCGCCGCGCGCGAGAAAAAAAGGATCGTCACGGCGGAATCCTGCACGGGCGGGCTTTTGGCGGCGGCGCTCACGTCGATCCCCGGCGCGTCGAACGTCTTTGATCGCGGATTCGTTTCCTACAGCGAGGATTCCAAAATCGACCTTCTGGGCGTCCTGCCGGAAACGCTGAAGCGCCGCGGCCCCGTCAGCGAAGAAACCGCCGAGGAAATGGCGCAAGGCGCCTTGGACTATTCGCAGGCGGACCGAGCGGTTTCGATCACGGGCATCGCAGGGCCGGGCGGCGGAAGCGCCGATAAGCCCGTCGGCCTGGTTTGCTTCGGCGTGGCCACGCGCGAGGGCGCGCGCTTTCACCTGCGCCATATCTTCAAAGGCGACCGCGACGAAGTGCGCCGCCAAAGCGTCGTTGAGGCGCTAAAGCTGCTGTTGTCCTTGTCGGAAGGGAAGTAGCCTCGTTTTCGCGAAAACGATTCTTTTCCCTTGTCATTGCGAGGCGTTCTGCTCCCGCAAAGCGGGAACGGAACGCCGAAGCAATCCAGAGTCGTTACGCGCGTCTTTGCAACGGCCCTGGATTGCGTCGTCGGCTCTCCCGCCGCGCGCTACGGCGCGGCAAGGCGGGCCTCCTCGCAATGACGAAGGAAAAAGCCGCCCTACTCCTTCACCGTGATCCCGGCGGGCGCGGCGATCGGCGGGGCCGCGGCGGGAAGAATATCCTCTTTGGCTTTGGTCTCGGATTCCTTAAGGGCGGCGCCCTCGCTCCTGGCGGCGGGATGTTCGGCTTCCTTCTTCTTGGCGGCTTTTTTCTTCGCCTTTTTCGGAGCGACTTTCCCGGCTTCTTTCTTGGGCGCGGCGGGGGCCTTAATGCTGTCCTTGTTCAGCTGCGCCTCAAAGCTGGTGCAGCCCGCGATTCCCTGGAAATAGCCGCTGAACGTCCCGGCGACGGGATCGAAGCTGCCGATCATGATGGTATTGTAGAAATCCTTCGGCCTTTTGATCCATTTGCCGGGATTGACCAGGATCCGCATCGTATCGGCGTCGTATTCGCCGGAAACCAGATACTTTCCGTCCGGCACGTAAGGATTTTTGGGCGTGGGGTAAAAGCTGAAAAAGCCCTCGAACCTGTCGCCCTTCATCCGCTCGATGGCGAGCGTGCCGCCCGTGGTCCCTTGGCCGCAGGCGTAAGTGCCGCTCCACGCCCCGACGGGGGAAAAGTTTTCAAAAACCTTTCGGTCGCCGCGCATCGCCTGCAAGGGCAAAGCCCTGTCCGTCGCGCCGGAAGCGGAAGACGGCACCAAAGCGGTCGGCGGAGCGGAAGCGGGCAGCGAAGGATCGACACTCTTCAAAACGTTTTCGGAAACGGGCGAAAGCGGCGCGGAGGTTTCGCACAGGACCATCACAAGCCCTATCTCTCCCGCGGACCAGAGAAAGATCATATGCTTGCCCTCGCGGTCGGCGCTGAAAAGCGTCACGTCGCGCGAAACGCCGCTGGCCGTCTTGGACTCGACGGCGTAGCCCTGGGCGCGCAACCGGTCCACGGCGTTGTTGAAAATTCGATCGACGCGCGGCTGCTCGTCTCCCGCGAGACGCCAGCCGTAAACCTCCATCTTGCCGCAACTGCGCCCCAGTTCGCTGCTGGCGATCAGCATGGCCATCTGGAAATTGCGTTGAGGCGGCAGGACAAGCGGCGGATCGTCGAAAACGATTCCCGCGATGGGCGAGCTCGTCGCGGTGGGAAGGTCGGCGGCTTGCCCGGAAGAGAAAAAGAAAACCCAAAAACCCACGGCCAGGCAAAGGCCGAAAAGAGTCTGTCTTAAAACCGTCCGTTTCATCGTCATGACGAGCCCTTGCATCCGTCGCGTCCTTTGTCGAATCGAGCGCCCCGAAAGGCGCCGCCCACTATGCCGGGGCTTGCTTTTTGAGGCAAGAGCGGGTTTGGGGTCAAATGGCCGTTCTCAGGATTTCCTGATAGGCCGACACCACCTTATCCCTTATGGCGGTGACGGTCTGCATCATGATCTCCGCCCCGCTGACGGCCAGGATAACCTCCTGCAGATCGGCCTTGCCCGCCGCCCCCAGAGCGGCCATTTCCTCGCTTTTCTTGACGCTGCTCACGGCGTCGCCCAGGAAATCGGACAGCATATCCGAGAAATCCCCCCCGGCCCCGGCGACTTGGCCCGAACCGGACAGTCCCTTGCCCAGAGCCGCGCCGCTTTCCGCGTTCTTATAGGCCGACAAGGCCCCGGCGATGTTCATAACCATGAGAAGGCTCCTTTATCAATTCCGCAAGAGGTCGATGGTCCGCATCAGCATCGTGCGCGAGGATTCGATGACGTTCAGATTGGCTTCGTAGGAACGCTGGGCCTCGCGCAGATCCATGCTTTCCATGATCGTCTTGACGTTGGGCGTCAGAACGTAGCCCTGCGCGTCCGCCGCCGGGTGCGAGGGATCGAACTTTTTGATGAAGGGGCTTTTATCGGCCTGAACGCCCGCGACCTTGACCTTATAGGCCCCGATAGCGCGATCGAACTCGTTCTTGAACGAAACGACCTGGCGCTGGTAAGGGGCCTCGCCGGGCTGGGAAGGCGTGGTGGAGGCGCCCGCGATGTTTTCCGCGACGACCTTCATGCGCGTGGACTGCGCCCGAAGGCCCGAAGTCGCGATGGTCATGACGTTGGTCAGATCGGAAGACATCCCTCACCTATTTGCCGATGGCGACGCGCAGAAGCGACACGAACTTGTTATAGATGGAAACGTCGGCCTGATATTCCATCGTGGCCTTGGAGACTTCCATCATCTGCTGCTCGAGATCGACGGAGTTGCCCGAAGGGAGGGTCTCGAAACTCTTGGCCTTTTTGGTCTTGGCGTTGACGCCCGCCATCGAGGCCGGAACGATGTGCTGGGGGTCCGTCACCCTCATGCCGCCGCTCGTCTCTTTGAGAACGGTCTCGAAGGGCAAAATTTCCTTGGCCTTGTAGCCGGGCGTGTTGGCGTTGGCGACGTTTTCGGCATGGACGGACTGCTTTTGCCCAAGATAAGACATCTTGGCCGACATCAGGCTTAAAATGCCGCTCTCTGTGATGGACATCGGCACCCCCTTCGCGGCCGGAGCCACACAGCCCCGCCGGAGGATATGATTGGACGAGAAACTTAACGGAACGTTAACAAAACATCTGGGACTCGCCGTGAGTCTGGGGTAAGCTCGCGCGGAATGCAAGAGAATCATCTCTCGGACCCGCCCTTGAACGTGGCGCCCGCGCGGCGCGAGCGCGCCGTGGCCGTCGCCATCGAAGCCGACAAGGACGACCCCGCCGCCCCGCCCCGCCTGATCGCGTCGGGACGCGGCAAGCTGGCGGAAGAGATTTTGGCTCTCGCCTTCAGCCATGGGATCAAGGTCCGCGAGGATCAGGGTCTGGCCGAGCTCCTCGCGCAGCTGGATCTCGACACGCCGATTCCTAGTGAAGCCATCGTCGCCGTCGCGGAGATTCTGGCGAAGGTGTACGAAGCCAACGAGGCCGCCGCCCCGCACGATTTGAAAGGTTCGCCATGCCCGCCTCTCTGAACGAAACGCTTAATGAACTGAACGACCTGTGCCGGTTCTTCACGGACGCGGAAAGGCGTCTGAAGGACGGCCAGATCGTCGATATGAAGGACATTGAGGCGCGCGTCGCCGCCGTCTGCCAGACCGTTCAGAACGCGGTGCCGGAACAGCAAAAAGAGTTTCTTCCCGAAATGACGGTTCTGGTCAATCTCTTGAACGTTTACGAAAAGACGTTGCGCGACACCTACGGCAAAGCGATTGAAAAGGAACCGGATAAGGAACAGGGCCATGGAGGCGACTGATCCGGAATCTTTCTCCTGGCTGCGCTTCGCCTTCGCGTCCGCGACGGTCATCGCCCTGATGGCGGCGCTGGCCTGGGGGCTTAAGGCGCTCGCTCTGCGCGGGCTGCTGCGGCCCTCCCGCCCGGACGAGCGGATCCGCATCCTCTCTTCCGTCGGCCTCGACGCAAGGCGGCGACTTGTGCTTGTCAAATGCGACCAAACGGAGCATCTGATCCTTTTGGGGCCAAGCGGCGACGTCGTGGTCTCCAGTTTTCCGTCTCTTTCTTCTCCCCCCTCCTCCCCTCCTCCTTCCAGCGAACCCGCCGCATGACAAGCCGCACGACAAAAAGCCGTTTCTTTCTCCTCGCTTTTCTTCTGCCTTTGTTCGCCCTGTGCCTTTTCGCCCCGGCCCACGCCCTGGCGCAGAGCGTCAACATCGACCTCGGCCAGGGTCCGACGACGACCGCGCGGCTCATGCAGCTTACGCTGCTGATCACGGTCCTGACGCTTGCGCCTTCGATCCTCATCATGGTGACCTGCTTCACGCGCGTGGTGGTGGTGCTTTCCTTCGTCCGCACGGCGATCGGGATTCAACAAACGCCGCCGAACATCGTGCTCGTCAGCCTCGCGCTTTTTCTGACGTTCTTCGTCATGCAGCCGGTCCTAGAAAAATCGTGGGACGAAGGCGTGAAGCCCCTCATGAACAACGAGATCGACGAAGAAACCTCCTTCGCCCGCAGCATCGAGCCTTTCCACGATTTCATGGCCCGCCACACGCGGCAAAGAGACTTGCAGCTTTTCATGGATATGGCCGCGATCGAGCCTCCGGCGGCGGAAAAACCGGGCGCCGCCCCGAAGGAGACGGGTAAAAAGGACGCCAAAACGCAGGCCGAGGCGACGGCCAGCCTCCCCCTAAGAGCCCTCATCCCGGCCTTTATGATCTCCGAGTTAAGACGCGCTTTTGAAATTGGATTCCTGGTTTTTCTGCCCTTCCTTATTATTGATATGGTTATCGCCTCGCTGCTCATGTCGATGGGTATGATGATGCTTCCGCCGACGGTTATTTCGCTGCCGTTTAAGATTATTTTCTTCGTACTGGTGGACGGCTGGTATCTGATTTCCGGCAGCCTTGTGCAAAGCTATGGGGCGGGCTGAGGAATAGAAGGGCCGCTTCACGGGCCGAAAAGGACCCTTTTCCGTCATCACGGAGCAACTTTCTTTTCGTCCCGTGCCGACGGGGCGAAGGAAAGTTGAATCCGGAATCCCGTTTGGTTTCGCCGCAGATTGAAACTTATAGGGTTGCTTCGCGGACCGGAAAGGGATAAAAGGGCACCTCTTTATAGGATTTAGGCCCCCAAAGGCCTCGTTTTCTTGGTATCGCGGGCCCGTCCGTAGGCCGTAAGGCCGAAGGACAAAAGGATAGAGCTACCGGGCTCCGAACGGTGGCTCAGTTTCTAGGTGTCGCGGGGTGGAGCAGCCCGCCCGTCCGTAGGCCGTAAGGCCGAAGGACAAAAGGATAGAGCTACCGGGCTCCG
>CAZZDK010000001.1:157386-157465 GCA_964652235.1 uncultured Rhodospirillaceae bacterium
AACGGTGGCTCAGTTTCTAGGTGTCGCGGGGTGGAGCAGCCCGGTAGCTCGTCAGGCTCATAACCTGAAGGTCGTCAGT
>CAZZDK010000002.1:0-20476 GCA_964652235.1 uncultured Rhodospirillaceae bacterium
CGCCGGGCAACCCCTCGCAAGAGCGCAATAAAAAGGCCGGGGAAACCCGGCCTTTTTATTTCAGAAATGCAAGAAGCCACCAGCGGTTCGCTGGTCTTCCGCATACCTCGCCGCCAGGTGAGGCCCCACAAAAGGCCCCCGGCGGCTAGCCGGCCATCTTGGCGACTTCGGCGGCGAAATCGTCGGCGCTCTTCTCAATGCCTTCGCCGAGCTGAAAGCGCACAAAGCCGCTCAGCTTAACGGGAGCGCCGAGGCTCTTTCCGGCCTTTTCGATCACGTCCTTGATCTTGGACTCGCCGTCCACGACATAGACCTGCTCAAGCAGAACGACTTCTTCGTAGTATTTGCGCAGGCGGCCTTCGACCATCTTTTCGATGATGGCTTCGGGCTTGCCGCTGGCGCGGGCCTGATCGGCCAGAACGTTCTTTTCGCGTTCAAGGGCCTTGGCGTCCACGTCGGCGATCGTCAAAGCTTCGGGCCGCGCGGCGGCGATATGCATCGCGATCTGCCTGCCCAGTTCCGTCAGCTTGCCCTGATCGGCAGAAGATTCGAGCGCGACAAGCACGCCGATTTTGCCGAGATTCGGCGCGACGGCGTTATGAACGTAAGTGGCGATGACGCCCTGCGAAACCGAAAGCGCGGCCAGGCGGCGCAGATTCATATTCTCGCCGACCGTCGCGATAAGCTGCGTCAGTTCGTCCGCGACGTTGCGACCCGTGCCGGGATAATCCTTGCCCTTCAGCGCCTCGATATCCGCCGCGCCCGAAGACAGGGCGACCTTGCCCGCTTCCTGCACGAAGGCCTGAAATTTATCGTTGCGCGCGACAAAATCCGTCTCAGCGTTAACTTCGAGCGCGATGGCCCTGCCCCCGGCGCTCGCCACAGCGACAAGGCCTTCCGCCGCCACGCGGCCTGATTTTTTGGCTGCGGCGGACAGGCCTTTTTTACGAAGCCAATCGACGGCGGCTTCCATGTCGCCGTTCGTTTCGCTGAGCGCCTTTTTGCAATCCATCATGCCCGCGCCGGTTTTCTCGCGCAGATCCTTGACCATTGTTGCGGTGATGTCAGCCATGAGGAGGTCTCCAGAAATCAGGGTTCAGGGTTCAGGGTTCAGGGGTCAGGACTCAGGGACCAGGGAGGATTCTTTAGCTGAATCCCGACCCCCTGAACCCTGATCTCTCTTCGTTTATTCCGCTTTTGTCTCGCCTTCCGGCACTTTTTCGCTGGCGCCGACGTCCTTGCCGCTGGCGATGACTTCCGCCTCAATGCCGTCGAGGACAGCCTGTGCAGCCATATCGCAGTACAGGTCGATGGCTCGGGAAGCGTCGTCGTTGCCGGGAATCGGGAAGGTGATCTGATCCGGATCGGCGTTGCTGTCGATCACGGCCACGACGGGAATGCCGAGTTTCACGGCTTCCTGAACGGCCAGATTCTCTTTCAACGTGTCGATCACGAAAAGGATGTCCGGCGTGCCGCCCATATCCTTAATGCCGCCGAGCGCCCGCTCCAATTTGTCGCGATCGCGGGTCATTTGCAGCGTTTCCTTTTTCGTGAACTTGCTCGCCTGCGTTTCGAGCTTGTCGTCGATTTCGCGCAAACGCTTGATGGATTGCGAGATGGTCTTCCAGTTGGTCAACATACCGCCGAGCCAACGGTGGTTGACGTAATACTGGCCGCAACGCTTAGCCGTCTCGGCGATCTTCTCCTGCGCCTGGCGCTTGGTGCCGACGAATAAAACACGCCCGCCCGAGGCGACCACGTCGCGAAGCTGCTGCAGCGCGCGCTGCATCATCGGGACCGTCTGTTCGAGATCGATGATGTGCACGCCGTTGCGCACGCCGAACAGATACGAATGCATTTTGGGATTCCAGCGGCGCGTGCTGTGTCCGAAATGGACGCCAGCCTCGAACAATTCCCGCAGGTTTACGACAGGCATAGCCATGCGATGTTTTCCTTTTCCGGTTAAGCCTCTATGCGCGTTGCGTTCCCTTGGAACACCGGACGGACAAACGGGGATGTCTCCCCCGCCTGGCCAGGCGCATATGCGTTTTTAAGTTTCGGGCCACCTCGGCCCGGACGGGGGTCTATACACCAGGAAGATAAAGCAAAACAAGCGTTTTTTCTGGACTCTTTCTCATTATTTAACAACGCGTTGTTTAGTTTCCGCCCATCGAGGCCGTCCCCGACGGCGCGGGAAAAGACAGGGGTAAAAGAACCCGCCTCCCGACCCTGGGTTTGACCCAGGCGGGCGAGAAGATTTGCTTGCTGGCCTCCACCATCAGAACCCCGCCGAAAACCGGACAGAGACGAGACGCGATTTGCTCCACCCACCCGGCCAGGGTCGGCCCCAAACGCAAAGTCCAGGACGGCGCATAGAGGGCGCGCCACGATCTTTCGATAAGAAAGCCCTGCTCTCTGAGCGCCGCGCGAAGCTGTGAGGCGGAATAAGGGCGTCCGGTGCCGAAGGGCGTGTGGTCGCCATGCGCCCAGAAACCGCGCCGGTTCGGAACGATGACGAGACTTCTTCCGTCGGGCTTCAAAACGCGCCAGACCTCGCGCAAAACGGCTTCCGGGTCGGCAGCCGTTTCCAGGGCGTGCATCAAAACGACGCGAGAAACGCTTTCGTCCGCTAAAGGCAAGTTGGCCAAATCGGCCAGACAGGAAATATTCGGCCCCTCGCGGGGCCAATAGGCCACGCCCTGATCCGCAGGCATCATGGCCAAAAGAGAAGCCGCGCGGCCTCGCCAGGGCCTCAAAAGCGGAGTCCCGTAGCCGAGCGCCAAAATCGTCTCGCCGCGCACGTCCGGCCAGACCCGAGCAAGCCGCTCGCGCAAAAGCCGCCGAGCGAAGCGGCCTAAAGGCGAAATGTAAAATTCCCGTAAATCCACGACGTCAAGGGGCATAAAAACCTCTTTCCGATTGATATTAACTCCATGTTAGCACCCTTTTGGCAAGCTTGGCGCATGGGATTTTCAATCGACCTTCTTCCGGCTCTGGCCGACAATTACGTTTATCTGGTCAGCGACGTGGCGCTGGGCCTGGCTATGGCCGTGGACCCCGGCGACGCCGACGTCGTGAAAAGGGCTTTGCAAAAGAAAGACTTGCACCTTGCCCTGATCCTCAACACGCACCACCACAGCGATCACACGGGGGGCAACCTAAGGCTCCAACAGGATTACGGCGCGCCGATCATCGGACCCATCAAGGAATCCCGCCGGATCGAAGGCCTCTCGCGGGGCGTGGAGGCCGGGGACATCATTACCTTTTCCGACTTGCGCGGCCAGGTCATCGAAACGCCGGGTCACACCGAAGGAGCGCTGTCCTTTTATTTCCCTTCCATCAAAGCTTTGTTCTGCGGCGATACGCTTTTTTCGCTGGGCTGCGGTCGTCTGTTTGAGGGTTCGCCCGCGCAAATGTGGGAATCGCTTCTCAAGCTTCGCGCGCTGCCCGACGACACGATGATCTATTGCGGCCACGAATATACGGAAAAGAACGCGCCCTTCGCCCTGATGCTCGACAAGAACAACGAGGCGCTTAAGGCCCGCGCCGCGGAAGCCTCCGCCTTGCGGAAAAAGGGCCTGCCGACTCTGCCGGTTTCCCTGGGAGAAGAAAAAGCGGTTAATCCGTTCCTGCGCGTGGACGATCCGGCTTTTCAGAAAGAGCTGATGAAAACGGGCCTCGCCACGGACGCCTCACCCGCCGCTCTCTTCGGATCGCTGCGCGCCGCGAAAGACCGCTTCGGAGCGTAATAGCCTTCAGACCCGCATGACTTGCACTTCGACAAGCGGTTTTTTGCCGTAGGTTTCGTGCAAATATCTTTTGGCGATTCGCGTGATCGCGTTTTTTACGGATTCATCGCTTAAAAGGGCCGACCGAGGCATGGCCTCGATCTCATCGAGAACGGCGTCCACAAGGCTCTCGCCGATGCGGCTGGCCTCCCCGTCGTCTTCGATCCCCAAAAGTTTCGCTTGCGGTTGCCCGGCGACGAGGCCTCGTCGATCCAGCGCCAACGTGACGACGGCCACGCCGTTATAGTTCATCTTGCGCCGATGTTTGAGGGAATCCCCGCCCAGCGCACGCAGGATTTTACCGTCCAGGCCCCAACGTCCCGCCTGAACCTCGCCCGCGATCTCGTGAACGCCGGGACCAAGCCGAACAATCTGGCCGTTCGACGGAATAAGGACCTCGATGCCGCCGATGGCGCGAACCAGCCGCGCGTGTTCCGTCTGGTGGCGCAATTCGCCGTGAACGGGAACCGACAGGCGCGGGCGCGTCCATTCGTAAAGCTTTCGGACGCTCGGCTGGCCCGCATGGCCGGAGGCATGGACAAAAGCATGGTTGCTCGTGACAACCTGTATCCCCTGCTTGAGCAAGAGATTCTGCACGCGCCCGATGGCTTTCTCGTTGCCAGGAATCTCGCTGGAGGAATAGACGACGACATCGCCGCGATCCAGCTCCACGACCGGATGGTCGAACAAGGCGATGCGGGTCAGCGCGGCGCGCGCCTCCCCCTGGCACCCGGTGCAGATCATGACGAGCTTGTCGCGCGGCGCCTGCATGGCCTCATGTTCGCTCAAGAACCTCTCATATTCGGGCAGATAGCCAAGACCGTGGGCGATTTCCGCGTTGCGCCAGAGCGAGCGGCCCACAAGCGAAACGTAGCGTCCCTGGTCGTGCGCGGCGAGCGCGATGGATTTAAGCCGAGCGATGTTGCTGGCGAAGCAAGTCACAACAATTCTCTGCCGGAAAGCGCCGAAGAGTTTTTTAAGGCTGCGCTGCACCTCTTTTTCCGACGGCGGGTCCTGAGCGACGGGCGCGCCGGTGGAATCGCCCACGAGGGCCAAAAGGCCTTCCTTGCCGAGAGCTTTGAGCCTGTCCTCGTCCGTCAAAGCGCCCACCACGGGATCGCTGTCGAACTTCCAATCGCCCGTGTGCAAAACCGTGCCGTGCGCCGTCTTGATAGCGACCATATGGCTTTCGGGAACGGAATGCGTGACGGGGATCATGTCCACGGCGAACGGCCCGGCCTCGAAAGAGCCGCCGACGGGTATCTCGATGAGCTTAACCTGCCCCTGCAGCCCCGCGCTCGCGAACTTGGCGCGCAGCATTCCGGCGGCCAGCGGCGAAGCATAAACAGGACAGCGCAAATCGGCCCAAAGATGTTCGACCGCGCCCAAATGATCCTCGTGCCCGTGCGTGATGACGATGCCGAGCAAGTCGTCGCGGCGCTCTGAAATAAAGGAGATATCCGGCGTGATAATCTCGATCCCCGGCATACTCTCGTCGGGAAACATGACGCCGCAATCGACCATCAGCCACTTCCCGGCGGTGCCGTAAAGGTTGAGGTTCATGCCGATCTCGCCTGAGCCGCCAAGCGGCAAAAGCCAAAGCGCGTCTTCGGGCGGTTTGTGCAAATCTTTTTTACGCTGCGGCATTCTTCGTCTTCTTTCTTTTCTTTTTGTTGCAATCAAAAATAAGGGCCAGACCGCGCAACGTCAGGTCCGGGTCGATGTGGTCGATGGCCCGGACCGCCCCGGCCATCAGCGAAGCGAGCCCGCCCGTCGCGATCACGATCATGGGCCTGCCGAATTCCTCCCTGATTCGGTAAACGAGGCCTTCGATCAGGCCCGCATACCCCCAGTAAAGGCCGGATTGAATGGCCGTCACCGTGTTTCTCGCGATCACCTTGGGCGGGCGAACGATGGCGACGCTCGGCAGTTTTGCCGCCGCCATATGCAGGGCACGAAGCGAAAGATTGACGCCCGGCGCGATGCACCCGCCGCGATAGACGCCGTGACCGTCCACGACGTCGAACGTCGTCGCCGTCCCGAAATCGATGACAAGGACAGGCCCCTCGTGCTTCGCGCGGGCGGCCACGGCGTTCATGATCCTGTCCGCGCCCAGTTCTTCGGGCCTGTCGATGGCGATTTCAAGCCCCGTATCGACGTCCTTGGACCCGACGAGCAGCGGCTCGCACCCGAAATGGTCGCGGCACAGCTTGATGAGGCTGAAATTCAAATCCGGCACGACGCTGCCGATGATAGCGGCCCGCACGCTTTTCACTTTCAGGCCGCCGTCCGCCATGGCCTGTTTCAAAAACACGGCGAACTCGTCCGCCGTGCGTTGGATGTTCGTCGCCACGCGCCATTGTTTGACGATCTTTCCGCGCTCAAAAAGCGCGAAAACGATGTTGGTATTTCCTGCGTCGATGGCTAAAAGCATAGTTCGCTCGCCCCTCAAGAGAAAAAGACGTCCCCGGCCTCTATAAACGTTTCCGTCCCGTCCGCCAACCGCAGGATCAAACGGCCTTTGTCGTCCAGGCCGGAAAAAACGCCCTTTTTCTCGGTCCCCGCCGTCCGAACTGTGAGCGGTCCCGCCTTGGCGCTGGCCGTCCAGGCTCGCCGGACAGGCCTGAAGCCGTCTCGCTCCAGAGTCTGCCGCCAGCGGTCGAGGTTCGTCAAAAAGGCCTCCAGAACATCGTCCACCTCAACGGAAAAGCCCTCGGCCGCAAGAGACGTCGCGGGATAGGACGCCGTTTCAGGACACCGGGCGACGTTGACGCCCGCGCCGATCACAAGCCAATCCAGGGCGCCGTTTTTTTCCCCCGACGTTTCCAGTAGAATGCCGCAAATCTTTTTGTGGTGGACCAGAACGTCGTTGGGCCATTTCAGTTTCGTCGCCAGCCCCGGCGCCGCTTTATGCAGCGCGTCCTGAACAGCCAAGGCCGTCGCAAAACCGTAAAGCGCCGCCTGCGCCGCGTTGACTTTTGGTCTTAAAAGAACGCTGACGTAAAGATTGCCTTCGGGCGATTCCCAAACGCTCCCCCGGCGGCCTCGGCCTGCTTTTTGGCTTTTGGCTTTGATGACAAATCCTTCGGCCTCGCCGCTTTGCGCCGCTTTTTTGACGTCTTCGTTCGTGCTGGCCGTCGCGTTCAACGCGCGAACGCGAAAAAAGGGGGGGATCATGGCTTCAAAAAACTTTCGGCTGTTTTTTGCGCGACGCCCATAAGCGGCGCAGGAATCAGAACGAAGAACGTAACGGCCAACGCCGTCAAAACAACCACAAAACGAAGCGGCTTTTCAGGAACCTCTTCCAAAGAAACCTCGCCGGGCGGATCAAAATACATGACCTTGACGATCCGAAGGTAATAACCCGCCGCCACGACGCTGGCCGTCACGCCCAAGATCGCCAGACTTGTCGTCTCGGCCTTCACGGCGGCGAGCAGAACAAGGTATTTGCCGAAGAACCCCGCAAAAGGAGGGATGCCCGCCAAAGAAAAAAGCGCCGCTCCCATGGCCAAGGCTAAAGCCGGATGTGTCTTCGAAAGCCCCGCCAGATCGGCGACCTTGACGGCTTCCTTCCCCTCGCGCCGAAGGGAGAGAAGGACGCCGAACACGGCCAGAACGCCCGGAACATAGACGGCGAGATAAAGCAAAAGGCCCTCGATCCCGGCAGCCGCGCCGCCTTTGAAAGCGGCCAGGCCAATCAAAAGCGTGCCCATATTGATGACGCCGCTATAAGCCATCAGCCTTTTGACGTTCGTCTGCGCCAAGCCCGCAAAGCCGCCCCAAAACATCGAAAGAACTGCGAAAAAGACGACGAGCGGCTGCCAAACCGCCAAGGCCCCTGCGAAAGGCCCGCCCAAAAGCCGCACGATCAGGATCAGCGCCGCGATTTTGGGAACGGCAGCCAAAAAGGCCGTCACCGGCGTTGGCGCGCCCTCGTAAACGTCTGGCGCCCACATATGAAAAGGCGCAGCGGAGATTTTGAAGGCCAAGCCCGCCAGCGTGAAAACCAGCCCGACCGCAAGCCCCGGCGGCACGGTTTGGCTTTGCGCCATAAAAAGCCCAAGGCCTTCATAGCTCGTAGTTCCCGCAAGGCCGTAAAGAAACGAAAGGCCGAACAGCAGGATCGCGGACGACAACGCGCCGAGCGTGAAGTATTTCATCCCCGCCTCGCTGGCGCGGCGGTCCTCGCGGCGAAAAGAGGCCAAAACGTAAAGCGCGAGATTCTGCAATTCAAGGCCGACGTAAAGCGCGATCAAATCGTTCGCCGATATCATCAGCGCCATCCCAAGCGTCGCGAAGAGCGCGAGAACGGCATAATCGGCCCTGTTCTTTTCTCCACCCATTCCAAGGGCCAATGCTGCGGCGACAAGCGTAAGAATCTTGGCGAACCGCCCCAAGGGATCCATGACGAGCATACCGCCGAAAGCCAGGCCGTCCGCTCCGGCGCAGGCGACAAACCCCGCTGTCAAAAGAAAAGAAAGAACAGCCAGCGTCCGAACCGCGCCCGCGCTTTTCTTGCCTCCGAACGCGCTTGCCAGGAGCGCCACAAGCCCCGCAGAAGCCAGGAAGATTTCCGGCAAGGCGAAGGCCCATCCCGTCATGGCGCGGCCTCGACCAGCGCGGGGAGCGCGAGGCCCCCTATGCGCTCGACGGCGGGAGCAAAAGCATCGCGAAACGAGCCGGGGTGAACGCCCATCCAGACCACAAGAACGACAAGGGGAGTGAGCATCAAAAACTCGCGCAACGTCATCCGAGGCAACGTTTTGATGTCGCCCTTGTCGAGTGGTCCCAGAAAAACCCGGCGGTATAGCCAGAGCATATACGCCGCGCCGAGGATGATCCCCAGCGCCGCGAAGGCCGCCACGATTTTATTGTAATGCCAGGCGCCGCTGAGGCTCATGAACTCGCCGACAAAACCGCTCGTCCCCGGCAGCCCCAAAGAGGCCAACGTGAACACCAGCGCATAAGACGCGAAAAACGGCATACGAACAGCCACGCCGCCGTAGCGCGAGATTTCACGCGTGTGCGTGCGATCGTAAAGGACGCCGACGCAAAGGAACAGCGCCGAGGCCACAAGCCCATGGGAAAGCATGATCATGATCGAGCCTTCCACGCCCGTCGCACGGCCCGAGAAAATGCCAAGCGTCACGAAACCCATGTGGGCGACCGAGGAATAGGCGACGAGCTTTTTCATGTCCTTTTGCGCCAAAGCGACCAGCGAGGCATAGACCACAGCAATCAGGCTCAAGGCAATCATCATGGGCGAGAAAAAGGCGCTGGCTTCCGGCAGCATTTGAAGGGACACGCGGATGAAGCCGTAGCCGCCCATCTTGAGCAAAACGCCCGCGAGCAGGACGGAACCCGCCGTCGGCGCCTCCACGTGCGCGTGCGGCAGCCAGGTATGAAGCGGCCACATGGGGGTCTTGACCGCGAACGACGCGAAAAAGACGAGCCAAAGCCAAAGCCCCATGTCGCGCGGCAGCGTCGCGCCGATCATTGCGGTCATGTCGCTCGTGCCCAAATGCAAAGCCATCGCGAAAATGCCCACCAGCATAAGAACAGAACCAAGCAGGGTGAACAGGAAAAATTTCGTCGCGGCATAGACCCGATTCTCGCCGCCCCAAATGCCGATGACGAGAAACATCGGTATCAAGACGCCCTCGAAGAACACGTAGAACAGAAAGAAATCGAGCGAGGTGAACACGCCGATCATGATCGTCTCAAGCGTCAAAAGCGCGATCATGAGGCCGCGCGCCTTCTCCCTCACCTCGAAGCCCGAAAGGACCGCGACGACCGAAAGCAGCCCCGAAAGCAGGACGAACCAAAGCGAAATGCCGTCGATGCCCTTATGATAGGAAACGCCAAGCGAAGGAATCCACTCAAACTTCTCGATCAGTTGAAACCCCGGAAGCGCGGGATCGAAAAACTTCAAAAGCAGCAGGGAAAACAAGAACGTCGCGCCCGAAACGGCAAGGGCAATGCGCCGCGCGCGGCGGGCATGGCCCGCATCGCCGCGCCGCGTCAAAAGCAAAATGAGCGCCACCCCCGCCAAAGGCAGAAACGTCAAAAAACTCAAAAACGGAAAACCGTGAACCATCCTACCCCCCTGCCAAAGCCCAGCCGACCAAAACGGCCAGGCTTGCCGCCATCACAAGCGCATAGTGCGGCAAATAACCCGTTTGCGCCCTTTGCGCCGCGCGGGCGACTTTCTGCGCGACAGCCGCCACGCCGTCCGGCCCGAAGCGATCAATAAGAGCCTCGTCGCCCTTTCGCCAGAGAACCGCGCCAACGTTCTGAACGATCCTAACGAAAAGAAAATCGTACAGTTCGTCGAAAAAACCGACCTTGAGATGGAAGAGCAATCCCACCCGTCGGGCCGGACGCACGAACAAAACGTCGTACAGTTCGTCGAAATAAAACCTGTTCGCGGCGGCCCTGTGGACGGGGCCGAGCTTTGAGACGAGCCGCTCATGCATATCAGGCTGTTTCAGATAAAACCAGCCGGATAAGCCGAGCCCTGCCAACGCCATAAGAAGCGGCAAAAGCTTGATAATTTCCGGTACCGGCGCGGCCAGAGCCTCCTGATGGCCGGGCAAAACGAACAAGGCGCCGCGCCAAAAATGGGGGGCGGCGAAAGCATTGTGGGCCAACCAGCCTGCAAAAACGGCCCCCGCCGCAAGCAGGATAAGGGGGACCAGCATAACGGGGGGCGCTTCATGAGGATGGGGGTGGGCTTTGGGGGCCTCCTCGCCGTGAAAAGTTAAAACAAGCAGCCGCCCCATATAAAAGGCCGTCATGAAGGCCCCCAAAAGCCCCATCAAAAAAGCTGTCGTTCCGTACCAGGTCCCGCGCGCGAAGGCGGCTTCAAGGATCATGTCTTTGGAATAGAAACCCGAAAAACCGAACAGTCCGGGAATGCCTATCCCCGCCAGAGCCAAAGTCCCCACCCACATCAGCCCGTAAGTCGCGGGAAGCTTTCGCGCCAAGCCGCCCATCTTGCGCATATCCTGCTCGCCCGAAAGCGCGTGAATGACGCTGCCCGCCGCCAGGAACAAAAGCGCCTTAAAGAAAGCGTGGGTCATCAGATGGAAAATCGAAGCGCCGTAGGCCGAAACGCCCGCCGCGAAAAACATATATCCCAGTTGGCTCATGGTCGAATAGGCGATGACGCGCTTGATGTCGAATTGCGTCATGGCGATACAGGCCGCAAAGACCGCCGTGACCGCCCCGATCATCGTCACGAAAGCCTGGGCCGCAGGCGCGTATTCGAACAAGGGCGAAAGCCGCGCCACCATGAAGACGCCCGCCGTAACCATCGTCGCCGCATGGATAAGAGCGGAAACGGGAGTCGGCCCCTCCATCGCGTCGGGTAGCCAGACGTGAAGGCCTATCTGGGCCGACTTGCCCATGGCGCCCATGAACAAAAGCAGCGCAATCGCGGTTAAGGCGGGAACGGAGAGGTCGCCCCAAACATACGTTTCATCAACGAGATGGGGTATGTTCTTAAAGATGACCTCCAAGTCCAAAGAGCCGCACAATTGCGCGCACCCGAACAGGCCGAGCAGGAACCCGAAGTCGCCCACGCGGTTGACGAGAAAAGCTTTCATTCCGGCGGCGCAAGCTTTCGGCTTTTCAAACCAGAAGCCGATCAGCAGATAAGAAGCCAGCCCGACGCCTTCCCAGCCGAAAAACATTTGGAGCAAATTGTCCGCCGTCACGAGCATAAGCATGAAAAAAGTGAACAGGGACAGAAAAGCCATAAAACGGGGAATGCCTTTATCGCCCTGCATATAACCGACGGCATAGATGTGTACGAGCGCCGAGATGACGTTCACGATCAAAACCATAACGGCGGAGAGAACGTCGAGCCGGACGGCCCAGTCGGCCTTAAGCCCCGGCATTTCGATCCAGGTTAGAAGCTTGTGAGTCCGAACCGCGCCCTCAAGCGCGACATCGTTAAAAACGACGAACGAGGCAAGGGCCGCCGCGCTCACGCATAGACACGTCGCAAGCTGCGCGCCCCTGTCGCCAAGGCGCCGCCCGCCGAATCCGGCCAGAAGCGTCCCTAAAAGCGGCAAAAAGATCGCGGCAAGATCGAGGGTCATCGCCATGCCCCTATCCTTTCATCTCGGTGAAAGCGTCTATTTCTATGGACCCGCGATGGCGGTAGGCGATCACCAGGATGGCCAGGCCGATGGCGGCCTCGGCGGCCGCGACGGACAGAACGATCATCGAAAAGACCTGCCCGGACAGGCCGCCCCCGTAGCTTGAGAAAGCCACAAGATTAATGTTGGCGGCAAGAAGCATCAGCTCGACGGACATCAGCAGAACGATTACGTTCCGGCGATTTAGAACGAACCCTGCCAATCCGATCAGAAACAGGAAAGCCCCGACGGCAAGATAGTGCGCCAACCCTACAAGCATCACGACGCCCCCTCTCCGGATTTGATCTTGCGGACTTCAAGAACCTCCCTCGGATCGCGGTCCAGTTGGTCCCACGGGTTCTGACGCTTAACGCCCTCTCTTTTCCGCTGGGTCAAAACGATGGCCCCGATCATGGCGACGACGAGGATCAGCCCGCAAACCTGAAACGGATAAAGGTAAACCGTATAAAGAACGTCGCCCAGGGCGCGGATGTTTTCGGCCTGAACGGGCGGCGGCGGCGCCACGGCGGGCCAGGAAAAGACGACGGCCAGCAATTGCGTCAAAAGCGCTGCGGCGATTCCAACTCCAACGGGCCAGACGCGGGAAGCTCCCTTTTTTGCCGACTCCTTTCTGACGTTCAACATCATGACGATGAACAGGAACAGAACGGCGACCGCGCCGATATAGACAATGAGAAGGATGAAGGCCAAAAACTCGGCCCCCAACGTCAAAAACAAGCCTGCTGCGTTGAAAAAGCTCCAGACCAGAAACAAGACCGCGTGAACGGGCCGCCGGACCGTCACGACCATCGTGGCCGAGAAGATCAACGCCAGAGCGAAAAGATAAAAAACGAGCGAAGGGATCATTTTCGCCTCCTGTCGGCTTCGAGGTTGGCGGCAAGAACGGGCTCCCATCTATCGCCGTTCGCCAAAAGACGTTCCTTCGTATAGAGCAAATCTTCATGCGCGAGGCCGATAAACTCGAAATTCGGCCCTTCGACGATGGCCTCGACGGGGCAGACCTCTTGGCACAGGCCGCAATTGATGCACTTCGTCATATCAATGTCGTAACGCGTCGTGCGGCGCGAGCCGTCCGAGGCAGGCGCAACCTCGATCGTGATGGCAAGGGCAGGACACACGGCCTCGCACAGCTTGCAGGCGATACAACGCTCCGTCCCGTCTTCATAACGCCGCAGCGCGTGTTCGCCCCGGAAACGCGGACCTATAGGCCCTTTTTCGTAAGGATAATTGATCGTGGCTTTCTTTTTGAAAATGTAGCGAAAGGTCAACGCCATCCCTTGAAGAATGTCGATCAGAAAGAAATATTTGAGGCGGCTTTTGACGTTCATGACGCGACGCCCCCAAGCATTTGAACCGTCGCGACCACAACGACCCAGAGCAGCGCAAGCGGCAAGAACCACTTCCAGCCGACGCGCATAAGTTGGTCGTAACGGTAGCGCGGCAACGTGCCCCTCACCCAGAGGAAAACGAACAGGCACGCACAAATCTTGAGCGCAAACCAGACGAACCCCGGTATGAAGCCCAGAATCTCGAGCGGCGGAAGCCAGCCGCCCAGAAAAAGAACGCTCGTCATCGCGCTCATCAGGATCATGTTCGTGTATTCGCCCAAAAAGAACATGGCAAAGATCATCGCCGAGTATTCGGTGTTAAAGCCGCCGACGAGTTCGGACTCTCCTTCCGGCAGGTCGAAGGGATTGCGGTTCGTCTCAGCCAGAGCCGAGACAAAGAACAGGATCGCCATCGGAAACAAAAGCGAGAAAACGTACCAGCCGTCTTGCTGCGCGAGAACGATCTTCGAAAGATTGAGCGTTCCGGCCTTCAAAAGGACCGTCACCAGAACGAGGCCGATGGATACTTCGTAAGACACCATCTGCGCGGCGCTGCGCAAAGCGCCTAGAAACGGGTATTTCGAATTGGACGCCCAACCGGCAATGATGATCGAATAAACGCCGAGCGAGGAAATCGCGAGCAGATAAAGCACGCCCAGATTGATGTCGGCCAAAACCAGCCGGGCGTCAAAAGGAATGACGGCCCAGGCGGAAAGCGCCAGAAAGAACGTGAAAACAGGCGCGGCGAGAAACAGCCCCACATTCGCGCGCGTTGGTAGGATCGTCTCCTTCGCGAGAACTTTCAAGCCGTCTGCCATGGGCTGAAGCAGACCGAAAGGCCCGACGACGTTCGGCCCTTTGCGAATCTGGATTGCGCCAAGGACTTTGCGCTCGAACCACGTCAGATAGGCCGTCGCGCCGAGAATGACGCCGATAATCGCCCCCGTGCCGAGAAGCGTCCATAGAAGAAAGGGCCAGTCGATGTTCAGGCTTTCAAACATAGGGGCCCTCTTTCCCAAGAGAAACAAAATGGGATGCCCGCCAGTTCGGCCTCCCTCTCCCAACGAAAGTCTTTTTTCTTACCCAAAATCCAAAGATGGACCAAACGGGACTCCCGCTTGCGCGGGAGCGACGGCTTTG
This sequence comes from uncultured Rhodospirillaceae bacterium, assembly GCA_964652235.1. Taxonomy (GTDB): domain Bacteria; phylum Pseudomonadota; class Alphaproteobacteria; order UBA9219; family UBA9219; genus CAZZDK01. The sequence goes on from CAZZDK010000002.1 coordinate 14,422, forward strand.
ATGGAACCATCTTTCTTCTTCGTCATGCCCGCGAAAGCGGGCATCCCGTTTGTTGCTTTTACAGTTCTTCATATAAATCCCGCCATGCTGGGTTATTTTTTTCAATAGCTTGTTTTTTCCAGTCTCTCCGCCATTTTTTAATATTTTTCTCCCGTTTGATTGCATCCATGGCTGTCGCGTAAGCTTCATAATACACAAGCATTTTAAGGCCGTATTTTCTTGAAAACCCTTTGTAGACGCCTTCTTCATGTTCCCATGCGCGACGCGCAAGATCGTTCGTAACGCCGACATAAAGCGTACCGTAAGGTTTATCGGTGACGATATAAACATAAAATATTTTCTCCTTAAGCCTCCCTTCATCCCTCCTCTCCCATGATAAGCGGCAGTATCTCGCGCGTACACTTCGCCATGGTGGGCGATGCGCGGCTGATCGGATCGGTCATGTAAAAATTGGCGACCGCCACCTCGAAAGGATCAATCGAAAGCGTGCCCGGTTGGCCGAAAGGCTTCCATTCCGCCTTCGCGACTCGGCCGATGCGTCCAAGCCACGGCCTGGCGGCAATCATCTTATCGCGCAGGCCCGTCAATGTTTCAAAGGGCAGCGCCCGCCCCATCGCCCGCGAAAGAAGGGCGAAAATCTCCCAATCTTCCTTGGCCTGCCCAAGCGGATGAACGGCGCGGCGCGCGCGCTGGACGCGGCCTTCCGTGTTCACGTAAGTCGCGTCTTTTTCGGTATAGGCCGCGCCCGGCAAAACGACGTCGGCCCGGGCCGCGCCCTTGTCTCCGTGATGCCCTTGGTAGATGACGAACGTCTTGCCCAGGCGCGTCGTATCAATTTCATCCGCGCCCAAAAGATAAAGCGCGTCCAGATCCCCGACTTCCGCCGCGTGAAGTATGCGCTTCGTGTCCATCCCGTAGGAACCGGGCACCAAGCCGAGGTCCAGCCCGCCCACGCGCGAGGCCGCAAGTTGCAGCACGTTAAAGCCGTTCCAGTCCTCGCGAACCATCTCGAACGTCTCGGCCAGTTCCCGCGCGAGGGCTTGAATAGCCGCGCCATCGGACCTGGCCAAAGCGCCCGCGCCCAGAATAAGGAGCGGATTCTTCGCCTTTTTCAGAAAACCCGCATATTCGTGCTTTCCTTCCATTAATTCGCGCATAGCGAGCGGCGAATAGCCGATGGGACGGAACGGATAGCCGAGCGGCACGGGCGCGCCGATCACGCCGACGGGACACCCCCCTGCGCGCCAACGCTTCAGTATCCGCGCATTGACGAGCGTGGCTTCGTGACGCGGATTTGTGCCGATCAGCAAAATCGCGTCGGCCTTTTCGATTCCCGCGATGCCGCTGTTCATGATGTATCCGGCCCGCGCCGAAACATCATAGGTCGCGCCGTCCTGGCGGCAGTCCAGATGAGGGCTGTCAAGTTTGCGCATGAACTGCGCGAGCGCGAATTGACTCTCGCAATCGACCAGATCGCCGCAAAGGGCGGCGATGCGGTTGGGCGCAAGCGGCAACAGCTTTTGGGCCACGGCTTCCAGGGCTTCGTCCCATTCCGCCGGACGCAGCCGTCCGTCTTCGCGAATGTACGGCCTGTCCAATCTTTGGACCTTAAGCCCATCGCAAGCGAAACGCGTTTTATCGTTGATCCAAACCTCGTTTATCTCTTCGTTCAGGCGCGGAACGATGCGCATAACCTCGCCGCCGCGCGAATCCAAGCGGATCGCGCAACCCACGGCGTCCATCACGTCGACGCTGTCGGTCTTCATCAGTTCCCACGGCCTGGCGCGAAAGGCGTAGGGCTTGCTCGTCAGGGCGCCGACGGGACAAACGTCCGCGAGGTTGCCGGACATTTCCGAATAAAGCGGCCCCTCGTGGCAGGGCGCGATTTCCAGCTTTTCCCCTCGCCCCAAACCGCCGAGTTCCGGCGAACCCGCGATTTCTTCCATAAAACGAACGCAGCGCGTGCAATGGATGCAGCGCGTCATATTGGTCTGGATAAGCGGTCCCAGATCCTTGTCCTTCACACGACGACGCGGTTCTTTCATGCGACCCCTGTCGCGTCCGTAAGCGAAAGCCAGATCCTGCAAATCGCATTCGCCGCCTTGGTCGCAAACCGGGCAATCGAGCGGATGGTTCAGAAGCAGCATTTCCATCACGCCCTGCCGCTCCTGGCGAACGGCCTGCGTGTTCGTACGCACGACCATGCCCTCGGCGCAGGGCATAGCGCAACTGGCCACGGGCTTGGGCGATTTTTCGATTTCGACAAGGCACATACGGCACGACCCGGCAACCGTCAGCCTGTCGTGATAACAAAAGCGCGGTATCTCGATGCCAATCTGCTCGCAGGCCTGAAGCACCGACGTGCCGGGCGCGACCTCAACCTGCCTGCCGTCGATGGTCAGCTTAGGCATGAGCCGCCCCCTTCCTTATTCCTGATCCTCTCCTCCATAACGTGGCGGAAGTGGCGGATAAGGCCCTGCACCGGCCAGGCGGCGGCGTCGCCGAGCGCGCAAATGGTGCGTCCTTCGATTTCCTTCGAGATATCCCAAAGCTGGTCGATTTCCTCGATCTCGGCCTCGCCGCGCACCATGCGGTCCATGATCCGCGCCATCCAGCCCGTTCCCTCTCGGCAAGGCGTGCATTGTCCGCAGCTTTCGTGCATATAGAAGTGTGACAGCCGCGCGACGGCCTCGATGATATCCGTAGATTTATCCATCACGATCACGCCCGCCGAGCCGAGACCGGAACCGAGCTCGCGTAGCCCGTCGTAATCCATAACCGCTTTATCGCACAAAGCGGCGGGCAAAAGGGGAACGGAAGAGCCGCCCGGTATGACGGCCAGCAGATTGTCCCAGCCGCCGCGCACGCCGCCCGCGTGCTTTTCGATCAGCTCGCGTAGCGAAACGCCCATGATTTCTTCGACGTTGCACGGCTTGTTGACGTGGCCGGAAATGCAGAAGAGCTTCGTGCCCGTATTATTCATCCGCCCCAGAGAAGCGTACCAGCCGCCGCCGCGCCGCATGATCTCGCCGATATTCGCAATGGTCTCCACGTTGTTGATTGTCGTCGGGCAGGCGTAAAGGCCCGCGCCCGCCGGAAAGGGCGGCTTGTTGCGCGGCTGGCCCTTTTTGCCCTCAAGGCTTTCCATGAGCGCGCTTTCCTCGCCGCAAACATAAGCGCCGGCTCCGCGATGGAGAACAAAATCGCAATCCCAGCCCGATCCGGCGGCGTTTTTGCCGATCAGGCGCGCCTCATAGGCTTCCTCGATCGCCTGCCGGACGCGCTGCGCTTCGGCGTAAAACTCGCCGCGAATATAGATAAAGACTTTATGCGCGTGAATGGCCGAAGCGGCGATAAGAGCCCCCTCGATCAACCTGTGCGGATCGTGGCGCAGAATGTCGCGGTCTTTGCAGGTGCCCGGCTCGGACTCGTCCGCGTTGACGATCAGATAATGCGGCTTGTCCGAAGGTTTCGGCATAAAGGACCATTTGAGCCCCGTCCCGAAGCCTGCGCCGCCGCGCCCGCGCAGGCCGGAATTCTTGACCTCCGCGATGATCGCGTCCGGCCCTTTGCGAATGATCGAAGCCACATGGTCCCACACGCCGCGCTTTCTGGCGCCCGCGAGGCCCCAGGGTTCGAAGCCGTACAGATTGGTGAAGATGCGGTCCTTGTCAGCGAGCATTTTTCTCGCCTCCGCAAGGACAGGAACCGCAGCGCCCGGTCTGCGAGCCGACTTTCGGCTTTCGCCCCTCGGCCAGATCGGTCAAAATCGCGCGCGCGCTTTCGGGCGTTAAATCCTCGTACATATCGTCGTTAATCTGCATGACCGGCGCGTTCACGCAGGCCCCGAGGCATTCGACCTCTTTAAGCGTAAACAGTTTGTCGGGCGTTGTTTCGCCGATCTTGATGCCGAGCTTCTCCTCGCACGCCTTCGCGATCGCCTGCCCGCCCGCCAGCCAACACGGCGTCGTGCGGCAAAGCTGGACGAGGTACTTTCCGACCGGCTCCAGATTGAACATCGTGTAAAACGAAGCGACCTCGAAAGCGCGGATGGCGGGCATTTCGAGCATTTCCGCGATATAGGCGATCGCCGCGCGGGGCAACCAGCCGCCATGCTGACGCTGCGCGAGCTCAAACAAAGGCAGCACCGCGCTGGCCTGCTTGCCGGGAGGATATTGGGCGATAATCTTCTTCGCCGCCGCGAGATTTTCAGCCGAGAAAAAGAAATGTTGAGGCTGGCAAAGGCTCATCGGTCGATCTCCCCGAACACGATATCCAGACTCCCGATGATCGCCACGACGTCCGCGAGCATATGGCCCTTGGCCATCATGGGCAACGCCTGCAAATGCACGAAGCTCGGCGCGCGAATTTTGCAGCGATAGGGCTTGTTCGATCCGTCCGCGACGAGATAAACGCCGAACTCGCCCTTTGGCGCTTCGACCGCCGTATAAGTCGCGCCCGCGGGCACGCGATAACCCTCGGTCGCCAGTTTGAAATGATGGATAAGCGCCTCCATCGAGCGCTCAATGTCCGCCCGGTCCGGAAAGGCCACTTTATAATCGTCCACCATCACGCGGCCTTTTTCCCTCTCGAGCGCCTCAAGGCATTGGGCCATGATCCGCAAGGATTGCCGCATTTCCTCCACGCGCACGAGATAGCGGGCATAGCAATCGCCCGTCTTGCCGACGGGAATGTCGAAGTCCATCTCCGCGTAAACGTCGTAAGGTTGGCTTTTGCGCAAATCCCACGCCACGCCGCTCGCCCGCAACATCGGGCCGGAAAAGCCCCAGGCGATGGCGTCTTCTTTCGAAACGATCCCTATATCGACGGTGCGTTGCTTGAAGATTCTGTTCTCGGTCAAAAGCGTTTCGAGATCGCGGATAAAAGAAGGAAACCCCTTAACGAAAAGGCGTATCTTGTCGATCAGCCCTTCCGGCAAATCTCGCGCCACGCCGCCCGGACGGATGTAATTGGCGTGCATACGCGCGCCGGAAACGGCTTCGTAAAACTCCATGAGCTTCTCGCGCTCTTCGAAGCCCCAGAGGGAAGGCGTGATCGCGCCCAGGTCGAGAGCGAACGTCGTCAAAGCCAGCAAATGGTTCAAAAGCCGCGTGATCTCGGCGAAAAGCACGCGAATGTATTGAGCCCTCGGCGGCGGGGCGATGCCGAGCAGCTTTTCGACCGCAAGCGAGAAGCAATGTTCGGAGGCCATCGGCGTGACGTAATCAAGCCGGTCGAAATAAGGCAGAGCCTGCGCATAGGTCTTATGCTCGATGAGCTTTTCGGTGCCTCTGTGCAACATACCGATATGCGGGTCGGCGCGTTCGACGACCTCGCCGTCCATCTCAAGGATAAGCCGCAAAACGCCGTGCGCGGCAGGATGCTGCGGACCGAAATTGATCGTGAACGGCTCGCGCTCCGAGCCGTCTTTTTCCTTGATCTCAACGCGCACGGCCTCGGTCATACCTCCCCCCTCTTCTGCACGTCGGTGAGGCCTTTCCAAGGGCTTTGCGCGTCAAAGGAACGGTAATCCTGCGGCAACGAGACGGGTTCTTCCACCACGCGGCGCAGCAAATCGTCGTAGCGTTTTTGCGTAAAGCCCGTGAGCGGAAAATCGCGGCGCAAAGGATGCCATTTGAACTCGTAATCCGTCAAAATCCGGCGCAAATCGGGGTGCCCCTCAAATACAATGCCGAACAGATCGAAAACCTCGCGCTCGAACCATCCGGCGGAAGGATAAATTTCGACAGCCGAAGGTACGGCGCCGTTTTCGTCCGTCCGCACCACGAGACGCAGACGCAGATTGTTTTTAAGGCTCAAGAGCTGATAGACGACCTCGAACCGCTCGGCCCTGTCCGGATAATCGGCCCCGCAAACGTCCATCAATTGATCCATCGCGAGAAACGGGTCGTCGCGCAAAGAGCGCAAGGCCTCGCGCAACCGCCCGCGTCGCACGAGAATTTCCGTCTCGCCCCGCTCGACACCCATAGCCAGAAAAGATTCGCCCAAAAGGCCTTTAATCGTAGCGAAAAGGAGCTCGCTCATGCGCTCTCCT
>CAZZDK010000002.1:20486-136099 GCA_964652235.1 uncultured Rhodospirillaceae bacterium
CGATAAAAGTCGCCTTGGCCCCGCGACGGATTCTGCGCTGAAGCTGCAAAAGCGCATAGACGAGCGCCTCCGCCGTGGGCGGACAACCGGGCACGTAAATATCGACGGGCACGATTTTGTCGCAGCCGCGCACGACCGAATAGGAATAATGGTAATAACCGCCTCCGTTCGCGCAGCTTCCCATCGAGATGACCCAGCGCGGTTCCGGCATTTGATCGTAAAGCGAGCGCAAAGCGGGCGCCATTTTGTTAGTCAATGTGCCCGCCACGATCATCACGTCGGACTGGCGCGGACTGGGCCGTGGCATCATGCCGAAACGGTCCAGATCGTACCGCGCCATGTAGGCGTGGATCATCTCGACCCCGCAGCAGGCGAGGCCGAACGTCATGGGCCAAAGAGAGCCCGTCCGCGCCCAGGCCAAAAGCTCGTCGAACTTGGCGAGCACGACGCCCTTAGGAGGAAGAAGCGGCTCTTGCGGCTTGATCAATCCCATTCGAGCGCGCCTTTCTTCCATTCATAAACGAAGCCAACTGTCAGGGCGGCCAGAAACAGCATCATGGAGCCGAAACCGAGCCATCCGATCGCGCCCAGGGAAACGGCCCAAGGAAACAAAAACGCGACCTCGATATCGAAAATGATGAAAAGGATGGCGACCAGATAGAACCGCACATCGAACCGCGCCCGCGCGTCGGCAAAGGCCGGAAAACCGCATTCGTAGGGGGCGTTTTTTTCTTTGTCCGGGTTTTGCTTAGCCAAAAGAAAGGAAAGGACCAACGCCGCCACGGCCACGCCCATCGCCACGACCATAAAAACCGCAACCGGCAGATAGGCAACCAAAAGATCGTGGGACACGGCAAGGACCTCTCTTAGCGCGCAGCAGGAGGGACAGCGACGCGACGCAAAAAGAGATTCGTACGAACAGGAAAGAAAATCAAGGGGAAGGAACGGCAAGACATCCGAAGGCGCAAGGTTCTTCGGGAAGACAAAAAAGCCCCCGTAAGGGGGCTTTTTTGTGAAATGGCGCGAGTGACGGGAATTGCAGAAACGCTCGATTCCTCGCGTTTCTGGCCTCCGGCCTCGCCTGCCACTCACTCTGTGAGTGACAGGTCTCGCGCCAAACGCCTCTCGGCGTTTGGTGAACCCGCTGTCTTGGGTTCAAGCCCCGACTCTTATTGTTATTTCACAAAAAAGCCCCCTTACGGGGGCTTTTTTGTGAAATGGCGCGAGTGACGGGACTTGAACCCGCGGCCTTCGGCGTGACAGGCCGACGCTCTAACCAACTGAGCTACACCCGCGCGTTGGAGGGGGCCAGCTTTAGGGCAAGCGGCCCCCTCCTGTCAACCGTTTCAAAGTCCGCCGGAAAAGAGCGCCGTTAACCTTTTATCTCTCGCATTTAGCATAGCAAGCAAGAAAGGCGACCGTTCCGTCCCCACGTTCGCACTCCCACCCCGTTACCGGGCTGGGCATTGCCCCGCCCGAAGCGCCCAAAGGCCTGCTCTTAGAAATTCTGCCCGAGCTGGCGCCCTCGCAGCCGCCGGTCACAATAGTCATACCGTTCGGACAAACGACAGAACAACGCTGCGCCGTCGTGAAATTGCTGACCCAGATCGTCGTTTTCGCCGCTGTCGTCAAACTGACCCAGGAAGAGCCGTTGCACCCCTGAAAATCGGCGCCTGTCCAACGGATCGTTCCCGCCCGTTCGGCGTCGCACAAATCGGCGCCTCCGATTTTTACCCCGCCCGTCACGTCCAAAACGGCCTGCGGGTCCGTGTTGCCGATCCCGACGCCGGTGCTGGTGACTTGCATGATCCGGGTCCCGCCGACGCTGATGGGCAAGGGATCGCCGGTCGTGTCAAGTCCTCCTTCGGCCAAAGCCTGCGTGGAGAAGAAAAAGCAGACCAGAAGAAAAAGGAAACGCGACATGGATCCTCCTTATTGATGAAAGGGGCCAAAAAGTGTAGGGTTCCAACCCTTAATAAAAAGGTAATGACCTGCAATCGACGGAAAAACATGACAAACGATCTCGGCGCGCTGAATACTCCTATCAAAATGAAGGCAGAGGCTTTCGAGATTCAGGGGCTTTCCCTCGCCTCCCTATGCGAGACGTATCCGACGCCTTTTTACCTTTACGACCTGAACCACGCCCTTGGTCGCTACGATTATCTGCGCCGCATTTTCGAATGGCCGCGCGTTAAGATTCATTACGCCATGAAGGCGAACGCCAATCCGCACCTTTTGCTGGCCCTTAAAAATATCGGCGCGCGTCTTGATACGGTCAGCCCCGCCGAGGTTCTTTTGGCGCTCAAGCTCGGTTTCAAAAAGGAAGACCTTCTCTACACCGCCAACAACATGACGGACGAAGAGATTCTTCTTCTCAAAGGACAGGGCGTCTTGTTCAACATCGACTCCCTGTCGGGCCTGCGTCGTTATGCCTCTTTATGTCCGAACACCGAGGTCTGCCTGCGCTTCAACGCGGACGTCGTGGCGGGCGAGAATGCGAAAGTCCAAACGGGCGGCGATAAGACCAAGTTCGGCATCCGGCTGGAGAACGTCGGCGAGGCCCTGGACATCGCGGCGGCGGCACGACTGACCATCGTGGGGCTGCACGAACATACGGGCAGCGGCATCGCCGATCCGGAAAAGTTCGTCGAAGGCATGAAAAACCTGCTCTCCATCGCCAAACGCGAATGGTTTCCGGCTCTGCGTTTTGTGGATTTCGGCGGCGGTTTCAAGGTTCCCTACCGTCCCGATGAAAGGCAAATCGATTACGACGATTTCGGACGCCGCGCGAGCGCGCTGTTTTCTTCCTTCTGCGCCGAATACGGGCGCGAGCTTGATTTGTATTTCGAGCCGGGAAAATTCGTGGCGGCGGAATGCGGAATTCTTGTCACGCGTGTCAATTCGCTGATCCGCAACAAAGCGCGCCTGATTGCCGGAACGGATTCGGGCTTCTCGCACTTGATCCGACCCGTTTTGTACGACGCCTATCATCACATCCTAAACATCTCGAATCCAAACGGCCCTCTTCAAACCTACGACGTTTGCGGCAATATCTGCGAAACGGGCGATCTGTTCGCCTCGGACCGCCTATTGCCGGAAATCAGGGAAGGCGATGTTCTCGCCATCCTGAACGCCGGAGCCTACGGCTACACGATGGGCTCGCTCTATAATCTGCGCCCCATGCCCGCCGAAATAGCCGTGCAAGACGGACGCGCCTTTATTTCAAGGCCGCGCGTTTCGCATGAGGACCTTGCGAGCGCCTGCTGCCCTAAAGACATCCCAGCCTAAATGCGTAGGAATCCAGCAGCGCCTCCAGCGAAGCGGCGATGATGTTGGTGGACACGCCGACGGTCGTCCAGCTTGTGTTCAAGGAACGATCCTCGGATTCCAAAAGCACGCGGGTGACGGCGCCTGTCGCCGCGCCCGTATCGAGAATACGCACGCGGAAGTCGGTCAGATGAACGGCGTCGAGCGCCGGGAAAGAGGGAACGAGCGCTTTCCTCAAAGCTTGATCTAAGGCGTGAACGGGGCCGTTGCCTTCGGCGGAGGCGCTTTTGACCTCCTGTCCGATCCGTAAACGAACTTCGGCCTGCACCGTCACGTCGCAGCCGTTTTCAGGGGTCCGAACACCGCGCGTGTGGGCATCAAAACTTTCCAGGACAAACGCCTCCTGCAACCTGCCCAAACGCCGCAAAGCCAGAACGGCGAAACTTCCCACCGCGTGATCGTAAGCGTAGCCGCGTGCTTCCCGCTTTTTGACAGCCTCAAGGAGCCCAGGCAATTCGGGGGCCTTATCATCTACTTCAATGTTCAGGGCCTTAAGTTGCGCCCGGACATTCGATTGCCCGGCCTGCTGCGACATCAGAACTTCGCGCCCGTTGCCGACCAGCGCGGGGTCCATATGTTCATAAAGAGAAGGATTCTTGGCCACGGCGGAGGCATGAAGCCCGCCCTTGTGCGCGAACGCCGCTGCGCCGACATAAGGCGCGCCGGGATCGCCATCGCGGTCCAAAAGCGCGTTGAACCGGCGGCTGAAATCCGTCAATCCCCGTAACTTCTCTTTCGAAAGGCCGACATCGAATCCCATCCGTTTCATCAAAGAGGGGATAAGCGTGAAAAGATCGGCATTGCCGCATCTTTCGCCAAGACCGCCTAACGTGCCCTGAATCATGCGGCAACCCGACCGCGCGGCTGCAAGGCTATTCGCTGTCGCATTACCCGTATCGTTATGTCCGTGGAAACCAAGTTGATGGGTCGGCACAAAAGAGGAAATGTCGCCGACGATGGAAGCGACCTCGTGCGGCAAGGCGCCGCCGTTCGTGTCGCACAAAACGGCCCACCGCGCCCCGGCCTCAAGCGCCGCGCGCAGGCAAGCGACGGCATAGCGGGGATTGGATTTGTAACCGTCAAAGAAATGCTCGGCGTCGAACAAAGCTTCTTTGCCGCGCTTGACTGCCTCTTCAAGCGAGGTACGGATCAGATCGAGGTTCTCCTCAAGGCTCACGCCCAAAGCGTCTTTAACGTGAAAATCCCATGTCTTGCCGACAAGACAAACGGCCTTGGCCGGGCTGTTTAGAACCGCCTGCAGACCCGGATCGTCCGAGGCCGAAAAACCGGGACGTCGCGTCATGCCGAAAGCCGTAAAACGGGATTTTTGCATGGCCGGGGGGCTTGCGAAAAATTCCGTATCGACAGGATTGGCGCCCGGCCAGCCGCCCTCGACATAATCCATGCCGAACGAATCCAGCCAAGTCGCCAGCGTTTTTTTGTCCTTGAGGGAAAAATCGACCCCGCGCGTCTGCGCGCCGTCGCGAAGCGTCGTGTCGTAAAGATAAAGCCGTTGCGAAACCATAGGAACCCTTGCCCTGAGCTAAGGAAACGAAAGAGACGAATTGTAAGGATGAGCCGCGTTGATGTTCCTGCTTACGCAGGAATAATAATAATCGCGGCGATCAGGGCGAGCGCGGAGGGCCGGGCCGCAAAAGCGGGCCTGAGGGTCTCTCTCAACAAAGGTTGAACATCGCGCATGGCGAGCAGGATAAGATAAAGGGAGAGGCTTTGCAAAGACTTTGTTATTCCTTTCATCTTTTAAGGATTAACCATCGCGCTTTATCTTGGGAAACTAAAAACATTCTGCTATCCGTAGAGCATAAGGTTTTCAAAAGAACATATGACATGAAAAAAAACGCCTTTAACGCCCCGCCCACTTCCCAGCCTTTCGCTGAAACTTTCCAGCACCTGATGGACAGAGGCTGGGCCTCGGACATCGCTCTTAAGATCGTCGATGAAACGGACGAAGGCCTTTTGGATGAGCTTTTTCTGAGCGTGCGCGATCTCGCGAAGAATAAAGACCCCAAAGTCCCCCTCCTGCTCGAAGCCGCTCTTCCCTTTGCTAACGATCCGCGCACGGACGAACTTTTTGTCAGAATCGTCCGGCTTTTCGACGTCGCCGCGCAGGAAAGCGACGACCTGGCGCCCTTCGCTCTGCCCGTCGTCCGAAAAGCGCTCGCCCATGAAGATTCGAAAGTCCGAATGGAGGGTATGGATCTTCTGGGCACTATAAGAGGGGCGAGAACTGTTCCTGATGGGACGATACTCTCCTTTTTGGATCAAACTTCGCTGGACCCGGACAATCAGATACGGGAATACACGCAGCACGAGTTGCGATTATTTCTTTCCGCCCCTCAAATCCCGGCGCCGCGTCTTTGCAAAATTGCCGAAAACGGCCTTCTGCCTCCGCTTAACGACCGTAATCTCTTTATCAGGTCCTGTTTATGTTCAGCCTTGAAAACTATCAAGGACTGCGTCGGCATAGACGGCTCGCTTGCGACTCCTTCTTTGCGGGAAAAAACGCAAGCTGTCCTGGACAACTGCACGGCCAAATGTGTAGTCGAGCACGCGAGAAAAACGCTCGAAGAGATCGACGTTGCGCTCAAGAAACCGTTTTCGCCCGTTTCGCGCCCTCACCCTCCCCTTACTTTGAGAGCGGTGCAGAACGGTTAGGGCCAACGCCCTGTCCCGGTCAAACTACGAAGGAGCGTAGAGAAAGAGCGAGAATCCGCGTCTCAGGAGATTTTCTTGAAGTTTGAAAATGGTGGGCGATGGGGGGCTCGAACCCACGACCCGCTGATTAAGAGTCAGCTGCTCTACCAACTGAGCTAATCGCCCACATTTTCATGAACAAACGAGGAATGCTGTCTTAACGGCAAAAAGCCGACTTTGCAACCCCCGTATAAAAAGGCCGGAAAGGCATACAAAACAGCCTATTAGAAAAGCGGCGCGCCGCGAAAAACGATGCGTCCAGGAGATTCTTGCACTTTATGCCCCCCTATGGCAAAAGACCCCTCTGCTTGATTTTCGCTGCCGTAGCTCAGGGGTAGAGCACGTCCTTGGTAAGGACGGGGTCGGAGGTTCAATTCCTCTCGGCAGCACCATTTTTAGGGCGACAGAACAAAGAGTTAGCTCTTCCTATGGGTAGAGCACGTTCGCTAGTATGAGAGCAAACATGAGAGCAGATTATCTTTTTCGGATAATCTGCTCTTTTGTTTTCAATCAGATATATCCTTAACGGCTACCCGCCGAACGTGAGAGCAGTCTATTTTTCTTTGGATTTTTAGTGAACGACCGCAGCCCGCTCGGCGTTGTTCACGCGGGTCAGTTGGCCGTGATAGGCGGCGGTCGCCAGTACATCGACCGCGCCGCGCAGATAGTTGGGCTGGAGGTGGGCGTAAAGCTCGGTCGTCCTTTGCACAGAATGGCCAAGGAGCCGCGCAATGAGGAAAAGGTCGACACCAGCCAAGGCCATGAGCGTGCCCGCCGTGTGGCGCAACGTGTGGGGCGTAACGCCCTCTATTCCGGCGCGCTCACATGAGCGGCGGAATCCCGTGCGAATGTTTTTGACGGGCTCGAAGTTAAAGGCGATCACTTTCTCGCAAGGCGGCACGGTTTCTCCGGCCAGCTCCGACTGTCCTTTTGCGTAGTCTTCCTGCGCTTTCTTTGTTTCCACAAGGTCGCGGAAAAGATGGTCGCTGATGGGAACGATGGCGCGCCGTTTCTTGGTTTGCTGTCGCCCTTGCGGGTTCAGATAAAGAATTCTGTTCGCAAAATCCACCTGATCCCAAGTCAGCTCCATCAGCGCGCCTTTGCGTGCGCCCGTGGTGATGCCCAGCTTGATGAACAGACGGACGTGCGGTTCGGGACAGTTATCGAGCAGTCGCTCGATCTCTTCCGGCTCAAGATAGCGCATTTTGTGCTGCCCCATGGCAGGCAACGGAATCTTGGGCGCAGCTGTCAACCGCCCGTTCACAATGGCGTGATTGAGCGAGGCCACAAGAATGACCAGCTCGCGGCGGATCGTCGCTGTGGTGATGGGCCGCGCGTCTTCGACTTCCTTGATGCCGTCCTTGGTCTGATAAACGCGAGTCTTTCTTGTGCGTTCGCGTTCGTATCGTTTCAGAACCTGTGGCGTGAGGGTCGAGACGGTCGCCTCGCCTCCGAAGAAGCCGATGAAGTTTTCGACGGTGCGCGCGGCCAGATCGGCGGTGGCGAGTTCGGGGCCGCGTTCCTGCAGATACCAGCGCAAGGCCGTAGCGATAGGGTATTTTTCAGGCTTGGCGATGGGGCCGTGTTCTTCTTGCTCCGCGTATTCTAAGATGAACTCGCCGAGGATTTTTTCAGCTTCTGTGCGATCATCAGTGCGCGTGCTGCGTCGCCGGATCCGTCTGGAGCTTTCGAACCAATAGATGTACCAAACTTTTTGATTGGGCTCTTTACCGAGCCACGGGGTTTTTCGCGCTCCTGACATGGCGTCAATGACCTTTTGAGATAATCTTCCACATCTTCAATGCGGAACCGTACTTGGCTTCCAATTTTTACAAACGCAAGTCTTCTTTGCGTGCGCAGGCGAAGGACGGCACTTGGGCTAATCTGTAATCTTTCGGCAACTTGCTCGACCGTGAGAACGAGAGGCCCATGCGTCATCAGCCCCTCGCCCAAACGGTGCGCCACCAGCGCCAAAGTTGCTTAAAGAAACGGAACCTTCTCACGCAGCGCGCCCCGCCTTTTGTTTGGGCTCGGACGGATGCGGCGTTCTGAGGGCTGTGTGGATGAAGAGCGCGACTTCTTCATCGCTGGTGGAAGGCGCGGCCTCCCTGTAAAGTTCGGCGCCGAGGCAGCCTACGTCAAGGGCATCGATAAAACGGCCTTCGCTTAAATAATGGAGCATTTCCCGCAGGCAGCGGTGAGAAAAATCAAGATAGAGATTGGCTGTTATGGATGACATTAAGGGATCTCCGATACGATGTTTGGGGCCAGCGGCGTGCCAGCCCTTTCCCTCCTTGTATCCAAATAGGCAACATGAGTCAATAAAAAGTGATTGTTGTTTCCAAAATAGGCTCAGCCCGCCTTTTTCTTCTCGGCAGAGGGCTGATGATCACCGTTTTCCCCGTTATCGTCGGGCAGCATGCTCCAGAGGATCTCAAAAATCTGCGCAAGCCCCTCGGAAAGCATATTCGAGCGGGTCAAAAGGATCTTCTCAGGGGCAACCATCTGGGCGACGGTGGATCCATAGACGATCTGAAGAACGGAAGGATCAAACGGGACTGGAAAGGTCTTGATCGGAAACGGGCAGTCTTTCGTTTGGCAGATGCAGCGGGTCGTATAGCCTTTCTCCCTCAACGCTTCGCAAAAAGATTGTGTGTCGAACTGGGGCGAAGTCGTATTGCCGCACAAAACCAGCAGCTCTTTGCCTTGGTGGTGCTTGGAGATATCGTCCAGCAGGAACTCCTTCGCATGCACGCCCTCCAAAACGAGGTGACCCCTTTCCCGCAGCGCAACGCCGCGATCCCCGATGAACTCCAGCTTCTCCGCGAAAAAGGCCATCAAGGCGTTGAGCGTTTTTTGTTGCAGGCTCGCCGTATTGCCCAGCTCATACTGGCGAATGGAGGTGATGGCCACGCCCGCTTGCTTGGCAAGTTCGTCCTGCGAGATATTGAGCAGGCCGCGTGCGGCGCGAAGCTGTTCTGGTGAGAGGGTCATAGGCGTCCTTTCGTATGAAATATACCGAAGTTCAGACTAATTTGAACTAAATGTCAAGTTTTTGATTGAAATTTGACCCTATTTCAGGCATGATGCGTCCCATGAGTTGCTCTTTTTTGGTAACACGATATATCGGTAAGAGATTTTAGATGAGTAATTTCAAGAAGATGGTTCGTGTTACCTTCGAGAATGCCGCCGAGGAACAGCAGCTTTATTCTTCAGGGGAATCCTTCCCCATCCCTTGCTGGACTTCCCCTATTGGACGGATAGAAAGCGAACTCTTGGAGGCGCTTGTTTTTTATCGCGCCAAAAAAATCGGCTGCGCAAAACTGCATCTGCACACAGCGTTGATCTGCCGCTTCCAGATTGATGAGCTGTCGGAGCTGCCTACCTACCAGTTTGAAGAGGCGATGCATTATCTGCTCACATATGTAGGATCACATTAGCGCGGATCAAAGAACGCAGGCCAGCATATCATCGACTTTTTCTTTGATTTGCCCTGTTTTCTCGTCTTCCTGAGCTTTTTGGCAGCGGGCATAGGTTATGGCGATGACCTTGGCGAGGGTTTTTCCGTCGACTTTCTCGTGGCGGCATCGCTCAAGCGCATACCCAACGACTTCTTCGAGCAAGACCGAGTCGATCTGAGCATCGAAATCGTCCGTCACAAGCTCGGCGATATTGACGCCATAATAATCGGCGAGCTTCTCCAGCCAGATCAGGCTGATGTTGCGGCCACCCGTTTCAAAACGCTGGATCGTGGCGCGCGTGGTTCCCATCGCTTCGCCGACTTCCTCAAGCGTTTTCTTCTTCATTTCGCGTACGATTCGCAATCTGTTCATGGAGACATTGTATCCTTTTTGGATAAATGAAGGCAAGGAAAATTATTTAGTTTCCTAATAGACAACTTTTCCCTTGATTATTGTTTCCATATAGGATACTTCGTTTCCTATGAAGCTATCCGATTACCTGATCGAGAAAAAGTTAACGTATGCCGCTTTTGCAAAGCTTTTGGGCATGACCAGCACGGCTGCCGCCATGAATGTGTGCCGTTACGTCAAGGGCACGCGCAAGCCCAGACCCGGCGTGGCCAACAAAATGGTCGCCGTCACCAAGGGCCGCGTCACCCTCAAGGACATCTATGGCGAGGACAGCCAGCCATGACGCTCTTCATCGGCATCGATCCCGGCCTGTCCGGCGGCTTGGCCTTTCGCTCCGATGAAGAGATGAGCGTGCTGCCCATGCCTGTTCTGACGATCACGAAGAGCAAGGGCGTTCGTCGCGTTCTCGATCTGACGGCCCTTGCGAACCTCATCGACGACAAAACGAAAAACCAACCGCGTATTCATGTCTTTATCGAGCGCGTCGCGTCCATGCCCAAACAGGGCGTAGCCAGCATGTTTTCTTTCGGGGAAAGCTATGGCGCGATCAAAGGGATCATCGCGGCCAACTTTCTGCCGATGACGCTCATCACGCCGCAGACGTGGAAGAGCAAACTCAAAGTCTCCAGCAACAAGGACGATGCCCGCTACCGCGCCAGCCAGCTGATGCCGCGCTTCGCCCATCTCTGGCCGCGCCGCTCTGATGACGGCCTCGCTGAGGCTGCGCTCATCGCTTTTTACGGACAACATTACGGGGAGGACGCATGATCTTAGCCAATCGGTTGAGGCTTGAAAACCTGACGGACAAAACGCCCAGCGACATTGCCGCGTTCAACGTGGAAGAGCTTGCGCTCCTTCTCGAAGAACTGGACGAAGAAAAGTCGCGCCTCAAAGCGTTAGACGACAAGCTCTTGCTTGCCCTTGATCTCAAATATGCTGACATCGCGCAGGGTGCGCGGCAACGCGAAGGCAAGGACACGGGCACGGCGCGTTTCGCCGATGGCGCGTTCACCATCGTCGCCAATCTTCCCAAGCGGGTGAAGTGGGATCAAACCCGACTTTCTTTGGCCGTCCACACCATCATCCATGATTGGCGCGAAGACCCGTCCGAATACGTCCAGACGGAATACAAGATTGCCGAAGCCGCCTATAACGCGTGGCCCAAGGCCGTGCGCAGCCTGTTCGAAGCGGCCCGCATGGTCGACACAGGCAAGCCTTCCTATCGGTTCGAGAGAAAAGATGGGGAGGCACGCTAATGGCTCTTTCCATCGTCACGGCCCAAGAACGTCTGGCCACGGCCAACCAGAAAACGACCGTCGCCATCTTCGGCCCCTCCGGCTTCGGCAAAACCTATCTGGCGCGGAGCTTGCCGCCGCAAGACACGCTGGTCATCGATCTGGAAGCGGGCATGAAATCTTTGCAGGATTGGGGCGGCGACAGCATTCCTGTGCGCACCTTTCCCGATGCGCTCGACATCGCCTGCCTGATCGGCGGCATCAACCCAGCCGCCGAGGCTAGCGGGTTCTTTTCCGAGGCGCATTACGCGCATGTCTGCCAGAAATACAGCGATCTCGCTACCATTGTCGCGCGCAAGAAGATCGTGTTTGTCGACTCCATCACGGACATGACGCGCCAAGCGATGGCATGGGCCAAAACGCGCCCCGAATCTTTTTCGGACAAAACAGGCAAACCCGACACGCGCGGCGCCTACGGTTTGCTGGCCCGTGAAGTCACCGGCCTCCTGAAACACCTGCAACACGCGCCCGGCAAAACGGTGATCCTTGTCGGAATTCTCGAAGCGACCTTGGACGACATGAAGCGCACGATCTGGATGCCGCAAATGGAAGGCGGCAAAGTGGGCCGCGAACTTCCCGGCATTGTCGATCAGGTCATGACGCTTTCTCTCTTCGATGAAAGCCCTGATGGCTATCGGCACAATCCCGACAGCGGCCAAACGCGCCGTCTCGTGTGCCACGCCATCAATCCGTGGGGACTTCCCGCCAAAGACCGCTCCGGCCAGCTCGGCCTGACCGAGGCAGCTGACCTCGGCCAAATTCTCGCCAAACTCAACGCCATTTCCACCCACTCCTAGAAAGGAAACAAAATGAACGCTTCTTTTGATATGAACGAAGTCGAACCGCAACGCGCCTCGGAACTTATTCCCGATGGCACCTTTGCCAAGCTGGTTATGCATGTGCGCCCCGGCGGCGCAGACGGTTCGTGCCCCGCCGATCAAGGGTTGCTGAAGCCGTCCAACTCCCCTGGGAGCGACGTTCTGTCTCTGGATTGCGAGTTCACGGTCGCCGAAGGCCCGCATGCGCGGCGCAAATTCCGCCAGAGCTTTACGGTCATGGGCGGCAAGCCCGACGACAAAGGCCAGTCGATGGGCTGGAATATCAGCAAGCGCATCTTCCGCGCCATGATCGACAGCGCGTGCGGTCTTGATCCGTCCGATATGAGCGACGCGGCCAAGAACAAGCGGCGGCTTGAAGGCCTCTCTCAACTGAACGGCATCGGCTTTATCGCCAAGATCGGTGTGGAGCCGAGCCGCGACCCCAAGTATCCGGATCGCAACGTGCTGGATCGTCCCATCCTTCCCGATGAAAAGGAATGGAAGATGGTCACGGACGGCCAAGACGTGCCGCCGTCTCCCTCGCGCCACCGCGCCGCGCCCGCGCAGGGACAGACGCAAAACGCCCAACCCGCATGGTCGCAGGGACAGGCCGCGCCGCCTCCTGCGCCCGCATGGCAACAGCCGACCTCTCAGACTTCCGCGCCAGCACCAGCCAAAGCGGAAGGTCCGGCATGGCTCAAGGATTAAAGGCTCTCTCGCCAGATGACGCATGGCGCGCCTTTGTGGTGCGCGAGGCGGGAAAGGAAATCGGGCAATGGCTCGAAGGACGCGGTCGTCTTCATCAACCCATCGCGCGGCTCACGCTGGCCGAACTGATGATCATGGCGGACAATGCCATCTCCCGCTTCATCGTTCTGGCCTCGGAGCGGAGTGCGCGGCGCGACCCGCAGGACGACGCATTGACCCGTTTCTTGTGCAGCGACTTCCCTGCGCCCTGTGCGCCCACGAGTCCAGAGGCTTTATCCTCGATCAAACCATCGCCAAAACAGGCAAAGACCGCTGGAAATTCTGCTCCATGCGCTGCCTCGACGGCTGGACAACCCTCTTGCGCAGATCGGGAGGGAGCATGATCGATAAGACGGCTCTTGAAAAGCAGGCGATCAAAGAGGCACGGCGCAATTTCGCCGAGGCTTTGGCGGAACTCAAATTGATGAGCGCGTTTCAAAACTGCACGCCCGCGCAAATCGACCAGCTTATCGAAGCCTGCGTGGACGGGTTTCAGGCATCGGTGCAGCGGCAGGCGGGCCAGACAAATCCTCTCGATGATGAAATACCGTTTTAAGGAGCCGCTATGCTTGATCTCAATCACGGCTCCGGCTGCGCCTATGCCCCCGTCAATCCCGCCGTATTGTTCGCCCAAGGCATCAACGACCGTATCGACGCGACCTTGCTGCTCGAACATATCTCGAAGCCCAAACGCGCCTATCTCGGTGCAAGCGCCATCGGTGAACCCTGTCTGCGGCGGCTCGTTTACGCAGCCACCCATACGCCGGAGGATCCCGACAAAACAATCAAAGGCCAAACGCTTCGCATCTTCGAGGCGGGGCATGTGTTCGAGGATTTGTCGATCCGCTGGATGCGCGCCGCAGGGTTCGATCTGCGCACGCACAAGAAAAACGGCACGCAATTCGGTTTTGAAACAGCGCAGGGGCGCGTGCGCGGTCACATCGACGGCGTGATCATCGGCGGGCCGTCCATCGGTCTGCCTTGGCCCGCTTTGTGGGAGCATAAGGCTCTTGGCAACAAGGGCTGGACGGATTTTGTCAAAAAGGGATTGCAAGCCTCCAAACCGATCTATTGGGCGCAAGTGCATCTCTATATGGCCTATATGGAACTCGGCCAATGCCTCTTTACTGCGCTCAATAAAGACACCGAAGAATTGTGGCACGAGGCCGTGCCGTTCGACGCGGCTGAGGCGCAACGTCAATCCGACAGGGCTGTGGACGCTCTGCGCGCCATCGACGCGCGGGAATTGCCTCCACGCTTTGCCGCCCATGCCGATTTCTATCTGTGCCGTTTTTGCCCCTTCCATGATCGCTGCTGGAGGGACGCATGAGCGATTTCACGCCGTCTCCCCAGCAAGCGCAAGCCATGGCGCAAATCAAGGAATGGTTTCTGCACTGCACGAAACAGCAGCAGGTTTTTCGCGTCATGGGCTATGCGGGCACGGGCAAGACGACCGTCATCCGCCACACCGCCAGCGAACTCGGCCTTCATCAACCGAAGGATGGTGGGCGTTACGGCGATATCCTTTATGCCGCTTACACAGGCAAGGCCGCGCTCGTCATGACCCGCAAGGGCACGCCAGCCTCGACCATTCACAGCCTGATCTATCGCGTCTCCGGCACATCGCCGCTAGAAATCGAACGTCTGCAAGAAGAAATCGCGCTCATCCGCTTGTCTCTTTCCACGCTTACGGGCGATGAAGAACTATTCGCCAAGGCACGTCTGCGCCGTTTGGAAACGCGCCTTCAACACGCGCATCAACCGAGCTTCGTTCTGAACGCGGAGTCGCCGCTTTGCACAGCCAAACTCCTCGTGCTCGATGAAGTCTCGATGGTCGGCAAGGAAATGGCGCAGGATCTTCTGTCCTTCGGCAAACCGATCCTCGTTCTGGGCGATCCCGGCCAGTTGCCGCCGATCAAGGGCGAAGGCGCGTTCGTGGACGGAGTACCCGATGTCATGCTGACCGACATCCATCGCCAAGCCGAAGAAAGCGCGATCATCCGCCTTGCCACGCTGGCACGGCAAGGTTTCTACATCCCCTACGGCAAGCATGACGATTTTGTCTGGAAGATGCGTGTGAACGATGTCACGCCCGCGCAGATGCTCAAAGGCGGACAGGTGCTCTGCGGACGCAACCGCACGCGCCTTTGGCTCAATACAGCACTCAAGCAGGCGGACGGCTTTCCAGCCCCTTATCCCGAAGGCGGCGAGGAGAAAATTATCTGCCTAAAGAACCGCCATGATCTCGGCATCGTCAACGGCATGTTTCTGGAGCTTTCCGACATCCGCGACGAAGATTATTTGAGCTTCAGCGCACGCATCACAACGGAAGACGGCGAAGAGATCGATGGCCGCTACTCCTTTTACAAAGGCCATTACGACGATCATGTGCGTTTCGATAAGGATCGCTTGGGCCGCGACTGGCAAAACGTCAGGCGTTTGATCGAAAGCGTCTGGGGCTACGCCATCACTTGCCACAAGGCGCAAGGATCGCAATGGGAGAACGTCATTGTTTATGACGATCACCTTTGCCGCAACGAGGACGATCAACGGCGTTGGCTCTACACGGCGATCACCCGCGCCGAGAAGGGCTTGGTGATCCTTGATTGATTTCAACGAGAGCAAGCCGTTCGGTTCTCTTGGCGCGCGCGTCGATCTGGACGCGGTCGTTGCGCTCTTGCGCGATCAGGCGGGTTTTTGGGTTCCAAGCCATTTTCCGTCCGGCCAAAAGAAAGGCAAGGACTGGCGCGTGGCCAACATCCAAGGCGACGCGCCTTATAAGCAAGGATCCTGCGCGATTAAGCTGGAAGGAACCCACGCAGGCGACTGGTATGAGTTTGATACCAGCAAGGGCGGCGGCCCCATCGGGACGCTCTCCCACGCGACGGGCCTGCGCGGGCGGTTTCTGATCGAGTACGCCGCCGAGCTGTCCGGATGGAAGGTCGGCGACAAGAAGCCTCCGATCCTACGGCCTGACAATCAAGCGCAGAACACGCAAAACGAAATCCGTTTTATCCTTTCCGGCTGTCGTCCGGCTGCAGGCTCGCTCGCTCAAACCTACCTCGAAGTGCGCGGGCTTTGCCTGCCTGATACGCAGGATCTTCTCTTTCATCCCGATCTCGCGCATTGGGAAACCAAGATGGGTTATCCCGCGCTTGTCGCGCACGTCCGCGATGCTCAGGGCCAAGTCGTCGGGCTTCATCGCATCTGGTTGGCCTTGGATGGTAAAAGCAAAGCGGACGTCCCCAAGGCGAAGATGATGCTCGGCCCCGTCGCGGGCGGAGCCGTTCGTCTCGGAAACGCTTCCGGCGAGATCGTCGGCGTGTCCGAAGGCATAGAGACGGGACTGGCGGTCGCGCAAGCCATGCCGCAACTTCCTGTCTGGGCCTCCTTATCGACAAGCGGTATGGAGAAGCTGCGTCTGTCGCCAGCCCTTCGCCGCGTCATTTTGTTGGCCGATCATGATCAAAGCGGCGCAGGACAAAAAGCGGCGGAGCTGGCCGCCGAGCGTTTTGTTGCCGAAGGGCGGCGCGTCTGGATCGCGTTGCCGCCCAAAGCAGGCGAAGATTTCAACGACCTTCTTGTCCGCGAAGGCAAAGAAGCCGTTTGCGCTGTTCTGGGCAAGGCTGCCGAATATCACCCTCGCACGCCCACGCTTGCGGACGCTCCGGCCAACCAAGACATCGAACACCCGCCGCACAAACCCTTCGGCTTCAAAGAAGACGCTGGAAGCATCAAGCCCCAGATTCGCGCCGATGATGGTGACCTTGCACGCGTGGCCGATCAATGCTGGTCGGTTCTTTACGCCTCGAACGCGCCGCCCTGGCTGTTTCGTCTTTCCTTCCGCCTGACATGGGTGGATCTGGACGACAACGCACATCCCAAGCCGCAATTCCTCACGGAAGACCGGATGCGCTTCGTGCTGGCCCGTCTCATCGACTGGCGCAGGCAGGGCAAGGACAAAACAGTCTCGGCCAACCCACCGCCCGCCGTCATCAAGGACATTCTGGCCACGCCGCACACGAACCTGCCCGTGCTGGGCGGGATCGTCGGCACGCCTGTGTTCGGCCCCGATGCAACGATCCTGCAAAGACCCGGTTACCATAAAGCAGCTCGGCTTATCTATGTGCCGCAGGAAGGGTTTGTTCTGCCCGCCATCGCAGTCAACCCTACGCCGGAGGACATTCGCGCTGCCCGCGACTTGCTGCTTGATGAACTGCTTGGCGATTTTCCGTTCACAACCGAGGCCGAACGCGCCCACGCCCTTGCGCTGTTGCTACTGCCATTCTTGCGTCCGCTCATTTCCGGCGCGACGCCCGTCCATTTGATCGAAAAGCCAACCCCAGGCACAGGCGCGACGCTTATGGTCGAGGCCATATCCGAGATCGCCACAGGCGCGCGCGCCAGCGTCTTGACCGAGGCGCATGACGAAGACGAATGGCGCAAAAGGCTGACATCCGCTTTGCGCGAGATGCCGACCTTCTTGTTTGTCGATAATCTCAAGGCGCGTCTCGATAGCGCCGCCTTGGCGGCTGCCGTCACAGCCCCCTCATGGGAAGACCGCATCTTGGGGCGCAGCGAGATCGTCTCGTTCCCCGTGCGCTGCGCGTGGGTGGTCACAGGTAACAACCCTGCGCTCTCGAACGAAATGGCCCGTCGCGCGATCCGCATCCGGCTTGATGCCCGCGTCGATCAACCGTGGCGACGCGCAAGTTTCCGCCACAAAAACCTCATGGGATGGGTGCGGCAGAACAGGCCGAGCCTTGTCGCCGCCTGCCTGACTCTGGGCCAAGGCTGGATCGCCGCTGGACGGCCCGCGCCGGAACAAAGCCTCGGCAGTTTCGAGGAATGGGCGCGCGTGATCGGCGGCGTTCTGGGCGTGGCAGGCATCCCCGGCTTTTTGGGCAATCTTGACGATCTCTACGAAGCCTCGGATGCGGAAGGCGCGCTCTGGCGGGATTTTGTCGGCGCATGGTGGGAGCGTTTTACGGATCGTGAGATCGGCGTGAGCGATCTTTATCAGCTTGTCCAAGATCGGGACATCGCGCTCCCCTTGGGCAAAGGTTCGGAGCAATCCCGCCGCATCCGTCTCGGCAAGCAACTCGCCAAAATGCGGGATCGCGTTTTTCAGATTGAGGATGGCCCCTCCGTCACGTTGCTTGCAGGCAGCCTGCGCTCAAACGCCAAGATGTGGCGACTGGCGATCAGCAGAAATTTGGACAGCGAAAAACACTCACAACACTCATTCCCGCAGTCAAAGCATGGTGAGTGTGTGAGTGTCGGAAAGCAACACTCACCCCAACACTCACGCGAAAAAGCCCAATCCAATCAAAAGGCTGATGAGTGTGGTGAGGGTTATGAGTGTTTTTCCACCCCATACGCGTGCGCGCGCACATGCGCGATTAACGACCCCCTAAAACACTCACTAACTCCCCCACACTCACTAACGTCCGAAAACACAAAAGATTTTCGAGGTGAGTGTGCAGGTGAGTGTCAAACCCAACACTCATGCGCCGCCGCCATGCCCGCATGGCTTGAAGGCATGGGCGATCAATTCTCGCCCGCCATGGCCGAGGCCATAGCCGCGCAAACCGCGCCCCAACCATCCCCACCAAACGAAGGAGGAATGAACGATGAGGACTGATCCGATCAAAGCCCGTGATGCCAACATCTACTGGCGCTATTCCCACACAGGCCGCGTCTATGACGTGCGCGTGCGTGATCGCTACGATCTGGGCGAAAGCCGCGTCACGTCAAGCGGCGCGTTCTGGACGGGCTGGAAACATGCCCGCGCCACAAGCCCCGAAGCCTTGTTCGGTGAAATGCTCTTCCGCTTTGGCTTCACCACGCTTGAAGAAACGCGGATCGCTCTTTTGCAATTCGCCAAGATCGACAATTGCCAATGGGCACGCGACATGCTGGAGGCCCGCACCTACGGGAGGGTCGCATGAGCAAAGGCAAGAACCTCACCCTCAAAGACGTCTCTGACCGCATCGATCAAGCGGCGCACACCATGCGCAAGCTGCCCAAGGTCGCCGTGAAGGGGTATTTTAACGTGTGGCCCGCTATCGTCCGCGAAGCGATGGAAGCGTATGGATGGGACGAGATGCATGTCCAACCCGGCCCGCCTTCCGCCCGCCAGATCACGGAGATGGATGAAGTCATGCTTTGGCTCATGTGGTTGGAGCGCGACGAGGTGCGTATCGTTTGGCTTCGCGCCAACGGCATTCGCTGGAAGCGCATCGGGCTTGAGACGGGCTGGTCGGTGCGAAAACTGCAGTACGATTGGCGAATCGCTCTCATGAAACTCGTGCATCGCTTGAACAATCCGAACGAGAAAATCACGCTTCCTTACAAGCGGCGTATCCAAGGCGGATAAACAAAAATGCGCAATCGATCTTTAAGCGATTTATTTGATTGGCAAACCCCATGCGCGTTTTAGTTCTGCGTGTTTTGCGCATTTTCTGGCATGGTTTTGATTATGGTCAGGAGAGTTGCGGACGGGCCAAGCGGCTTCAACGGCCCAAAACACCGTCCGATACCATCGGACACCCTCCAACACCTTCGCACAGAGGCCGACACCTTCGGGACATGGTCGAACATCATCCGACATCATGCGGATAGGATCGCCACTTTGAGCAATCTTAGGACGTTCCCGGCATGGAAACGCATCAAAGATTGCCAGATCAGCGGGACACTATCTGACACCCTTCAACACTATCGAACACCATCCGACATCGTTCGACATTGTCGGGACACCTTCGACACTATCGGACATCATCGAACAGTATCGCACATGATGTGACATGATTGGCCACGCCAAAGCCGCAACGGATACGGCTGCACCGCCCATCCCTTTGAATACAAAAGGTACTTCCCGCCGCATACCCTATGCGGGCGGGCGAGGCCCGATAGAACCCTACATATAGGGATAAAAAACGGGAAGCCATCCACATGTTGTGGTTTGAAAGGCTCCCCGATAAACACCAAGAAAACAAAAACTTAGCTGCCGCCTTGAGCGGCTTCCTTTGCATGGATTCTTTTGAAGCAGGAATCCGGCCTCCTTAACGCGAGGTTTTCTTTGAATGGTCTGGCTCTATCTGCCGCCGGAGGCGATCACGCATGCCCAAAAGGGCGCGCGCTGTTCGGCCTCTCGCTCTGCGCGGGTGCGGGCGGGCTTGACCTCGGCCTCCACCTTGCGCTGCCAGACTATCGAACTGTTTGTTACGTTGAGCGGGAAAGCTACGCCGCATCCTCTCTCGTGGCGCGGATGGAAGACGAGGCCTTGGATCGCGCGCCTGTCTGGGACGATGTTAAAACCTTCCGAGGCAAAGCGTGGCGCGGCGCGGTGGATATCATCCATGGCGGTTATCCATGCCAGCCATTCTCGATTGCAGGCCGTCAACTTGGCGACAAAGACCCGCGCCATCTCTGGCCGGATATCGCGCGGATCGTCCGCGAGATTAAACCGCCCATCTGCTTCTTTGAAAATGTCGGCGGACATTTACGACTGGGGTTCGAGCAAGTCCACGATGACCTTTGCCGCATGGGTTATCGCGTTAAGGCAGGGTTGTTTACGGCGGAGGAAGTCGGCGCGCCTCATAAACGTGAACGGTTGTTCATCTTGGCCTACCGTGAGGGTGTCTTCGGCGAACGGGGCCTCACGCAAAGAGATCTCGGCTGGGAACCCGAAGGGGCGGTTGGAAGTGAGCGCGCAGCTTTGGCTAACCCCGCGCGCGCAGGAGACGACCGAGAAGCAGGAGAGCTTCATAAGGCGCAACGGCGACCGGACGGATCGGTGCTTCGGGTCATTAACGGCGCAGACGACGCGATGGCCGACGCCGCGCGCACAGGAGCCCGGAAGCACAAGCGTGGATCACGGCCTCAGCCTAACCGAGGCCAGCAAGGCATGGCCGACACCCCAATCGACGGATTACAGGGATCGGGGCAATCTCTCGAACCCATGCATCCAGCGGCGGATGGCCATGGGGAAGCAGGTCAACCTGTCCATGATGGCGCATCCGATGGCGTACCAGTCTGGCCGCCAGCCCCAGCCAATCACAACGGATGGGAAGGAGTCCCAGCCAGTCTTAAACCCGCTGTTTGTCGAATGGCTGATGGGCTGGCCTATCGGGTGGACAGACTCCGTCTTTGCGGCAACGGCGTGGTGCCGTTGGTCGCGGCTTATGCGTTTTGCACTCTGGCAACTGAAGCCATCACAGAAAACGAAACAGAATGAACTCTTCAACGACGCATAGTCTTGCCAGCAAGATTGAGCTTTGGGATGTGGAAAGGCTTGTGCCTTATGCGAACAATCCACGCACGCATTCGGAAACGCAGATTGCAAAGGTCGCGGCCAGCATCGCACGCTTCGGTTTTGTGAATCCCATCTTGGTGGACGCATCAGCCAATGTCATTGCAGGCCATGGGCGATTACAAGCGGCCAAGCAACTGGCTCTAAAGGAAGTGCCCGTCATTATCCTCGATCATTTGAACGAGGATGAGAAACGGGCTTACGTCATCGCCGACAATCAGTTGGCCCTTGAGGCCGGATGGGACGACGATCTGCTAAAAGCGGAACTGGGCGCGCTTGCGGAGGTAGATTTCGATTTATCCGTCATCGGTTTTTCGGATAAAGAATTGGCAGAGCTTCTGGAAGGTCTGGAAGGCACAGAAGGCAACACGGACGATGATGCCGTGCCGGAAACGCCCAACGATCCGAAAACAAAGCCCGGCGATATTTATGTCCTCGGCAATCACCGCTTGCTTTGCGGCGACAGCACGATTCTTGAAAACGTCGAGCGCGTCCTTGACGGCGCGCTGGCCGATATGGTGTTCACGGATCCGCCCTACAACGTCGATTACGGCAATACTGCCAAGGACAAAATGCGCGGCAACAACCGCACGATTATGAACGACAATCTTGGTGAAGGGTTTGAGGCGTTCCTTTACGATGCATGCGTCAATATGATCGCGGTCTGTAAAGGCGCGATCTATGTTTGCATGTCGTCCAGCGAATTGCACACGCTTCAAAAAGCCTTCATCGCAGCGGGCGGCAAATGGTCGACCTTCGTGATCTGGGCAAAGAACACTTTCACGTTGGGACGATCCGACTACCAGCGTCAGTATGAGCCGATCCTCTACGGCTGGAAGCAAGGCACGGATCATTTCTGGTGCGGCGCGCGCGATCAAGGCGACGTGTGGTTCGTCAACAAGCCGACGAAGAACGATTTGCATCCGACCATGAAGCCCGTTGAACTTGTCGAACGCGCCGTCCGTAACAGCAGCAAGAGCCGTGACATCGTTCTGGATTGCTTCGGCGGCTCCGGCAGCACACTCATCGCTTGCGAGAAAACTGGCCGTCAAGCAAGGCTAATCGAATTGGATCCCAAATATTGCGACGTGATCGTTCAGCGATGGGAAGAGTTTACGGGCAAGAAGGCCGAGTTGGTCTCAGCGGATTAAACACAGTCAAACCAGCGCATGCAAGTTTGAAGCATGTGATCGTAATCGCCGCTTCTTGCTTCGGTCATAAACGCCTTGATCTCATCTTCTGGCAGGTAAGCCCTCCGCGCTTCGCGTTGACAGCGTCCAAGGATCGCAAAGGAGTTGCCGTCCCGACCAGACAAATAGATCCGCACTTCGGGATAGCGGCAGCTGGGGGTCGGTACGCGCAGACCGACATAGCGGCCATAGGCTGAGCCAGAGGGGTCGACATAGAGTGTTTGCCGCTCCGGCGCGGTAACCTCGACGACTTGGCGCTTCAGGTTGAGATATCCGCCTTTGCCCGCAAGCCATGCACGGTCACGAAGCGGCGCGTGGGTAAAGGCATCGTACTCATCTGCGGTAAGCTCTATGGTTTCCGCAATCACAACACGGCTGCCGAGATCGTCTGTGTTTCTGGCTGCTGAAATGACCTCGTCAAAACGATAGGGTTTGCGGGCAAGACGGACGAAGATTTCTTCGGACATAGGGGGCCTCCTTATTTGGTTTCTTGGCCAAGCATGCCGCGCACCCATTCGATGGCATCGGACTGGGTTCCGTCGACGCTCCACTCGCCCACATCTTGAATGCGCGGGTTGGCCTTGTCGTAGGAGCGGCTGTTTTTGTAGTTGTAAATCTGAACCGAAATCTCAGGCGTTAGATCAACGGCCCAAACCGCTTCGGTCTTGTAGCCGTCGCCTTCCATCGGCTTGCCGAAAGCGGCAACCAGCTCGTCGTAGCTGGCGTTAATGGCCCCAAGAAGAGCCATCGCAGGAACGCCGCGCGTGGGGCGTGCGACTGCTTTCCGACTGGCTTTCTTTCCGGCATCGTAAGCGGCCTGCAGCGCTTTCTTGATGCCTCTGACATTGCAGGCTGGAAAATCGAGACTGTCACGATTGCGCGGCTCCAGCGTTCCGACGCAAAGATATTCTTTGGCAATCTTTTCAAAAAGGGCATCGGTGTTCATGTCATCCTCCTTATCGGCTGCCTTGGTGCAAGGCCATCGCTGCGGCAAAAAGAGCCTGCGTTTCGGGCAAGCGTTTTTCAAAATCAAGCACCGTGCCGATGGCGAGATTTTGATTACCTTCTTCCATCGCCTTATGGGCTTCTTTGGCAAGTTCCGCCGCCTCGGTCAGGCGCTGCGATAACGCAGCGAGGTTGGCGGCGATGGCAGTTTGAATAGCGTTGGTCATTTTTTGTCCTTCCGTTTAATGCGTTTCTCATTACATGGTGATGATCGCTCTTCGTCGCAAGATTATCCACTCAATTAGGGATCATATGATTGCGAAGAACAGCGCGGGTTGATTGTTTGATAATCAGCCCACGCCGTTCGATCCTTTCATTGCTTGGTTCCCACGATTTTGTAGCTGCGCGTCCCGCCTTTCGGCTTTTCGGAAACGATTTGGTAACCACGTTTCTTGCCGAGCGCGTGCGAGATCGCGGCGCGCGCGGTGTGTTTTTGCCAGCCCGTGACTTCAAGGATTTCATCAAGGGTTGCGCCTTCAGGCCGTTTCATCAATTCGCTTATGCGAACCAGCTTGGTGAGCTTGCCTTCAGGTTTTTGCTTTTGCTCGTCAGACTCCATGGCCTCGACGGCGGCAAGACCAGCCTGCATCGGCGCAGAGAGTTTGCTTTCATCGATGGGGCTGCGCGCCTTACCGATGCCTTTAGGCTTGGGTAGGTCGTTGGTTTTTGCCTTGGGTTTAATCGCTGCCTTGACGATGGTTTTCGGCTTCAGTTTGCTAACTTTGCTTGGTTTTTTGGACATGGTTTGTGTCCTCCTTTCATGCGCCATGAACGCTTCATTCGCGGCGTTTATCCACTCAATTATGAGCAATCAGATGGCTTTCTTCGGCTTATTCCGATCATTTGATGATCGCAGCGCGGGGACGCTGGGGCGCAGGAAAATGACATATGGGAGTCAGTCAACGAGAATTCGCGGCGCTGTGGGGCAAAAGTCGCGGCGCGGTGCAAAAAGCCATCGCATCGGGCCGTATTTCGCCTGAAGCCGATGGGACAATCGATCCCGACAAAGCTCTTGCTGCATTGCGCGTCAACACAGATCCTTCGCAGGTGCGCGGCAAGAAGCGCGTCCCGAAGGCGGCCATCCAATCGGTACAGGAAACGTTGCAGGAAGCGGGTCATGCCGTCAGCGGCGGGAACAATTTTGTTCAGGCGCGAACGGCAAACGAGGTTCTTAAGGCCCAAGAGCGCAAGCTGCGCGTTCAAAAGCTCAAAGGCGAATTAATTGATCGCTCTTTGGCGACGGCTCTTGTTTATCAGCTTGCGCGGCAAGAACGCGATGCTTGGCAGATGTGGCCAACCCGCGTGGCGGCGGCACTTGCCGCAGAAATCGGCGCGGACACGCACTGCGTGCAAACCGCCCTTGAGAAATTTGTGCGCGAGCATTTGGCGCAGCTTGCCGACATCCAGATCGATTTACGCGCATGATCGCCATTAATGAAACACTCGCCTCGTTCGACGGTGCGGACGAGCTTCTGCGCTTCTGGGCAAACGGCCTCACGCCCGATCCCGATCACACGGTTTCGAGCTGGGCCGATGAAAACCGCATTCTCTCGCCGCGCGGCGCGAACGAAGCTGGGCCGTGGCGCACCGAGCGAACGCCTTACTTGCGCGAGATCATGGATTCATGGTCGCCATCTTCGCCTTATCAGCGCATCGTATTGATGAAAGGGGCGCAGCTTGGCGGCTCGGAATGCGGCAACAATTTCATCGGCTACGTTATTCATCACGCACCGGGGCCGATGCTGGCCGTGCAGCCGACCGTCGAACTTGCCCGGCGTTTTAGTCAGCAACGCATCGATCCTTTGATCGAGGAAAGCGCCGTGCTGCGTGAACGCGTGGCACCTTCGCGGGCGCGGGACAGCGGCAACACGATTTTATCGAAGGAGTTTCCCGGCGGCATTCTGGTCATGACAGGCGCGAACAGCGCGGTCGGCCTGCGCTCGATGCCCGCACGGTATTTATTTCTGGACGAGATCGACGCCTATCCCGCAAGTGCAGGCGAAGAAGGCGATCCCGTCACGTTGGCCGAGGCGAGAACGCGTACCTTTTCATGGCGGCGTAAAGTGTTCTTGTGCTCCACGCCGACGATCAAAGGTATCTCGCGCATCGAGCGGGAATATGAAGCCAGCGACAGGCGCAGATATTTCGTGCCGTGCCCCTTTTGCGGCCACAAACAAATCCTGCTGTTCGAGCGGCTGCGTTGGGAAAAAGGAAAGGCGGGAACCGTTGCCTATTATTGCGATGACTGCGAAGCGCGGATTGAGGAGCACCACAAGACGCGGATGCTGGCTGATGGAGAATGGCGGGCCGAGCGGGCGAGCGATGATCCTTTAACGGTCGGCTTTCATATCTCAAGCCTTTACTCGCCCTATGGCTGGCTGAGTTGGGAGCGGATCGCCCGCGATTGGGACTCCTCGCAAGGAAAAGACGAAGCCATGAAAAGCTTCAAAAACAGCGTGCTTGGCGAGACATGGGCCGAGAGCGGCGAAGCGCCGGATTGGCAGGTTCTCTCGGATCGGTGCGAGGCTTACCGGATCGGAACGGTTCCCGCAAAAGGCTTGTTTCTTACAGCGGGCGCGGACGTTCAAAAAGACCGCATCGAGGTTGATATCTGGGCATGGGGGCGCGGCCTCGAAAGCTGGCTTGTCGAGCATATCGTCATTCACGGCGGGCCGGACGATCAATCGGCATGGCGGGCGATGACCGATCTGCTGGTACGGACATGGTCGCATGAAAACGGCCCCCGGCTCTCTATCGCCAAACTGGCTATCGACTCCGGCTTCGAGGCCCCTGCTGTCTACGCATGGACACGGCGCATGGGCGCGGGCCAAGTGATCGCCGTCAAAGGCATGGAAAGCTTCAATCGCGCAAGCCCTGTCTCCGGTCCGACTTATGTTGATGCAACAGAAGGCGGACGCAAGATCAAGCGCGGCGCGAAACTCTGGATCGTCGCGGGATCGACTTTCAAAACGGAGACCTATCGTTTCTTGCGCCTTGCACGTCCTACCAGAGAAGAACTTCAGGAAGGCGCGGCCTTCCTTCCCGGCAGCGTCCATCTGCCGGACGGCATTGATACCGAATGGATCAAGCAGCTCACGGCGGAGCAGCTTGTGACCGTCAAAACCAAGCGAGGCTTCACGCGGCTTGAATGGCAGAAGCTGCGTGAACGTAACGAAGCGCTCGATTGCCGCGTTTACGCCCGCGCCGCTGCTTGGCTTCTTGGCATTGACCGATTTTCGGAAGGCAGATGGGCAAGTCTTGAGGCAAGCGTCCAGAGGGTGGCGGATCACGATGAAGAGACGCAGGTCAAGAAACCCCTTCCTGCCAGACGCGTTATTCGGAGCAGCTATCTATGACCTACACGACCACGCAACGCGACGCTTTGCGCGCCGCGATTGCAAGCGGCGTCCTGCGCCTTTCCTATGACGGCAAGAGCGTCGAATACCGCTCTTTGGCCGATCTGAAGGCGGCCTTGGCGGAAGTGGAGCAAGGACTCGCCAAAGACAGCGGCCAGCCGCAAACGCGACGGATCAAGATTTACGCCGACAAAGACCTTTAAGAAGGGTTTCTCATGAATCTGTTTTCCCGCCTCGGTGCGGCGTTGAAATACGCCGCCACCGGACGCTTAAGTATGTCCGCGCTCACGGGCGGATTTGAAGGCGCGATGCAAAAACGCAGGCTTCTGGCTTGGCAAGCGACGCAGGCCAACATCAACACCCTCGTTGCAAGCGGCGGCGATCTTTTGCGCGCGCGGGCGCGGCAGATCGTGCGCTCCAATCCTTACGCGAACAACGCCGCGAACAGTTTTGTCGCCAATGCCGTGGGCGACGGCATCCGTCCTTCCAGCCTGATCGAGGACACGGAGCTGAAGCAGGAAGTTGCCCAACTCTGGAAAGACTGGACGCTTGAGGCCGATGCGGACGGGCTCACGGATTTTTACGGCATGCAGGGCCTTGTGGCGAACGCGCTCTTCGAGGCGGGCGAATGTTTCGTGCGGTTTCGCCCACGCCGCCTCTCCGATGGGTTGACGGTTCCTTTGCAGCTGCAGCTTCTCGAAAGCGAAATGCTTCCGCTCTCCAAGATCGAGCTGGGGCCAACGGGCAACCCCGTGCGCTGCGGGATCGAGTTCAACGGCATCGGTCAGCGCGTGGCCTATCATTTTTATCGCAAGCACCCCGGCGACAGCACAGAAAACGGCAACAAGGGAGAGCTTGTTCGCGTTCCGGCCTCAGAAATCCTTCATATCTATCGTCCGCAACGCCCCGGTCAGATCCGTGGCGTGCCGTGGATCGCGCCCGCGCTCGTGAAGCTCTATCTGCTCGATCAATATGACGATGCCGAGCTTGATCGCAAGAAAGTCGCGGCCCTGTTTGCGGGTTTTATTACCAAAGACAATCCGGACGACAATCTGTTGGGCGAAAGCACTGCCGATGAAATGGGCTCCTCCATTGCGGGGTTATCTCCCGGCACAATGCAGGTTCTTTTGCCTGGCGAAAACGTGACTTTTTCGAACCCCGCCGATGTCGGCGGCTCCTACGAGCCTTTTCAGTACCGCAACATTCTGGCGGCCTGCGCGGCGATGGGCATGCCCTACACGAACGTTACGGGCGATCTGAAGGCCGCCAATTATTCCAGCATTCGGGCGGGCACGGTGGAGTTTCGCCGCCGTCTGAACCAGTTTCAGGAGGCGACGTTAATTTTTCAGCTCTGTCGCCCGATCTGGCAGCGGTGGCTGGAAGCCGCCGTCCTGTCCGGCGCACTGCGCTTGCCGAACTTTGTCCAAAACCCGCGTCCCTACAATCGCGTCAAATGGATCAAGCCGAAATGGGAATGGGTCGATCCTCTGAAGGATCGACAGGCCGAGCAAATCGCGCAGCAAATGAACTGGAAGGCCCCTTCCGACATCATCGAGGCTGAAGGCAACAATGTAGACGAGACGATGCAACGCATCGCCGAAGACCAAGCCCGCATGAAGACGCTTGGCATTCAAACCTCGACGGGCAGCGCGACAGCCCAAATACAAGCGGGCGGCTCTTCCGCAGAGGAACCCGCGCAAGACCAGACTGGCCAAGACACCCCCTCGACCGATCCAACGAAGAAAGAACAAAACGCATGAACCTGTTGCCCCATATCGCGGAGCGCGTCTTTGCAACGCCCCTTATGATCGCGCGCGCCAAGCTGGACGTGATCCTCGGCGTACTTGCGCCGCGCTTGCAAGGCGCGGCCTTAGAGCCAAGAGAAGCCGTCGCGCCGCGATCCCTTTTTGAGGTCACGGCAGACGGCATCGCCATCATCCCGATCTTCGGAACGCTTGTGCGCCGGACAACGGGCCTTGAAGCGCAAAGCGGCCTGAGCAGCTATGCCTCTCTTTCCGAACAAATCGCCGAAGCTGCGTCCGACACGTCCATCCGCGCTATTCTTCTCGATATCGACAGCCCCGGCGGCGAAGCCGGAGGGGCGTTCGACCTTGCCGACCAGATTTTTGAAGCACGGAAGGCCAAGCCCGTCTGGGCCGTCGCCAACGAAAGCGCCTTTTCGGCGGCTTATGCGCTCGCCGCGTCCGCCGAGCGGCTTTATGTCACACGCACGGGCGGCGTTGGATCCATTGGCGTGATCGCCGTTCACCTTGATCAAAGCCAAGCGGACGAACAAGACGGCTTCAAATACACGTCCGTTTTCGCGGGCGAACATAAGAACGATTACTCGCCCCACGAACCCTTGGCCGATCCCGCGCGCGCCGCTTTGCAAAAAGAGGTGGATCGCGTTTACGGCCTGTTTGTCGCTTGTGTCGCGCGGGGCCGCACTCTGTCCGCCGAGGCCGTCCGCGCAACCGAAGCGGGTTTGTTCTTCGGCGCAGACGGCGTGGCCGCAGGGCTTGCCGACAGGCTCGGCACGTTCGAGGACGCGCTCGGCGATCTCGGCGCCTCTCTTTTATCTCAACCCCAAACCTTCACTCTCAACCCAAGCAGAAAGGCGATCAAAATGACAACCCCAGAAAACCAACCCCAGATCGAGGCCAAGGAGGATTTGCCCGATCTTGAAGCCTTGAAGGCGGACTTCATCGAAAAGGCCCGCGCCGAAGCTAAAGCCGAAGCGATGGCCTATGTCGCCGAGGTGCATGATCTCTGCGCTTTGGCAGGCGCGGCGCACATGGCAACGGATTTCATCGTCAAGGGCATGACCGTTGACGCTGTCCGTCATGAGCTTTTGGAGGCCAAGGCAAAAGCCTCCGAAACCACAACGCTGACCGGACACATCCCGGTCTCGCAGGCGCAAGCCGAAGCCAAGATCGACACGGCAGCCATCTACGCCAAGCGCAACAACAAACAAGGAGACTAACCCATGACCGAAGTCAAAGAAGGCCAACATAAGGCCGAGTTTATCGTTACAGAAACCGAAGGCACGATCTCGCGGGAAACGGTTACGCTCCTAGCGGGGCAAAACCTGAAAGCGGGACATGTCCTCGGCAAGGTTTCTGTGGGCTCGGCGAGTGCGCAAGCCTCAAGCGGCAACACAGGCAACGGCACGATCTCCGCCGTCACAGTCGGCGTGGGCGCGAAGGCAGGGATTTACACGGTCACTTGCGTTGAGCCTACGGCCAATGCCGGAACCTTCCTTGTCGAAGACCCCGATGGGGTTACCGTTGGGACGGCACATGTCGGCGTAGCCTTTACGGGGCCGATCAACTTCACTTTGGCGGATGGATCGACGGATTTCGTGTCCGGCGACCGCTTCCTTGTCACGGTGGCAGCGGGGTCAGGCAAGTATAAAGAATACAATCCCGCCAACACGGACGGCTCTCAGACGGCTGTTGCCCTTTTGCTCGATAATGTCGATGCGACGGCAGCCGATACGGAAGTCGTGATCGTTGCGCGACATGCCGAAGTGAACGGGGCCGAGCTTGTCTGGTTCACGGGCGCGACGGATCTGCAAAAGGCAACCGCCATTGCTCAGCTTAAGGAACAAGTGATCCTCGTGCGTTCCGCCCTCTAACTCTTCCTCCCAACCTGACGAAACCCCTGCCTTCCTTTGCGGGATGCGGGGTTTTTGTCGTTCAACAAAAGGAAAAACCTTATGCCTATGCTTGATATCTTCTCGAATGACGCGTTCTCGGTCACATCGCTGACCGACGCGATCAACAAAATGCCGTACAGCCCCGGTCAGGCTGGCCAGCTCGGCCTTTTCAAGGAAAGCGGCGTTTCGACAATCTCGATTACGATTGAGGAACGCGAAGGCTCTCTTGAGCTTATCCCGACCAGCCCGCGCGGCGCGCCCGCAACACAAAACAGGCACAACAAACGCAAGGCCCGTTCGCTCCTGACCACGCACCTGACGCTTGAAGACACCCTCATGGCCGATGAAGTCCAAGGCGTGCGGGAGTTCGGCAGCGAGTCTTCCGTGCAAAGCGTTCAAACCATCGTCAATGAACGTCTCGGTGATATGGCGGCTAAGCATGATCTCACCTTGGAGAACTTGCGTCTCGGCGCGATCAAAGGCGAGGTCATCGACTCCGATGGCGTCAGCGTTCTTTACAATCTCTTCGACACCTTCAACGTCACGGCCAACAGCAACGTGGATTTTGATCTCGACGCGGCCTCGCCAGCAAGCGGCGCGATCAAAAAAATCTGCCATCAGATCAAACGCACCATCGAAGCGGAATTAGGCGCGGTTCCTTATGATCATATCCACGCCTTTTGCTCAGCCAGCTTCTTTGACGCCTTGGTCACGCATCCGGAGGTCACGAAAGCCTATGACCGTTTTCAGGAAGGCATCTTCCTGCGAACGGGACAGGCGCGCGGCCAGTTCGATTATGCGGGCATCGTCTTTGAAGAATACAGAGGCGGCAGCGGCTGCGCCATCGAAGACGGCACGGCGCGTTTCTTCCCTGTGGGCGTTCAAGGGTTGTTCCGCCAATATAACGCGCCCGCCGATTTTGTCGAAACCGTCAACACCATCGGCCTGCCGCGTTACGCCAAACAAGCCATCGACCAAGAGTTCGGTCGCTGGGTCAAACTGCACACGCAAGCCAACCCGCTTCCGATCTGCACGCGCCCCAGAGTGTTGCTCAAAGGCGCGGCCTAATGGCTTTTGCCGTGGCCATCGCGGCCTTGTTTGCCGATCCGGTGCTGGCCAAACCCGCCGAGTATCTCCCCAAAGGAGGTCTCGGCGGCAAGGCCGTGCGGGTTATCACCAAACAGCCCGATACGATCACGAGCTTTGGCGAAGCGCGTCTTCTTAGCACGACAACGCTGTTCGACGTTCATGTCGCTGAAGTGCCAAATCCCCAAATCGGCGACCAGCTTACGGTGGAAGGTGTGACCTACACCATCCAATCCGAGCCTGTGGCCGACCGCGAACGCCTCATCTGGACGCTGGACGTTGTGCCGCTATGAGCCTGCGTCTTGTCGCCGCCCTGCAAGGCAGTCTCACAAAGATTGTCGCGCAGGAAACTAAAGCAGCGGAACATGCCGTCTCGCTTGGCGTAAGACAGGCGACCGATGGTCTTAAACAGGATTTGCGCGATCAAGTGACGGGCGCAGGCCTTGGACAACGGCTTGCCAAGACATGGCAAGGCAAAGTGTTTCCCAAAGGCGAAAGCCTAAACGCGGCGGGGTTTGTGTTCAGCAAAGCGCCGGAGGTGATTGACAGCTACGCCCACGGCGCGGTGATCCGCGCCCATAAAAGCACCTATCTCGCCGTTCCCTTGCCAGCAGCCGGAAAGCTGGCGGGGCACAAGAAGCTTACCCCTGAGACATGGGAGCAAGTCCACGGGCAAAAGCTGGTGTTCGTTCCGCGACGCAGCGGCCTCGCCCTTCTTGTGGCCGAGAATATGCGCGCGCGCAAGGGCAAGCGCGGCGGGTTCACAGGAGCCAGCGCAAAGATGCTTCGCTCTGGGCGCGGCCTGACGACCGTCCCGATATTCGTTTTAATTCCCCAAGTCACTATTCAAAAACGCTTCGACATCGAAAGCGTCGGCAAGAAATGGGTCGACCGCCTGCCGAGCATGGTGATTGAGAACTGGCAGGAAGGCGATAAGCAATGACGACGCGCGAAACCGTCCTGCAGGCTTTGTTCACGCTTTTGCAAACGATCTCCGGCCCCAAGGTCACGCGCAACGACGTCTTGCCGGAAAAGATACCGCCCGAAGGGTTGCTGATCTTGCGCGACGGGGATCCCGGTGAGCCGGAAACGCTTCTTTCGCCGCTTTCTTACTATTGGCAGCACATGGCCTCGCTGGAAGTTTTTGCTCAAAGTCCCGATGCGGATCAGCGCAACACGATCATGGACGGGTTGTTTCAAAGCATCGCAGCTGCCCTGTCTACCGACCCCACGCTGGGCGGCCTTTGCGATCAAGCAACGCCCCAAGCACCCGACACCAATTCTATCGCCATCGAAGGCGCGGCCAACATCCGTGCCGCCATCGTGCCGATTCAACTGATTTACACGACCGCCAGCCAACTCGGCTGACCCCTTTTACCACAAAACCGGAGGATATCATGGCCCGTGCCTATGGCGCGAACGCGCAGCTATTGGGTTCTTTTGAAACCATCTACGGAACCCCGCCCGCGAACGGCTTTATCAAATTTCCTTTTGTTTCCTCGCAGCTTGGTTCCGAGCAAGGGCTGATCGCCTCGGATTTGCTCGGCACAGGCCGCGATCCCGCGCAGCCCATGCGCGATGTGATTAATGTCGAGGGCGATGTCGTCGCGCCCGTCGATCTGCGTAACTTCGGCCATTGGCTCAAAGCCTTGCTTGGCACGCCGACGAGCAGCGGGACAGGCCCTCACGTCCACACCTATCATTCAGGCGTGACAAACCTGCCCAGCCTATCGCTTGAAATCGGCATGCCGGAAGCTGCCGCTTTCTTCATGAATATGGGTGTGCGCGTCAATTCTATGCAATTGACCTTTGCCCGCTCCGGCGGTGCAAACGCGACGTTGAACTGTATCGCCCAAGGCGAAAGCCGTGCGGCAGCAAGCGCAGGCGGAACGCCGAGCGAGGCCATCATCACGCGGTTCAATCAGTTTCAAGGCAGCGTGAAGAAGGATGGCGCGCAGCTCGGCAACGTCACGGGCGCGCAGCTGACCTACACCAACAACCTCGAAAAGATCGAAACGATCCGTTCGGACGGCAAGATCGATGGCGCGGATCCCACGATTGCCGCGCTGACAGGAACCATCGATGTGCGCTTTGCGGACACGGCGCTCATCGATGCTGCGACGAACAACACGCCTGTGGCGCTTGAGTTTGGCTACGTCATCGACGCCAGCCGTTCGCTTCTGTTCACGGCGCACCAAGTCTATCTGCCCAAACCCAAGCTCGCCATCTCCGGCCCCGGCGGCGTGCAGGCCAGCTTCAACTGGCAGGCCGCAAAGCCCGACGCAGGCCAGATGCTGACCGTCACCCTGACTAATGATGTGGAGGATTACGCTTAATGATTAAACTCAATCTGAAACGCGAGGACTACTGGCTCGATCTCGGCTTTGGCGTGAGGGTCAATGTTGCGCCCTTAAGCACAGCGCTTGTCATGGCCGCCCGTTCGGCGGCTGCGGCGAAGATCCAGTCTACCGATGAGGCGGTCGGCGCGCGTGCGGCAGGGTTTCTGACCGAGCTGGCGCAAATAGCCTTTATCGCGTGGGAAGGCATTTGTGACGAGAACGGCGAACAGGCCGCCTTCACAGACGAAAATGTTCAGGCGCTTATGCAGCTCTGGCCCATCGCGGACGCTTTCGAGCGGCTCTATCTCACGCCATCGCTTCTTTTGGAGCAGGAAAAAAACGGTTAGAGGCTCGCTGCAAATGGCACTTTGGCGGCGGGCCTGATTATTGCGCTTCCTGCGCGGAGGCCAATCTTCCATGCAGCAAGGGGCTCCCCAACAAGGACGGGGAGCTATGCCCCTATTGCGCGAACGAGCCAAAAACAAACGAAGGATGGCAGGCATGGGACATCGCTCTGCGGTGCGCGGGGCAGCTTCGCATGACCAAGTTTGTCGTCATCGGCCTTGACATGGGAGCGGCACTCAAGATCGGCGAAGCTCTTGGCTATGACCGAACGGGCTTAGCCGAGTTTCTTCCTTCCTGCGAGTCTGGCATGGTGTCAGCAATCAACGCGAAAGTTAATGAGGGCTTAAAATGATCCCTCACATCTTGGGATCATCAGGCAATGTCAAGAATGAGGGCGCTATGATCCGAGAGGCCCGTTTCTCTTGGCGTGTGATCATAAGTGCATTTTGTCTCTTGAAACTTGTCCAAGAATTGCTTGTTTGCAAAAGCATGATCGATGCGAAAGCCGCTTTTTGATGAACGCCAAGACCATTCCCGCGCGGTATCGCCATGTTCGTTGCGCCAAAGATCTGTGAGACGGCTCTTTCGGGTCAGATCCAAGAAAAGATCTTCGCAGGGAAACTTTGTCGTCCCGTGCTCCTTATCCGTTGAACAGCAACCCGTATTCAAGTCGCCAAGGAGCAGGAAAGGTTTTCCTTGATGCTCTTTGGCCAGCTTGGCGCAGGCATGAAAAAACGGAACCTTTTTCTGGCCCAATGGAAAATAACAGGCGCACAGAGAAAAATGCGGAAAGTGGATAAAGCCCAGTTCCTTGGAACCAAAATCTGGCGATTGCACAGGATTGGCGCGGTGTTGATTGTTCTTTGAAGCAAAAAACACGCTGCTGGTTTTGCCTTTATCAAAGGCACAGAAGGGATGGACGCAATATCCCAACCTTAAGAGGGCTACGATAAAATAGAATCCTGCTTCGCTGTATTTCCATTCCGACAGCACAATATGATCCGGCTCTTGTCTGCATAGCCATTCGACAATTTGGGGGGCTCTTTTGCCCCCACCCTGACAGACATTAAGCGAAACGATCCGTTCCACGAAATCACCACACATTCCAGAAGCCACAAGGCTTCTTCCTTCTTGTTCGCAAGGAACTATATATGGTTGAGCGCAATCTTGCTATCCGCTTGTCCGTCATGGATGGCGGCAAGGTCAAGGCCGAACTCAAGGAAATTGGCGAGTCTGGCGAGAAATCGCTCAAAAAGATCGAGTTAGCCGGACAGCCCGCCTCCAAAGCCCTAAACGCCTTGAACGCCGTCGCCAATGACGTGAAAGGTGCGGCAGTCGGTCTTTCAAGCGGGATCGGGCCTCTCGGCTCCGCGTTGATGTCCATCGGCCCCGCTGGCCTTGCGGCGGCGGCAGGGATCGCGGCCATTGTGGGCATTGTGTCGGCGGGCACGCAGGCTCTTTTGGAAGAAGAAAAGGCAGCTAAGCGGCTTAATGCCGTGTTACAGGCCACGGGATACACGTCCGGTCTGACAGGCAATCAGATTGGTGATTTTGCCGAGGGTTTGGCAAAAGCAACAGGCGTTCAGGACGAAGCGATTACTTCTGCGGCGGCAACGCTGGCGGCCTATCGCTCTGTGTCAGGGGATGTCTTTACCGAAACCCTGAGACAAGCCGCCAATCTCAGCGCCGTGTTCGGCGGTGATCTAGACAGCAACGTGCAGGCTCTCGGCAAGGCGATGGAGATGCTGGCGGGCGGGCAAGCCGAAGGGTTGCGCAAGGCCTTCAAAGCCCTCAGCGGCCCGCAGGAAGATTTGATCAAACGGCTGGCGGAGTCTGGGCGAGGCCTTGAAGCCCAGCAGGCGCTTCTTAAGGCTTTGGATAGTTCCTTGCACGATACCGCCGCCAATCTCGCCACGACTTCATCCAAGATCGGCGTGGCTTGGGACGATTTGCTCAAGCATTTCGGGAATACAGGTCCGATCAACTGGGCCAAGAAGGAATTGTTAAGCCTTCTCGAAGGCATGAACGATGCCCTGAAACCGGAAGATATTTCGGTCAAGCTCGCCGCGATGGTCAAGCAGCGCAATGCCATCCTCGCTTATGAGGAAAAGAACAAAGGACGGTACGATTTTAACAGCGAGTTTCGCCGTCAGCAGCTTGAGAAGCTCAGCGCGGAAATCCCGATCCTTGAAAAAAAGGTCAGACTTGAAGACGAACTGCGCCAGAAGGCCACAGCCGCCGCCGCGCAGCAAGGGCGCGACGACGAGCTTCAACATGAGATCGCAAGCGAAGACAAACTGGTCGAACAGGCAAAGAAAGAGGAAGAAGCCAATCAAAAAATTGTCGATGATCTGAAACGCCAGTTACTCGGTCTTCGCAATGAACGACAGGCTTTTATCGAGCAAGCCCTTTCGCGCCTTTCCGACAACGCGGACGAAAGCAAAATCAGCCAGACCCGCGACATCGCCGGAAGGCTGTTCGATCAAAAGGCTTTTGCGGATGCGAAAAAGGTTCTTGATGACCTTGCGCGCCAGATTGAAAAAACGACCGACAAGAAACAAGCCTTTGTCGATGAATATCTCGCAAAGCTTCCCAAGGGCATTTCCAAGGAGGTCATTGACCGCACCAAGGAATGGGCCGCCGTCGCTTACGACCAGATCCAAGCGCGGGAAAAACTCGACAAGCTCAAAGAGGAAGGCAAACAGCTTACCGAGAGCGACAAAACAGCCACCGAAGGCTACGCCGATCAAGTCGCCAAGCTCAACGAGCTTCTGAACGCCGGAGCCATCAGCCAAAACATTTACAACCGCGCCAAAAGCAAAGCCGCCGAGCAGCTTTTGGCGGGGCGCACAGATCCACAGGCTGGAGCACTTCGGGCTTTTGCCTCCTATCAAAAGGAAGCCGAAAACACAGCGGGCGCGGTTGAAAAGGCTTTTGGCGAGGCCATGAAGGCAACCGAGGACGCGATTGTGAACATGGTCACGTCCGGCAAAATCAGCCTAAGCAGCTTAGGAGACTTTGCCGACAGCATTGTCGCCGACATCACGCGCATGTTTGTGCAGAAATCGATCACGGGGCCGCTCTTCAAAGCCCTGAGTGGCAGCATGGAAAGCGGCGGCTTCTTGGACAGCATCATGAGCGCCCTTTCTTTCCACGAGGGTGGCACGGTTGGCGAAACCTCGGCGCGGTTGATGGTTCCCTCTTATGTATTCGCAGGCGCGCCCCGTTACCACGGCGGCGGCATTGCGGGTCTGAAGCCCGACGAGGTTCCGGCTATCCTGCAACGCGGCGAGGAAGTCATTTCGAGAAAAGACAGAAAAAGCCGTTCCGCAGGCGTTAGTGTCGTCATGCACATCACAACCCCAGATGCGAACAGTTTTCGGGCCAGCCAAAGCCAGATCTCGGCGGAAGCGGCTCGTGGAATCAACAGGGCAAAGCGCAATTTATAGGCCTGAACCCCGCACAAAAGCTTGTTTTCTGTTGACCAAAGAAGGGCTTACGTCCATTCTGTCCTTGCGGGCGGACGAAAGTCTATCCGCTGGGGTGTAGTTACCTCACGATGAACGGTATTTGCGTCACGTTACGGCGCTGCCAATCGGTCGTCTTCGTATGGCCGGGGGGCGGCGGCGGATTTTTGCGCAAGCAAAAGTCTGGATGTCCAAGCTTAGGCTAAAGGCCGTCGCAATCGTTTCATCGCGATTAACTAACC
Source organism: uncultured Rhodospirillaceae bacterium (assembly GCA_964652235.1). GTDB lineage: Bacteria > Pseudomonadota > Alphaproteobacteria > UBA9219 > UBA9219 > CAZZDK01. Next base: position 58,263 of record CAZZDK010000002.1, read on the forward strand.
CCCGTGCCGCCCGATTTTCGGGCGGCGCCCACTCAAACAACGGGGAAACCGATGAACAACATTAGCACCTTGCAACTCTGCGCTGACTTTTTGAAAGCCTATTTTGGCAATCCCACTATTCTGACACTTTTTGCTGTTCTCATTTTAGGTGTGGGCGTGAGCCTGCGCCTTAAGAAAATCGAGAAGACCATCCCGTCTATTCACAGAATTCGATAACCCAAATCGAGGCTAAGAAATTCATGCGCATCAATCTGTTAGATCCAGCGTTTTCTGACTCTTATCAACGCCTGTCATTAGCACTTGCGGACACTATACGAGCAAAAGGCTCATGCTGCCGTGAAGACATGGCGAACAACGGGTTCTCTGGCGATGAGATTCGCTCTTGCTGGAACATTGCATACGGGCTTGCTCACGTCGAATTGATGGACAGCCGGAACGATGTCGTTCTGCATTGAATTTCATGGATAAAAGAAGGTCTAACGACGATCTTGCCTTCATGGCTTAGCATGCGGTTAAATGGCGTAACGATAACAAAAAGGGCGGGCCGCCCCTTCGCGGCCATGCTTTCCTTTTACGAGAGAGTTCGATATGTCCTTGATCCATTGGAACAGCGAAATGAGTGTTGGGATTCCGTCTATCGACGCCCAGCATCAAAAACTTGTAGAGATGCTCAACAAGCTTCACGGCGCGACCTATCAGGGCAAAGGGCATGAAGTTGTCGGCGATACGTTGACGGGCTTAATGAACTACACGATTGAGCATTTTGCTTATGAAGAAAAACTCTTTCAGGAAACAAGCTATCCGGACGCTGAGGCTCATGCAGCTGAACATGCCACCTTAACCCGCAAAGTGATGGACATCCACGAAAAGTTCAAAAGCGGCGTGACAACAGCCTTGACGCAGGAAGTCCTTCTCTTCCTTGTCAACTGGGTCATGGATCACACGATGGACAGCGACAAAAAATACAGCGCGCATTTGATCGCTGCTGGGGTTCGATAACCCCCAAGCCCAAGGATAAAATATGACCTTTCACGAAATCCGCTTCCCGGATGACATTGCCTATGGGGCAACGGGCGGGCCGGAATATCTGACCTCTGTCGTCTCGATGGCATCCGGTTATGAACAACGCAATGCCAACTGGTCGGCGGCGCGCGGCAAGTGGAACGTGGCGTCCGGCTTGAAGCATCAAGCCCAACTTAACACGCTGATTGCCTTCTTTCGCGCACGCAAAGGAAAGGCTTACGGTTTCAGGTTCAAAGATTGGACGGATTACAAGGCAACTGCCCAAGCCCTCGGCGCAGGGGATGGGACGACAAAGACCTTCCAATTCGTCAAAAGCTACACCTCCGGCGCGGACAGCGAAACACGCACAATCACAAAACCCGTCTTGGGAACCGTTGTTCCTTATCTCGGCGGCGTTAAACAAACGTCCGGTTGGTCGGTTAATACGGCAACGGGTTTGCTCTCCTTTGCGCTTGCTCCGGCGCAGGGTGTGGCGGTTACAGCAGATTTTGAGTTTGACGTGCCCGTGCGTTTTGATACCGACAGCATGGCTGTCAGCATTGAACAATTCGACCTTCACCAATGGTCGGACATCCCCGTTATAGAAATCCGCGTATAGAGTAGATCGTGATTGGTTCTTCACCAATCGCGTGAATCTGCTCGGAGATATAAATCCATGAAAACAGCATCAACTCAACTCGCCACGCACATCGCTGGCGAGACCACCACACTTGCGACCTGTTGGAAGGTCACGCGCAAGGACGGTGCTGTATTTGGGTTCACAGATTTCGACCGTGACCTGACCATTGACGGTATCGTTTATAAGGCGCGAACGGGTTATACGCGTTCTGCCGTCCATACGATTGCCGACCTGTCCGTGGACAATCTCGACATTGAAAGCGCATTTGACAGCGAAGCTATTACACCAGCCGATTTACGCTCCGGCTTTTGGGACAATGCCGAAGTTCTGATCTTTCTGGTCAATTGGGCTGCACTTTCGCAAGGCAAGATCATTCTCAAGCGAGGAACTATCGGCCAAGTCGAACTTAAAGACACGATTTTCAAGGCCGAGCTACGCGGCCTGACGCAAGCGCTCTCGCAACAGATTGGCGAACTTTACACCCCCAATTGTCGTGCCGATCTTGGGGATGCGCGCTGCAAAATTGATCTTGCCGCGCTGACAACCTCCGGCACGGTCACGGCAGTTTCGGACAAGTATGGTTTCACAGACACCGCCCGCATCGAGGCAACCGACTATTGGAGCGGCGGCCTTCTGACATGGACAAGCGGCGCGAATGCAAGCCGCAAGATGGAAGTCCGTTCTTTTGCCTCAGGTGTTTTTACGCTTTTCCTTCCTATGCCGTCCGAAATCAATGTCGGCGATGCCTATGCGGTGCAACCTGGCTGCGACAAATCGTTTTCAATGTGCTGCGGGCGTTTCAAGAACGCCGTGAACTTTCGAGGCGAACCGCACGTTCCCGGCACGGATGCCGTTTTGAGTTACCCCGATGGAAAATAGCCCCTCCCGCATGGACGCGGTGCTTGAAGCCCGCGCATGGCTAGACACGCCGTTTCATCATCAAGCCTCGGTCAAAGGGGCTGGTTGCGATTGCATCGGCCTGATTAAGGGTGTTGGCGTTGCGCTGGGGCTGGTCGATTACGATCCGGCCTCACCGCAAGCGCAGGCCTTCGCCAATTACTCCATGCTGCCTAACAGCCGCCGTATGCGCGAAGGTTTGGCCACATGGTTGGTCGAAATCCCCGTGGCCGATGCGACGCTGGCGGACATCTACTTCATGGCGTGGGGACGCGAACCTCAGCATGTCGCGCTGATCACCGACAAAGGCATCATTCATAGCTATTCCGGCGTGGGCAAAGTTGTTGAACATGCACTCGATAATGATTGGAAGCGCCGCATTGTCGCGGCGTACCGTTACCCCGTTTTTTCTGAAAGCGAATAAATGGCCGTTCTTGCTCTGGGTCTCGTTGGCGCTGGGTTGACATCTGCCATCGGGATCGGCGCGTCCATCGGCTGGATGGGCGGAGTCGTTCTCGGCAATCTTTTGTTTGGCGGCAGCAAAGGACAAAACGTCGAAGGCTCGCGTCTTAGCGATCTATCCGTTCAGTCCTCCACCTATGGAGGCACGATTCAACTTGTCTATGGCACGATGCGCGTGTCCGGCAACATTATCTGGTCTACGCCTCTGAAAGAAACCCGCCATGTCTCACGCCAACGCGGTGGCAAAGGAGGTGGCGGGGGAAGCTCAACCCAGACGACCTACACTTATTCGGTCTCGTTCGCGGTCGGGCTTTGCGCTGGGCCTGTTTCAACCGTTCGGCGCGTGTGGGCGGACACGAAGCTCATTTACGACGCAACGGCCAGCAACACGCAAGCAACTGAAAAATATCCCGGCGTTGTCCTCATTCACACGGGGAGCGAAGACCAACAGCCTGACAGCACAATGGAAATGCATCTCGGCACGGGGAACGCCCCCGCCTATCGCGGGCTTTGTTTTCTGACCTTTACGGATTTGCAGTTGGCTGACTTCGCCAACCGTATCCCGAACATTAGCGCCGAGGTCGTGGCATCGGGCGCGATGGATTGCGATGCCGTTATCTTTCCAAAGATCCCCAGCATGTACCGCGAGGGTGGCGTGATTGACTCTGCACGCGGCGTCTTGCTCTGCGTCAATTCGACGCGCGCCTTCAAATACGATCTTGTCAACAACACGCTGGCACTCAACGTGCCGCTTGTGAATGACGTGTATGGCGATTTGCGAGGGCTTGATAGCGAAGGATACCTCTATCATGCTACGGACGCTTATGGTGTCGGGATGCATCTGTGCAAGCGCAACCCCGACACGATGGCTGTGGTTGCTAAAACAACAAAGAGGATTGATTTTAGCGTTAGCGGGTTCGTGCTGGGCGACAAAATCTTCGTGCATCGGTCGCGCAAGGTTTATGATCTTGACTTCGGCCTCGTCGCCGATCTTTCGGTATGGCTCCCCAGCGCGAACGAAGCCCCCATGTGCGCGGATGCCGATGGGCGTTACTGGCAGGCCGCTGCCGACAAAATCCGGCGCGTGGAAGTCGATATTCTCGGCAACGGTAACGTGGTCGAATGGGATATTTCGGCTTGGACGAGCGGCCAGCGTCCCAACATTATCTTCTGGGACGACACGACCGGACATTTGTATTTCAAAGTCAATATGTTGCATCGGATTGTCAAATGGCATCCCGATAACGGTTTTGTTGCCTATGTCGATGGTGTTGCGCTGGCGGTTGGATACACGTTGCAAGATGATTATGCCTTCCCGCAGAAAGGACGGCTCTGGGCCACAAATGACGTTACGGCCACGCTAGTTGATCTTGTTTCGATGCGCATTGAGAAGACGATCAATCTCCTGCCATATATCCCCACGAATGCCACGCATTTTTGCGGCTGTTACGAGAAGTTCACGCATAGCGCGATCATCATGACCGATGCCGGAGAGGTCAAATATCCTCTCGAACGCTACGGTTCCGACAATGTTTCATTGGCAGGCATCCTGACGGATTTGTGCAAACGGGCGGGGTTGAAACAAACCGACATTTTGACAAATCAAGTCAGCCAATCCGTGCATGGCTATGTCATGAGCCGCCGCGCTGCGGCCCGTAATGCCATTGAACCCTTGCTTGGCGCATACTTCATTGACGCGGCGGAGACAGACGGCGTGCTGCGCTTTATCCCGCGTGGGCAGAACTTGGCGGCAACAATCCCCTACGACGACCTTGGCGCGGTAGAGGGTTCGGTAAACAATAATCCCCTGCGCATAACAGAAACCCGCACGCAGGAACTGGAACTGCCGCAACGGATCGACTTGACCCATTACGACCCTGACCGTGACTATCAGAGCAACACGCAAAATGCCGCGCGCGCTGGTAATGCCGTCACGACCAAAGACCAACAAACGGTTGAACTATCTATCGCTCTGTTAGCAGATGAAGCGGCCCAGATCGCGGACAAGACGCTCACCAGCGCGTGGATTGGGCGGAACCAGTTCGAATTCAATCTGCCGCCCAAATGGCTGCGGCTTGATCCCACGGATGTGATCGACGTCCTATTGCCGGACGCGACTTTGGCCTTGCGCCTGACGCAGGTGGATTTTGGCGGCAACAACATCGTGGCCTGCAAGGCGGTAGCCGAAGATGAGATTGCCTATACGTCCAATGCCAAGGGCGCTGGCGTGCCGATTGCGTCCAACCCGATCCCCATTTCCACGCCGATCTCGGCCTTGGTCATGGATCTGCCCATGCTTCGCGCCGAGGACGACGGTCTGGGGCTTTATTACGCACTGGCGCTCAAAAATAACGGGACAGCCAGCCTTTACAAATCGCCGGATGCGCTGACGTGGAGCATCACCGGAACGGGCGAAGCGGCTCCGGCCTATGGATGGGCTTCGAGCGTTTTGGCCGCATCTTTTAGCCCGTGGTCGTGGGACGAGAAGAATACCGTTCAAATCGCACTTTCTCACGGCACGCTGGACAGTAAGACAGCGCTGGAAGTTCTCAATTGGAACAATGTCGGCATTTTGGGTGATGAGCTGATCCAATGGAAAAACGCCACGCTTCTGGCCGAGAACCTTTACCAGCTATCCGGCCTCCTGCGCGGGCGACGCGGCACGGAGTGGGCCACGGGCACACACAAGATCGGCGACCGCTTCGTCGTTCTGGCAACGGACGGTTTTTACCGCATGGCGATGGCCGCGACCGAGATCGGGCAGATTTCTTATTACAAGGCCATCCCCACAGGCGGGGATTGGGACGACGCAGCGCAGACCAGCCTCAAATACAACGCGGCCAGCCTGCGTTGTTTCTCGCCCGTTCACGTTAAAGGAACCCGCGACGGCTCTGGCAATCTGACCATTTCTTGGGTCATGCGCGCGCGGTGGAGCGGCGAATGGCTCGACAGCATCGATATCTCGAACTACGAGGGCACGGAAGCCTATGAGATCGACATTTTGAACGGCGACACGGTCACGCGGACAATCAGGGCCAGCACAACAAACACCATCTACAGCGCTGCCGACCAGACAGCTGACTTCGGCTCGGCGCAGAGCGTCCTATCCGTTGCCATCTATCAAATCAACAGCACTATCGGGCGTGGTTACGCCGGAAAGGCAATTGTGTAATGACGACCACACCCAATCTTCTCATCGATCACATTGCTGCCAGTCAAGCCCAGAAGGAAGTCACGGCCAACACGGCCTTCGACATTCTGGACAAGGCTTTATGCCAGTTTGCGAGTATTGCGCTGGCCGACGCCAATCTGGCCCTGACCGACGCGCAGATGATCGGCAACATGGCCCTGAAGTTCACAGGGGCCTTAACGGCGGTACGGACGATTACCATTCCGGCTCATGCTAAGTTCATCTATATCGAGAACGGTACGACAGGCGGCTATGCGCTCTCTGTGAAAACACCGTCCGGTACGGCCATTTCCGTTGGAAACGGCGAGAGGAAGCTTCTTTATTGCAATGGCAGCGACTTCACAATTGCTGCCGAAGCCGGGGCCACACCTTATGACATCGGCGGTTCCTTTGTTGGCAAACCCAGCGCGGGGATCGTCCTCATGCGCTTTCCTGTGCCTCGCGCCGTGCGCTTCCTGTCCGGGATGGCTCTCAGCAGAGGCGTGGCTGCGACCGCCGCAACAGCCGCTGTTTCGTTCTCAATCCGCAAGAACGGGATCGAGTTTGCCACCATGAATTTCACGGCATCCGGCACAAGCGCGACTTTTACCTGTTCCACAACGACCGACTTCGCGGCGGGCGACGTTCTGGCGCTGGTTGCTCCCGCTTCCCCAGACGACACGCTATCCGACATCGGCTTTGCTCTTGCAGGCCTTCGCATTTAAAGGAGAAACCCATGGCCTTACGGTTTATCGATGGATTTGATCATTACACGACAACAGCAGCCTTTGCTTACAAATACAATGCCTACACAGTCTCTGCCGTCCCTGGCGCGGGGCGACGCAGCGGGAGCAACGCGGCACGTTTTGCAAACTATGGCAGCGATTATCTTATGAAAACGCTGGACGATCAGGCGACATGGATTGTCGGTTTTGCCTATAAGCGCGATTACGCATCAAATGATGAAAAGCCCATCCTGCAACTGCGCGACAACACGGGCGCGGTGCAAATTGTTCTTTGTATGCACGGGATCGATGGTTTGCTGCGCTTGTGGCGCGGCGATCAAACAACGCTTCTGGCAACCTCCTCAGTAGCTCTTTCGACGGGTTCTTGGAACTATATCGAACTCAAGACCACGATCCACGACACAACAGGCTCAATGGAGTTGCGCGTCAACGGCTTGACGGTAGCGACCTATACGGGCGACACAAAATATTCATCTACCATCGGGACGGCCCGATCCATTCGCCTCAGCGGCGGCGTATATCACTCAACTCTATATGGCTGGATTGACGATCTCTATATCTGCGACGGCACGGGGACGGCCAATAACGACTTTCTCGGCGATTGTCGTGTGGATACGCTTTATCCGAACGGCGTTGGCAACGCCGCGCAATTCACGCCGACAGGTAGTGCGACCAACTGGGAAAATGTGGATGATGTACCGTCTGATGAGGATACCAGCTATAACGCCAGCGACACGGTGGGCTCCATCGATAGTTTCGCCTTTACGGATATGGCCGTATTGAATGCTTCCGTTTTCGGCGTTCAGGCGAACATTCTAGCCCGCAAGGACGATGCGGGATCACGGATCCTACGGGCCATCACGCGCGTCAATGGCGCAAACTACGAAGGCAGCGATTTGTCCCTTGGCGATGCCTATACCAACCAGCAGCAAATCTGGCCGACCAACCCCGCAACGGCGGCGGCTTGGGCAGAAACCGCCATTAACGCCGCTGAGTTTGGCTACAAGGTGCTAGCGTAATGTTGCGCGTAACGCAAAACGCCGTCGAAGTCGTTCGCAAACCGACAACAGCCAATCTGCGCGTTTCATCCTACGCGGCGGAGATTCTACGCCGCCCGTCTGCGCCTCACGCCTGTGCAAGCCAGATTGCTTTGGAGGTTTTACGCGCCAACGCCGCTCCGCCATCAAACGGTACGCAGCAACCCATCGTCATCATCGTCGCAGGATAAACCATGCCTCAAACCCAAACCAAACTCGCTTTAGAAGAGCGGGAACAGGAGAACACGTCCATGAGTCCGAACGAACAACTTGAATACTTCCGCTCCATAGGTCGGCTGGAGGCCCAGGTCGCGGCGCTTGTTAGCGCGGTTGCCGAGGTCAAAACCAAGATGGATTGCATCGACCGGCGCCTTGACGCGCTCGACCGTCTAGCGAACCGATGGAAAGGCGGCTTTGCCGTGATCCTGACCCTCGGCGCGATGAGCGGTTTTGTTCTCGACAACCTTATTCGCTGGTGGACGAGCAAAGGGCCGTAAATCTTCATCACACATTCCCACCGACGCCGCTTTTAAGCGGCTTTTTTTGTGCCTGAAAGGAAGGAAAAGTCATGACAAAACCAGAACCATCACGTGGCATTCGTAACAACAACCCCGGCAATATCCGGCTCACAGATACCAAATGGCAGGGATTGTCGACGGAGCAAAAGGACGGAGAATTCTTCGTCTTTCAAAGCCCGATTTATGGGATCCGCGCTCTGGCCCGCGTTTTGATTTCTTATCAGGTCAAGCATGGGCTTCGAACGATACGTCAAATCATAAGCCGTTGGGCTCCGGCCTCGGAGAACGACACCGAAGCCTATATTAAGCATGTTTGTGAATTGACAACACAAACTGATAGCGAAGTTCTGGATATGCACAAATACGCCGATCTGAAATCGCTTGTCGTCGCAATTATCGATCATGAGAACGGATGTCAGCCCTATGCGGAGGCTCAAATCGACAAGGCTTTGGTTCTTGCTGGCGTTGAGCCTCCGGCCAAGAGTCTGCAACAAACGCGCACAGTCAAGGGCGGACAGGCCGCTACGGCGGCAACGGTAGGCCTTGGCGCGCTGCAGGCCGTTCAGGACGGACTGGCTCCCGCGAGGGACACGCTCCAAACTCTCGTTCCATATCTCGACATCGCCAAATGGCTACTTCTGGCCATTACGCTCATCGGTCTCGGCGTAATGATCTGGGCGCGGGTAGACGATCAGAGGAAAGGTCTACGCTAATGTGGACGATCATCACAGGCTGGTTTTCCAGCAATGCGCTCCGGCTTATCGGCTGGGGCGCAATAGCCGCATCCGTCCTTGCCATCCTGCTGGGGGCGCGACAATCAGGCAAGAATGCTGAACGCTATGACCAACTCAAGAAAATCACGGAGATCAAAGATGCCCAGCTTCGCGCCGCGATGGATGCCCCTCGGACTCGTGCTGATCTTGTTAAGCGCCTGCGGGACGGCAAGTTCTAACCCCGCCTGCGTTTGTCCTCCGATCATGGTGTACAGTCGGGAGTTTCAGGAGAAGCTAGCAAAAGAAATTGATACAGCCCCATCGGAATCTGCATATCCGATCGCCGTATTAGATTATGCAGCTCTAAGAGATCTGGCAGCAGTCTGTCAGACAAGGTAACCCATAACAGGCTATAATGATGCCAATTCAACAGAGAACTCCTTTGAAGCGCTACAGAAACGCCCCATAAGGCTTCTAAATCTTTCCAAACCATCCGTTGCATAAAAGGTGCTCTGACCCGCGTCTTTAGAAGTACTAATTAGCTTTTTATCAAGAAGCGCTTTTCTTGCGGTAATGGCAGTCATTTGCGCACTATCGACAAGGGAAACACCTATCGGCATTCTTTTCTGAATGTTTTTCGATAAAATTGGAAAGTGAGTGCATCCTAAAACCAACGTGTCATAGTCCTCTGTTTTAATTGAATTCAGGTATCGTTGTATTGCCGCGTCAGCAGCTTCTGTTTCATCCCACCCTTCTTCCGCTAGAGAAACGAGGACATTGCACCCCATGCCCTCGACATGCGCCGTCGGGAGAATTTCTTTAAGTGCAACTTCATAGGCTTTGGAACGAATGGTGCCTTCTGTCGCCCAGACAACGATGCGCTTATTTCGGCTTTTCGCCGCTGCCGCCTGCGCACCCGGAGAAATGACGCCGACACAAGGTAGGTCAGGCCAATAACGACGTATCGCTTTGAGGCCATGCGCAGTTGCAGTATTACAGGCCACCACAAGCATCTTAACATTTTTTTGCACGAGCATGTCTGCAATTTCTAGGCAGTACCGCTCAACGGTTTGGGGGGGCTTAGTGCCATACGGAACACGCGCCGTATCACCGACGTATATATAATTTTCACAAGGCATTAGATCGCGCATAGCGCTATAAACTGTCAAACCGCCAACACCAGAGTCAAAAACACCGATAGCTGCTTGTCCCATGTTATAGTTTCCTTGTGTAAAACCTTTGTTTTCAAAAGCCTATGTTTTTTGCTCTTAGCATCTTTATTGTATCGGAGATAAAGCATATCCATACTTTGCTTGGCTTGTTCTTCCGTTGTTTTTCATCCTACTTAGAGTGTATTCATGGAGCTGGTTTCCGATGTCAAAATGCCAAAACTCATTCCGATAATTTGTAAACCCAACTGCGGTCATTACACTGTGTAATGTGCGACGGTTTACAAGGCGTGGATCATGAATACAAATCTCACGCGCAGCAAGTCGCTCCTCGAAGAATGCCGTGTGGCTAACAACTGACATCTCATCAAAATGCGCGCCCATATTTAGTAAACGAGATGTTTTTTTATCTCTCAGAAGAACATCAACCGATCCACCTGTAATATGTGTCGGCCACGTGGCCGGATTTTCTGGGCTAAAAGAGTCCGGGTCCGATACATACTGGACGACTTCACGATACACTTGTTCGTTCCGAGCAAAAGGATTCTCTTGCCGTACCCTAGCCCAGAAAAAATCCCAAATCCCTTTCTGACACGTCAATGGCCTGTATCCATCGACAACAAACAATTCGATTCCGATTGAGGCCAAAACATAATCAACCACGGCTAACCGCTCCGCAGCCTCTTTTCTAACCCATACGGAGGGCAGCGCTCCAGATATTGGCTTAAAGTACGGGGCATTTTCTCCATCTGTTCGGGCATAGTAATTTTCGCTGGCAATGCCATAGGCCCCAACATCTACTAATGACTCAGAGAATTGCGGGTGGTTCAAATCTACAGACACCGTTCTATAATTTCCTGTGTCTTCACTATTTTCATAAATTGGAACCGCGCTTGAAATAAAGCCGTTCATGTTATTCCTTTCTTGGATCGTTACAAATCTCTTCTAAAAACTTGCCTAATTTTATCCGTCAGATCTCTCATCGGGGCATGATTTTTAGAAAGGCTTGACCAGTTAATTTCAATCAAATTCCCAGAGAAAGAACGATCCACTTCATCAATCGATGCCCAGTGATTTTCCCAATTCCAAGATAAGTGGCTGCTCGGATGATGACAGCGGAGACTCTTGATCTTGCCGTCCTGATAGCGAACCCCATTAAATAGAATTAAGTGCCCCCCTTTCCCAATTGTCCTGCCGTCCTCATCCTTCTCTCCACCACGCAAGCCGACAGCGACAGAAACAATGCAAACGTTTCCATGACTTATAATTTTAGCAATTGTATCTGCGCCAACATTCCGATGGCATTGGCCAGAAACGCCATATTTTGACAAGAGACGAAGCAACCCAGCGTGTATCCAGCCCTTATCGCAATAAGCCTTCTCTGCAAGACCTTCATTGAGAAGCTCCCACGTTGTTTTTCCGAAACTCTCTTGTTGCAGTTCCTTCACGCCGGACACAAGCATCTTTACACAAGCAATGCCGCAGGCACGGGGGGACCAATGTCTTGCTTCCTCTTCTGTTGGGCCGCGCTCTGAATCAACCTCAATGATCTGAGAGAAGAACGGAATCCCCTCAACTACATCTTCTTTACTATTCTGCATTTATCCCCCGAGTTTTGCTGTGTGTAAGAGCCAATTAACAACGTGACTTTGTTCATAACCGATGCTTTTGGCAGAAGGAACGGAAATGCCATAGTTCCTTCCAAGGCTCGGATATGAGTTAGCCTCAAGAAAATATAAGCCCTTCTCCGTTTGAAGAAAATCCACTCTTAAAAGCCCATTAAATCGAAGCATTTCGTATGCGGCTCGTGAAAAAGCCTCCAATGCGGTTTGTTCTTTGGGCGAAACGTTTGCTGGTACCTCCATCTCAACAGAATGGGACGTTCTTTTTGCTTCTTCATCAAAAATCGCAAACCCATTCTGGAGTGTAATTGAAACTGGAGGCAGAACCGTTACCGCAACGCCATCATTCTGCCGAATAATTGGAACGGAGATTTCAACGCCTTTAAGATATGGTTCAACCATAAAAGAACCGTATGTTTTTATAAGTTTGCTTGCCGATGCTTCGGCTTCGGCCTCCTCACGAACAAACACAACATCCTGGCCGCCGCCGCCATTCGTTGGTTTGATGATATATCCGTCCTTGTGCTTTCGGCGCATAAACGTCCACAAATCAGCAACGCTAGAACAAAGCGTATCAGGTATTGTCAAAATGCCCGATCCGGTCAGCATTTTCTTTGTCAGCATTTTATTTGCGGTCATATATGATGAGAACTTACGCGGCCCTGAATAAGGAACGCCAAGCGTTTCAAGAGAATCTCGTAAATCAAACTCTCTGTCTGTTCCCCTGTAATAGGGATCTAACAAAAGGGCTTTCCCAGCGTTATGCCGCAGGCGCCCCCAGTTATGGGGAGGAATTGCATATGCCGGAATAATCTCATTCGGTTGATTTTGTATTGTGAGACATTCAGAAACTTGTTGCGAGACCTCTTCAAGATCTTCTCTCTCAGTTTCTGATCCTGCGTAAATTATATATACTTTGCTCATAATTTTCCTCACATGGGCAAGCGGATTTTCTTTAAAAGAAAGGCAACTAGTTCGTCGTAAGTACGCCCTGAAGCCTTCCAGATAGAGGCTAGGTTCCCTGCCTCAGAAAGACCGGGAACAGTATTTGCTTCAAGCAAATATGCTTGACCCTGCGCGTCAACAAGATAATCGAATCTAACGACTGCGTCACACCCCATAGCTCCATACATTTTAGCTGATGCCTCACGGACAGATTTTTCAGAATCAGCTGAAATCTCAGACGGCAGGATGTACCGACGTTTATTTTCATTATGTTTGATTTCGTAATCGTATAGAGCCCCGTCAAAACGCACCTCTAAGAGAGGAAGCGTTATATCGATCTCGGGTTCGCCCGTTATCGCACAGGTGACAAACGAACCATCGATAAACTCTTCGACGATATATGGTTCATATTTTCTATCACGACTATCAATTTTGTCTTCCAGTTCCTTCAAACTCGATACAATTTCGACCCCACGGCTTCCGCCTCCATAAATAGGTTTAAGAATATACTTTTTGTTTTCTTCTGCAGAAAGGACGGGGAGATTCATGTGCGCCTTCGTTGCTTCGAGACGATTAAGAACCCCCGGCGTTAGAACATTTAATGAGTGCGCCAAGGCTTTAAAACGCAACTTGTCAAACCCAACAATATGAGCATAAGGACGGGAGAAGTTATAGGGAATACCATTTACTTCACAAAATGAAGAAAGGGCACCATCCTCTCCATTTTTTCCATGCATGCTGTTAAAAACGACAGATTGCGGCGACGCCTTCAAATCGTGGTCTTTTAAAGGAAATTCAATCAATCGATTAGGAACCCCGCGTCTGTCTAGCGAGCGAGCGACTGTTGCTGCGGAAATGATAGACCCCTCACGTTCCCAGCTCTCTCCTCCAAAAACTACAAGTACTGTGCTATTCATCATCTGTCTTCTCCTTTTTAGATATAGTTCACCCGTTCACTAATCTCGTGTTTCGAGAAAAGCGTTTTAGAAAATTCTTAAATGCCCTATTGCCTTCAGAAGGCTATTAAGGGCTTCGCTGAAGACAAAGCCTATTGTAACCGCCTTTTTTGTTTATTTCTTCAGCCTCCTGCCTCGTGAGAGGGGCTGGATCTGTGCAACAATAAATGCTCGGCGGGCAAATTGCTCCGCAGGCGATGCAATCCCCTTCAACCACAGCAACAATGTTTTGTACTGAACGCTTGATGTCTTCATTTTTATCTATTTTCGTCATTTTTCCTCCTTAAAATTATAAACTCGGACACGTGGAACAATGAATGTATTTGCTGCAACTTACTTTGTCGCAGGCACTTTTCTTTCCCTCCATAAACAAGGCAACGCGCTCAAGATGCGAAAAACGTGAGCCTTTAATGAAGATGCAGGTGTTAGCCGGAATCTCCTTTCCGGCTAGAATCTGGACAGCTTCGCCCCACTTTTCTACAATCGATATTTTATCAAGAGAAAACTGCGACATCTTGGCCGCTTCTCGCCATGTTTCCCCTGTTTCTCCTACACAAATTATTGCCCCATCAATCTCGCGTGTGGCCTTCAATATTTGAACATATGAGTCCAAAATAAAGTCGCCTACCTCTCTCAAATCGCCGAGGACCAGAATTGCGTTTTCTCCCGTCTCTCGAATGAGATTGATCCCGTTCAAAACGGAAGCGACGCTTGCGTTATAGGTATCATCTATAACCCGCCCAGAAGGGAACGAAGATATGCGCAGGCGGCTTTCAGCTTTCCCGTTTGTAAGGGCGCTTGCTATTGTTTTCGGGTCTATCCCAGCGGCGATTCCAACAGACACAGAAGCAAGGCAAGCGTACATTGTACCTTGGTCGCTAGGTTCAACTGATATATTGACCTCGCCCTTGGGGGTTTGGATTGAGAGGTTCTGACTGTTTGAAATGATCTCTTTCTTTTGCATCCTGACATCGGCAAGCTCACCTGTGCCGAACCACAAAACTTTCCGGTCCGCCCCTTCCAAAGCCCCCTTTAGCGAGGCCAAGCTCTGATCATCGGCATTAAGTACAGCAATCCCATTCGGACGCAACTTGTCCAATAGCTTGGCTTTTTCCTTTAGGATAACCTCTATAGACCCAAATCTTCCAACATGGGCAAGGCCGATATTCGTTATCACGGCAATATCAGGCAAAATTGTTCCAGCAAGCCATTCCATTTCACCGGGCGTGTTGATGCCAACCTCAATGCAAGCAAACTTTGTATCTTCGTTGATATTCACCAAAGTCAGGGGAATACCGAATTCGTTGTTGAAACTCTTTTTGCTGAACACCGTCGGAGCGATTTCGGAAAAAGAGCTACCTATATGGTTCTTGGTTGTTGTTTTGCCGACACTTCCCGTTACGGCAACCGTTAACGGATTATAGTGCTCACGGATTGTGCGTGCGAGTGCATGTAAGCAAAGCAACGAATCTTGAACATGCATAATTCTAGGGTCTTCAAGTTCCAAGAAATCTTCATTAACTACAGCAAGCGCTGCTCCAGCATTAAGCGCCGCCGCAACATAGGCATGGCCGTCAAGATTCTTTCCTTTGACGGCAAAAAATACTTCACCTTCTCTTATAGAGCGTGAATCGATGCTTACACCCAAGAAGTCTTGATCAAGCACAGCGCCAAAACTTTCAGTTTGCAGCTTTCCTAGGTAATCAGAAAACAGATTTTTCAATGTTAACATCGTCGTTCCTTGCTTTGTTTGTGTGGTCATAGTCTTTTGTTGTAGACTCTATAACCTTAGTCCTATATTTGCCCATACCCTTCTTTAAGGCATAATGGCGGCTTTTTCTTGTTGCCGCAGCTGGCCTCTAATGTATTGAGTAAAGCCTATATTTTTCCTTTCCATATTGCGTTTCTTCATTGTGCTCTTCTTTAATTTCTTCTGACATTAACGCCCTCTTCGCAGCTCGAATTATGCGAGCATAAAGCGACTGAGGCGGCCCGTTCTTTCCAAGAAAGCTCTTCATACTAACAAAACAAGGCGGGGCCTCTGGATGCAATGCGCTTGCTTGCTTTTCTGCAACCCGTCCAACATAAACTATTGTTTGTGCCGATATAAACGGACCTCCCTCTTGTGTGAGGATCGTGACTGGGGCCATCGGGCCGATACAAACTTTTGTTGTCTCCAAGACCTCGCGCCGCGCTGCGGCTTCTGCATCGTCGTCGCCCCACTCAACACGTCCGCCCGGCAGAGCAAAACGGTCTGCATTCTTAATCATCAGCACACGGTCCTGATCATCAAAAACTACGACCTTGACGTACTTTGGTTCGCTTTTGGACAACTTTCCGATCTGCGTCTTTCCGAACAGGGCATCAGCTGCCGTCTGTTGTTTAGCTTTAGGCATAACGCGCCCCCCGTTCATGAGGATAACCCGTATCAGTTGTACGACGATTAATCTCTAAAGCAGCCAAAGCATTAGCGAAGTGCCAGAGAGAAGCTATGTCCTGATGGGTAAAGCCTTTTGCGATCAGGTCTTGTTGTGAGCAGTCTCCCAACGCTAATGTCGTTTCGACAATTGCATCTGCCATGTGTGCGACTGGCTCAAACCTTTTATCTGTTTTGGTCGTGATCTGATCTACAATAAGACGATGGCGAACGGCCTTAGTCATTATTTGCCTCCTTGGTTTCGGAGACAGAGACAGTCATGCGGGAAATCCAAGCATGAGAAAATACTAGGGTGCTTTCCGCTTGGCCGCTTTCGGCAGGAATAGAAACCATGGACTCCTGCTGGACAAACTGGATGCCATGTCGTTCAAAAGTTTTGACAAGCGTTTTGATCGTGTCTTCCTTGGGCGAATAAATTCCATGTTCGATATTTTTGATTGTTTCCGCCGATAACTTGGCTTCCTTGGCGAGATCGCTGCGCGACCAGTCAAGCATGCTGCGCGCTGCGCGCAATTGCGACGGGCCAATCGGGCAATCCTTGATTTGCGGCTGAAAAGTTTCATTTTTGAATATGGCTGCTTCCACTCGTGAGAGGCTCATTGGTAGCCTCCCGCTTTTCTGTCCTCGATTTCCTCATCAAGGTATTTCAGCACCAGATCAGCCAGCTGCTCGTTCGAAGCCTCCGCATAGAACAACCATTGCTTCCGGCGCGTCTTACGCTGCTGGAGGCGATCATAAAATTGAATCAGAGTTTCCCGATCTTCGGGCAGCTGCGTTTCTTCGCGCTTTTGTAGTTCCTCAATGTGCATGTTGAGTGCTGCGTCAACCTTCGTTGCCCACTTGTCTTCGGCAAGGGCGAGGTCCTGTGCAGGAAATGTCTGTTTCAGGTGCAGATTGCAAAACTCGTCCATGAGTTTCGCAAGGGCGACAATTTTCTGAGTGGCTTCTTTCGATTTGGCGTTCTCGCCCTGTGAAATCATGCTCTGAAACGCCAGCATAAGGCAAAGGCGCGCGGGAAGATTATCATGCGTCATGGTTGCGTCCCCGCTTGTTATCATTCGACCACAGCCCGATTAGCACCTTGGCCAACCGTCCAAGGAGGTTCAGGTCTTCTTCGGATGGATCTGGCAGAGGCGTGTTGGCACAGCGAAGGAATGTTATGCCGTGGCTTGTTATCGTCTGCATAAACTCCGTGCGGGCTTCGTCGGAAGAAAAGTTATCCTGAATCACGACGCCAACGGTGGGATCTGGATACGCGGATGAGAGCGTTTCGACATTCTGTGTATCGTTCATGAGCAGAGCCGATGTCTTCATTGTGCGCTTCATAAGAACCCCGTTGATTGCGTCCAACACATGAGTTCAAATGCCGTAATTCCGCGCACAGAAACCACAGCTATTTTTTCCGCTTTTCTCCCTATAACGGGGAGTTTTTAGGCAAATTCAGATGGGTTCCCGTTTTTCTGCCAGTTGCAGGGAGTTTTCCATCCAAGCCTCCCTTGATAGGGGAGGCTTTTGACAAAAAAATACGCGCCAATTTGCGATTGGCGCGTTAGGTCTTCGGGGGAAGAAATTGATTTAAGTTCGTTCTTTGCTTTCAATAGTTAGAGGCAAAGCATTGTCCCACATTTCCGAAAAATGGGCTCTCTCGTTAAGCGAAATGTCAGTAGAGGTTATAACATAATACCAAAATTCATTACTGCTTGTCATAAAAATGAAGGCATGTTTGTTTCCACATTGCAGGGTCGACCAAATGCCGACAGTCGGCATAGCGGTCGCTCTCATCTGAATACTCGGCACAACGAGTGAAGAATTGCGCGCATCCGTCAAAAGACATCTGACGTCGGCATATTTGCTCAGGTTCGTCAACCGTTCAAGATTGGCGTGATTAGCGACGCCAAGCGAAGCGGCCATCTGCTCAGCTGTTTTATATATGGCAAGCATTTCCCCGCCGTGTTCTTTGGCGGCGACGAGCATGTCTTCATAGAATTGCTCTGTTCCTTCGGGGCCGCTGTATTTCTTGGCTTCGTGGTTATTGAGAACAACGCCGCGTGTGCCAACGAACTCCACACCTTTCTTTTCAAGGCTTCTACGGATTTCGACTAGCCGCGCCAACGAAATCTTTTCACCTTTCTCGAATTTGGCGACTGTTTTAGGCGAGACACATGAGGCCAAGGCCAAATCGTCTCGCGTCCAGTCCAGCAAACTGCGCGCCGCTTTAATTTGCCCGGGGCTAATTGCGTACATTTCTTGCCTCTGTCCTTCAAAATCAGTTCACTAATTTTTTCATTTCTAAATCGACTAAGAATTCGATGGCGTTCTGGTAAAGCCGCGATGGCAGAGCTTTAACTTCACTTACATCGAAATGTGCTGTTAGAATCTCACAGACAGTCGTCTCATCAACTTTTTGGTTGTAGGCTACATAAGTGATCATGCTGCAGATTGCTTGCATCTCTATGTCGTTCAATGGCTTTTCATGCGCCTTGCGTAGCGCGGCAAGACCGGAGGTCAAGAGGCTCAGGTCCCTGACGGAAAGGTCTCTACATTCCGTAGCCTCGTTTGTGGTTTCGTTGGCGACGTTCATGGGGTGGGGCTTGTTGCTCATCGGTTGCTCCTTAAACAGTAGCCGTAGGAGCTGGGGCGGGATGGCAATTGACAAAATCATTGGTGGCGGAAATAAAATGTTCCCAGCGTTCTTCAAGCATCATTGGGCGTTCATGACGGACATTGTTGTCGCGTTCCCACATCTCGACAATATACTGGATCAGGCTCTCACTATGCTTCTTTGTAATCGTGTCGAAATCGAGCATTTTAATCTCCCCAATATGTCCTTATGATTGAAAGGCGCCCCACGCTTCTCGATTTCAAGCCGTCAAATGCAATTTCCTGAAACCGTATATGCAATGTAATTTGTTTCTAACCCGAAAGCAATACATTTCTCACCTAGTAAAGGTGGAAAATGCACTATATCATACCTAAAATAGGTTGATTCCTACCAAAAAAAGGTAGAGTCATCAAGAAAGCAATAAAATTACGAAAGCATTTTGCACCTTTTAATGGTGGAGAAAGTATTGTATGGTACGCTCATGATAGTCGATAAAGGATAAATTAACCATGAAGCTAACTGGTCTCCAAATCGCCGCCGCCATTACACTATCAGGGCTAACAAGAGAAGCCTTGGCAAACGAGGCGGGCGTTGGCCGCAACACGATAGATAGAATTATCAACGAAACCGCTGCGTGCCGCGAAGATACAATACGCAAAATCACAGACATTCTTGAAGTACGCGGCATTGAGTTTTTGCCAGGCGAAGGCGTTCGCAAAAAAGAGCAAACTGTTACAACGCTTACTGGAGACGACTGCCTTCAAGAGCTTCTGTTGGATGTATACCGGACTCTGCAAGATAGGGGCGGCGAAATGCTTATCGCGCATTTGGACGAAGGAAGCGCAGCAAGAAGCTTAAAAAAAGAATTCTTGGATGAACAAATTCGCAAACGCAAGGTGGCAAATATAACTTGCCGCTTGCTCGTTCGAGCAGATGATCCGAATCTTATTCCCCCTTATGACACCTATCGGGCAATACCTGACGAGTCATTCTCTCCATATCCGTTTTACATTTATGGATCGAAGTTAGCCCTTTTGTCTTGGAAGCCGGAGCCGCGCGTAATCATAATTGACGATCAGCGTTTTGCCCATAGTGCTGCAAAGCTATTTGATATTGCATGGAACACAGGTAAAGAAATCATTCGAAACGAGAAGAAATGACAATGTTTTCAGCTTATATGCATGAACTTGATTTTGAAGAATGGCTCGAACAAAGCCAATATGTCGAGCGCATTAATGATGCCAATATTTCTCGCCTTACAAGACTTTTAGCCTCGGAGATAGACGTCGACAGTTATGCGGTTTCTCCCGCATATTATGCCTATACAGGAAGACGGGGGCTGTGGCTTTATCATTATGACGGAACCTTTCTTCCGATGTGCTGGCATCCCAACGTCGAGGGGCAGATGTTAGTTTTCCCGCCGCGTGGGCAGAAGAATTACGCTGCAGTCACAGCGTTACTAAACGAAGCTCCCTCACCGCCGCGAGGATTTCTTCTAGCGAGATTTAAACCTCAAGAGATAGGCCAGCTTAAAACGCTTTATGCCTTTGTTAGCCGCGTATCTTTCGAGCCCATTGAGGAAGAGGTTCTCGATTGGCGTTATCCAGCGAGGATTTTATCCACACTTAATACCACTCAAATGCTTGGGCATGAATATATGCTTATCCGAAACCGCGTCCGCCAAACGAAGAAATATACGGTGGATACAGAACGCCTTTCGCTCAAACATATTCCAGAGATTGAGCGTCTCGCTTTGCGCTGGGCCAACAAGCAAGCCGAGAACCCTGAAGAACTTATCGATCTAGTTACCCCCTATAAAGAAACTTTGCGTCTCTACAAACAGAGAGAACTTGGGCTTGATGGCTTGGTGTTTATTGTCGACGGCCAGATTCAGGCGACAACAATATGGGACATCTCAAACCCTGAACACAAGATAGCCAATCTGTATATGAACCTGTGTAATGTTTCCTATCGAGGGTTGTCTGAATTTTCAATCAAAGCAACGGCAGCAATATTGTGTGAAAAGGGCGTTCCGCTTCTCAATCTTGGAGGATCTGAAACGGCCAGCCTAGATCATTATAAAAATAAATTTTCGCCAGCCATAAGCGTTCATCTTTGCTCACTAGAGGCTGGTGTAGCTATGATGCCGAATATTGCTGGCACACTCCCTGTTGAAAAGGAGCTTAGAGTAGCTTAATGCCAAAATTAAAACGATCCCAGCTCAAAGTCGGCAACACTATCGAGCCGGACGGGTTTCCTCCGGGCCGGATAGTAACGATTGAGAAATGCACACTTGAGAGCTTCATCGATGGAAAGCGGAAAAAGCGGTGGCCTTGTTGGACGGTTCGCACCGACGCTCCGCGACCTCTGCACAAATACCTTATTTGCGATCTCGGCAAAATAGACGGCCTCATTCTCTGGAGAAAGTCAGAGATAAAGTTTGCGCCTAAAGACGCAAAATTATGGGTTGAACGCAGCGGACTTGAGGAAATGGAGAATATTACCGGCAATGGGCCAGATAGTTTTATCTATTCAATGCTTGTTTACATTCTTGATCACAAGAGCAAACAGCCTAGCAAATTCTATCTTATAGAAAGAATGCGTGATGCCAGAATCTTCCGGTACGAAGGATTTCGTGTTGGATAAATTCGCGGCCACATCGAAATGTTGCCTTCTTTGTTTGACGCGCATTATCGCGGCTCTAGCCTCAACTTTTTGCTGCAGCGCTTGACTTAACAATGCCCTCAAGAAACTTTGTCACAGCCCCAAGATCCTTTGCGGGGATATGGCTTAAATCGCCAACACCGAAAACCCGCTGGGTAATTTCAAAGATTTCCGCTTCCTCGCTTTTCATTTCGCCAGAAACCTGACGGATGAGCATGGAAAGCGTGTGCGCTTCCTTGGGAGTAAGCGTTCTGGTAAGCCCGCTACTTTGATTAGAATCTTTCGCCTTAAAGGGAAGAATATTTGATGTCGTATTTTCTTCCATGCCATACCCTCTTTACAAAACGCCCCAATGCAACATCCCTATTGCACCGTTAATGCGGCCCGAATTCATTGTAAAGGCTCAGTTCTTTGTGTCGCTTGAGCCCGTAAAGTCAACAAGAAAGCCAATCAGGTCATTGAAGGCCGCCAAGGGTATGTCCTCAATTTTTGAGGCACCGAACGTCTTACATGTCATCTGAATAATTTCGGCCCCTTCGATTTTCAGATTGTAGGATAGATATGAGATCAATGCATAAGCGGCTTTGATTTCTTTCTCCCCTAGCTTTCTCGCAGGATCGCTGGCAAAGGTTGATGCAGGGGTTCTTATCTCGCCCGGAATAGCGTCTGCAGAAAATTCTTTGCTCATTGCTGTATATCCTTTGCTGAAAAAGATTTTAACCAGCTGCCGCATTGTACCAGAAATGGGTGCCTTTCTTCAAAACTTGCATGGCCCACGGTCGTCCTAACATGAGTGCAGCATGAGAGCACTTTGGGAGCAAAGTATGGGTGCAAACCGATAACGATTTGAAAGTGAACGCAGAAAACCGAAGGGAAATGGAAAAAGCCTATACGGTTTTGCAAGGAAATGGCTAAAAATGGCGCGTTTGTGTCAGATAAAAACGAAAGTGGTTGCCATTGTCTGGGAATGCGCGTAAAAGGAGATTATCGTTCTAAATCAATGGGGTAATGCTTTTCCTTGGTAAGGACGGGGTCGTAGGTTCAATTCCTATCGGCAGCACCAGTTTTACAATAAAATCAGTAAGCTTTCCCGAATGTTCCGATCACCTCATCGGCGCAAATATGCAGAACTTTGCAAGAACGTCGGCCAAAAGTGGGGGAAAAGTGGGGGAAGATAAAGAGATCCGAAAAAAGGCGGTACCCTTGCAGATACCGCCCCTTCCATACAAAAACGTCTATCGGCTTGTTACTGCCCAAACAAGAGGTCCATCGCCTTTAGCCGCGTTGTTTTGCCAGTGCAGTGGTTGAAGGTTACTAATATGATCAGAACCGCCCAAATTTACAGGCCTTATATGATCAATTTCCCAACCAAACTCGCTTTCACGGTTTCCGTAGTCCGTCCTTTTAATCCATGCCCCGCAAATATCCTTGCGTAATCCTTGGATTTCCTTGTCCGGACCGACATAAGCCGCTTTCGCCCAAACTTGATTTACTTGTTCTTGAGTAAAGGCCATGTTTTTTCTCCTTTCGTTGTAAGCGTCAAGAACAGCCGAAAAATCGGGAAGCCTTGTTCTTGACTGGACAAAAACAAAAGGAGGGACTAAACTATGCCTACCGCTAGGTTGGTGAAGCCCCTCCTTATTGAGGCTTCGTCAATAACGTAAAGCCGCGCATCCCTTATGGGGCGCGGCTTTATTTGTTAAGGAGACGAAGAATTTTTTTGTTTTTTCTTCCTTTCTTCTCCATCTGTTAAATCAATGATAATCCAGTTTTCCATGTGTCCTTCTTTTGCAGGATACATGGTGGTGTCTTTAGGCTTAATGTTGTAATATGACAAAAAGCTCTTTCCAGCTATGTCGGCTCCAAACTTCCTTAAACGCAAATTAATCCCTCCTTCGGCATTCTTATCTTTTGAAAATTCAAAACCAATTCTTCCTTCTTCTTTATCATAGTACAGCGTACAAACCGCGTATTTTTCTAATGAAAAACGCCGCCTTGTGCCTTGATTAAATCCTATTAATCCGTTGCGACTAATAGATATTTTTGGGGTAAAAGACCGTCCCCCGCCTGTAAATTTTTCAAAGCCCATGAGATTCTCCATTTCTGATATTGAAAGAATATTCATGATCGGAGAGTTTGTCAATAACATTGTTGTATACTAAACCCAGTTATGGTTAAAAAACATTAACAAACTTATTGTGCGAACCATTTTCTATCTTACTTGTCATCACTCACCAAGCCTCGGCAACCGTTTCCCCGCCTCCCTTACGACCTCAATATCCCTGACGTTCTCCCCATCTTCGGGGCAATTTGATTTAGAGTCTTTGGGATAAAATAGCCATGTCTGGGGCTAAGGGCAAACGGCAGGCTGCTCGACCGCAAGAGTCGAGAGCAGACTGGCGCGATAGGGACCTTATATCACTGGTCTAATTTTTGGGGGCAGCTCACTAACTCAATTTCTGAGCCCAGCACCTAATATTTTCTTAAAATTAAGGGCTAAGCGTGTTTTTTTGCCGGTTATACGGGCCAATTATATATATTATGTTAATCTTGCCCTTGTACTTTCCAGAGAGAACTTTAGACAAAATCGGTCCTATGTCTCCACCCCCACCCCCTTTTTCGCCGGAAGACCTGATCGCCGCGTCGGGTCACGTGGGTTATCAATGGGATCTTAAGACGGACAGGATCGTCTGGGCCGGGGATTGGCGGCTGCTTTTCGGGGCCGCGCGCGCCGCTCCCCCCGGAAACGGTGAAGAACTGGCAGCGGTGCTTCTTCCCAGCGATTTGCACCTTATCTTCAACGATTTCTTGCCCTCTTTTGATCGCGAATACCGTTTCCGTTCCCCGGACGGCAAGCTTGTCTGGGTGCGTGAACACGGAACGACCGATTTTGAAGGCGGAAGGGCCGTCCGCCAGCAAGGCCTATTAAGGCCTATCGAATCCTCGGCCCAGCAACCGGTTCCCGCCTCTAGCCCAGACAGAGACCCCTTGACGGGCAGGCCCAATCGCGCCTGTATGCTCGATCTGATCGACAAAATTCTTAAAGGCCCTCGCGACGTTCGCAACAAAAGCGCCTATCTCGTGGTCGGGATCGACAGCTTGGGCTTCGTCAACGAAGCGATGGGGACCAAGGCGGGCGACCGGCTAATCTGCGCCGTGGCCGACCGGCTTAACGAATTGTGTCCGACCCGCGCGCTTTTGGGACGCGTCGCGGGCGACTTTTTCGGCATTCTTCTGCCGGGGATGGGAACGGATGTGGACGCGCTGGCGCGATCCATTATCCTTTCCTTCCGAGACCGCGCCATTTCCACCCAGGAAGCCAGTCTTCATCTGTCCGTTTGCGTCGGCAGCCTTTCGCTCGCGCAGACCGTTACCGATGCCGCCGAAGCCATGATCCACGCCGAGCAGGCCCTTCTCGACGCGACGGCCAGGGGCCGCGGCCAGCACGTCGCCTATATCGAATCCGAACAAAGGGGCGAGCAAAATCGCGCCATCCTGAAAATCGGCGAGGCCGTCAAGCTCGCCCTTAAGGACCACGGTCTGCGGCTCGCCTTTCAGCCCGTCGTCAACGCGCAAACGAACCATGTGGAGTTTTATGAGGTTTTGGCGCGGCTTTTCGACCGCGATGGCCATTTGATGGTCGCGGCGGACTTTATACCGATCGTAGAGCAACTCGGTCTCGCCCCGGAATTCGATCGCCACGTTCTCGATATGTCCGTTCAGGAACTCGCCGCCTGCGACACGCTGAAGCTGGCCGTGAACATTTCGGGCCTGACCGCCGCTCTGCCCGATTGGCCGTGCTACGTCCAGAGCAAACTGGAGTCGCGGCCCGACGTCGCCCGGCGCCTCATCATCGAGATTACCGAAAACGCCGCCGTTCTGGACATCGCGAAAATTGAATGCCTCGTGGATTCCCTGCGTCAACTGGGCAGCCAGGTTGCGTTGGACGATTTCGGCGCGGGATCGACATCCATCAAGCATTTAAGAAATTTGTCCCTGGCCATCATGAAGATTGACCGCGATCTTCTCTCAAACATTTTGACAAGCCCGGAGCAGCAACACCTCGTTCGCATGATCACCAGCATGGCCCATGGGCTGGGCCTGCGCACCGTAGCGGAGGGCGTGGAAACAGAGGAAGTCGCGAAATGGCTGCGCGACGAGAAGGTAGATATGCTGCAAGGTTATCATCTGGGGCGGCCTTCGCTTGAACGCCCCTGGCGCGACGGGCCCGCGCTGAAAACCGCGACGGAGCCGAAGGAAAAAGAAAAGGCTTTCTCCCTCCAGGTTTCGTCGTCCGAAGGCAGTTCAGCCTGTTTTTGACAAAAACTTCTCTTCCGTTTTAGAATCCTTTTGCCGGGGTATCCCTTTTTGGGATTGAGAACAGACCCGTTGAACCTGATCTGGCTCATACCAGCGAAGGGAGCTTTTCATGCAAACGCATCCGCGTTTTTTCTGCGCGCCGCCCGCGCCGCGCCGCATCGTCGCCGGGTTTTCCTACTTGCAGCGTATCGGCAAAGGCGCGCAAACGCGCGTCTGGTTTCCGCCGTCTTTGCAGGAGGACGCGATCGAATGGGCCGCCGTGCGGCAATTCGAGCTTTTTCAGGAAGCGGACAATCTTGTCATCGACGCGCTGGAGGTCTCGGAAATCAAACGTTCGTTCCAGGCCTGGGCGAAAATGCGTTCAGGCGGCTATCGCGTGACGATTCTGACGCTGGGCGCCTACGCGCCGCGCGCGGCAGAGGACGATCTTTATATCCTCGACCTTAAAATGCAGGAGGAAATCACGCGGCTGATTCATTTCCTTTATCTGAGCGAGCAGAGCGGTGCCGCCTCTTCTTTCCAGGAAGCCGCGCTTGAAAAAAATGATTGGCAGATGGAATCGGCCCTGCCCCACGTGGCTGAAGCGCTTGCGGTTCGCTCGCTTTTCAAGCCGGAAAAACAGCGGCTCGCGGAAAAGACTTTTTTTGAGATTCTGAAACGTCTTCCGCAGGACCGGATTTTGCATGAAATCGCCTTCGGCCTTTCCTTGCCGGACGCCTCGAAGGAGAAAAATTGGGTTTACGTCGCCGGGGAAGAGCATCGCGCGGCCTCGTTCTTCGGTTCCTTGGGCGAAGTCATGGGCGAGCGTATTCACGCGCATATGCGCGGCCATTATGATCGCTCCCGCCATTCTTTCGCGGCGTTAAAAGCGGCCTAGTTTTTTTTGTCGGCCTCGACCGCCGTGACCTTCACGCCCGCTTCGAGAAGTTTGCCAAGCCCGATCTCGACGCTTTTGCGCCATTTGGGCTTCAGGCGCGGATAGGCCGTCACGGCATGGGCGGGAAGAATGACCTGCTTGATCCCGCACTCCACAAGCAATCCCGCGCAGACAGCGCAAGGCTCAAGGGTTATATAAAGCCGCGCGTTTTTAACTTCGGCCTTTTCCCGCAAGGCCTGGGCGATCACCATTTGCTCGGCGCAATTGAACCACATGGAGCGCGAGCCGTCTTCGTACCGTTCCGGTTTTTTCCAATCGAGGCCGTGCGCGAAACGATTGGCGCCGCGCGCGATTTCTTTCCCGTCCGCGCCGACGAGAACCGCGCCGACCTTGACGGTCGGATGGGGGCTGCCGCCCTGGGCGGGGTCTTTGTGCGCCATTGCTTGCGCCCGGGCCAGCCATTTGCGATGCTCCCTTTCGTCCTGGGAGCCTTTCGCGCAAACGTCAAAAAAAGAGGAAAGATCGAATAACTTAAACATGGGGCTCCCATCGCGGGGACGTCATTGTAAAAAAGCTTTTTTACCAATTGGTTAACAACGCGCTAGTCGATAGGCTCTGGACACCTTCCACCGCTTTCGTTAGTACGAGAGGGCCTTTCTCCAACCTTTTGGGATTCTTTCATGAAACTGCGCCCGATCAACTTCATCCCTGTCGACACAAACATCGATTTCGTCGCCAAGCGCTGGGTCGCTTTCGGATGGACGTTGTTTTTGGTGCTTGTGACCGTCGTTTCGCTTGCCGTGAACGGGCTCAATCTCGGCATTGATTTCAAGGGAGGGATTTTGATCGAGGCCGAGGCCCCGAGCGCCGTGGACGTAGGCGCGTTGCGTAAGGACCTCGAAACCCTGAAGCTGGGAGAGATATCTCTGCAGGAGTTCGGCTCGCCCAAAGACGTTCTGATCCGCGTCCAAAGGCAGGAAGGCGGGGAGGAGGCGCAACAAGCGGCCATCAAGGCCGTGCGCGAAAAGATGGGCGGCGGCTACGACTACCGCCGGGTCGAAGTCGTCGGTCCCACCATAGGCGACGAGCTTTTCCGCGCAGGTCTTTGGGCCACGTTTTTCGCGGTTCTGGCCATCGCGGCCTATGTGGCCGTCCGCTTCGAATGGCAGTTCGGCGTCGCCGCCTTTATCGCGACTTTGCACGATGTTTTCGTGACGGTGGGGCTTTTTTCCGTTCTTCAGCTCGATTTCAACCTGACGGCCATCGCCGCGCTTTTGACGCTGGCAGGTTATTCCGTCAACGATACCGTCGTCGTCTTCGACCGTATGCGCGAGACCTTGCGACGGCAGAAAATGCCCGATCTCCGAACGCTCATTAACGTTTCCGTCAATCAAACGCTCTCCCGTACCATCTTGACGGGGGGGACGACCCTTCTTGCCCTCGTTCCGCTTATTTTGATCGGCGGACCCGTCCTTATCAATTTTTCGTTGGCCTTGGCCTGGGGAATCCTGATCGGCACCTATTCGTCGATCTATGTGGCGGCCTCGATGATGCTTTATATGCCGCCTTTGAAGCGGCTGGAGAACGCTACAAAACGCTGAGAAGGTGCTTGCCGTAAAGCTTTGCTAAAAGGCCTATCAACAAGAACGGCGCGAAATGAAGATAGCCGGACGGCCGCGCGTCGCGCCAAAGCAAGCCGACAAGCCAACGAAGCCCCATCCAGACAAGCCCCAGCCAGGCGCCGAAGATCCAGGCCCAGAAAACAGCCGGAAGACCGAACGCCGCCGCCGCGACCGAAGTCCATTTGGCGTCGCCCATGCCTAAAGCGTCGCGGCGCGTCAGGGATAAATAAAGCGCATTCGCGCTTTTCAATATCCAAAATGCCGCCGCGCCTAAAAGAAATCGTCCGCCCGCCGAGGGCCACCCCTCATAGGCCGCCGAAGGAAAGAGAGTTGCTGCCAGAGCAAGAAGGATTAAAACGTTTGGCACGCGTCCTATAAAGGCGTCCACCAGGGCGGCGAGGCCCAGGAGCGTCAGAAGGACAAACGGCAAAAACCAAAGCTCAGGCGGAAAAACCGGGGTCAGATAGGCGGCAAGGGCGGCGAGATCGTGCATATTTTTCACTTAGCCGCGCGACGTCCGGCGGCTTTCGTTTTCTTGACTTCCGGCACGCCTTCCTGAACGGGCGGCTTTTCCTCTGGGACGACCTGGGACAGGGCCGCTTCGGCGCGGGCGATCTGGCCTATATCCCAGAGCTTTTCCGCCGTTTCGCGCGCGATGGTTTTCCATCGTGAAGTTTCGGCCTGTTGAAGGGTAAGCGACTGTTCAAGTTCGCGCGCTCGCGCGCGCCAGAATTCCATCTGCGTGGAAAGGCTCTGGTTCTGTTCGACGTGCGCGTCCAGATCGTCTTGAAGCTGTTCGATTTTGGATTCAAGCTGCGCCTGAGTCGGGGAAAAGAAAGAAGACCGCAGGGAAAAACCGCCGCCAGCCGAACAGGCGAGATCTTTGAAGCTAAGCCCGTTTTTGGCGAGAATCCGCCGCGCCATCCGCAAAGCGCCCAGCGCTTCGCCCTCATGGCTGGAATCCACCAGCGCCAAAACCTTTTCGAGTTGTTCCATTGAGAACCGAGTCGTTTTTCAGCAAAAACCGCCCTTGTACCTACCATAAAAACCGAAACCTTTCCAAGGCCGTTTACTTTGCGTTTCTTTTGGGATTAAGCTGACGATCCTTCCTTCCTCTCACCCACGAGGATTCCATGGCTAAAATCGCTATCGTCTATCATTCGGGTTACGGGCATACCGCCGTCCTGGCCGAAGCCGTGCGCGAAGGCGCTTTGCGCGTACCTGGCTCGGTCGTTTCCTTGGTCAAGGTCGAAGAGGCGGAAAAGAATTGGGAAACGTTAAACAAAGCCGACGCCTTGATTTTCGGGGCGCCGACCTATATGGGCAGCGCGGCCGCGCCTTTTGCGGCGTTCATGGACGCCTCGTCCAAGATTTGGGCGCAACAATTATGGAAGGACAAGGTTGCGGCGGGTTTTACGAATTCAGGCAGCCAAAGCGGCGACAAACTGAACACGTTGGTACAGATGATGCTCTTTGCCATGCAGCACGGCATGATCTGGGTGGGCCTTGGCCTTTTGCCAGGAAACAACACCAGCAAAGGCTCGCCAAGCGACATCAACCGTCTGGGCAGTTTTGCAGGCGCGATGGCGCAATCGAACAACGACCAGGGACCCGATGTCGCGCCGCCGGAAGCCGACAGGAAAACCGCCGCCCTTTTGGGCGAACGCGTGGCCAAATTGGCCAGCAGGCAGAAGGATTAAGCTGTTTTTAGGCCCCCTTTACAGCGCCTGAAACGGTCGTTAGGCTGTCTTTAACCTTTTTCCTTCCCGGTGATCCCATGAAGAAACGACTTGCCCTGGCTTTGGCTCTTTTCCTTGCAGCCTGCTCCAACCCGCCGCCGCCGCAGCCTTTGACGCTCGATTACTCTTCTCTGGGCAAGATTTACCTCGACGCGCAGGACGTGAGGATCATCGACCACTCTAAAGTCCCGCCCCATTGGACGCCCTATGTCGGCCATCTGTTCAAGCCGACTTTGGCCGAGGCCGTGAACAAAATGGCCGCCGACCGCCTTCAGGCCGCCGGACGGATGGGCCACGCGACACTCATCATCAAGGAAGCCACCGTCACCGAGCAGCCCCTCACGACCTCTTCGGACACCTTCTCGACCCTGTTCGAGCGGCAGCAGGCCTCGCGCTACATAGGCCGGGTCGAGGTTTCTCTTGAGGCCCAATCGCCTGACGGTTCCATGGGCGTCGCCAACGCCTACGCCACGCACAGCGCGACATTGCCGGAAAACCCGACGAACGACGAAAAATACGAGGCCTACAAGCTTCTCGTCACGGAAATGATGGCCCGTCTCAACAAGAATCTCGACGATGCGATAAGGCAGCATATGTCGAGCTTCCTTTTGACGGGGCCCTCGTCCGAAGCCGCCGGGCCGTCGCCCACGCGCGATTCTCTGATGCCCCCTCTGATGGACAGGCGGTAATCGTCCTTCATGACCGCGCGTGCGACCTTTCTTCCCTCCAAAGGCCATAAGAAGGCGCGGCGGGCGGCTTTTTTCATCCTTTCTCTGGCTCCTTTTCTGTTCGGCGCGCTGGCTCTTTACCTGGGGCAGGACGCTAATTGGGATCTGCGGAATTACCATTGGTATAATGCCTACGCTTTTCTGAACGGGCGGTTCGGATTCGACCTCCTTCCCTCGCAGGTCCCCTCTTTTTACAATCCGGCGTTGGACGTTCCCTTCTTCCTTTTGGGAAGCCACGTTTCGGCAAAAATGACGGCCTTCGTTCTGGGAACCGTCCAGGGCTTGAATTTCGTCCTTCTTTTCATGCTCGCGCACGCGGCGTTGATCGTGCCCAATGCGAGACAGAAAGTTTGGGTCTGTGCCGGACTGGCGGCCTTGGGGATGCTCGGCGGTGGCGGTATCGCGCAGCTCGGCGCGACTTTTTACGATAACGTCACAAGCCTCGGCCTCTTCGCCTCAGCGCTGATGGTTCTGCGCTTCTGGCCGCTTTTTTTGAAAGAGGCGCCCGCCCGCGCGCTGGGGCTGGCCTTCCTGTCAGGGGTGCCCGCCGGATTGATGATGGGCCTTAAACTGCCTTCGGCCCTTTTCTGCGTCGGACTTTGCGGCGCGATTCTTTTCGTGACGGGGCCGTGGCGACGGCGCGTCTGGATATCCTTCGGGTTCGGTCTCGGCGTTTTGGCTGCCGCTGTCGTTTCGCTCGGCCCTTGGGCGTTTTTCCTTTATTCGGAATACGGCAATCCGTTCTTCCCCTATTTCGACAAACTCTTTCCCTCCGCTTTTTCGCCGCCGGGCAGTATCCGGGACATCAAGTTCATTCCCCAAACCTGGCATGATCGGCTTCTTTTCCCCTTCATCTTCGCCGAGTTTCCGCAGCGCGTCGGCGAGATTCCCTGGCGCGATCTGCGACTGCCCCTTCTTTATGTCCTCTTGCCCGCCGCCGCTTTTTTGCGCCTTGTTTACGGACGCAACAAACGCGCAGCGGATCGTTTCGCCGATTTCTCGACGACCCGTTATCTGCTTTGGTTCGCGGTCCTGTCTTACGTCGTTTGGCTCTTCGCCTTCGCGATCTATCGCTATGTCCTGCCGCTCGAAATGCTGGCGCCGCTTTTGATCGTTTTGACGATCGGCCTTTTGCCTTTGCGCGCAGGGCCGAGGGCGATGCTCGCAGGCTTCGCGCTTCTCGCCGTGGCTCTGACGGTTCAGCCCGGGGATTGGGGCCGTAGGGAAACGTGGCTCGACAGAACCGTCGAAGTCTCGGTCCCGGACCTTAAGGACCCGCAGAGTCTCATGATCCTCATGGCGGGGTATGAGCCTTATTCCCACGTCGTGCCCTCTTTTCCGCCGGAGATCCCTTTTGTCCGCATTCAAAGCAACTTTATCAATCCGGAGGTTCCTTGCGGGTTCAACGATCTGATCCGCAGGCGCGTGGCCGAACATCGGGGCGCTTACAAAATTTTAATCCCTCGCTATCAATTTGAGCTCGCCCAAAAGGCGCTTCGCCTCTTCGATCTCGCTTTTCTGCCGCAAAAATGCCAAATCGTTGAGGATCATCTTTACCCCTCCAATCTCGCCTTGTGCGACGTCAAAAGAACGAAGGATAAACCATGATAAGCCCCTCTTTAAGAGTCGCGGTTCTCGTTCCCTGCTATAACGAAGAAGCCGCCATCGCCGAGGTCGTGAAGGGATTCCGTCGCACTCTGCCGGGCGCGACGATCTACGTCTATGACAACAATTCCAAAGACAAGACGATGGAGGTCGCCCGCGCGGCGGGCGCCATCGTGCGGAAAGAAACGCTGCAGGGCAAAGGCAATGTCGTGCGCCGAATGTTCGCGGACGTAGAGGCGGACGTTTACGTTCTTGTGGACGGGGACGCGACCTACGACCCGGCTTCGGCCCCCGTCATGATCCAGAAATTGATCGACGATCAGCTTGACATGGTCAACGGCGCGCGCGTCACGGCCAGCGAAAAGGCCTACAGGCCCGGCCATCGCTTTGGCAATTGGCTTTTAACGAGCATGGTGGCCTGGATATTCGGCAATCGATTTAAGGATATGCTTTCCGGCTATCGCGTGTTTTCCCGCCGCTACGTCAAGAGTTTTCCGGCCCTATCCGCCGGTTTTGAAACTGAGACCGAGCTGACGGTCCACGCGCTTGAGCTAAGGATGCCGACGGACGAAATCTCTACGCCTTACAAGGACCGCCCGGCCGGCTCGACTAGCAAGCTCAGCACGTTCAAAGACGGCTTTCGCATTTTGTGGATGATCCTCGTTCTGATAAAAGAAGAAAAACCGATGGCGTTTTTTTCGATCATCTCTGTCTTTCTCGGGATCGTCTCGATCATTCTCATCTCGCCGATTTTGGTGGAATATTTCGAAACGGGCTTGGTGCCCCGCCTGCCGACCGCCGTTTTGTCGATGGGCCTGATGATCCTGTCCTCGCTTAGCTTCGCCTGCGGCCTTATCCTCGAAACCGTCACGCGCGGACGGTGCGAGATGAAACGGATGCGCTACCTCAACATCCCAGCGACGCAGAAGTGAAAAGCCGGAATGACGCTCGAATGAGGCAAACCTTTCTCCAATTCCTGAAGTTCGGGATCGTGGGCGTTATCGGGTTCGTCGTCGATACGGCGTTTTTATATCTGGGAATCAGCGCTCTGGGCTTAAGCCGTATCGCGGCAGGCTTCTTTGCCTTTCCCTTCGCCGTCACGACGACCTGGATCGGCAACCGCCTTTACACCTTCAAGGACGCGCCGCGCGAACCGCCCGCCAAGCAATGGGCCAAGTTCGCCGCCGTCTGCGCCGTGGGGATCGTGTTCAATCGCGGCACTTATAGTTTAATGGTGAGCCTCATCCCGTTCGTTTACGATTATCCCGTTTTCGGCCTTCTCGGCGGCACAGCGGCGGGAATGTTTTTTAACTTTTTCGCGTCAAAAAAGCTCGTTTTTCGTTAAAATCCGCCTTCCGGTTTTACTTTCATGGCCTTCTTTCGAATATACTGAGCCTTCGTTTTCAACCTCGCGGATCGGCTTCATGTATTTCCTGAAACCCTTCGTTCCTCTTGCAGACCCCACCCCCCTGACCCCCGAAGAGCGGTTTTCGCTTGCCGATGCCCTTGACCGCAGGGAAAGAACCGCTAACAGGGGTCGCTATATCTGTGTTTTTGGGGGATTGCTTGGCTCTGCGGTTGGGGCAAGCTACACCGCTTGGACCAACCTGCCTTTTCCCGCTTTGGTCTGGCCGGTTTTGACGCCTTTTGCTCTGGCTTCTTTGCCGTTCTTGTGCTTACGCGTAATCGTTAACCGTTTCCGAAAGGCGCGGGACGTTCTCTTAAAAGGAGGATCGCCTCTGTTGCCGGAAAAAATGTGGAAACCCATTCGCCAGAGGAGAGCCGAGGAAGCCCTGCTTGCTCAAATTAACCTTCGGGCCGCAACCGCCCGGCGCGCGCATGGATTGTCGATGGGGCCCGATTTGATGACAGCACTTACCGGAAACGGCCCGTTTGAAAACACCGAAAGCTCCCATCCTTACAACGCGCCGCCCCCTGCCGGAACGAAAGTCCGCCACCTGAGCGTTTGTTAACCCTCTTGTAATTCCCTCAAGGCGTCCTAGATTCCCCTAAGGGGGAAACCATGGATTTTTCAAACTATTCCGAACGGGCGCAGGGATTCCTGCAAAACGCGCAAATGCTGGCCTTAAAGCTTCAGCATCAGCGTCTCGTGCCCGAACATCTCTTAAAAACCCTTCTTGAGGACAAAGAGGGCCTGGCCCCCGGCCTTATCAAAGCTGCGGGCGGGGATCCCGCCAAGGCCCTAAGGGAAACGGACGCGGCGCTTGAGAAGATGCCGAGAGTTTACGCTTCGGGCCAGGCGGACCAGCTTCTTTTAACTCCCGATTTCGGGCGACTTTTGGGCCAGGCGGAAGATCTGGCCCAAAAAGCGGGCGACAGCTTCGTGACGACCGAACGGCTTTTGCAGGCTTTTTCGCTGGCCGCCGGAACGAATGCGCAAAAGATTCTGGCGAGCGCCAACGTCGTGCCGGAAAAACTGAACCAAGCGATCAATGAACTGCGCCAGGGCCGCACCGCCGACAGCGCGGGCGCGGAGAGCCAGTACGAGGCGCTCAAAAAATACGCCCGAGACCTGACGCAAGCCGCCCGCGAAGGCAAGCTCGATCCCGTCATAGGCCGCGACGAGGAAATTCGCCGCACGATCCAGGTCCTCGCCCGCCGCACGAAAAACAACCCCGTTTTGATCGGCGAGCCGGGCGTCGGAAAGACCGCCATCATCGAGGGCCTGGCCCAGCGGATCGCGCGGGGCGATGTGCCCGAAAGCCTCAAGAACAAGCGCGTTTTGGCGCTCGATCTCGGCTCGCTCGTCGCGGGCGCGAAATATCGCGGCGAGTTCGAGGAACGTCTTAAGGCCGTTTTGCAGGAAATTGGCGCGGCGGCAGGAGAGATCGTCATCTTTATCGACGAGCTTCATCTTCTCGTCGGCGCGGGCAAGACCGAAGGGGCGATGGACGCCTCGAATATGCTCAAGCCCGCCCTGGCGCGCGGCGAGCTGCATTGCGTGGGCGCGACGACGCTCGACGAATACCGCCAATATATCGAAAAAGACGCGGCGCTGGCGCGGCGTTTTCAGTCCGTCTTCGTCAGTCAGCCGAGCGTCGAGGATACCATCTCGATCCTGCGCGGCCTTAAGGAAAAATACGAGCTTCATCACGGGGTGCGCATTACCGATGGCGCGATCGTCGCGGCGGCTACGCTTTCGAACCGCTATATCACGGATCGCTTCCTGCCGGATAAAGCCATCGACCTGATCGACGAAGCGGCGGCCCGCCTGCGCATGGAGGTGGACAGCAAGCCGGAAGAAATCGACGAAATCGACCGCCGGATCGTGCAGCTCAAAATCGAACGCGCCGCGCTGCAAAAAGAAAACGACGCGGCTTCGCGCAATCGCCTCAGCAAGCTTGAGGAAGAGCTTTCGAGCCTGGAAGCCTCTTCCCGCGCGTTGACCGAACGCTGGATGAACGAAAAGAGCCAGCTTTCCAGCGCCCAGAAACTCAAAGAACAAATCGAGCAGGCCCGTAAGGAACTTGAAGAAGCGCAGCGCGCGGGCCAGTACACAAGGGCGGGCGAGTTGACCTACAGCGTCATTCCGGATTTGGAGAAAAAACTCGCCCAGGTCGAAAAGCAGGGCGAAAACGCGATGATCGACGAGGTGGTGAAAGACAGCGACATCGCCGCCATCGTGAGCCGCTGGACCGGCGTGCCCGTGGACAAAATGATGGAAGCCGAGCGCGAGAAGCTTCTCAAGATGGAGGATTTTCTGCGCAAGCGCGTTATCGGACAGGACGAAGCCGTCGTGGCCGTTTCCAACGCCGTGCGCCGCGCCCGCGCGGGGCTTCAGGACCCCGGCAGACCGACGGGATCGTTCCTTTTCCTCGGTCCGACGGGCGTCGGCAAAACGGAACTGACGAAGGCGCTGGCCGCTTTTCTTTTCGACGACGAGCAGGCCCTGCTGCGCGTCGATATGTCGGAATATATGGAAAAGCACGCCGTCGCACGGCTTATCGGCGCGCCTCCCGGCTATGTGGGATACGACGAGGGCGGCGCCTTGACCGAAGCGGTGCGTCGTAGGCCGTATCAGGTCATTTTGTTTGACGAGGTGGAAAAAGCGCATCCGGACGTATTCAACGTCTTGCTTCAGGTCCTCGACGATGGGCGGCTTACCGATGGACAGGGCCGCGTGGTGGACTTCAAAAACACGCTGATTGTTCTGACGTCCAACCTCGGGTCGGATATCCTGGCGGGAGAGGAGGGCGAGACTCTCTCGCCTCATGCGCGGCAGGCCGTGATGGACGCGGTGCGTAACCATTTTCGTCCTGAATTCCTCAATCGGCTTGACGAGATTCTTCTTTTCCGCCGCCTGAGCCGCGCGGACATGAAAGGGATCGTGGACGTCCAGCTGGAGCGTTTCGAGAAACTCTTGAAAAACCATGAGTTAACGCTCGACGTCGAGGAAAGCGCCCGCCGCTACTTGGCCGAGGCGGGATACGATCCTGCCTATGGCGCAAGGCCGCTTAAGCGCGTCATTCAGTCGAAGTTGCAAAACCCCCTGGCACAGGAAATTTTGGCGGGCAAAATGCTTCCCGGTTCGCGGATCAAGGTCCGCGCAGGCAAGGATGGGCTGGTTTTTGGGGTTGAGGCGCTCTAATCTAGCCGGATGGAATGGAACCCCACTGCGCACGCCGCCAATTCCACGGACGAATACGTCTTTCACCAATTGATCCCTTACATCGGGAACAAACGCAAGCTGCTCGGCTTGATCGGCGACGCCGTTTTCGCCTCCCGCGCGCGACCTGAGACGCATCTTTTCGTGGATCTCTTCGCGGGAACGGGCGTTGTCGGGCGTTATGCGCGCCGCCTCGGCTTTGGCGTTTTAGCGAACGATTGGGAGCCTTACGCGGAAGAATTGAACCGTTGTTACCTGGAAATTTCCCAAGCGCCCGTCTTCTTCGGCTCGCGTCCTTATTCGTCCGTTTTAAGCGAGCTTAACGCCCTGCCCCCTTTAAGCGGCTGGGTTACGGAGCATCTGTGTCCGCGCGACGACGAACATTTTGACGTTTCGCAAGACCGCCTTTTTTATATGCGAAAAAACGGCCAAAGAATCGACGCCATCCGCGAACAAATCGCCGCGTGGGAGAAGGAGGGAAGACTCGATCCGGGACAAAGAGCCGCTCTTTTGGCCCCTTTGCTTTATCAATGCTGCTACAACGCCAACACAAGCGGGGTCTTCAAGGGTTTCCACAACGGCTGGGGAGGGCGGACAGGAACGGCCCTCTACCGCATCAAGGGCGATCTCGTTTTACGACCCGCCTGCTTTCTGGACAATGGCCGACAAAGTCGCGTTCTGCGCGAAGACGCGCAGGCGCTTGCCGAGAGGTTGAGGAAAGAAACGGCGGGCGCGCCAACCTTCGTCTATCTCGATCCGCCTTACAACCAGCATCCCTACGGCTCGAACTATCATGTCCTGAACAGCGTCGCGCTATGGGACAAGCCGCCGCTTTCGCCTCGAATTTCGGGCTACGGCGACAAGGCCGCCATTCGGACCGACTGGCGCGAAAGCCGCCGTAGCGCCTATAACGAACGGGCCAGAGCCTCCAAAGCCTACGAAAAACTGCTTGAGACGCTCGCCGGACAGACTAAGATTATCGCCACAAGCTACAGCTCGGACGGCATGATCCCGCTTCGCGCCTTGATCGAGGCTAACGCGGCCCTGGGCGCGGTTATTCTTTTCACAAGACCCTATAAACGCTACAGGGTCAGCAGCCAGCGCCGCTCCTTGAAGCCCATGAACGTCGAGTTCGTTCTTTTGACGGAAGTGGGCCGCGAACCCTTTCTTTCTGTTGACGAAATAGAGGAAAGCATCCAAAACCAAGATAAGGATTTTTCGTCAGGAGATTGCTTTTAATATGCGCACCGCTATCGTCATTCCCTCCCGCTACGAATCCACCCGTTTTCCCGGCAAACCGCTTGCCATGATCGCGGGGCAGACGATGCTTCAGCGCGTCGTGCGCGTCGCGCAGGCCGCCGCCAAAAACGATCCGGAAACAAAGGTCGTTGTGGCCACGGACGACGAACGGATCGCGCGGCACGTGGCAGACATCGGCGCGGATTGCGTTATGACCTCTGCGGCCTGCCAGACGGGAACGGACCGTGTGGCCGAGGCCGTACGCAAAATGGAAACACAGCCCGATTTCGTCTTGAACTTTCAAGGCGACGCCCCTCTCACGCCGCCGGATTTTCTGACGGCGCTCATCGAATCCTGGCGCGCCGCTCCTTGCGACGTCGTAACCGCCGTCTCGCACCAAACGTGGGAAAAGCTTGATCGGCTTCGCGAAGATAAAAAGACGACGCCCTTTTCGGGAACCACCGTCGTCTTCGACGAAAAAACGGGCCTTGCCCATTGGTTCTCGAAGAACATCCTGCCGTCGATCCGCAAAGAAGCGGATTTGAGGAAAAAGAGCGACTTCTCTCCGGTTTGGGGGCATATCGGCCTTTACGGCTACAGCCGCGAAATGCTCGAGACTTTCGTCAAACTGCCAGAGGGCCGTTACGAAGTCCTCGAAGGACTCGAACAATTGCGCGTCCTTGAGAACGGCTACAAGATTCGCTGCGTGCCCGTCACGTTCGATGGTCGCGCGGATATGTCGGGCGTGGACAGCCCCGAAGACGTCGCGCGCTACGAAGCGCTTATCGCGAAACACGGCGAGCTTCTTTAAGATGGCTTTCCTTATCCTCGCTCGCCACGGCAACACGTTCGAAAAGGGAACGACAGCCCGGTGGGTCGGCGCACGAACGGATATGGAATTGACGGCGGAAGGCGAGGCGCAAGGCCGCGCCCTGGCCGAGAGGATCGCGGCGCGTTACGCCCCCTTGGGCGGCCTTATGACGGGGCCGCTTGTCCGCACCCGACGTTTTGCCGAGATGATCGCGGCGCGGACGGACGTTTCTTTTACGATCGACCCGCGGCTTATCGAAATCGATTACGGTCTTTGGGAAAACAAGTCGAGCGAAGAGATTCGCCTTCTTTACGGGGAAAACGAAATCACCGCCTGGGAAAAAGAAGGACAATGGCCGAAAAAGGCCGGCTTCGTCCCCGAACGCGAGAAGCTGATGCGGAACATCGAGACTTTCTTGGATGAACAGCGCGAAAAGCTTCTTGAGAAAGGCTCCTTGAACCGCGTCGCCATCACCAGCAACGGCGTTTTGCGCTTTGTCCATTTTCTTCTCACAGGCCGCGCGGCGGGAGAGGAAGCCAAGGTCAAAACGGGCTGCTACGGCGTCCTCGCACCGAACGCGACCGGCTGGTCCATCGAAAAATGGAACGAAAAGCCGTAATAATAGGCCCGTTTATTTGTGATCCGCGCCGACGGCCTCGGCAATCGAGGCAAAGCCTTCCCGACGAAGAATAGTGGCCAGTTCGCGCTTGATCTTCTGAACAACGAGAGGTCCCTCGAAAACAAGCGCCGTATAGACTTGGACCAGCGAAGCTCCCGCCCGTATTTTCGCATAAGCTTCCTGGCCTGTCGCCACGCCTCCCGAACCGATGAGGGGCACCTTGCCTTCCGTCAGGCGATAAATGTTGGAGAGAATGCGGGTGGACAAATCGAACAAAGGTTGCCCGGAAAGGCCGCCCGCCTCTTTTCCGACCGCATCGGGAACGACGCTGGGCCGTGAGATGGTCGTGTTGCTGACGATGGCCGCCTGGATCTTGCTTTCCAAAAGAACGGCGGCGATGTCGGCCTGCTGTTCGCGCGACAAATCCGGCGCGATCTTGACGAATACCGGAAGCTTGGGACAAAGCGCGTCGCGCCGGTCCGTCACGCTTTTCAAAAGAGAGGCCATACGTTCGCGCGTTTGCAGCTCGCGAAGGCCCGGCGTGTTGGGCGAGGAAATGTTCACGACAATGAAGTCGGCATAAGGGGCAACCTTGTCGAAACAGGCCAGATAATCTTTCGCATCGTCGGTCGTATCCTTATTTTTGCCGATATTCACGCCGACGGGATTGCGCGTGCGATCTTCTTTCGCGCGCCACTCCTTAAGCCTTTGCGCAAAAACGTCCGCGCCGACGCTGTTGAACCCGAAACGGTTGATCAAGGCTTTGGCCCGCGCGGCGCGGAACATACGCGGCTTGGGGTTGCCCTCCTGCGGCAGGGGCGTCACCGTGCCGATTTCCACGAAACCGAAACCGAAACCCATGAAGGCGTCCATGGCGGTCGCCTGCTTGTCCAGACCGGCGGCCAGGCCGACAGCGTTCGGGAATTCGATCCCGGCCAGAGTCGTTTTCAGGATTTCGTCGTCCGGCCCGTAAAAACGGGGCCCCAGATCGAGCGCCAACATTTCAAGCGTTCGCTCGTGGGCAACCTCCGGGTCCATCAGAAAAAGGATAGGGCGAACAAGCGGATAGGGATCAAAAAAACGGTCGCACCATTTCCATATGTCCACTTTTTTAATGAAACGGTTGACCTCTGGTTTTTCCAGAAAGGCCTTAAGATCCGGCTTTTTCCAGTATTTCTCTTTCAGACGCGCGAGGTCCGGCTTGCTCAAAGGGCTTTTCATGGCCGCTCCCAAAACTAACGAAAAGACGCCAGGGCAGCATACGTTGCGCGCCGCAAAAGGCAAGAGACCTAAACCCTTCTTTATTACTTAAGAAATTCATGCCTTCGTGTGTTAACGAATTTGTTTTTGCAACTATTTGTGTTCTTGTAAAATTCTATTTAGTATCGGCTCTATCCTTTTTTCCATTTTTACTGAATTTATTGAGAGAGAAAATGACAAAAGAAAAAGAAAAAACACAGGGATTCAAGGAAAAAACCGCTTCTTCACTCCTGACCTTCCCCTGTCCCGCCCGCCTAAAAAAGGAAAGGCTGAGTAGTCCGCTCAAGGCCGCCCTCAAGGCCGTCGAGCGTATGGGAGAAAAGAAGGAACATTAGGCCTATACAGCCCCTAAGGAATAAGATATTATTCCTATATGCTTCATCACGCCGACATTTGGCGCGCTATCGACCGTTTGGCCGAACGCCACCATCTTTCGCCCTCAGGCCTCGCGCGCAAAGCGGGGCTGAGCGCCACAAGTTTCAATCCCAGCAAGCGTTCGAACGGTTCGCGCAAAAGATGGCCTTCGACCGAAAGCATCGCGGCCATTCTTAAGGCCACGGGCAGCTCGCTTGATGACTTTGTCGCCCTGGCCTCCGCGCAGGCGCCGCAACGCCACAGAATCCCTCTCCTTGATTGCGCGATGGCCAAAAAAGAAGGTTCGTTCGACGAAACCGGACGCCCTACAGGTCCTGCGTGGGATTCCGCGCCGTGGCCGGGGTCGGACGATCCCGACGCCTTTATCCTGGAGCTTTCCGAACGAACCGCTCACCAGGCCTTTCCGGAAGGGACGCGGCTCCTTTTTTCGCCCGCCGAAAAGCCGAGGCGTGGCGATCTCGTCGGTCTGCGTACGGTCCAGGGAGAGATTCTCATCAAGAAACTGGGCCGCGAAGGCGCGCAGAAAATCGAGCTTCACGCGTCAAGCGGGGACGAACCCCCGTTAACCCTGCCGCGCCACGATGTCGATTGGCTTTATCGCATCGCCTGGGTGGGCCGGTAAATCCTCTTTCTTCCTTAAAAGCTAAATGCTAAAGGCTGAAAGTCTTTGCACAACTTGGACCTTAAAATGACCGATTCTACCCCTATCGCCGCCGAAGACGAAATCGCCCGCCGCGCCGCCCGCCTTGAAAAAATAACCGCGCTTTACGGCAATCCCTTTCATGTCACCCGATATGGAAAAACGCACAGCGCCGCGCAGGTCAAGCAGGCGTTCGCGCACCTGGCGAACGGCGAAAAGACGGAAACCGAAGTCGCCGTCGCGGGCCGCATCATGTCCATTCGCAACGACGGGATGTTCATCGACATTTTGGACGACAGCGATCGGCTTCAGATTTTTCATAATATCAAGGAAGCTTCGCCGGAGAAAAAGGAGCTTCTCAGCCTTCTAGACCTCGGCGACATTATCGGCGTGAAGGGCCTTGTCCGCCGGACGCCGCGCGGCGAGATCACGGTGGACGGCGTGGACGTAAAGATCCTCTCCAAAGCCCTGGAGCCGCCGCCGGAAAAATATCACGGCCTTAAAGACACGGACACGCGGTTTCGCCACAGAGAGCAGGATCTCGTCGCCACGCCCAAGACGCGCGAGACGTTGCGCGCGCGCTATAGGATGATCGCGGCGATCCGCCGGTTTCTGGAAGAAAAAGGCTTTCTTGAGGTCGAAACGCCCATGCTGCACGTCATCGCGGGCGGCGCCATCGCCAAACCTTTCGTCACGCACCACAACGCGCTGAACATTCCGCTCTTCCTGCGGATCGCGCCGGAACTTCACCTCAAGCGGCTGGCCATCGGCGGCCTTTCGGAAAAGATTTTCGAGATTAACCGCAATTTTCGCAACGAAGGCCTAAGCCCCCGGCACAATCCTGAGTTCACGATGATGGAGGTTTATCAAGCCTACGTCGATTTCACCGCGATGATCGAACTGACCGAAGCGATTGTCGAACACGTCGCCAAAACGCTGCACGGCTCGACGAAGGTCAAATACGGCGAGAAAGAAATCGACTTCACCGCCCCCTGGCCGCGCAAGGGCATGGTCGATCTTATCAAGGAACATACGGGGATCGACTTTTACGCGCTGCCCGATCCGAAAGACGCGTATGATGCCGCTGCCGCTGCTGGCCTTAAGCTGGAGCCGGGGTTGGGCTGGGGACAAATCGTCGAGGCGGTTTTCGGCGAGCGGGTCGAGGACCAATTGATCCAGCCGGTTCACGTCGTGGACCTGCCCAAGGAAATTTCGCCGCTTTCGAAGGCCTGGCCCGACCGTCCGCACGTCGCGCAGCGCTTCGAGACATATATCAACGCCTGGGAAATCGCGAACGCCTTCAGCGAGCTGAACGATCCGAACGAACAGCGCGCGCGCTTTCTTGAACAGGCCGAACAAAAGCGGGGCCCCGACGAGCCGCCGCATCCGATCGACGAGGATTTCATCAAGGCGCTCGCCTTCGGTATGCCGCCGATGGGCGGCATGGGTCTTGGGATCGACCGCCTGGCCATGCTGATGACGGACAGCGCTTCGATTCGCGAAGTCATCGCTTTCCCGACCATGCGGCCCGTCGAATAACTTTATTCCACGCCTTTGTGCTGGCGCACCACTTCGAGCGGCAGGGCGTTCGTCACGTCCGGCCCCCAGATGTTTTCGAGCTCTTTGATCGCCTCGCGCAGGGTTTTAAGCCGCGATTCCTGCTTCATAACGACCATGGACCCCACGATGACGGGGATCGTGTAGAGCATCAGCTGCCCCACGCCCGCCG
The DNA here is from genome assembly GCA_964652235.1 of uncultured Rhodospirillaceae bacterium. Classification (GTDB taxonomy): domain Bacteria; phylum Pseudomonadota; class Alphaproteobacteria; order UBA9219; family UBA9219; genus CAZZDK01. The sequence continues at coordinate 102,033 of CAZZDK010000002.1, forward strand.
CGCCGAGCATAACGACCCAGCTGAACGGATCGCGCACGATGGCCCAGGCGGCCTCCATCGTCTGTCCTTTTTGCCAAAGTTCGATGAGAAAGGGCAAAACGCCCGCAAGATTGAGATACCCGATCGTCGCAAGACCCGATTTGTTTTCGTCGGTGTCGGTCACCAGCGCGATGAGGGTCGGCAAAAGGCCGAGGCAAACAAGGAGCGTCGGCACGCCGAACGGCACGACGCAGCCGATGAGAATCATAAAGAAAATCAGCTTTCCGCCGCCCTTTTTCTTTTTGTCGCCCTTTTTCGGAGCCTCTTCTTTTTTCTCTTCCGCCATCGAGCCCTCACATCAACAGGCTGCGCAAAAGGGCGCGGCCCAACGTGATCGCAATGAACACAAGGCCAACAAAACTCGCGATCGCGGCCGCGACGGGCCGACCGATCTCGCGGGCGATGTTTTCCTTGTTCTTGAGGCTTTCTTCCAGGAACGTCATTTCCTTCTTGATGTTTTGATACATCAAGCGCGCGTTTAGAAAATCCTGTTCGTCGCCGTGCACGCGGGCAGGATCGTCGATGCGCTTCAAAAGAAGGGAGAGATCGCCTTTCGCGACGGCTTCCTTTGCCTGTTTGCGGACCTTTTCCTGGAAAGGCTTGCTTAAAAAGCGTTTCAGTCCCGGCTCTAAAAGCGGCATGAGCCAAGCGGCAAGCTTGGGTAACTGGTCCGGTCCGTAACGGTATTGCATTTCGCCGAAAAGAGCGAGAAGGGCCAGGCCGCGACGTATGGGCTTTTCCTCCGGCCCCATAGCGTTAAAAAGCGCCTCGCGCCGTTTGTCGCGCGCGGCCAGAAACGCGGCGATGTGGCGATCCATCGGTTCCGAGGCGGGCGGTCCCGCCGCCGCCACGCGCTCCAAGGCGGCAAGGAGCCAACGCGGCGCGATCACGCTTTCGCGCCGTAACATGGGACTCATGCACGGCAGGGCCGGGTTCAGTTCATAGACCACGCGCTCCAGCCCGTCGCCAAAGGTCGGTTTTTCGACGATGGGGCGCATACGTTCGAACTGCTGCGCGAGCGGCACCAGATCGATCTTCGTGTCCTTTTGCATATTGACCCAAAAGGTCACGAACTGGGCGGATATAATCTCGCTGATGCTCTGCAGATTCTGGCCGGTCGCGATGGAATCAGCCAGGAACGGACCGATTCCGCCGGGCATGACGGAAATTCCCCGGTATCTGATCGGTCCGGCAGGGTCCAGCGCGATACTAACGCGCGTGACCAGCTGGTCCTGGTAATGCGCCGTCTTTCCCCCTTCTTTGACTTGTCGGATCGCCTCGGCGACGTTTTTCGCCTTTTCGTTGTCCATAAGCGCGCGCGTCAGCCACTTCTCCAGGCTTCCGTCTTCGATGGATTTGACGGCCTCGCTGACATTTTCGCTTAGGCCGACGGCCAAAGGCCGCGCCTGCCAGTATTCCTTGCCTCCGATCATGAAAAAACGACTGGCGCGGCGTCCGGCGTCCGAACTTTTGGGCGTCAGCCTGCGCCCTGACATCCATTGCTCGAGGTCCTCAGCCGTCCAGCGTTGCCGCGCATCGTCCATCAAAAGGCCGCGTAAAAGCTCGATATGGCTCGTGGACAGTCGCCGCGCCCCGATAAGGCTGTTGAACGTGCCTTTTTCCATTTTGGACTGAAGGATGGCGCGATCATCCATGCCTTTATAGGGATTCTGCCCCAGGATCACCATGGCGAGCGTCACGCCGAAGGCATAGCAATCGTCGGTATGATATCCGGCGCCGCGCCCCAGCGGCGGGCACATGGCCCGCTCGATGGTCTCGAACATGGCAGGCTGCCCCACGCCCGCGGGAGCGGAAAGGCATTCGCCGAGCTGCGGGGGCGTCGTGCTGGCGTCGCGCCAGAAAATGTTTGTCGGCCTGATTCCGCCGTGCATGAGGCCCATGCGCTGGAACTCGAGCAGCGCTTTGATAAGCGGCATGACGAAATAATGATTGATACTGTCTTCGCCCATGGTCGGATGCGTTTCATCGAGCGTTTGCCAATGGCGCTCGACCAAGGGTTTTTCGTAAACAAGCGTGTAATAGCGCGCGTTCTGCGCGGGCCAGAAAAGAACGCCGCCATCGCGCAGGCGCAAAACGCTCACGCTGTCGATCGCGCGCATGGAATTGGCAGATTCGATCCGGGGCTGAAGGCCCTTGCTGCAAATGACAGCGATAAGCTCTTGCGAAACGTCGTTGCGATACCGCGCGGCAAAGGCCGCGCCGCCCGCGCAAGACAGGTTCGGCAACGGCCTGTCGGGATAAATGTTGACGCGCCCCTCCAAAGAGAGGCCATTACCCAAATCTTCCCTTGGTTTTTCCTCTTCCGCCATGTTCGTCCTATACGACAGAGAAGGTAAAAAAAGTGGTTAAAAATCCCCTTCCGGCCGCAACGTTTTGAAAAAAGGGCAAAAAATCCCCGTCCGCTGGATTCTTGGCCGCTTTATGTTATTTCCAATTGATTTCAGGGGCGCGGTCGGTTAACTCTCGCCCCTCGCCGCATAAAAAAGCGGCGCGAGCAGGCCTGTCTCCTTCGTCTAGAGGCCTAGGACATCGCCCTTTCACGGCGGTAACACGGGTTCGAATCCCGTAGGAGACGCCATGAATCACAAAAGGCAGCCCATCGGGCTGCCTTTTGTGATTCATAACATCCCCTACGGGATATGAATCCGGGCAAAGGGTTCGACGACAAGGCCTTCAAACAGGTGGGCGCGGACGCGTATGCGCCCACACAAAAACAAGGGTCAGGCCGAAGGCGGATGGAGCCAACGAAGTTGGCGACATCAATCCCGTAGGAGACGCCAATATCCCAACATCTTGATATTGATAGCCCTTCAGAAATTTTGGTCGGATAAATATGGGCGCCTAGTTACTCGATGGGGCTAAACCCGCCGCCCCGGTTGAAGCGAGTGAAAAGAAATATTCCGATTCGGCAAACTTTTAAGCCTTTCTGGTTCATCCGGCTCAACCTCGACTCCGGCGGACCGCGCAAACTCATCATAGCCGGTATTGAAGCAAGGCTTGACAAAAGATGTTCCAAAAATTTTTGCAAGAACCTTTTGGAAAGCGCCGCCAAATTTGTGGGCAAAAAACTCTTGAGGCCGGTATAAATAAGCACGGATGGGAATCTCTGCATTTCTTGCATGATCCCCCTGAACAGAAAAAGTCTGACAAGAGAAATCCCTAACCTTTAAGTCCATCTGTCTCGTGAGGTGCTCTGCATATAATGGGGAGAAAGGATCCGGATTTTTTTCCATTGATCTTATTTGATGCATATGAAGAACTTCGTGCACCGTGAAAGCCAGAAAAGCCGGCAATGTCAGCATACAGTCCCAGAAGGTATCCGGTATAACAAGGTATCCTTTTCCATCAGAATAATCATAAGACCCGCTTCTTCCTTTTCCTTCCTTAGGAAAGAAAGTGCGCACAGAGGACACCCCGCTGAAATCTTTTGAAGAGAGTTCATCTGCTGTCCGACAAAAAATCTCTGCAGCCTTTTCAGAAACCCCTTTAAGATCAATTGAAGAGAAGGCTTCTTCGAAAGAAATTGGGGGGCGAGAATTCTGCTCATCCTGACTGCAAATGTCTTCGCGGGCCGGCCATTTCTGAGCCGCTTCGATAAGATAAGGCTCTTCCGCTAAGCGTTGAGGGAGGACCTTGAGCATCTCCGCCTGAAAGGACCAGACCTTTCCTTGTTCTGAGTCCTCCCGGAGGGAAACGGCTTTCAGCGCAACACACGCGAGAGCTAAGCGATGGGTGACTTTCTCCCAAACAGTCTGACCGTCTTCGCGCAACTCCTTCTGACAAACAAGCGAGGCCATCAGACTGTTTGCCATCCAGGCCGCAGCGCCCGGCCCGAATGAGAAAACGTATTTTGGAATCGCCAAAGGACGGTGCCAAAAACAGAAAGAAGCATAAGCGAGTGTATTTAACCCTTCCTTGCTCCATTTGGAGGAAGCGAGAAGAGAAGACGCCTTCTCATAGTCTTCTCCTTGTGAAGAAAGTATTTCACCGAGAAAAGACATAGCCTTCTGAATCCACGCCTCATCGCCATGGTCGAGAGAATGGCGCGAATTGAATTTGTTCAGGAATTCAATTTCAAATGAATCCACGACAATACTCCTTTCAAATAAGAACCGCCTTCCAACCCGTCTTTTAGCAATAGCATACGAAAGAAAAATAACATGAAAGAGAGGGGGCAAAATGGATTCAACCCGTCGCCACGCCCGAAATCATGGTTAAACGGCTGTGTTCGCGCTGCAAATCTCCTCAAGAACACGCCCCCATTTCCCCCCTTGAAAACAACCGGCGTTTTCGTGAATATGGGGCGCTTTGGTTCTTTACCCTCTCTAAAGGTTTGATTCTTCATGTCCCCCGGCCTTGCCGATCTTATCCGAATGCTTAAAAATCCGGAACTTGTCCTCTTCATGGCCTGGAGCGACGTTCGCGCGCGCTACAAACGCAGCGTCCTGGGGCCGTTCTGGATCACGCTCAGCACCGCCATCGGCGCGGTGGGCCTGGGCTTCATCTGGAGCGAACTTTTCCATCTGGAGCGCCGGACTTACGTTCCTATGCTCACCATCGGCTTGATTCTTTGGCAGTTTTTTTCCTCCGGCATTACGGAAGCCTCCGGCGTTTTCATCCGGCAAGCCAGTCTGATCAAGAATCTCGATCTGCCTATATCGCTGCACGCGGGGCAGCTCGTTTTAAGGCAGACGATCAACCTAGCCCACAACGTGCCTTTGTTCTTCCTCGTCGTCCTTATCCTCGGCACGCCCATGAACCCGGTCTGCTTTCTCGCGCTTCCGGCTCTCTTGCTTGTGATCCTGAATCTTTTCTGGATCATTCTTCTCATCGGCATTTTGGGCGCGCGGTTTCGCGATCTCGAATATCTGATCGGCTCCATCATGCCGCTTTTGATGTTCTTCAGCCCCGTCCTTTACAGGCCGAACGCCCTTCCCTTCACGGGCAAGTTTCTGTGGCTCAATCCGTTGGCGCATATGATCGAAATTGTGCGCCATCCTCTTTTGGGCGAAATGCCGCCGACCGTTTCCGTCGTCGGCAACATTGTTCTGCTTCTTGTCGGCGGGAGCGTCACGCTTTTCCTGTTCAATAAAAAGCGCAACCGCATCGCGCTGTGGGTGTAAAGATGGCCGCTTCGCTCCAGTTCGAAAACGTCACGGTCCAATATCCCATCTATAACAGCCGCAGTATGTCCCTGCGCAACCATCTGGTGCGGATCAGCACCGGCGGCCGCATTGAAAGCGAAGCCGGAAGGATTCAAATCGTCACGGCCTTGCAGGACGTGAGTTTCGAGCTCCGCGAAGGCGACGCCGTGGCGCTTATCGGACACAACGGCGCGGGCAAAAGCACGCTTTTGAGGACGATGGCGGGCGTTTACACCCCCGTGCAGGGCAACGTCATCCGCCGGGGCCGCGTCGCGACAGTCTTCGATCTCGGCATGGGCATGGACCAGGAGCTTTCGGGCTATGAGAACATCACCCGTATGCTTCTGCTTTTGGGCATCAAGCGAAGCGACATCAAACCGCGCGTGGAGGAAATAGAGAATTTCACCCAACTCGGCGATTTTCTGGAGCTGCCGGTCCGGACCTATTCTTCAGGCATGGCCACGCGCCTTATGTTCGCCGTCGCCACTTCGACGAAGCCGGACATTCTGCTCGTGGACGAAGTTTTCGGAACGGGCGACGCCGAGTTTCAGGTCAACGCCAAAAAGCGCATGGAGAATTTAATCCGTTCGGTTGGCATTTTTGTTTTCGCCTCGCACAACAGCGAACTGGTCAAGCAATATTGCAACCGGTTTTTCTTTCTCGAACACGGAAAAATCAGGGAAATCACAAGGGACGAAGTTCCGGACGCGGAATAACTCTTACCTTCCAGGGAGGCTCACAATGTTTCCTCTTTTTGCCGGATTTCTTGGCTTCTTTCTCTTTCTTGGCGCACAAGAAGCCGCAGGGGCCGTTGAAGCCCAAACGGCCCAAGATCACGACACGGGCCATGTCAAATTTCTCTTCGACAATGAACCTTCGCTTCAGATTGCTAAACGCGCTTCAGAAACCGCCGGAATGTCTTGTTCTTCGGCAGAAGAAGGCGCTATTCGATATAATTCCTATCTCAAGAATCTGGAGTTCTGCAATGGTTCCGTCTGGAGCGTCCCCGGAGGCGCTAAAACGGTGACCGTCAATTACGCGGCGTGCACTTACGCCTACCACGATCCAGACACAACATCTCTTGATTCATACTATATGCAATTCGGCGGCCCTTATGCGAGCAATACAAACCTGGCCTGCCCCCAAAATTATGTCTTGGTCGCCTTGGACGATGTAGAAGTGATAACGGCCTTTTGTTGCCCTCTCAAGCTTCAGTAAATCACGCCGCTTTTTTCTTCCGCAGCGCTTCGACGCCGGGCAGCGTCTTTCCTTCCATCCATTCCAGAAACGCGCCGCCCGCCGTTGAAACATAGGAGAAGCCTTCGAGCGCCTTGGCGTTGGCAAGCGCGGCGACGGTATCGCCGCCGCCCGCGACGGAAAGAATGGCGCCGCTTTTTGTCAAACCTACGACCATCTGGGCTATCTCGTTCGTCGCCTTGTCGAACGGCGGCACCTCAAAAACGCCGAAGGGGCCGTTCCAAATAATCGTCCGGCAGGTGCGTAATTTAGAACGAACGGTCTCTATGCTAAACGGCCCTATATCAAAAATCATCTGATCCGAAGGCGTTTCGTTCGCGGAAACAATCCCTATCGGCGCGTCAGCCTTCAGCTCAGGCGCGACGACGACATCTTGCGGCAAAAGGATCTCGCAGCCTTTCGTTTGCGCCTCGGCCATAATGGCCCGCGATGTTTCAAGCATATCCGGCTCGTGCAGCGATTTGCCGATCCCGCAGCCCTTCGCGGCCAAAAACGTATTGGCCATGCCGCCGCCGAGAATGAGCAAATCGACCTTGGCGACCAAGTTGTGCAAAAGATCAAGCTTCGTCGATATTTTCGCGCCTCCGACGACCGCCGCGACGGGCTTGAGCGGATGCTCCAGCGCTCTTTCCAGCGCCGTCAATTCCTCTTCCATAAGACGCCCGGCGCAGGCGGGCATCAGATCGGCCAGAAGCGTCGTGGAGGCGTGCGCCCGGTGCGCGGCGGAAAAGGCGTCGTTCACGAAAACGTCGCCGAGCTTCGCCAGTTCCCGCGCAAAAACCGGGTCTCCCGCCTCTTCGCCTTCGTGAAAACGCGTGTTCTCAAGAACGAGCGCCTCGCCCGGACGCAAAGCCTCGATAGCCTGGGCGGCGGCGGGGCCGATGCAATCCTCGGCGAAAGAAACCGAACGGCCGCACACTTCCGCAAGCGCCGCCGCGACAGGACGTAAGGAATATTTTTCGTCCCGTCCGCCTTTGGGCCTTCCGAAATGGGACAGGATCACGATTTTCGCGCCGCAGGAAGACAAGGCCTCCAACGTTGGGCGCAGACGTACAAGCCGCGTGTCATCGCTGACCTTTCCGTCTTTCATCGGAACGTTGAGATCGGCGCGCAAAAGGACCGTTTTCCCTTCGAACGAAAAATCGTCGAGCGTCAAAAAATCAAGCACGGGAACATTCCTTATGGGCAAGAGGGCTGACGAAGAAGAATAAAAAGGCCGCCCCTCTCTTGTCCAGTTTTATAAAGGCACAAAAAAACCGCCCCTTGGGCGGCCGGCTTCCCTTCCCCTCTCTCCTCCTCAGGCGATGACGCCCACCTGTTCCCCCGCCGCAACGGACGGCTTGGCGGCGGGCGCCCCGGTGGCGGTCAGACCCGAACGAAGATAGGCAACGGCGGCCTCGGACGGTATCTGCATCCTCACCTGGCCATCGGAGGAGAAATATTCCATGATCAAAACGCCGGTCATCGGGTCCGAACGGGTCGAGGGCGAAATCGGTTGAATTTTCTCAGCTAACGTCGTCACTCCCTCCTCCGCTTTCGCGGACGAGGCAGCCTGGGCCGGACGCACAACGCCGGACCCGCTTCCCATCCCCACAAGGCCGACAGTCTCAACCATGGCCGTTTCCTAAAGTTGTCTTATAGCCAAACAATTCACACACTACTCATTGTGCCCATTATATCCTATTTTTTTTCTCTTGACAAGAGGGTTGTCTTATGATCCACGCTGCCCCTTGTTTCTAAAGCCTCTTTTCCCCCCAGGGGAATACCGGACTATCTTCTTCCCTCGCCTTCTTAACCTCCTGTTAGGATTTTCATCATGCCCGCTCGCCCGCTTGCCCTCACCTGGGCGCTTTCAACCATGTCCGGCTATGGCATTTACGGACTGCAAATCGCCTTGCAGTTCTTCCGGCGCGGCGGCGAAAAGTTCATTCCCACGCACAGGCCCGGTCCGGCGCTTATGCCGACGCTCACGCAAATGCGGATCGAGCCGGTTTTGACCCTCGCGCGGAAAATCGCGGACGTTCTTGAGAAAAATCCGGGCGAGCAACTCGCTTTCGACCACCCGGTTCTCTATGCGGTCGGGAACGAATGCGCGGGCTTTCCCGGTCAAGATCGCATCGCAGGCAGTGTGAGGGTCGGCTGCGCGGCAATCGAACACAGACATTTCGGCTCGCACGCGCGCGAATACGTGAAAAATTACGACAAACTCATCGCCATTTCGCGCTGGAACGAAGCCTTTTTGAAAGAAGTCGCGAACGCTCCCGTTCATTTGTGCTTTCAGGGGATCGACTCAACCCTTTTCATGCCGGGACCGCGCAGCAACCTTTGGGGCGACCGGTTCATTGTGTTTTCCGGGGGAAAATTCGAATTCCGCAAAGGGCAGGATATTGTTTTCGAAGCCTTCAAACGTTTTCGCGCGCGACATCCGGAGGCGCTTCTCGTGACCTGCTGGCAAAATCTTTTACCGCTCGATCCGGCGCCGTTTGAGATGGCGGGCCATTGCCGCGCCCTGCCGGAAGTGCGGGACCCCGGCGGATTGCAAGTCGCGCCCTGGCTTTTATCGCAAGGCCTGCCGGTCGGAAGCTTCGTCGATCTGCCCTATACGCCCAATATGCTCATGCCGTTCGTCCTGCGCGAGTGCGACGCGGCGATCTTCCCGAACCGCTGCGAAGGCGGGACCAATCTTGTCGCGATGGAAGCCATGGCGTGCGGCGTTCCGACTTACGTTTCGAACAATACGGGACAAAAAGACCTGGTCGATTTGATCGGCTGCGACGCCTTTACGGATCAAAAACCCGTGCGCGCCCCCGCCGGTATGCCGAGCGTGGAGGATTGGGGCGAAACCGACCCGGACGAAGTCGTTGCCGCGCTTGAGAAAATCTATACTTCTCGCGATCAGGCGCGAGAAAAAGCTTCTTTCCTGGCGGAAAGGCTTAAGGACTGGGATTGGTCTCTACTAAACGATAGACTGCTTAACATCGTATGCGATTAGGCAATTTTTGCCTGGCCTCTTTTTCCTTCCTTGTTCCTACGGTAGGAAATTTTTGCCCAACCAAAAGTGAAACAAAACCCCTCCTGTTAACCTGCGAATCACCAACAGGGCCTAACGCCTTGGCGACTTACTAACGCATTCGCCTGGCACGTTTCTCGCATGAATTTCTATGCCGTTAAGGCGTTCTTCACCTTTGAAGCCCAGACTTGACGGCATCAACCCTCGCGGAAGGAGTCCGCGACAACTCTTGAAAGGAGTTCTCCTATGGCTATCGGTGACGTATCCCTAACAGCTTCAGCCCGGGCAAACCTGCTGGCGCTGCAAAACACTTCCAGCCTCCTGTCGAAAACGCAAGAAAGACTGGCTACTGGTAAAAAGGTCAACTCTTCGCTCGATAACGCGGCGGCCTACTTCGCGTCTCAAGGCTTCTTGAACAGCGCGAACGACCTCGCGAACCTGAAGGATAACATGTCAACGGCTATCCAGACGGTTAAATCGGCGACCGACGCGATCAACTCGATCCAAGACGTCATCTCGCAGATGCAAGGTCTCACCAACTCGGCTCTGCAGACGACGGACGAGACGACGCTGGCTTCGTACGCCTCGCAGTTCAACGCGCTGCGCACGCAGCTCGACTACCTCGTGCAAGACTCGGTGTTCAACGGTACGAACCTCCTGAACAGCACGACGACCACGCTGCAAGTCTTCTTCAACGCCGACAATACGACGTCGCTGACGATCTCCGCCGTGAACAACACGTCGGCAGGTCTCGGCATCGCCGCGGCCGGGAACGAGTGGGCCTCCACAACCAACGTCAAGACGTCTCAGTCCTTGCTGCAGACCGCCTTGGCGACGTTGCGTTCCACGGCGTCAAGTCTTGGTAACAACAACACCATTCTTAACACACGTCTCGATTTCACCTCTACCTTGGTCACGACGCTGCAGACGGCGTCCGACAACCTGGTCCTGGCGGATACGAACGAAGAAGGTGCGAATATGCAGGCGCTGCAAGCTCAGAGCCAGTTGGGCGTTATCGCCCTGGGCATTTCGGGCGAGCAGGCGCAAGCCATCTTGCGGTTGTTCTAAGCCTAAAGGAAAGAGCGTGGGGGCAACCCCACGCTCGACCTTTTGTTCTTGGGTTCTTGGTTTTTTCTGTAGGGGGAGGAGCGAGCCTTCCCGTTTTCTCGAAGGAGTCGGGATATGCCTCTCAAGATTCGCGTCAAGCCGGAAGGCAAGATTTTCGCCGGCGGCGCCGTTCTCAAAAATGTCGGATCGCGTCCCGCCGAACTTCTGGTCCTTTCGGACAGCCCCGTTTTGCGCGACGATTATCTTATGAACATCGAGAAGCGCGACGAATCCGACGTCTCGAACATTTATTTCCTTTTACAAGTCGTCTATCTCTTCAAGGGCAAGGGCCGCCCGATGGACGATCTGGTTCTGAGCACGCTCAAAAGCTTCTCGTCTCTTTATCCTGCCCTTGCCGGCCATGTCGATCAGATTGTCGCCCACCTTCAGGCGGGCGAAGCCTTCAAGGCCCTGCGCCTTGCCCACAAACTTTTGGAGGAGGACCGAAAGGCCTCCACCGTCGCGTCGCCCGCTTCTGCGGAAGAGGCCTGCGCGCTGCCCGTTTCTTAAGAGGAGAATCCCATGAATCAGGACGTCCATACCGCCTACCAAACGCACCAGAAAGCCGCCGAGACCGCCCGCGAGACCGAGGCGCGCGCCTTGCTCAATTGCGCGAGCAAGCTTGAAGCTGCGCGGGCCGACGGCGCCTCGCGCGAGGATTTTGGAAACGCCATTCGGCATAATCAAAAACTCTGGACGATTTTCCAGGTCTCTTTATGCGAACCGGACAACCAGCTTCCGCCCGATCTGAAGATTTTGCTTTTGAACCTGAGCCGTTATGTCGATAAAGTCAGCTTCCGGGCCATCAACGAAGAAAACCCGGACCTCCTGCGCAGCCTCATCAATATCAACCGCACCATCGCGGCGGGCCTCGCGAAAAAAGCGGCAAGCGAAGAACAGCCGACGCCCGCCTATGCCGCTCCGGCGCCGCGCGAGGGCGAACATACGCCGATCACGACTTCGGCGTGAGGCTTTAACCGAGAAGATGCATTCCGCCGTCAACGTATAAAGTCTCGCCGGTCATAAGCTTCGCCGCGTCGGTCGCCAGCATGGCCGTCGCCTGGCCCACGTCGTCGATGGAAACGAGGCGCTGCATGGGGGCCTTCTCGGCCGCTCTGTTGATAAGCTCGTCGAAACGGTCGATGCCGCTGGCGGCGCGCGTCTTGATCGGCCCCGGCGAAATGGCGTGGACGCGGATGCCCTTTGGCCCCAATTCGCACGCTAAATAGCGAACGCTGGCCTCCAAAGCGGCCTTGACCGGCCCCATCAGATTGTAATGCTCGACGACTTTTTCCGCCCCGTAGTAGCTCATGGCGAAAAGGCTGCCGCCGTTTTTCATGAGCGGCTCGGCCAGTTTTGCCGTCCGGATGAAGGAATGGCAGGACACGTCCATCGCCATCATAAAGCCTTCGCGCGAGCAATCCGTCACTCGCCCGTGCAAATCCTCACGCGGCGCGAAAGCGATGGAATGAAGAACGAAATCCAGATGCCCCCATCGTTGCGTGATGGTTTCGAACACCCTTTCCAGCTGGCCTTCCTCGCGCACGTCGCAAGGAACGAGTATCTCGGCCCCCAGTTGCGCGGCGAGCGGTTCGACGTGGGGCAAAGCCTTCTCGTTCAGATAGGTGATCGCCAGATCCGCGCCGAAACGGCGAAAAGCGGCCGCGCAGCCGTAAGCGATGGACTGATCGTTGGCGATGCCCATAACCAGGCCTTTCTTGAAGGCCAGAGGCGTGATGGTGCCGGGAGAGATGGGAAGCATGGAAGACCTCTCTTTTCTTTTTAGTTGGAGGGTTTGGGAACGGTCTTGATTTCCTGCGTTTCAGGCGCCGCGCCGCCTTCCTTCACGGAAATGCCCTGGCGCAAAAGAACGATGCTGATGCGCCTGTTGCGCGGATCGGTAGGATTTTTGGCGACGAAAGGATCGCGATCCGCCAGCCCGACGACGCGCGCGATGCGCCCGTCCGGAACGCCGCCCGCTTCAAGTTCCGTGCGGCTCACATTCGCGCGATCCGTGGACAAATCCCAATTGTCGCGGCGGGAACCGACGGGGAACGGATTGCTGTCGGTGTGGCCCGTGACGGAAATGTGGTTGGGCAACCGGGAGATGACCCGACCGACCAGTCGCAGAAGCTCTCTCCCCTTCTCATAGGGCGTCGAAGCTCCTGAGGGGAAAAGCGAAAATTTGTCTTTATCGATAATTTGAATGCGAAGCCCTTCGGGCGTGCGGTCGATGACAAGATGCTGGGCCAAATCCGAAAGCCCCGGGGCGCTGGCGATGGCCTGCATAATCTGTTTCTCGGTTTCCTTGAACTTTTCCTCTTCTTTTTTCATCGCCTCCGCCAGCTCAACGGCATCTTTGCTTGCCTGCTCTTGGGGGGTAAGCGCTTGTTCCGCCCCTTCCGCGCTCATCTCGCTTTTGCCGGGCGTCTCCTCTTCGCCTTCCACGCCTTTGCCGACCGTCGCCATCGCCTCGTCCGTCATGCCGGGGGGCGAGGACGAGGAAATCTCCGCGCCCGTCGGCGACGTGATGCTCGTGCCGCCCATGACGCCGCCCGCGCCGCCGAAAGACTGCGAAATCCCGACCGGCGCGAAATAATCCGCAATGCCCTTACGTTGATCCGAAGTCGTCGTGTTGAGCAGCCACATCAAAAGGAAGAAGGACATCATCGCCGTCACGAAATCGGCGTAGGCGACCTTCCAGGCGCCGCCGTGATGACCGCCGTGTCCGCCTTTTTTCTTTCTGCGGATAATGATGACGGGTTGGTTTTTGTCGGCCATGGCGCAGCCCTATCAACCCGGCGTCGGCAGAGCTTGCGTCGCCTCTTCCACTTCCGAGAAAGTAGGCCTCACATGGGCCAGAAGGCTCTTGCGCGCATATTCGACGGAGATGGAGGGGGCCAAGCCCTGCAGGTACGCCAGGGTCCCGACCTTCAGACATTGAAGATACTTGGATTCCGCCTCAAGCGTCTGCTTGACGAAATTGCCCATCGGGCCGATGAAGCCGTAAGCGGTCCAAACGCCCATGAAAGTGCCGACAAGCGCGCCGCCGATCAGACGGCCCAGAACTTCCGGCGGTTCGGTGATGGCCCCCATCGTATGAATGACGCCCAGCACCGCCGCGACGATACCGATGGCGGGCATACTGTCGGCAACGTTCTGAATGGCGGCGGCGGCGGCCTCGTTTTCGCTGTGATGAACCTCCAGCTCTTCGTCCATCAGGGCTTCGATTTCGTAAGGTTTGTCCGCGCCCAAGGTGAAAAGCCGGAGATAGTCGCAAAAGAACTCGACCGCGTGATGGTTGTGCAAGAACCCGGGAAATTCCTGAAAGATAGAACTTTCTTCGGGCTTTTCGACATGGGCCTCAAGGGCCAGCATCCCCTTGGTTTTAGCCAGCTTGAAGATTTGATACATCATCGAGAGGAGCTCGATGTAGGATTCCTTGCCGAATTTCTCTTTCTTCATCAAAAGCTTCAGCCCGCGGCCCGTCGCTCTTTTAACGGAACGCGGGTTCGAGATAATGAACCCGGCCGCGGCCGTGCTGCCCATAATGACGATCTCAAGCGGCGCGGCGTCGAAGATGACGGACATATGTCCGCCCGCGCCCACATAGCCGCCGAACGTGCCCACGAGAGCGATAATGACGCCGATAATGAAATTGAGGCTCATGCCCGCAACTTAAGCCGATTTTTGGTTAAGATCGCTTTAATATCAACGAATGATCGGTGGGAACTCTTTCAGGTCACGAGAGGTTGCGAGGAGCCTTTCCCTCGCCGGACGGGAGAAGCCGTTGCCAAACAAGGCCTGGTCCGGCAAGGGAAAGGCGAGGCGCAGAGCGAGTGATGTCAAAGAGCGGCGCCGTTCAGGCGTTGCTTGACATAAGAATCTATCCCACAACCATGCCAAGCGCCCGCAAATTCACGAGCATTTCGCCCGGCGACAGGCCGGGTCTCATACGAGCGAGCGCGGATATTCTCATCTCAAGGGTGGTAAAGCATTTGTTGAATTTCCACTCTCTGATGTCCGGCCTTTCCGCGCCCAAGGGATTGTCCACAGGCCAGTGAACCCGGACCGGGTCCCCCGGCCAAAGGGCGAAAGAAAGCCTTTCCCGCGCCTCTTCCGAAAGCGTAACGACGATGCTCACCTTCACAAGATGCGCGGCCTCGCGGAAATCTTCCCATTTCTTGGGATAAAGCTTGTCGGTTTCAAACCCTTCGGCCTCCAAAAAAGCCTCGGTTTCCGGGTGGATAGCCTCGAGCGGCGCTGTTCCGGCGCTGCGCGCCCGAAAAGCGCCGCTCCCGCGGGCGTTCAAAAGCGCCTCGGCCATCAGGCTGCGCGCGGCATTTCCCGTCGAAACGAACAGAACCAAAAGCGGCGAGAACCCCATGGCGCGCGTGAACCCTTGACCAGAACGAATCACCCGAGAAAAGAGGTTAAGAGTCGCCGAATCTCGGATCAACGCTTTGCGTTAACTTTCCGGTAACCAATCTGCGAGTGTTGCATATTCGACTCGCTTTTGTTTCGTCGCCGAATCCTTTTCGCCGTTGCACAACATTAAAAGGCTGATATTCTTGAAAAATGAGCAACGCCCTGAAAACGGCCTCTGCGCCGATTGCCTTGACCCTGCCCGACGGCAGCGTCAAGGAATTTCCTGCCCCTGTGACCGGGGCTGAACTCGCCGCCTCGATCGGCGCGGGTTTGGCCAAAGCGGCGATCGCCGTCAAGTTCGACGGCGAGACGCGGGATCTTACGCGAACGCTCACGCAAAGCGGCAAGGTCGAGATCGTCACTCGCGATTCGAAGGAAGCGCTGGAGATACTTCGCCACACCGCCGCGCACGTCATGGCCGAAGCGGTGCAGGAACTTTTCCCCGGCACCCAGGTCGCCATCGGTCCCGCCGTCGAGGACGGCTTTTATTACGACTTCGCGCGCAATGAGCCTTTCTCGCTCGACGACCTTCCCAAGATCGAAGAGAAAATGCGCGAGATCGTCGCGCGCAATGAACCTATCGTTCGCAGAGAAATGTCGCGCAAGGAGGCCATCGACCTGTTCGGCAAGAAAGGAGAAAACTACAAGGTCGAGCTTATCCGCGAACTGCCGGAAAACGAAACGCTGTCCGTCTATGGGCAAGGCAACTGGCTCGATCTGTGCCGCGGACCGCACCTGCCGACGACGGGCGCGCTCGGCGCGGCGTTCAAGTTGATGAAGCTGGCGGGCGCGTACTGGCGCGGCGACAGCAAGAACGCCATGCTGCAACGCATTTACGGCACGGCCTGGCGCAACGAAAAAGAGCTGCAGGCCCACCTGACGATAATCGAAGAGGCCGAAAAACGCGACCACCGCAGACTGGGCCGCGAATTGGACCTCTTCCACTTCCAGGACGAAGCGCCGGGACAGGTCTTCTGGCATCCGAACGGCTGGACGGTTTATTTGGCTCTCATGGACTATATGCGGCGCAAAATCAAAACCTACGGCTACACGGAAATTAACACGCCGCAGATGATGGAATCGACGTTCTGGAAAGCGTCGGGCCATTGGGACAAGTACCGCCCCAATATGTTCGTCGTCAACGAAGAGGGCCACGAGAACCCGTTCGCTATCAAGCCGATGAGTTGTCCGGGCGGCGCGCAAGTTTACATGAGCTCCTCGCGCAGCTATCGCCAGCTGCCGCTTCGCCTGGCCGAGTTCGGCCATGTGTTCCGGCGCGAAGCGTCGGGCGCGCGGCACGGCCTTATGCGCGTGCAGGCCTTCACGCAGGACGACGCTCATATCTACTGCACGCCGGAGCAGCTTGAGGACGAAGTCATCAAGATGTGCGCCCTTATCAAAGAGGTGTACACGGATCTCGGCCTTGCGGACAGCATCACGGTTCATTTCTCGACGCGCCCGCCGCAGCACATCGGAACGGAGGAAGATTGGGACGCCGCCGAAGCCGCCCTTCGCGCCGTGTGCGATCGCATCAATATGAAGTGGGTGCTGAACGAAGGCGACGGCGCGTTTTACGCGCCGAAACTCGATTTCGTCATCAAGGACGCCATCGGCCGCGACTGGCAATGCGGCACGATCCAGGTGGACATGAATATGCCGCGCCGCCTGGGACTGAGCTATATCGGCGAAGACGGCGAGAAGCACGTTCCCCACATGATCCACCGCGCGATCTTCGGTTCCGTCGAACGCTTCATCGGCGTGATGATCGAACATTACGCGGGCAAACTGCCGACCTGGCTTGCGCCCGTTCAGGCGGCGGTCTGCACGATCACGCACGACGCGGACGGTTACGCGCAGGAAGTTTTCGAAAAACTTCAAGCGGCTGGGATTCGCGGCGAACTCGACGCGCGAGGCGAAAAGATCAACGCGAAAGTAAGGGATCATAGTTTGCGTAAAATCCCCGTTCTTTTCGTGGTCGGCAAGAAAGAGGCGGAAGGCAAGACGGTGGCCATCCGCCGCCTGGACGGCGCGGCGCAGGAGATCATGGGGCTGCAGGAAGCCGTCCAAAAGCTTGTCCTTGAGGCCACACCGCCCGATATTCGGCAGAAATGAGCCGAAAAACAGTTATTTAACTCTAAAGGGGGCTGGACAGGCCCCCTTTTTTTCGTCAGCATAGCGACCTTCTTTAGGCTGCCCAGGTTACAGCCTGACCCGGTTCAACAACGACAGGAGATATCCATAGCCCGCCCGCCTCTTTCCGGTCCCCGTTCCGAGAACGGTCCCCGGCGCGAAAAAGACGACGGCCCCCGCGTTAACGGGGCCATTATTGCCAAACAAATCCGCGTGATCGGCGCCGATGGCGAGATGCTTGGCGTCCTGTCCACAAGAGAAGCCCTGGCGCTGGCCGAAGAAGCCGATCTTGATCTGGTCGAAATTTCGCCCAATGCCGAGCCGCCCGTATGCAAGATTCTCGATTACGGCAAATACCGTTTCGAAATGCAGAAAAAAGCCGCCGAGGCCCGCAAAAAACAGAAGGTTGTGGAGCTAAAAGAAATCAAACTCCGACCCGGCATCGACGATCACGACTTCAACATCAAGATGAAGAACGCGCGCAGCTTCCTCGAAGAGGGCGACAAGGTGAAGGTCACCCTGCGCTTCAGGGGCCGCGAAATGTCGCATCAGGACATCGCTCAGGCCTTGCTCAAGCGCGTGCGCGAGGGACTTGACGATATCGGCAAAGTCGTGGCCGAACCGAGCTTCGAAGGCCGTCAGATCGTGATGATTATCGCGGTGAAATAAGCGTTTACAGAAGGCGGGGCCGGAGATTTATTTTCCCCTCGTTCCGCGCGAAATTATTAACAAAATTGCGCGTTCGGGGAAAATTTGCTATTTTCCCCGCGCCGAAGCGTTTTTTCAAAGGATTCTCTTCATGGATTTGATTGTTCCTTCTTTTAACTTCAAGGATCCGAGGAATTGCTGGGCCTTTGCCCGAAAATTAACGGCCCTCCTTTATTTCGGAAACCCGCCGTCCACTTGTCCTTTTCTGGCGCCGGGCTATTACGACGGCCCGTCTCTTTTGAAACGCGTTTTTTTTCTGGATAAGGCCGAGCGCTCCGCCCTCGTCATCGAAGGGGCTTGTAACGTAACGCTCCTTGAGAAGAACAGACGGGGGGCTTTTTCTCCCCTTGTCGAAGATATTCGCCTCTTGTGCGCCGTTTTTGAATTGGTCGATACCGGGGTCGCTTTCTTCCCCGAAAGGCCGAACCTTTGCGCGCCCGGCAGGTCCGCCCTCCCTCAATCCCGCGTCCCGGCCCACACGTAAATCGCCGGAATAACGAGAAGCGTCAAAGCCGTCGCGCTGGCGAGGCCGAAGACAAGCGAGATGGCCAATCCCTGGAAAATGGGATCGAAGAGAATAAACGCCGCGCCGATCATGGCCGCCGCCGCCGTCAGCACGATAGGCCGCAAACGGATGCGTCCGGCCTCCAGCAAAGCCTCCCTCAAAGGCATTCCGCCCGCGCGCAGATGGCGGATAAAATCCACAAGCAGGATCGAATTGCGCACGATGATGCCCGCCAAAGCAATAAAGCCGATCATCGAAGGCGCGGAAAAAGGCGCGCCGAACAAAGCGTGGCCGAGAATGATCCCGATAAGGGTCAAAGGCACGGGCACCAGGATGACGAGCGGCACGAGAAACGATTTGAACAGGCCGACCACAAGCAAATAGATTCCCAAAAGCGCCACGATAAAGGCCGCGCCCATGTCGCGGAACGTCACATAGGTCACCTCCCATTCGCCGTCCCAAAGAAGCGTCGGTTTGCTTTCGTCCAAGGGCTGGCCGTGATAGCGGACGGCAAGCTCCTTGTCGGCGGCAAGTTTATTTCCCACCGCCAGCATACCGTAGAGGGGCGCTTCATAACGGCCTGCAAGCTCGCCCGACACCGTTTCGACAAAACGCCCGTCGCGGCGATAGACGGGATAAGATGACCTTTCCTTCGTCGCCGTCACGACGTCGCCCAGTTCGACGTTTTTTCCTTCGCGTTTCGTGCCGCCCGCGGGAACGGGCGTGGAAAGAATCCGCTCGCCGAACCAAAGACCGCTTTTCGGCATTTTAATCGTAATGTCGACGGGCTTTTCGCCCTCGCCGCGCTGAGAGTAGCCGATCTTCACGCCGCCCGTGATCGCAGCCAGCGTATCGTAAACCGCCTTTTCTTCGACGCCGTAATATTCAAGGTTCTCTTGGTTGATCGAGAAGCGCAGTCGCTCGCCCTGATGATCGTAGCTCGTGTCGATGTCCGTGATGAAATCCGTTTCCTGAAACGCCCGCCGGACCTTTTCCGCCTCGGCTCGGCGCGTGGCCGGATCGGGTCCGTAAATCTCGGCGAGAAGCGTCGCGAGAACCGGCGGGCCGGGCGGCACCTCCACGACTTTCAACACTGCGCCCTCAGGCAGCGCCAAGGACTTGAGCCGCGCGCGCACGTCGAGAGCAATCTGGTGGCTCGACCGATCCCGTTCGCCCTTGGGGGTTAAATTTAATTGAAGCTCGCCTTGCTGCGGCTCGCCGCGCAAAAAGGAGTGCCTTACGAGACCGTTGAAATTGAACGGCGAAGCCGCGCCCGCATAAAGTTGAATGGACTTCATCTCCGGCAAAGATTCCAGTTTTACAGCCGCTTCGCGCAGCGTCCTCTCCGTCGCCTCCAGCGTCGTGCCCTTGGGCAAATCCAAAACGACCTGCATCTCGGACTTCTTGTCGACCGGCAAAAGCTTCACCGTCACGATCTTGAGCGGAAAGAAAAGAAAACAAACAAGCGTCGCGCCCGCGACGTAAAGCAAGAATCTTTTCGCGCGCGCGCGATCTTCCACGAGTGGCCGCGCCCAGCGTTCATAAAAACGGGTCAACCTGCCGTGGGTATGTTCCGGGTCTTCTTCGTTCGTTTCGATGAAATGCCGTCCCGAAACCTTAAGCAGAAGCCAGGGCGTGATGATCTCGGCGACAAAAAAGGAAAACAGCATCGCCATGGAAGCGTTGGCGGGAATGGGGCTCATGTAGGGGCCCATCAGGCCGGTCACGAACATCATCGGCAAAAGCGCGGCCATGATGGTCAGCGTGGCGACGATGGTCGGGTTTCCGACTTCGGAAACCGCGTCCACCGCCGTATCCACGATGTCCGCGCCTTTGTCGAGCCGCCAGCGCCGCACGATGTTTTCAACAATCACGATGGCGTCGTCCACCAGGATGCCGATGGAGAAGATAAGCGCGAACAGGCTCACGCGGTTGATCGTATAGCCCATCAGCCAAGCCGAAAAGAGGGTCAGAAGAATCGTCGTCGGGATCACGACGAAGACCACAACGCCCTCGCGCCAGCCGATGGCCCAGGTAATAAGGACGACGATCGAAATCGTCGCGAGAAAAAGATGGAAAATCAGCTCGTCGGCCTTTTCGGTCGCGGTCTCGCCGTAATTGCGCGTCACGGCGACGTCGATGTCCGGCGGAATAACCGTCGTTTTCAGAACATCGAGTCTTTTCAGAATCTCGTCCGCGACCGTTACCGCGTTTGTGTTTTTGCGCTTGGCGAAAGCCAATGTCACGGCGGGGCGCGCCTTAAGCGAACCGTCCGGCGCGCGCGTCATCGTCCAGACCCTCGCGTCGCTTTCCGCACCGCCGATCTCGACGGAGGCCACGTCCTTGACATAAACGGGCCGCCCGTCGCGCGAAGTTAAAAGAAGCAATCCGATGTCGGGAACGCCTTCAAGATTCTGTCCGGCCACGACGGGAAGATATTTGTTCGTCTGCTCGAACGCGCCGATTTGGAACGAACGGTTCGCATTCGATATTTTATCGACAAGCTGCTCGAGTGTAATGCCGTAAAGCGCCAGCTTTTCGGGATCGGGTTCGACGCGGATCTGGCTCGGCTCGCCGCCCACTATGAAGTTGAGGCCGACATTTTCCGTCTTGGCCAGTTCGTGCTGCAACTCAAGCGCCAGCCTGTGCAACGCGTTGCCATCCCATCTTTCGGCGGCTTCAGGCTTGGCCGAAAGCGTCAGCGTCACAATGGGCACGTCGTTGATGCCGCGACCGATGATGATCGGTTCCGGAATGCCCTTAGGCAGGTCGCGAATATTGGCGCGTATTTTCTCATGCACGCGCAAAATAGCAGCGTCAGCGTCGGTTCCCGTGAAAAACCGCGCCGTGGCAACGACGTAATCATCCTGCGTTTGGGAATAAACGTGTTCAACGCCATCGATACCCTTAACGATGTCCTCCAAAGGACGCGCGATCAGCTCCACCGCGTCGGGCGCCTTGTACCCGTTCGCGCTGACCATGATATCGACCATCGGAACGCTGATCTGCGGCTCTTCCTCTCGCGGCAAACTGGAAAGGGCCATAAATCCCGCCGCCAGGCTCGCCAAGAGAATAAGGGGCGTCAGCTTCGATCGGATAAAAATCTGGGTCAACCGCCCCGACAGACCTACCCTCATGGCAACACCACCCTGTCGCCGTCGCGCAGGCCTGCAAGAATTTCGACCTTTCCTCCCCTGGGCAGACCCTTGCGAACGACAATTTCGCGCCCGTCCTCAAGCTTGACGTAATCGATCCCGGCCCGGCGGTAAAGGGCGGCGGCGGGAACCGTCAGGGCCTCGCGGTCCCCCGCGGAAACGTAGGCCAGCGTGCGTTCGCCCACGAAATAATCGCCGAGCCCCGCAACGGTAACGTCCGCCATGACACGGCCGTTCTTAATTTCCGGATAAACGAGCCTAACGGTTCCGGCCTGAAGACCTTCTTTCCCGTCGCCTCCCATACCTCGGGCGCCGACCAAAACCGTATCCCCCTCTTTCAAAAAACGCGCATGGCGTTCCGGCAGTTCGATTCGCAAAACGTAATTTTCCTGCGAAAGAACGGCGATCGTCTCGCCCGCCATCACAACAGCGCCACGCGAAACAGGCACTTTCAGCACTCGCCCCGCGCTCGGCGCAAGCACCGCGCCTTCCGTCGCCTGTTGGGCGACTTCCTGTTTGCCGGAACGGGCGGCCTGCAAATTGTTTTCCGCTATCTCCAACGCCGCGCGGGCCTCGTCGAGACGAGCCTGCGTGCCGTAACCGGATTCGCGCAAATCCTTCGCGCGCGAGAAATCGAGTTTCGCTTTGTCATAGGCCGACTGAGCGGCCTGGATGCCCGCTTCAAGGCCCTGCGCCTTGATGGTCAGCTTCGGATCGCCCACCAAAGCGATGGTGTCGCCCGCCGAAACGCGGTCGCCCTCTTTGACCGCCAAAAGGCTGAGCGTGCCGCTGATCCGCGCGCGCGCCTGCACTTCGCGTACCGACTCGACCGTGGCGATGACGGCCTTCAGGTCTGCCATCTTTTCCGGCTGAACCTCGTAAATTTCGGCGGCGAAGGAGCCCTTCGAGAAAAAAACCGTCATTGCGAGGCCCATAAGGGCCGAAGCCATCCAGAGTCCCGCAGAAAGGCCCTGCAAAGGTCCCGGATTGCTCCGCCGCGCTCGCGATGACAAGAAGACGGGGAAAAGATTTCTCATAGGCGTTCATCCTTTCGCTTCTATCATGCCCCTTGCCTTTTATATTAGCAAGTGCTAATTTAGCAGACATGAATATAAAGGCCCAGACTTTTTGCCTTAAGGCCGACGGCGCGGCGCGACTCATGAAAAGCCTCGCCAACGCACACAGGCTTATGATCCTTTGCCGTCTGCACGAGGGCGAAGCCTCGGTCGGCGATATCGAAAAGGCCGTGCCCCTCGCGCAATCCGCCCTTTCGCAGCATTTGGCCCGCTTGCGGCGAGAAGGGATTGTCAGAACGCGCCGCCAGGCGCAAACTGTCCGCTACAGCCTTGTGAAAGGGCCCGCCGTAGCGATCATTCGCCAGCTTTACGGGCTTTATTGCGGTTCTTCCCCCAACGAAGGAAAAAGGAGAAAACGCCATGACGCTTAATCCTCTCAATCTCGACCGAGCGGTAATGGTCTTTGCGGGCGTGATTAACCTGCTCGCGTTGATCCTGGCCTATATCTACACGCCCTGGTGGCTCATCCTGTCCTTTTTGGTCAGCGTCGGACTTATCCAGGCGCCGCTTACGGGATTCTGCCCGCCCGCCATTTTCTTCAAGAAACTTGGCATCAAGCCCGGCATCGCTTTCGATCCTTAAGAACAGGTCCTTTATGAAGCTCGCCACTCTTCTCGCGCTCGCCGCCCTTGTCCTTTGCGCCCCGGCGCAAGCCCAAACGTTCGAGGAGGCCCTCGCGGCCTCTTACGAGCACAACCCGGGCATCCAGGCGCGAAGGGCGCAGGCGAGGGCCGCAGACGAGGGAGTGGCGGAGGCCGTAAGCGCCTATCGCCCCGACATCGAGGCGACAGGCGGGATCGGCGCGTCGCGGCAGACCATTGCGGGCGGCGATCCCATCAGCAAGAAAGACACGCTCACGCCCCGCGACGTGGGCGTGAGCGTCAAGCAGCCTCTTTTTAGAGGTTTTCGTTCGCAAAGCGGCGTTGAATCCGCGCAAGCCCAAGCCAAGGCCGCCCACGCTCTTTTGCGCCAGGGGGAACAGGGGCTTTTGTTCGAGACGGCCCGCATCTATCTCGACGTTCTGCAAAGCCAAAGCATCGTAGAGCTGACCCGCAATAACGAGCGCCTTTTGCGCGAACAGCTCGAAGCGACGCAGCGCCGCTTCGATGTGGGTGAGGTCACCAAAACGGACGTTTCGCAATCCATCGCCCGGCTGAACGGCGCTTTGGCGGCGCGGACCCGCGCCGAAGGCGCTTTGGCAAATGATCGCGCTGCTTTCACGCGGCTCGTCGGTGCGCCGCCGACGGACCTGAAGGCTCCGGCGTTTGCTCCACCTTCCTTCCGTAGCGCAGAGGAAGCAGCCCAGCTCGCCGAAAAGAACCATCCCTCCGTTCTTGCGGCCCAGCTGGGACACGAGGCGGCCAAAGCCGACATCACCAAAGCCGAGGGCGCCCTTTTGCCGGAGGTGAATCTCGTGGGCGGCGTCTCGCGGTCGTGGGAGCAAAACCTTTCGATCCCGAACCGGCAGGATTCGGCCACGATCATGGCCCGCATGACGGTCCCGCTTTACAAATCCGGCGCGGATTACGCGCGTTCACGCGCGGCGCGAGAAACAGCGGTTCAAAAAAGATTGGAAATCGAAGAAGCGCGCCGACTGGCCCGCGAGAACGCTTTGCAGGCCTGGCAGGACCTCGCGAGCGCGCAAGCCGCCATCGAGGCTTTTGAAAGCGAAAAAAAGGCCAACGAAACCGCGCTTTACGGGGTGCAGGAGGAATCCAAGGCGGGAACCCGCACGATTCTCGACGTCCTCAACGCGCAGCAGGAGCTTCTCGGCGCCGAAGTCAATCTTGTCCGGGCCAGGCACGACCGCGCCATCGCCCTTTTGCGCCTTAAAGAAGCGATCGGCGATCTATCGCCCGAAAGCCTGAAACTGGCCGTCAAATCCTACGATCCCCTGCCGCATTATGAATCCGCGCGGGGTAAATGGCTGGGCTTGTCGGTGGAAGAATAACCGATCTTGAGCCGGTCGATCAGACAAGTCGGCGCAGCGGCAAAAAGCCAGACAAGCAAAGCCATCGGCCAAGGATAGGCGATCCGGGCCTTGTTCCGCTCAAGGCCGCGCCGCATGATCCGCGCCGCCTTGTCCGCCGCCATCAGAAAAGGCATGGGACAGGCGTTCACGTCCGTCATGGGCGTTTTCACGAAGCCGGGGCAGATGACATTCACCTCAACGCCGAAAGGCGCCATCTCGCCGCGCAGAGCCTCGCCGTAAACCCGCACCGCCGCCTTGCTGGCGCCATAGGCCGCCGCGCCGGGCATTCCGCGAAATCCGGCGAGCGAGGCCATAATCGCGACCTGGCCTTTCCCCCGCGCTTTCATATGCGGCAACAAAGGATCGATGGTGTTGAGAACGCCGTCTATATTGGTCGCGAGAACCTCGCGGTCGGAAGCGACTTTATCGCCGCCTTTATGCGTCCCCGCGCTGATCCCTGCATTCGCAATGACCAGATCGACGGGCGCGACGGCTTCGCAATCCTCTATCCAGGCCGCCATAGAGGCCGCGTTTCTGACATCGAGAAGGCGCGCATCGACTCTGGCCCCTTTGGCCGAGGCTTCCCCCGCCGTTGTCTCCAAACGCTCCTTGTGCCTTCCGGAAAGGAAAAGCGTGACGCCCGGCGCAGCATATTCAAGGGCCAAGGCCGCGCCCAGGCCGCTTGAAGCCCCCGTAATCAGGATATTTCGAGGCTCTTTCATGTTTTTGCATCCAAAAGGGTGACGAAACCTTCAAAAACGGCTACATTGCGGCACCTTACAACGACTCGCTTTTGCTGCCTATGCCTTTGTCACCTGTTTTCGGCGATTTGAAACGTCGCGGCTTGATGCTGGTTCTCTCCTCGCCGTCCGGCGCGGGAAAGACAACAATCTCTCGCCGCCTGCTGGAATCCGATCCGCTTATCGACCTGTCCGTTTCCGTCACGACCCGCCCGCCGCGCGGCAACGAGGTTGACGGCAAGGACTATATCTTCACGGATATGGTTTCTTTCAACCTGATGGTCAATCGCGGCGAGTTTCTCGAACACGCAAAGGCTTTCGGCAATTATTACGGCACACCGCGCGCGCCGGTCGAAAAAGCCCTGGCCGAGGGGCGCGATGTCATGTTCGATATCGAATGGCAAGGCACGCAGCAACTAGCTGAAAAAGCGCGAAGCGATCTGGTCAGCATCTTCATCCTGCCGCCCGACTGGCATGAGCTTGAGCGTCGCCTTTTCAACCGCGCCCAGGACACGCCCGCTGAGATCAACCGCCGCATGGCCAAGGCGACCGACGAAATGAGCCATTGGGCCGAATACGATTACATTATTATCAACCGCGATCTCGACGCTTCGGTTGCGGCCGTGCAAGCTATCTTGCAAAGCGAACGGCTTAAGCGCCATCGCCTTCTCGGTTTGTCCGACTTCGTTAAAGGCCTTCAGGCGGGAACATGAACGGCGCGCGCTCGGATTCTCCGGTTGAAGTTTGCCTTGGCCTTGGCTCAAACTTGGGCGACCGTCTGGCCGCGCTGACGGCGGCGAAAAACGCCTTGGCGCCCTATGTGAACGTCACCGCCGTTTCTCCTGTCTATGAATGGGTCCCGGCCTACGATTCCGACCAGCCTCTTTTCCTCAACGCCGCGCTCAAAGGAACGACGAAACTCGATCCGAGAAGCCTTCTCTACACGATCAAGGATTTGGAAATCGAGCTGGGCCGCAAGCCGACTTTTCGCTACGGCCCGCGCCTCATTGACATCGACATTCTCTTTTATGGGCCTCTTCAGGTCCACGAAACGGACCTGACCGTTCCGCACCCTTTTATGATCGAGCGCGTCTTCGTCCTCAAGCCGCTGGCCGACATCGCGCCCGACTGGGTTCATCCGGGGCTTGGAAAAACCGTCGCGGAACTTCTTGTCTCCTTGCCCGACCTCGACGCCGCGCATAAAAGGGCGGATCGTTTTTAGGGCTCGGGGTAAAGCACACCGCCGCCGTGACGTGACCGTATTTTTTCCAATTTTACCCTTTGCAAGGAAACCACTTTGGGGGACGGTCTTGCGTTTTTAAGAACCCTCGAAAAATTCCTTACCGTATCGGAAACGGCGCCGGAGATTTTTGAGGCGCGAAGATGCTGCCTTTCAAGCCATTCCTTTTTGCTGAGTGGGACAGGCTGTTTTTTCGCGCCTTTCCGAGGGGTAAATTCGACAGCGGTTCCCGGCCCGGCGCCCGTAATCCCCGGCCTTCTTTTGCTCTCGTAATCCGCCAACCGAATGAGGTTCGTGCGCGTTCTTTCTTTCACAAGCGCCTGAAAGACGGCTTCCGCCTTTTTAAGATAATAACGGTTCGCCTTGCAGAGAAAATCCGCAAGAGCGCTGGCCGCCAGCCGGGGTTCCTCTCCCGTCTCTCTTTCCTTGACCGCCCGCAACAAAGAAGAAGCGTCAAAGAAAGCGACCCTTAGGTCTTCCGCTTCGATGTCGCTTTGCCACAAAAGAGGGTCTTTTTGCCTCTCCGCCGCGCAAAGATCCTCGATCACCTGATAAAAGAAATACAGATGGGTCCCCGGCGCGAGATGCCCCTCCGCCGCGGGCAGAAAAACCGAATCGGCGACCGGTTTTGCCATAAGAAAAGTGAAAAGCGCTTTCATAAAATTCCCTTTCGCGAGGCGCCGGACCGAAAGGTAAAAAAACGCCCTCTTTCAGGCAAGCTTTTCTATTTGCTTGCGCAGCGGTTCGTCGGCGGGCGGCATGGCATAGGCGCCCATCTCTTTCGGAAAAACCCAGGCCAGCTTTTGCCCCTCAAGCGGCTGCGGCTGGCCCTGCCACGTTCGGCACAGGTAAAGGGGCATGAAAAGATGAAACGTTTCGTAAGCATAAGAAACGAAGGTTAACGGCTTCAAATCCACCGAAGAAACAAGGAGCCCCAACTCTTCTTCCATTTCCCGGACGAGCGCTTCCTCAGGCGTTTCCCCCGGCGCGACCTTGCCGCCCGGAAATTCCCACAGGCCCGCCATATCCTTGCCCTCCGGCCTTTGGGCCAGAAGAACGCGTCCCTGCGGATCGATCAAAGCGATGGCCGTCACAAAAAGAAGCGGGCCGTTCATGGCGCGGCCTTCGGATAGAGCCAAAGGCTTGTCTCGTCGCCGCGCTCGCCTTGTTTCAAAAAGCCCTGATAAACGAAGCCGAGCTTTTTGAGGAGACGCTGCGACCTTTCGTTCAAGGGGTTCGTCGTGGCCACGACGCTTTCGATCCAGCTTTGCCGGACGATCCAGGGCAGAACGGCGGCTAAAGCTTCCGCCATCAGGCCCGCGCCCCAATGCGGCCTGCCCAGCCAATAAAAAACCTCGTGACGCGGACGGCCCTCCCACTCGACGGGAGCGGGGCGCACGCCGATCGCGCCGCAAACAGCGCCATCCGCACGCTTTTCAAGGACGAAATATTCGGGCCTTTCCGCCGCCTCGCAGGCTTTCATCTTCTCAAGCCAATCCAACCCGACGGCGCGCGTGTAGGGGAAAGGAACATGGCCCATCCATTTAACGACGTCCCAGTCGTTGAGCATCTGGACAAGAGCGCCGACGTCTCTTTCCTCATAAGAGCGCAGAACCAGCCGTTCGGTTTGAAAAAACAGCATGGGATTAGGCGCTCTTGGTCATTTGCAGGAAAATGTCCTTCAGATCCGTTTCCTGCGTTATGATATCGACGATGTTAAGCCCGTTGACCTGAACCGCCAGCAAGGTCTGGCCGAGGGTCGCCTGGGCAGGACGCTGGGGCAGCTTTAATTGGCGCGGCCCTTCAAGCGTCCAGCCGTGGGGCCTGAGGTTCGGGGGAACGTCGCGCAAATCCCTGTCCACGATGATCGTGATCCGTTTCTTGTCGATACGCGCCAAAAGATTTTCGCGCGTATCGTTTGCGACGATCTCTCCCTGGTTCAGGATGACGATATGATCGCAAAGATTCTCCGCTTCTTCCAAATAATGCGTTGTCAATAAAACGGTCGTGCCCGTTTCCTTCAGTTTGCGAATCTGCTCCCAAAGCGAAAAACGAAGCTCCACGTCCACGCCCGCCGTCGGCTCGTCGAGAACCAGAACGGGCGGGCGATGCACCATCGCCTTGGCGACCATCAGGCGCCGGCGCATACCCCCCGAAAGCGCTCCCGAACGCTCGTCCGCGACGTCGAAGAGGCCCACCATGTCCAAAAGGGCGTTCGTGATGCGCTGTTTGGGCGCAAGACCGTAAAGCCCGGCCTGAAATTCCAAAAGCTCGCGGGGCGTGAAAAAAGGATCGATGTTGAGCTCCTGCGGCACGACGCCGATCAGGCTTTGCGCCCGGCGCAAATCTTCGTCGATGTCGGCGTCCCAGACCCGGACCCGACCCTCCGTTTTAAGGGTCAGCCCCGCCAAGATATTGATAAAGGTCGATTTACCGGCACCGTTCGGCCCCAAAAGGCCGAACAGGCTTCCCGTGGGAATTGCCAGGTTGATCCCTTTCAGCGCTTCCCTGGCCGGTTGCTTTCCCGAGGCGGGATACGTCTTGATAAGACCTTGCGCTTCGATGGCGGTGCGGGGATGATGGTCGGAAGAAAACATGGGCGGCTATCCGTTATAAAAGGCCGCCGCCACTATAACTTGAAAGAAGCCAGAGATAAAAGCCCTTCATGACCCAGACTAACGACAAAACGCTTTATCTGATCGACGGCTCCGGCTTTATTTTCCGGGCCTTTCACGCCTTGCCGCCCATGAGCCGGGCCGACGGCACGCCCGTGAACGCGGTATATGGTTTTTGCGCCATGCTGCAAAAACTGCTTGTGGATCTGAAGGCCTCGCGCGTGGCGGTCATTTTTGACGCTGCCCGCAAGACGTTCCGCAACGAGATTTATCCCGATTATAAAGCCCACCGCCCGCCGCCGCCGGAAGAGCTTGTGCCGCAATTTCCCCTGATCCGCGAGGCGACGCGCGCCTTCGGCGTCCCGGCGCTTGAAGCGGCGAATTACGAAGCCGACGATCTCATCGCCGCCTATGCGCGGCAAGCCTCCGAGGCCGGATACGAAGTGCGGATCGTCTCGGCGGACAAGGATTTGATGCAGCTGATCCGCCCGCGCGTCGAGCTTTTCGACCCGATGAAGACGGTTCCCATCGGCCTGAAGGAAGTCGAGGCCAAGTTCGGCGTCCCTCCCGAAAAAGTCGTGGACGTGCAGGCGCTGGCGGGCGACAGCACCGACAACGTGCCGGGCGTTCCTGGGATTGGCGTCAAAACCGCCGCGCAATTGATCCTCGAATACGGCGATCTGGAAACGCTTCTGGCCCGCGCGGGAGAGATTAAGCAACCCAAGCGACGCGAGGCGCTTATTCAAAACGCCGATCTCGCGCGTTTGTCTAAAAAACTCGTCACGCTGAACGATCAGGCTCCCGTCCCCTTGCCCTTCGATCAAATCCGCGTGGAACCGGATCATAAGGAGATTTTGTTCGCGTTTCTCCAGGCGCAGGGTTTCAAATCCCTTTTGGCGCGGTTGGCGCCGAGCGATAAAAAAAACGTCATTGCGACACCGGCGAAAGCCGGTGGAAGCGGTCTAGAGTCGTTGCGGGCCGAGACTCCTCGCCATGACGAAATCGTTTTTTCCTACGAACTGATCCAGGACGTCGTCGCGCTGCGGCGCTGGGTCGCGGAGGCGCGCGCGCAAGGCTTTCTTGCGCTGGACACCGAAACGGATTCGCTGACGCCCAGCACGGCGAAACTTGTCGGCGTTTCGCTGGCGCTGGCGCCCGGACGGGCCTGTTACATCCCGCTCGCCCATATCGACCCCGACAGCGCGGCGCAGGAGGGAAGCTTCGCGTTCGAGCCGCCCAAAGCGCCAAGGCAAATCCCCCTTCAGGACTTCATCAGGGAAACGCGCGAGATTCTAGCCGACCCGTCGGTCCTGAAAATCGCGCACAATCTTAAGTACGATGGCCAGGTCCTCGCGCAGCACGGCCTGTCCGTTTCTCCTTACGACGACACGATGTTGATGTCTTATGTCTTAAGCGCCGGACAGCACGGCCACGGCCTTGACGAGCTGTCCTTGCTCCACTTCCAACATAAGATGATCTCGTTCGACGAGGTGACGGGCGCGGGCCGCGCGCGCGTGACGTTCGACCGCGTGCCGCTCGATGCGGCTCTGGCTTATGCGGCAGAAGACGCGGATTTCGCGCTGCGCCTTTGGCAGAGATTGAAGCCCCGCTTGCTCGCCGAACGCCTTGTTTCCGTTTATGAGAAGATTGAGCGGCCTCTCGTCCCCGTCGTGGCAGCGATGGAGGCCGTCGGCGTCAAGATCGATCCCACCGTCCTGAGGACGCAAAGCGCCGCGCTCGCGAAACGCATGGCCGCGCTTGAGGAAGATGTCCACAAGCTCGCGGGCCATCCGTTCAATCTCGCCTCGCCCAAACAGCTCGGCGAAGTCCTTTTCTCGGAATTGGGGCTACCGGGAGGAACCAAGGGCAAAACGGGCGCCTATTCGACAAGCCACGACGTTTTGGAGCCCTTGGCCGAGCAGGGGCACGAGATCGTCGCCAAGCTTTTGGACTGGCGCGGCCTGGCCAAGCTCAAAAGCACTTACACCGACGCGCTGCCGGAACAGATCAATCCCAAGACAGGACGGGTTCATACCTCGTTTTCTCTGGTTGGCGCGGCGACGGGCCGCCTGTCCTCCACCGATCCCAATTTGCAGAACATCCCCATCCGCACCGAAGAGGGCCGCGCGATCCGCAGGGCTTTCGTTGCGGAAGAAGGCTTTCTTCTCCTTTCCGTCGATTATTCGCAGATCGAGTTGCGCCTGGCGGCCTCCATCGCGGGGATCGAAGCTCTCATCCGGGCCTTCCACGACGGCGCGGATATTCACGCGCTCACGGCCTCGCAGGTTTTCGACATCCCGCTCGCCAAGGTCACAAAGGAAGAACGCCGTCGCGCCAAGGCCGTCAATTTCGGCATCATCTACGGCATCAGCGGCTTCGGCCTATCGAAACAACTCGGCTGTTCGCCGGGCGAGGCGGGAAGTTTCATCAAAGCCTATCTGGACCGCTTTCATGAATTGCGCGATTGGATGGAAAGCACGAAGGCCTTCGCCCGCGCCCACGGCTATGTCGAAACCTTGTTCGGTCGGCGCATCCATATCGCGGGCATCGGGGACAAAAACGCCGCCCGCCGGGCGGGGGCCGAGCGCCAGGCTATCAACGCGCCTCTTCAAGGCACGGCGGCGGACGTCATGAAACGCGCCATGATCCGAATGCCCGAAGCCCTGGTCGAGGCGGGGTTGAACGCCCGGCTCCTTTTGCAGGTCCATGATGAGCTGGGTTTCGAGGTTCCAAAGGCCGAGATCGAAAAAACCGCCGCGCTGGCCCAAAAAGTCATGCAGGACGCCCCGGCGCCATTAGGGTTAAAAATCCCCCTGACGGCGGAAGCCAGTTGGGGGAAAAACTGGGCCGACGCGCATTAGCTTGATTCCCCCTCCCCCATCTGCTAGAAGCCTCCCCTCTACCGGACAATTTGATGTCCTCGGGCGGTCGTGGCGGAACTGGTAGACGCGCAGCGTTGAGGTCGCTGTGGGAGAAATCTCGTGGAAGTTCAAGTCTTCTCGACCGCACCAACAAAGAAGCCCCCTTTCGGGGGCTTCTTTGTTGGTACTGCCGATTAAGATTTTGAAATTCCACACAAGTGGAAGTTCACGACAAGCGATTCCTTAACGCCGCGCGCACGTGTACGCGCGGCGCACAAAAACAAGGCATCGCGCAGGCGCCGTGAGCCGCACAGCGGCGAACGAATTCTTCTCGACCGCACCAACAAAGAAGCCCCCGGGTCCTTTTTTGCCAATTTAGTCCCCCTTCCTTTTCCCGTTCATATCGTTAATATCCCTCTTCAGGCGCCGGACGCCGAATCGGTGCGTTTTTTCGCGGGGTTTTGTCATGTCCTTTTCGCTTCGCCGTCTTTGTCTTGTTTCCCTGGCTCTCCTATGCCCCCTGGCGGCCCCGGCCCTGGCGCAGGACGAAGAGGGCGCCAACGCCTATTCCGCCGCCGCCATCCATATGGAAACGCGCCTTTCCGCCGTCGAGGAGCAAATGCGCGCCCTGACCGGTAAGGTCGAACAGGTCGATTTCGCCCTGCGCCGCCTGGAACAAGCCCTGCAGAGGCTACAAAGCGATCACGATACGCGCCTGACAAAGCTGGAAAGCGCCCCGCCGCCGCCCCAGTCGGCAGCGCAAGCCGCGCCGCAAACGCCCCCCCAAGAAGAACCGCCGGAAGACGTTTCGGGCACGCTCGGTAATATGAAGTTCAGGGGCGGCGAAGTAACGGGCGGTTCGGTCAACCCTAAGACGCCGCCGTTGCCTGAAAAACCAGCCGATTACGGCCTGACCGCGCAAGAGCAATACGACCGCGCCTTTGGCCTGTTGCGCGAAGCCGATTACGACGAGGCCGAAAAAGCTTTCAAGGGTTTCTTAAATAAGTATCCCAAGGACAAGCTGGCCGAAAACGCCAAATATTGGTACGCGGAAACGTTTTACGTACGCGGAAAGTTCGGCGATGCGGCCATCGCCTTCGCCGACGCTTACGAGCAAAACACCCAAGGCTCCAAAGCGCCCGACGCGCTTTTGAAGCTCGCCTTGTCTCTCGCCGCCATTGACAAGGGCGCGGACGCCTGCAGCACGCTTTCGGCGCTCAAGAGCAAATACCCCAAGGCCGCGCCCACGATCCGCTCGCGCGCCGATCAGGAACGTGCCCGGCTTAAATGCAAATGAAAAAGATCAAGACAGCCAACGCCATGTGGGGCGGCCATTACGCCTCCGGCCCTGCGGAAGTCATGGCCCGCATTAACGAATGCCTCGAGGCGGATAAGCGTCTGTACCGCGAGGATATTGCGGCCTCCAAAGCGCACGCGGCAATGCTGGCCGCGCGGAAGATACTGAGCGTTAAGGACGAAAGAGCCATCCAAAAAGGCCTGAACCAAATCCTTAAGGAGATTGAGGATGGCTCTTTCGTCTTTTCCGTCGAGCTTGAAGACGTTCACATGAACGTGGAATCGCGCCTTACGACGTTGATCGGCGACGCGGCGGGACGGCTTCATACCGCGCGTTCGCGCAACGACCAGGTCGCCGTCGATATCCGCCTTTGGGTCCGCGCAGCGACCGAACGAGCCGACGCCGCGCTTAAGGAGCTTCAACGCGCTCTTGTCGAACAAGCTGAAAAGAATGCGGCGGGTCTAATGCCGGGTTTCACGCATTTGCAGCCCGCCCAGCCCGTGACGTTCGGCCATCACTTGCTCGCTTATGTTGAAATGTTCGGGCGCGACCGCTCACGTTTCGCGGACGCGCGACGGCGCATGAATGAATGTCCCCTCGGCGCGGCGGCGCTGGCCGGAACGTCTTTTCCCATCGACCGGGACCAAACGGCCAGAGCGCTTGGTTTCGACCGTCCCATGGCCAATTCGCTCGACGCCGTTTCGGACCGCGATTTTGCCCTCGATTACCTGGCCTGCGCGGCGACGACGGGTCTGCACCTTT
>CAZZDK010000003.1:0-56975 GCA_964652235.1 uncultured Rhodospirillaceae bacterium
GCCGTCGTAAAGGGCACGTCGATGATCCGCGCGGGCGTTTGCGCGAGCAGCGTCTTGCCGCAACCCGTAGGCCCGATGAGCAGAATGTTGGACTTGGCCAGCTCGACGTCGCTACCGCGCGCGCCCGCCGCCAGGCGTTTATAGTGGTTGTGGACGGCGACCGAGAGAACGCGCTTGGCGTGTTCCTGTCCGATGACGTATTCGTCCAAAACGGCCTTGATCTCGCGAGGAACTGGCACGCCGTCGCGCGTTTTCACGAGCGTCGTCTTGCTTTCCTCGCGAATGATGTCCATGCAAAGCTCGACGCATTCGTCGCAGATGAACACCGTCGGACCCGCAATCAGCTTGCGGACCTCGTGCTGGCTCTTGCCGCAGAACGAGCAATAGAGCGTATTCTTCGTGTCGCTGCTTTTCGTCATAGCGAAGCGTTCCTTGCTTTGCGCCTTTTCATCCCTTCCAACCTAGCGCGGGGTTGGTTACCTGATTATTAACTCGTCTTTTTCTCGTCCTCCGTCGGCGCGGGCCGCTTTTCGACCACCTCGTCGATCAGGCCAAAGGTCTTGGCTTCCACCGCCGACATAAAGTTGTCGCGGTCCACGGCGGCGGCGATGGTTTCGATGGGCTGACCCGTATGCTTAACGTAAATCTCGTTAAGGCGCTGGCGCAGCTTGATGATTTCACGCGCTTGGATCTCGATGTCCGCCGCCTGGCCCTGCGCGCCGCCGGAAGGCTGGTGGATCATGATCCGGCTGTTGGGCAGCGAAAAACGCTGGCCCTTTTCGCCCGCGCACAAAAGCAGGGACCCCATCGAGCAAGCCTGTCCCAAGCAGACCGTCGCCACAGGACAGCGGATATATTGCATCGTGTCGTACATGGCCATCCCTGACGTCACGACGCCCCCCGGCGAGTTGATGTAAAGGAAAATTTCCTTCTTCGGGTTTTCGGATTCCAGGAACAAAAGCTGGGCGCAAACCAGGCTAGAGATATGGTCGTCCACTTGCCCCATCAGAAAGATGATGCGTTCCTTCAAAAGACGCGAAAAAATGTCAAAAGACCTTTCGCCGCGCGCGGTTTGCTCGATCACGATGGGAACGAGATTGTCGAGGACCTCAAGGGGGTGACGATCGGCCATGGTCATAGAAAACTCCGAAAGGAAAACGGCGTTAAAGGGCGGAAAAGAGGTCCGCCGCAAGGACAGGGGCGAGTCGCCTGGCGGCGACCGCCGTCAGGGCAAAATAGAGCCTATTGGAAAGAAGAGCAAGAGGGGTGGGTTAATCCAATTCGGCCGGAAGCTTGAGAAGCTCCTCGGCGGGGATCTTCTTTTCCGTCACCTTGGCCAGCGCAAGGATGTAATCGACGACCTTTTCCTCAAGCAGCGGCGCGCGCAAACGCTCTATCGCGCCGGGGGTCTTGGTATAATAATCCACGACCGCTTTTTCCTGGCCGGGGAAACGCCGCGCCTCGGCAACCATCGCGGAGCGAAGCTCGACGGGCGAAACCTCGATCTTGTTCTTTTCGGCCACATCCGCCAGCAGAAGACCGAGCCGCACGCGGCGCGCGGCGATTTTTTCGTATTCGGCCTTCAAGTCTTTTTCGCTCTTTTTAGCGTCGTCGGCTTCCAGGCGGCCTTCGGCCTTGTCTTTGAGGACCTGCGTCCAGATGCTTTGAAATTCGGCCTCGACCATCGAAGACGGCAACGGAAAATCATGCATTTCTTCAAGCTTATCCATCAACGCCCGCTTTAAGAGCGCGCGAGAAACCTGACCGTAATTGCTGGAAATGTCGTCCGCGATCCGCGCGCGCAATTTTTCGAGCGACGGAAAGCCGATTTCCTTGGCCAATTCGTCGTTCATCTCCACGGGCTTATGTTCCAAAATGGCTTTCAGCGCCACGGCGAAAACAGCCTTTTTCCCGGAAAGGTGGGCCGCGTGATAGTCCTTCGGGAACGTCACCTGAACGTCCTTCTTGTCGCCGACTTTCAGACCGACGATCTGCTCTTCGAACGTGTCGATAAGGGATTGCGAGCCGAGCTCCAGACGGTGATTGTCCGCCTTCATGCCCGCCTCGGCCTTGCCGTCCACGCTGCCGTCGAAATCTATCTCTACGATGTCGCCCATCTTGGCGGCGCGTTTCGTCTCTATCGGCTCCGGCTGGCGCATGGACTTGGCGACGCGCGCGACGGCTTCATCAATCGTCTTGGCCTCGACGTCCGCGATTTTTTTCTCAAAGCTCAGTTTAGAGAAATCCGTCGGCTTGATTTCCGGCACGATCTCCAGATCAAGCTTGAAGGACAAATCTTTGCCCTCGCCGCTTTCGACAAACTCGACCCTAGGCTGCGTGGCGGGACGGAGATTCCGCGATTCCAAGGTCTCTTCGACGTTTTCGTTCACGACGCGATCCAAGACCTCGTGCCAGGCCTGGGCGCCGTAATGTTGGCGGATGATCGCCAAGGGCGCTTTGCCGGGACGGAATCCCTGGATTTTCGCCTTTTGAGCGATTTCCTCCAAACGCTTCGTCAGCGCTTTTTCCATCTCGGCCTGCGGCACCGTGATGGTAAATCCGCGCGCCAGACCTTTGTTCACGGTCTCTTTCACCTGGGTCATGCTTTGTATCCTTAAGCTTAGCGCTTGGAGAACTGGAAGCGTTTGCGCGCCTTGACGCGGCCATATTTCTTGCGTTCGACGACCCGGGCGTCGCGGCGCAGGAACTTGGCCACCTTAAGAGGCTTGCGAAGATCAGGCTCGAAATAGGTCAGCGCCCTGGAAATGCCGTGCTTGACGGCGCCCGCCTGGCCGGAAAGCCCGCCGCCTTCGACGAGACATTCCACATCGAACTGGCCCGCGCGATCCGCGACCGCGAAAGGCTGGTTGACGACCATTTGCAAAACAGGCCGCGCGAAATAAACCGCGACGTCGCGTCCGTTGACGGTGATTTTGCCCTTGCCCGGCTTGATCCAAACGCGCGCAACGGCATCCTTGCGCTTGCCGGTGGCATAGGCGCGACCCTGGGCGTCAAGCTTGCGTTCATGCTTGGGGGCTTCCTGCGGATCGGGCAGAACGGGCGCAACGGCGACTTCCGGCGCCGCAGAGGCGGCCTCTTTAACAGCCGCCTTGATCCCGGAAAGAGAAGATTTACGAGTCGTGGCCATGTTATGCGTTCCTCTTGTTCTTGGCGTTGGCGGCGGCGAAATCGATCTTCACCGGATTCTGGGCGGCGTGCGGATGCTCCGCCCCGGCGTAAACGCGCAGATTGGTCATCTGGCGGCGTCCGAGCGGACCGCGCGGCATCATGCGCTCAACGGCTTTTTCGATGACGCGTTCGGGATGTTCGCCCGCCAGGATCGCGGCGCGGGTGCGCTCCTTGATCCCGCCGGGATAGCCCGTGTGATAGAAGAATTTCTTGTCCGTCGCCTTTTTGCCCGTCATGGCGACTTTTTCGGCGTTGACGACAATGACGAAATCGCCGCAATCCACGGACGGGGTAAAGGTCGGCTTGTTCTTGCCGCGCAAGACCGTCGCGACCTGCGCCGCCAGACGGCCTAAAATGACGCCTTCGGCGTCGAAAAGAACCCAGTTCTTTTTCTGCTCGCCGTGTTTGAGCGCGAAGCTTTTCGTCTGGACGCTCCGCCCCACTCGAATCTTTCCAGCCATTGTTTTTGCCTTTCTGGTCTAACGTAAGGGGGGCTTTGTACGTTTCGCCCTCCCATGAGTCAATAAAAATCGCCCTAAAAAGCCAAAAAATGGGCTGTGGTATTATAATACCGCCTCCCTCTTGGTGAAAGTATAAAAAACGGCTAGGGTCCGAATCTCTTGCGGAAGGGGTCGTTCTTATGTCTCTAGAGATAGCGGAAAGCCATCCGAAACATACGCGCGATCTTCTGTCTTCCGTCGCCAAAATACCGTATTTGACCCATGGTTTTTCTTTCGGTTCCCAAAAAATTCTGGTCCTTTACACAAGCGACCGCCTCAAAGAGGTTGAGTCTCTTGTTCGAGAAAATCGGGGACGTCTTGTTTACATTCGCTCCACCCCGGCGGGAAAATTCCTAAGAAAGTGCGATCTCTTCAAGCATTTACCGCCTGATGTCGCCTATCTGCCCTGGTTTCTCCTATCGGGAAACTTCCTTTTACATAACAAGCCGCAAAGAATCCTCGTCGTCGGAAATTCTCTTAATAAAACCAGCACGTTGTGGAATCTCGAAATTCCGCTTCTTTTGAAAACGGCGCCTTCTTGCGAGATTGTGGATTACGATACAGGTTTTCGCCTCCCCAACAGGGCGCTGCGATCCGTCTGCCAACCCCTGATCAGCGAATTCGTAAAAACGGACGGCAGACGCGGCCGCCTGGCGAACGATTTCCGGGAACAAGGGGACCGATTGCCGGGCCGCGGACGACTCGTTCAGGCGCTCGCGCGGCAATTAAAACCTTTCTGCCTATGAGAGCGGAAGGCTGCCCTCGGCTAAAAGTAGGTGCGTGAAATATTGAACGCTTCGAACCTGCCTGTCGAAAAGGTCCGGGTCGTCGGTGTTCCAGAACAAACCCGCATAGGGAATATGTTCGGGCGGAACTTTGGAAAGATAATCCATCAGCTGGGTCCACATCTGTTCCACTTCTGCGGGACCGGGATCGCAATAGGCCTGATCGGTGACCGACTGCCACGCGACGCGGCGGCGAAACCAGGCCTGACGCAAGCGTTCCGGAGCTATGAAGTGCTTCACCTGGGCGCGAGGCGTGTAGAAAACCTTTTCCCCCCGGCTGTGCAGAAACTGAAAAAGCGACGATTCTTCGCCGGAAAGAAGGCTTTTGGTTCCGGGGCCGTTGCGCCCCAGCCGCGGATCGAACCCGCCGCTTTCCAAAAGCAAATCGCGGCGCACGGCCATGTTCGCGCCCGCCGGCGTCAAAGTCGGCGGCAATTCCTGAATCTCGTCCCCCTGATAAAAGGCGGAAAGATAAACGAGCAACCGCACATGAAGCCAATTCGGCTTGGGCGCGTCGGATTCCACGCTCACTCGCCCGCCGATCGCGCCGACCTGCCCGCCCAATTGCGAAAGGGATTCATGATAACCGGAAAGCCAATCCGGCGCCGCAACCGCATCGTCGTCCAGAAAAACGAGCCAGGTCGCCTCCGTTTTCCGGGCGGCGACGTTCCGCGCGTTGGACAAGCCGGGCGTATCCACCTCGACGTAACGCACCCGCTTTTCGTTCTCATAACGGGCGCGGCTTTGTTCTCTTGAAACGGACGGCGGCGAGTTGTCGATAACCCATATTTCGAAAAGCTCCGGAGGAAAGTCCTGCTTCAAAACGCTTTCAACGGCAAAAGGCAACCGATTGTACCGTTCATAGGTGCAAATGACCACGGCATAGGGTTTTGCTTCGTTCGTCATGCGGCGGCGTCCTTCGGGTAACAGCCCTGCGCGAAAAGAAAATGAGCGGCATATTGCGCGCACTTGACCTGCCTGCGAAACAATTCCGGATCATCGGTGTCCCAAAACAACCCCATAAACGGCACCTGATCGGGAGGAATCTGTTTTAGATAGGAAAGAAGTTCGCTCCACATCGCGTTCTTTTCCGCAAGGGTCGGCTCGAAGCCGTCCAATTCGGCGATTGTTTGCCAGGCCGCGCGGCGGCGCAGCCAAGATCGCGTCAATCGGCGGGATGGAACGAACATCTCCGCCCGCGCGTTTGGAACATAATGAAAGGCCTTTCCCCGCGCCTTCAAACGGGCAGCAAGAACGACCTCGCGGCCTGGTGTCAATTCGCTGGTTTCCGGCCTGGCGCATTCGAAAGGCCTATTAAAGCCGCCGCACTCAAGCCACGCTTCGCGCCGCGCGGCCACATGGGCGCCGGGAAGCGCAAAACCGAACGGCCCGTCTTGAAAAGGTCTTTCTTTTTGAAGGACGGAAAGGAAAGGGAGTAAACCGTCATGCAACCAAACCGGGCGCTTCTCTTCGAAAACGGGGTCCGTCCGTCCGCCGAAGAAAACGGCGACATCGCCCGCCGTTTCAATCGCCTGCCGGTAGGCTTCAAGCCAATCCGGCGCGGCGACGGCGTTGCCGTCGAGAAAAACAATCCACTCCGCCCCCGTTTTCTCCGCGACGTCCTCACCCGCCTCCGTAAAGCGTACGCGCGGCGCGGCCCTAAGATTTTCGGGCAAAGGCGCGTCGCGGGCGATCCAAACGTCGAAAAGGGACGGCGGCAGGCTTTGCTCCAAAACGCTCTTAAGGGCTAAAGGCCATCGGTCGCGCGGGCCTGCTCCGCTGATTACGACCGAAAAGAAGAGAGGGGGGGTCATGAAGACCGGCTCGCCGTCGCAAGGCTGCGGCACTTCTCAAGAAACAAGCCGCGCGTTCCGGCCCGCGCTTCAAACAGATGATA
This sequence comes from uncultured Rhodospirillaceae bacterium, assembly GCA_964652235.1. GTDB lineage: Bacteria > Pseudomonadota > Alphaproteobacteria > UBA9219 > UBA9219 > CAZZDK01. The sequence goes on from CAZZDK010000003.1 coordinate 6,372, forward strand.
GCAAACGTCGCCATAGGTCGTGCCGATACCGTAAGCTTTGGGTCGGCCCGGAAGGTCCCATTTAGGCTCTTCGCAAGCCGTGGGAGGAATCATTTCAACGGGCGCCCCGCATTGCCTCCAGGTATCCGTCCACATCTGGCCCACGTCCGAATAGGGCGTTTCTTTCGCGCTCGGCCTTTTCAGCGCATCCCACGTCTTGCGGTGAACATAGGCGAACCAGGCGCCGACATAGCTTCGGCTCGGATCGAGATGATTGGCGGCGGCCTCGGCGCCGTAAAGCGTTCCGGAAGAGGCTTTTTGAATCCCCCGCATCAAAGATTCCTTCGATAGAGGAACGCAATCTACGTCGATAAAAAGAAAAACATCCGTGTTTTCATTGCGAGTCAGAACCCAATCCATCCATTCGCCGTGCCCCATGCCGTTGATCCGGTGCTGGTTAAGCGGAACCTGGAAGGTATCGAAGACGGTTTTCTGGGCCGCGACGATGGCGGGGTCCACATTGTCCCAATAAAGGGAATAAATCTGAACGTTCATGACGCTCCTTTGCGTTGAAAAACGGCCTTGATTGCGAAACGGATCCAGATGAAGGCTTTAAGGGGCCACAAAAGCGGATGCGAGGAAAAGTGCTTGTCGAAATAAAGGCAAAAGCTTTTCGCTTTCTCCCTTTCAACGAACGTTCCGCTGACCCGGCTGGTGCCGCCGATATGCGTGACGCTCAGGCCAGGATCAAAGTAAATCTCCCCGCCCGCCCGGCGAAACCGCCAGCAAAGGTCTAAATCCTCAACATGAAGGAAATAGTCCGGGTCGAACCCTTTGATAAGCCTGAAGTCCGCTGCAGGCATGAACATGAACGCGCCGCTGATAGCGGGAACGGAGGTGCTTTTTTCGGGCAACGGCTCTTCGTGAAAATTAAGCCGGACCTTGGGAAAGAAACGATGAAGGTGGAACGCTTCGATGAAAGCCGTCAGCGGGGTCAAAAGCGCCCGACGGCAGCCCCTCTGGTCTTGTCCTTTTTCGTCCAAAAGCCGCGCGCCGACCATAAAAGGGCGTTTCAGACTCAAGGCCGTTTTGTGTAAATGGGCCACGGCATCCGGCGGTAAGATACTGTCAGGATTGAGAAAAAGGAGGTGATCCCCCTGCGCCACCCTTGCGCCCAGATTACAGCCCCGCCCGAAACCGATATTCCCGTGCCCCGTCATGACCCGCACCAGCGGCTCGTCCTTGAAGCGACGGATCAGCTCGGCCTCCACGTCCGGCGGGTTGCCGTTGTTGACTAAAACCAGTTCGACATCGGCGCTTTGAGCCAGAACGGCCTCGATGGCCTGCCACAGGGCGGGGCCCGTCTGGTAACTGACCATGATCACCGAGGTCATGCGCGGCGGCGACATTGACATTCACTCCCTTTTTTCTGCTACTCTGCCTGAAGGTTTCTCCGCAAGATGACAGACAAATGATCTCCGTTCAAGAATGCCCTCTGCCCGGCGTCAAGCTCCTTACGCCCAAAGCCTTTGAGGATTCGCGCGGCTTCGTCGCCGAAACGATGAGCGAACGGCGCCTGGCCGAGGTCGGTCTTCCCGTTCATTTCGTCCAGGAGAATCTTTCTTATTCTCGTAAAAAGGGAACAGTCCGGGGCCTGCATTTCCAAAAGAAACCTTTCGCCCAGGCCAAGCTGATCCGAATCCTCAAGGGACGGGTCTTCGACGTGGCCGTGGACGTTCGTCCGGCCTCGCCGACCTATGGCCGTCACGTCGGCGTGGAGCTTTCGGACGATAATCTGACCCACCTTTACATACCCGCAGGTTTCGCCCACGGCTTTTGCACACTAACGGATGAGGTTTCCCTGCTTTACAAGGTGGATTCCTTCTATGCGCCCGAAAGCGAGGGGGGCATATTCTGGAACGATCCCGATTTGGGAATCGCCTGGCCGGTCGATTCGAGCCAGGCCGTTTTATCGGACAAGGACCTGGCCCTGCCCCGGCTTAGGGATTTGCCCCCTTTAGAGTGGTGATTTCATGCAAACGTTGATCGTCACCGGCGCAGCCGGGTTTATCGGTTCGGCCCTGTGCCGCTATTTGCGGCGAAACAACCTGGCCCGAGTCATCGGCATCGACGCGATGACCTATGCCGGAAGCCGGGAAGCCGTGGGCATTTTGGCAAACGATCCTCTTTTTACGCTCATCGAAGCCGATGTGGCCAATGCCGGGGTGGTCGCCGAAATTCTTCTGCGCGTCAAGCCCGACGGCCTTATGCACCTGGCGGCCGAGACGCACGTGGACCGCTCGATCGACCGGCCTGCGGACTTTTTGCGCGCCAACATTGTCGGGACTTTTTCTCTTCTGGAAACGACCCGCGTTTATCTGAAGACCCTTCCTGCCGAACAGCGCGAGACGTTCCGCTTTCTTCACGTCTCGACGGATGAGGTTTACGGTTCTCTTGAGAAAGACGACCCCGCTTTTACCGAGGAAACGCCCTACGCCCCCAGTTCTCCTTACGCCGCCAGCAAAGCCAGCGCGGACCATCTGGCCCTGGCCTGGCAAAGAACTTTTGACGTGCCCGTCATCGTCAGCAATTGCTCGAACAATTACGGTCCTTTGCAATTTCCTGAGAAGCTTTTGCCTTTGTGCATTCTTAAAGCCATGCGCGGCGAAAAACTTCCCGTTTACGGACGCGGCGAGCAGGTGCGCGACTGGCTTTACGTGGAGGATCATGTCGAGGCGCTTTACCTGATCCTTACGCGCGGGCGCGTCGGCGAAAAATACAATGTCGGCGGCGACGCCGAGCGCCGCAATATCGACATGGTGAACGCCCTGTGCGATCTGCTCGACGAGTCTTTGCCGGATTCCCCGTTCAAGCCCCACCGAAACCTCATAACCTTCGTGGAAGATCGGCCCGGACACGACGCGCGCTACGCCATGAACTTCTCGAAGCTGAAAAACGAACTCGGCTGGACGCCCAGAACCTCTCTGGCCGACGGCCTGCGTCAAACCGTCGCTTGGTATTTGAACAACCAAATATGGTGCGAATCCATTCGCACCCGCAAATATGCGGGCGAACGCCTCGGCAAGGGAGACTGACAAATGAAATCGCAACGTGTCATGTTCTTCGGCGCGCCGGGCCAGATCGGCCAGGCGTTCCAGTATGTTTGGAAAAGTCTTCCTCAACGCCCCTTATGGGAACTCGGCTTGTTCGGTCGGCAGGAATGCGACATCGGCAATCCGGTCGAACTTAAGACCGTTATGCAGAACTTCAGGCCGGATCTTGTTATCAACGCGGCGGGGCTGACGCGCGTGGACGTGGCCGAACAGGACGAAAAGACGGCCACGGAAGTCAATTTCCACGCCGTCGCGGGGATGGCCGCGCAATGTTCGGCGCTGGACGTCCCTTTGATCCATCTTTCGACGGACTACGTTTTCGACGGGCAAAAAACGACGCCCTATCTGCCCGACGATCCGATGAACCCGATCAACACCTACGGCGCCAGCAAGATGATGGGCGAAGAAGCCCTGCGCCATGAATTGGCCTGGCACGTCATTTTGCGCGTTTCTTCGGTCTTCAGCGCCTTTCACCGGAACATCCTGACGAACACGATACAATTGATCGACAAGAACGACGCCCTTCGCATGGTCGCCGATACACTCAGCGCGCCGACACCCGCCACGCACATCGTCCGCGCCTTAATCTCCATGGGCCAGCAGATATTGGGGGGGAAGACGGACGGCTTCGGAACGTTCCAGCTGTGCGGCACGCCGCCCTGCTCGCGTCTTGAATGGGCGCAGGCGGTTCTGAAGGCCTACGAACCTTACACGACGCGCCGCCCGACCATCGAACCGACGACAAGCGCCGCTTTCGCGGCGCCTGCCCAGAGGCCTGCTTACACCGTCATGGATTGCGCCAAGATTAAGGAAATCTACGGCGTCGAACAGCGCCCTTGGCAGGAAGGACTGGACGAGGCCATGGAAATTCTCTTCAGCAGAAACGGAAGAACGCGCCTATGAAAACGACGCAAAAGGGCATCATTTTGGCGGGCGGCAACGGCACGCGTCTTTATCCGGCGACAAAGGCCGTAAGCAAGCAACTCATGCCCGTTTATGACAAGCCGATGATCTATTACCCGCTGAGCACGCTCATGCTCGCCGGCATTCGCGACTTTCTTATCATCAGCACGCCGCGCGATCTACCCCTGTTCCGCGATCTTTTGGGGGACGGCAGCGCTTGGGGCCTTCGATTGGATTACGCCGAACAGGCGCAGCCGCGCGGTCTGGCCGACGCCTTTATTGTCGGCGAAGATTTCATCGGCGACGACAACATTGTCATGATCCTGGGCGACAACCTCTATTATGGCCAAGGTCTGCCGGACCTGCTTCAAAAAGCCGCCCAGCAAGAAACGGGCGCGACCGTCTTCGCCTATCGCGTCGCCCAGCCGCAAGCCTACGGCGTCATCGCCTATGACAGGAACGACAAACCCGTGGACGTGATCGAAAAACCCCTAAAGCCGCCCTCGAACTGGGCCGTCACGGGACTTTATTTTTACGACAACGACGTGGTGGACATCGCCAAGTCGCTGAAACCCTCCGCGCGAGGCGAAATTGAAATATCCGATCTGAACCGCGCCTATCTGAAGCGCGGACAAATGGATGTCGTGCGCCTGGGTCGCGGTTTCGCCTGGCTGGATACGGGCACGCACGAATCCCTCGCCGACGCGACGAATTTCGTGCGCCTGATCGAACAAAGGCAGGACATCAAGATAGGCTGCCCGGAAGAAATAGCCCACGCGCGGGGATATATCGACGACGAACAACTTTTGCGCCTGGCCGCCGCGCTTGGACAGACGCCCTATGCGCGTTATTTGCAGCGACTTGTGGAAACGGGGTGACGCGCGTGCCCCTTTCACACGAAGAAGATTTTTCGATCCCGACGCCGGACGGCAAGAAGATTTACGGGCTCGTCACGCGCGCCGCCGATCAGACGGATCGCGTCGTCATCCTCTCCCACGGCCTGACGGGGAGCCCTCTAGAATATCTGCACATGGCGGCAGCGGTGTTTTTTGCAACGGCGGGGTACGATGTCGTCCGTTTTTTCTACTACGCCCACCCGCCGGACGCCCGCAAGCTTCAAGATTGCACGCTGGCCCTTCATGCGACGGACCTGAATCTCGTTTGCGAACATTTTCGGCCGCAATATAAGAACCTCTTCGTCGCTGGCCATTCCTTCGGCGGCCTGACGGCGCTTCTCGCGCGGCCCCGGGCGGCGGCTTTCAGCTTCTGGGACGCTTCTTTCGTCCCCTTTGAAGCGACGTGGGAGAAAGGAGCCGCCAGGCTTGAGGGCACGCCTTATTACACGCGCAGTTGGGGCTACGCCTGTCTGGTGAGCGCAGCCATGTATGAGGAGGTCAAGGCTTTAACCCGCGAAAATTCCGTTGCGCTGGCGCGGCGCATCGAGACGCCTTCACAAGTCGTTCTCGCGGGACATAACGGCGCAAAAGCCCTTCGGGCTTTGCTTTATGAATCTCTTGTCTGCCGCAAAGACCTTGTCGAAATCGAAGGCGCAGACCATACTTTCACGCGCGGCGCCTCGGCTGAACGGCTCTTGCGGGAAGCTCTGACGTGGTTCAACTCTTTTTGACCTTCTCTCATGCTCGAAGTCTTTCTCTCCCTTTTACCCTATGATCTGCTCGCCTTTACGGCGATGGGCGCTGCATGGCTTCTGACGGGAAAGGTAAGAAACTTTCTTCTTGCCAAGGCTGTCTTGGATGCGCCGAACGAACGCAGCATGCACGTGTCGCCCGTCCCGCGCGGCGGCGGCCTTGCGGTTGTGGCGGTGATTACGGGTGGGATGATCCCTTCCTTTTTTGTCCTGCCCGAAAAGGCGGGCATCCCGTTCGGTTTTCTTCTCGCTGGCCTCTTTCTTCTCACCCTCGTTTCCTGGCTTGACGACAGAAAGGGGCTTGGCGCGGGAATCCGGCTGGCAACGCATCTTCTCGCCGCGTTGATCGGCTCTTTCGCGCTTGGCGAAAACGCAACCCTTTTCGGCGGCGAGATGCCTTTCTGGCTGGATCGCGCCCTCCTGGTCCTCGGCTGGGCTTGGCTCATCAATCTCACGAATTTCATGGACGGGATCGATGGGATCACAGGCGCGCAAACGCTCGTCGTTTCCTGCGCTTGCGGCTTTCTGCTTTGGCTGGCGGACAAACTTTTTCTTAAGACCGGCGCGGCGACGGCGGACATGATCCTGGCGGCGCTGATGGCCGGTTCTTGCGCCGGATTCCTGCTTCACAATTGGCACCCGGCCAGAATCTTCCTGGGCGACGTCGGCAGCGTTCCTCTTGGCTTCCTGACGGGCTATCTTCTCTTCAAACTCGCTGTGCTCGGCTATCCGGCGGCGGCGCTGATCCTGCCTCTTTATTACCTGGCCGACAGCGGCCTCACCATCGGTCGGCGCGCGCTCAAAGGCGAGAAAATATGGCTGCCTCACCGCCAGCATTTTTATCAACGCGCGGCAGCTGGCGAAGGGAGGCATGACGTCGTTGTTCTTAAAGTCTTCGAAACCGATTTGCTTTTAGCCCTTTTGGCGGGCGTTTCCCTCTTCTACCCCCTTGAAGCGCTGATCCTTGCCGCCTTGCTTGTTGCGCTTTTGCTTGCGCGGCTGCATAAGAGCGGGGGAAAGGTTTCCTTATGATCCGAATCGCACTCCCCCGCCCGAACCGCCATTGGCTGGCTTTCGCCCACGATCTTTTTATCGCGGCCTTGTCCTATCTTCTGGCCCTTTATTTACGCATGGGAGAGGATCTTGTCCGCCTTCCGGCGCAGCAGATTTTCCAGGCGCTGGGGCTTTTCACCCTGACGTCCGGCGCGGTGTTCCTTTTCAGCGGCCTTTATCGGGGCATCTGGGCCTTCGCTTCCTTGCGCGATTTGAATCAAATCCTGCGGGCCGTTTCGTTGGCCGTCGTCCTGTTCATGATCGTCGCTTTTTTCGGTATGCGCCTTGAGGGCGTGCCGCGCACGCTGCCCTTTATCGCCTGGTTTATCATGCTGGCGGGACTTGGCGGCTCGCGCCTCCTTCTGCGCGTTTTGCGCGAAAGGCGCCTAAGCGTTCTCTGGGAGCGTTCAGGCGGCGGGCGTGTCAACATCCTGATCGTCGGGGCCGGCGACGAAACCGACCTGTTCATTCGCGCCGTGGCGCGCAACCCCCAGACGCCTTTTCGCATTGTCGGGATCGTCGGCGAAAACGACAAGCGCGTGGGAAGGAATTTCCACGGCTACGACGTTATGGGCACCATCGACGATTTGCCGAAGATCGTCGAAAAACTGCGCGAGATAGACCGCGCGCCGTCCCGTCTTGTCGTCACGCGCGCCATGACGCGTTTGCACGGCGACCTCTCAGCCAGGCTTCTGGAACAATGCGCGGCGCTGGGTCTCAAACTTTCGCGCCTGCCTGCCTTGACGGAATTGCGCAACGACTTGGACCCGGCGCAAGCGATGCCCGACCAGCCCATCGCGCTTGAAGACCTTTTAGGACGCCCGGAAACGGTTTTGAATCGGGAAGCGATCAACAATCTTATCGTCGGGCGGCGGGTCTTGGTCACCGGCGCGGGCGGGACGATCGGCTCGGAGCTTGTGCGGCAAATCGCGGCGCTTGGCCCCTCGCACATGACTCTTTTGGAGCTGAGCGAGTTCAATCTTTATCGCATCGATATGGAAATCCGGGAAAGCTTTCCCCTTTTGAGTCTGCGCGGCTACATCGCCGACGTGCGCGACATGGCGCGACTGGCGCAGATTTTCCGCGACGAAAAACCGGATCTCGTCTTTCATGCCGCCGCGATCAAGCACGTGCCTCTGGCCGAGTTCAACGCGCGGGAGGCCATCTTGACGAACGTCATCGGCACGCGCCTTGTGGCCGACTGCGCGGCCAAGGCGAACGTGAGGGCCATGGTCATGATCTCCACCGACAAAGCCGTGCACCCCACGAACGTGATGGGCGCGACGAAACGATTGGCCGAGATGTATATCCAATCGCTCGACATCCTTTCGCCCGTCGCGCGGTTCATGACGGTGCGCTTCGGGAACGTGCTCGGCTCGACGGGTTCGGTCGTGCCGAGGTTCCAAGAACAACTCGCCAAGGGCGGTCCGCTGACCGTCACGCATCCGGATATCACGCGCTATTTCATGACGGTGCGCGAAGCGGTGGAGCTTGTGCTGCAGGCCTCTGCGCTGGGCATGGAACCGGGCGACGAACATCGCGGCAAGGTCATGGTTTTGGACATGGGCAAGCCCGTGAAGATCGCGGACCTCGCGCGGCAAATGATCCGCCTGGCGGGCAAAAGGCCGGACGAGGACATTCAGATCGTCTATACCGGCCTGCGGCCAGGCGAGAAATTGTACGAAGAGCTTTTCTCTCCGGTCGAAGAACTCCTCCCTTCCAACGCCGATGGCGTGCATCTGGCCAAATCGCCGACGGTCGAGCTGCCGCAGCTTCAGCAAACCCTATCCAATTTCGCCACGCTTTTGCAGGCGGGCATGACCGAAACGGCGGCCATCGCGAGGCTGGAAGAGCTTTTGCCCGAGTTTAAGAGGGGATAGGCCGAAACGTTTTTTACACGGATTTCCAAGGGAAAAAAGGCCAAGCGGCGTTAAGTAAAAATTGAGCTTGTATTTCCGGCCAAGTTAGGCAATTTTACGCCTCCGCCAGCGAGTGGGCCCATAGCTCAGCTGGGAGAGCGCAACAATGGCATTGTTGAGGTCAGGGGTTCGATCCCCCTTGGGTCCACCATTTCATCATCGCATTTTGAGAATTCCGTTTTTTCTAAGTGAAACAATGGGCTGCCATTTTTGTGGTTCGTAATTTCTCACTTGGCCTCTTGTTTTCCTGCTCGACCTTATAGAAAAACCATTAACAAAACAAAGAACTAGTCGTGTTCGAACCCTGTTGGGTTCCGTACGCTTATCTCACCTATTTTGTCTGTTGTTTTGTTCTTGAGGAACGTTTGTGGGCCATCTTTTTCTTCGCTGTTTTTGCCGCGATAGGCTTTGTAATCCCCCAAGCGTCGTCAACAAGCCTTTTCAATAAGACCATATTTTCCCTCCTACAAAACATATATTTTCCAGAATTAACCTCCCCAAGTATTGGATCATACCCACACCAAAAACCGATAAGCTCTTGTCCCGTCCCCGCTCTTTCAAGAAAAAATGATCCTATACTACATTCTCCATGATCATGGCGCGAATTTTTGTGCCATTTCTGTGCCATAGAGATTTTGGCACAGATTTGTAATGCTTTGATGTGTTTGGATTCTGGCTGTTTTCTGCGGGAAGGGGCATGGCACAAAAAAAGCGGCCTTTTTGAGCCGCCCTTATGCCGTTTTCGTTTTATATATCAAACACTTAAACTTGATAGCAGCGGAGGGATTGTACTTCGGCGCTACGCGCCTCGTGGCGCCTTCGCCATGCTTTTTTTATCTCATGCGGGCGCGTACACGTGCGCGCCCGCTTTATTGAATGGCTCGTCGTGAACCCCCTTGTTGGGGGTTCAAGCCCCACCCCCGACAAACCATCTTTTGGCCCGCCCCTTCGGGGCGAACCAAAAGATGGTGCGGGCGGAGGGACTTGAACCCCCACGATTTTCACCACAGGAACCTAAATCCTGCGCGTCTACCAATTCCGCCACGCCCGCGTGAGACCGCGCCTATTTAGAGGATTTTTCCCTTTCGCGCAAAGCTTTTGCGGCTTCGCCGCAGGGCGGAAAAAAGGCGCAAAGATTTAGTTTTTGCCCTTCACGCGTTCGCGAAAGCGATTTTGAAAGGCCTCAAGCGCCAGGGTTCGCGTTTCAACGGTCGCCTTGGCCGTTCCTCTTGCGACTTGCAGCCGAAACCGGACGTGGGGGATTCCCATTTTATCCGGCCCGACTTCCAGAACGCAGGCCGTCTCAACCAACGCCCCGCTTCCGACGCGTCGATACGAAGCCCCGACCTCAATCGTCGGAGTATGGCCAGCCAATGCGCCTAAAATCATGCGCGTTTTTCTCTTGCTGAGGAAGAAATCCGAGGCATTATGGACATAATCGAAAGCCTTTTACAAGCCTGGTGGCTCTTTTTCTTTCAAAAGAACCCGTATTTCTTCAACGAGGTCTTCGGCGACAAGCCCCGGCCCCAAACGTTCGGCAAGGACGCCGTGCGTATGCGCCGCAGCGCAGGCGGCCTCGAAAGAAGGCATCCCCGCCGCCATAAGCCCTAAAATCATGCCCGCTAGAACGTCGCCGCTCCCGGCCGTCGCAAGCCAGGGCGGCGCGTTAAGATTAACGACGGCTCTGCCGCCCGGTTCAGCAATCACGGTCTCCGCTCCCTTAAGCAAAACGACGCCCCCGGCCCGCTGGGCCGCTTCTTTTGTCCGCGTGGCTTTATCGCCTTGAATCTCGCCGAACAAGCGGGCGAACTCGCCTTCATGCGGCGTCAAAACGCATTTTTCGTTTAGGGCTTTGAAAAGCGTTTTTGGCTCTTCCTTGAAAAGCGTAAGAGCGTCGGCGTCGAGGACGCAGGGCTTTCCTGTTTTAAGAACATCCAGGATGAGCGCCCGATTTTCCGGCGCAAGGCCGAGACCGGGGCCTATGAGGACAACGTCAAACTTCGGATCGCGGATCAGGCCCGGATCGTTTTTCAAAACCATGACGCTTTCAAGCGAACGCGCGTAAACGTCCCAAGCCTCCGGCGGCGCGGCGAGCGTCACAAGTCCCGCGCCGATCCTTTGCGCCGCCCGCGCCGCCAAACGTGAGGCTCCCGTCAAAACGGGTCCGCCGAAGATAAGCGCGTGCCCCCGGTCATACTTGTTACCTTCCCTGCGGGGCCAGGGCCATAGATCGCGCCAAAGCGTTTCGTTATTTTCGGGCAGCGAGAACATAAAGCTCATTCAGCGCCAAAAGGAGAGTCTGTGCAACAAGGATGAGCAACCGAAAGCCCAGCGCATAAAGCGTTGCCGTATGTGCCGATTGCCCTGCAAAGACGAGGCCGAAGGCCCACCCCCATTCGGCCAGACCGAGATTGCCCGGCGAAAGGGGAATAAGCGCGACGAAACTCACGATGGGGGTCAGGGCAGCGACGGGCAAAAGCGGCAGGGACAAAGACAACGCCTTCACGCCCGCAAGCAATCTTAAAAGCGTCAAGAGCGCCCGCGCAACCGACCAGCCGAAGAGCGCCGGAAAGGCTTCGCGAGAAAGAAAACGTCGCGTCAGAAACGGCCCCATACCAAACAGCGCCGCAAGACCTAAAGCGCTGCCTGCAAAAAACGCGCCCCATCCTGTCCCGCCGAAAAGAACAAAAGCCGCGCCGGGCAGCAAGGCGCAAAGCGCGGCAAAATCCGTCGCCTGATCGAAAAGACCGCTCGCAAGACCGCCGCGAACGCCCTCTCCCGCGCGGCGCGAAACCCAGGCCCGGCCTAGAATGATAGCCACGCTCGGCGGGATAAATTGCCCGACCCAGTTTTGCCAAAGATAATGGCGGCGCAGAAACGGCGCCTCCATTGCCGGGCCGCGCGCGGCCCGGCAACGGGATAGAAGCCCCCATTTCCGCTCGCCGCAGAACATCAGCGCGGCGGTAAGCGCCAGAACGACCGCGCACCAAAAAAGAGAAAGCCCTGCCGCCAATGCCCGCGCGTCCGCCGCCCCAAGGCCCTGCCAAAGGACTAGACCGACGCACAAAAGCACCCCTGCGCCAAGCCCCAGGATCGCCAGAAAAGAGGAAAGGGTTCGGCTCATGGGCAAAAAACGGCAAGAAAGAATCTGGGGCGGCCGATGGGACTCGAACCCACGACAACTCGGACCACAACCGAGGGCTCTACCAACTGAGCTACGGCCGCCGCAAAAGCCTGCGCGCGCCCCGGACAGAAAAAAAAGCCCGCTCCATCAGCTTGGACGGGCGAGCGCCAGAGGACAGCACTTCAGTCCGCGCACATAAGCCAGAAATCGTCAAATTTGTCAAGTCTTTCAAACTGCGCTTAGCTTCTCAAAAGCCTAAAGCCTAGTGATTCGCTTTATCTTTATCCTTATCAACCGCCGCCCGGAGGAATTAACCATGGCCAGCCCCAAAAACATCACCGACTTCCTCAAGAAAAACGACGTGAAATATGTGGATCTGCGCTTCACCGACCCGCGCGGCAAATTGCAGCACCTGACCATACACGCGCAGATGCTGGACGCAGAGGCTTTTGAGAAAGGCGTGATGTTCGACGGATCGTCCATAGCCGGGTGGAAGGAAATCCACGAGTCGGACATGGCCTTGATCCCGGACGAAACCACGGCCGTGATTGATCCTTTCTACGCCGAACCGACAATGACGATCTTTTGCGACGTTTACGATCCGCTCACAAGCAAGCCCTACACGCGCTGCCCGCGCTCCATCGCCCAAAAGGCCGAAGCCTATTTGCTCGCGTCCGGCGTCGGCGACACGGCCTATTTCGGACCGGAAGCCGAGTTTTTCATCTTCGACGACGTGCGCTTCAGCAACGATCCCTACGACACGTTCATCAAGCTCGACTCGCGCGAATCGCCGCACAATTCGGGCCGCGACTACGTGGAAGGCAATATGGGCCATCGTCCGCGCGTCAAGGGCGGCTATTTCCCCGTCAATCCGGTGGATTCGGCGCAAGATATTCGGACTGAAATCCTTTCGATGCTCCAGCAGATCGGCGTCAAGGTCGAAAAGCACCATCACGAAGTCGCCGCCGCGCAGCACGAAGCGGGCCTGATCTATTCGACGCTCGTCAACTGCGCCGACAATCTGCAAATGTACAAATACGTGGTTCACAACGTGGCGCACGCCTACGGCAAATCGGCGACCTTCATGCCCAAGCCGATTCAGGGCGATAACGGCTCCGGTATGCACACGCATCAATCCGTCTGGAAAAACGGCAAGCCTCTTTTTGCGGGCAAGGGCTATGCGGGACTGTCGGACGCGGCGCTCCATTATATCGGCGGCATTATCAAACACGCCAAGGCGCTCAACGCCCTGACAAACCCGACGACCAACAGCTATAAGCGGCTGGTTCCCGGCTACGAAGCGCCGGTCCTCCTGGCCTACGCCCAGCGCAACCGTTCGGCGAGCTGCCGCATTCCCTGCTCTCCCTCGCCCAAGGGCAAGCGGGTGGAGGTTCGTTTTCCAGACCCCTGCGCCAATCCCTATCTGGCCTTCGCGGCGATGCTGATGGCCGGGATTGACGGGATCAAAAACAAGATCGACCCGGGCGAGGCGATGGAAAAAAATCTCTACGCCCTTCCGCCCAAGGAATTGGCGAAAATTCCGACCGTTTGCGGTTCGCTGGAAGAAGCCATTCACGCGCTGGAGAAAGACCACGCCTTCCTGCTCAAAGGCGACGTGTTCACGGAAGATATGATCCAGGCCTATCTCGACCTTAAGCGCGAGGAATGGAACCGCTACCGCCTGGCGCCCCATCCGGTCGAGTTCGATCTGTATTATTCGGCGTAGCGCCTAAGCAACGCCCGGCTTTTTGCCTATGCGGACGCGTGGAGGCGGACGGTGGATTCGCGCCTCTTTAAGCATTCGGTTAAGCCGAGCTATGTAGAAACGCGCAAAGGCGGCGATCAGTTTTTCGCTAAGAGGCTGCGAGCGGCGCGCGGACCACTCCTTGAATCGACTCCAATCGCTGGCTTCCGTCTCGCCGATGGGAGAAGAGACCATCAGCCCAAGGGCGGCCATTTCAAGCTCCTCGCCGCTTTTTTTCGCCAAAGCCCTTTGGAAAACCCATTCACCCTTCTGTTGGTTGAACCGCCCTTCCCTTCCGTCATAAGCGTCGGCCAGGCCGGGCCTTAGGATCTCAGGCAGGCCGAACGAGGCGTCTCTCAGCTCCGGAAGAAGCAAGGGGGGTTTGTCTTCGAAACGGAAGACGCTCGTCTGCCAATCGGCCGTTCTTCGGCGCAAAAGCGTATTCATTATCGGAACCGTCGGTTTTATCTTGTCTTTTTCAAACGGCCTTATCGTATCACAGAGGGGTTAGGGGTCTTTTAAGATTGCCTCAAATTTGAAGTTTCTTTCCGCTAAGCGCTTGCATCGTCAATTAAAATTTGAACGCGGTCCCGGCCCCGCCAATTGTCTTTCCGTAAATGTCCGGCCAAATGACAGGATCGGCCCACGCTGGCAAGCAAGGCCGGGCCAAGCGCGCCGTCCATCGCCCGGAAAGCCATGCCTTCTATACGCGCCGCGCCCTGCGAAGCGACGATTTTGACGTGCTTGTCTTTAACGATGTCGGCCCGGACGATCCGGCAATCGGCAAGCGCGAAACGAGGCTCCGGGTTGCCGGTGCCGAACGGCGCGAGTAAGGAAAGCTTTTCGATAAACGCGCCGTTCAGCGCCGAAGCCGCGACCAAACCGTCCAAGGTCAGGCTGGGCACGAAAGGCTCGGCCTCGAGCTGCTTGCCGATACGATCGGCAAGAAAGGCGCGTAAGGAATCGATCTTGTCGCGCTCGACGGTCAGTCCCGCCGCCATTTTGTGTCCGCCGCCGTTCACGAGCAGCCCTGCCTGCCGCGCGGCGATAACGGCGGCGCCTAAATCGACATTGCCGATGGAACGGCCCGATCCTTTGCCGCTTCCGTTTTCCAGCGCGACGACGATGGCGGGCCGGTGGAATTTGTCTTTGAGGCGCGAGGCCACGATCCCGATCACGCCCGGATGCCAATGGTCCGAAGCGACGAACGTCAGCGGCGCGGAATCCTCGAAAATAAGGCCTTCGGCTTCCGCCAAAACCTTGGCCTCAACCCCGCGCCGTTCGGTATTGAGCCGATCCAGGTGCGCCGCAAGCCGCGCAGCCTCTTCATCCTCTTCGGCTGCCAGCAATCTTGCGCCCGCGCTGGACTCGCCGACCCGCCCGCCCGCATTAAGCCGTGGCCCCAGCATATAGCCCGCGCCGAAAACATCCATCGGAAAACGGACGCCCGACTCAAGCGCCAACGCCTTGATCCCTTTGTTGCCTTGCGCGTCCATAACTTTCAGGCCTTGGGCGACGAACGCGCGGTTCAGGCCCGTCAATTTCACCACGTCGCACACGGTGCCGAGCGCGACGAGGTCGAGCCAGCCCATCAGATCCGGCTCCGGCCTTTCGCCGCCGTAAAAACCTTCGAGCCGCAAGGCGCGATTGGCGGCGACGACGAACAGATAAGTCACGCCAACGGCCGCTAAGGCGCCGAGTTTCTCGCTCGTCGGATCGTCGAGACGGTTGGGATTCACGATCGCGGCGGCAGGGGGCAAAGACGGCTCTGCCGCGTGATGGTCGAGAACGATAACGTCAAGTCCGGCTTCCTGGGCCGCCCTGAGCGGCTCGTGCGCCGTCACGCCGCAATCGACGCAGAAAGCCAACGCGATTCCCTCTTCCGCCAAAAGCCGCATAGCCGCCGCGTTCGGACCATACCCTTCCGTCAGGCGGTCCGGAATATAGAGCCGCAATTCAAAGCCCAAAGCGCGGGCAAAACGGATCATCAGGGCCGAAGAAGTCGCGCCGTCCACGTCGTAATCGCCGAGAACGGCTATTTTTTCGCCCTCGCGCACGGCCCGGATAAATCGCGCGACCGCGCGGTCCATATCCTTAAGCAGGAACGGGTCCGGTAAAAGATCCCGCAGCCGGGGAGAGAGGAAGGACCCCGCCTCTTCGACGCCGACGCCGCGCGCGCTCAGGCTTCGCGCCACGATGTCGGGCAAAGAAAACCGCTGAACGAGCGCCAGAGCCTGGCGTTCGTCATAGGCCCGCGCCGTCCATCTTCTGTTCGTAAAGGATCGCTCGACTCCCAGAAAAGCCTGCGTCATCCGACAAACGTTTTTCGGCGGAAATTGTGGTGCGCTTCGATGGTGCGAACCGTCCCGGTGCGCGAACGCATCACGACCGTATGGGTCAACGCCCCGCCCGGAAACAGGCGAACGCCGCGCAACATCGCGCCGTTCGTCACGCCCGTCGCCGCGAACATGACGTCGCCGCTGGCCAGATCGTTCATTTCGTATTTCTTTTTCAGATCCCTGATCCCGGCTCGCGCCGCGCGTTCTTTTTCCGCGTCGTTTCGGAACACAAGCCGTCCCTGCATTTGCCCGCCGATACATTGCAACGCCGCGGCGGCCAAAACGCCCTCGGGCGCGCCGCCGACGCCGACATACATATCCACGCCGCTTTCCGGCTGCGAGGTCGCGATGACGCCCGACACGTCGCCGTCGCCGATCAGCATGATCCGGCAGCCCACCGAGCGAACTCTCGCGATCAAATCTTCGTGCCTGGGCCTGTCGAGAATGCAAATCTGCAATTCGGACAATTCGGCTTTTTTCGCCTGGGCAAGATTCTTGAGGTTCTCCTCGACCGGGGCGTCAAGATCGACGACATGATCCGGCAGCCCGCCGCCGACGGCTATCTTTTCCATGTAAACGTCGGGCGCGTGCAGAAAGCCTCCGGCCTCGGCCATCGCGACGACGGCCAGGGCGTTCATGCCGCCATGCGCGCAAATTGTCGTGCCCTCAAGCGGATCGAGCGCGATATCGACCCTCGGTCCCTTGCCGGTGCCGACTTTTTCGCCGATATAAAGCATGGGCGCTTCGTCGCGTTCGCCCTCGCCGATA
This sequence comes from uncultured Rhodospirillaceae bacterium, assembly GCA_964652235.1. Taxonomy (GTDB): domain Bacteria; phylum Pseudomonadota; class Alphaproteobacteria; order UBA9219; family UBA9219; genus CAZZDK01. Next base: position 22,962 of record CAZZDK010000003.1, read on the forward strand.
ACGACCGTGCCGTCGATGTCCAAAACGTTCAAGGCCCGGCGCATACCGTTGACGGCCATTTGATCGGCGGTTTTTTCGTCGCCTCGCCCGACCATCGTGGCGCAGGATAAGGCGGCCGCTTCCGTCACGCGCGCCAGCTCCAAGGCCAAGTTGCGATCCATATAGGCGTCTTTGTGCATGAGGAAGGCTCCTTTGTTGAAATCCGCCCTCTTTCTAGACCCTCCTGAAGGGACTGAAAAGGGGATTCCTTGCTTTTCAATCCGTTGCGGGCTGGTTTTGCCTGGTTTCAGGGAAAAGAGGCTCCGGCATAGAAAGACTTTCAATCCTTTCCTTGGCGGCTTCAGCCTTTAGCCTGTCCGAGTGAAGAACGTCCGCTTCTTCTTCCATTTCATTTGTTTTGGAGAAAACGGGCTTTTCGCTCGGCGCGTCGCCGAGCGCAGGCCACGGTTTTCCTTGAGTGTTTTCGGCCCGTTTAACGGCGCGGGGCGCCTGCAGGACCTCCGCTCCCGGCTCGCCGGAAATCCAGGTCGGCCAGGGCGTTTCCGCGCACCCGGCCAAGAGAAGGAAGAAAAGAGAGACGCCCCAAAGCGCCCTCTGTTTTGCTGCTGCTTTTGACTCGCTTTTCATGTTATGAATGGGCCTCTTCCCTTCCTGCCGTTTCACGCACGTCATCCTCGTCCATGACCATAACAGGCGACTCGAAAAAGACCAAAGACGGAAAAAGAGCCGCGCGCCGCGCCGCTCTGGTCCGAAAACAGGAAGGCAGTCTTGCGGAGCTTCGCAGCGTTATCGAAAAAGAAAAAACAAGCCGCGAGAACAGGACCCGCGCGCGCGCCGCAAAGACGCAACCCCCGGCAAAAATTGACGAAAAAAAGAAAAAAGAAGTTGCCAAAACGCCCGCCGCCATACAATCTATCGCAACGGCGACCCCACCCGCCCTTCCTGCCGCCGCGGCCCCCGTCCGGGAGGCCGCGCCTCAACCGAAGACGAAGCTAAGAAAAGGCATTTTTCCCATGAATCAGCTTCCGCTTGAGAAGTGTCCCCCGCCGCCCTCTCTTCCCGAAATCGTGGATATGTCCGCGCAGATTCTGCAAATCGCGCAGCGCAGCCATAAAGTACTTGCGGCCTTTATGTCCCGCAACAAGACGCTGACGGAAAGGATTCCCTCCCGCGACCCGGCGCACCTAGGCAAGGCTTTTTCGGATTTCCTGAAGCAAACGCTGAGCAAACCGGACCTTCTGGTCGAGAAAAACATCGCCTTCTGGCGAGATTACGTCCGCCTCCTCCAATCAACGGTCGAGCGGATGGCGGGACAGGAAACAACGCCCGTCATCGCGCCGGATTCCTCGGACAAGCGGTTCAAAGACGCGGCCTGGCAGGAGCTTTGGCTTTTCGATTTCATCAAACAATCCTATCTGCTGGTCTCGCGGCTCACGAACGAGCTTTTGGACCATAGCGAAAAGAGCCTCGATCCCAAGATCGCCCATAAGCTTCGTTTCTACACGCGCCAGATGCTCGACGCGATGTCGCCCAGCAATTTCTGGATGACGAATCCGGAGGTCCTGCGCACGACGCTGGAAACGCACGGCGAGAACCTTCTCAAGGGCCTTCAGCATATGCTCAGCGATATTGAGCGCGGCCACGGCCAGCTCCTCATCAGCATGAGCGACAGCAGCGCCTTTCACTTCGGCCAAAACATCGCCACGACGAAGGGCAAGGTCGTTTTCCAAAACGAGCTGATTCAGTTGATCCAGTTCGCGCCGCTGACGGAAACGGTTTACAAAACCCCGTATCTGATCATCCCGCCCTGGATCAACAAATACTACATTCTCGACCTGAAGCCGGAAAGCTCTCTTATCCGCTATATGGTCGAGAACGGCCACACGGTTTATTGCATCTCCTGGGTGAATCCCGACAAGCGCCACGCGAAACTGAGCTTTGACGACTACATGATGATAGGCCCGGTTCAGGCTTTGCGCGAGATCAAGAAAATCACGGGAGAAAATGAAGTCAATTGCCTTGGCTACTGCATCGGCGGAACGCTGATGGCCTGTATGCTGGGCTGGTTGGCGGGGATCGGCGACAAGAAACCCGCCGACGTGCCAAACGTCTCCAGCGCGACTTATCTGGTCGGCCTGGTCGATTTCTCGCAGCCCGGCGATCTGGGGGTTTTCATCGATGAGGAACAGATTTCGATGATCGAGGCCCTGATGGAAGGACCGGGCTATTTGCCCGCGCCCTTCCTGGGCATGACCTTCAGTATGCTGCGCGCCAACGACCTTATCTGGTCGTTCGTCGTGAACAATTATCTGATGGGCAAGGAGCCTTTCCCCTTCGATCTCTTGTCGTGGAACTCGGATTCGACGAACCTGCCCGCCGCCATGCAGAGCTATTATCTGCGCAATATGTATCTCCACAACAAGCTGATCCAGCCGAACGCGCTGGAAATGAAGGGGGTCCCCATTGATCTGCGCAAGATCAAGGTGCCGTCCTTCCTGCTCGGCACGCAAGAGGATCATATTACGCTTTGGCGCGGCGTTTACGCGGGCACTCAGATTTATTCGGGACCGGTCACGTTCTGCCTGTCCGGATCGGGCCATATTGCGGGCGTCGTCAATCCTCCGGCGAAGGAAAAATACGGCTATTGGACCAACGATAATTGTCCGCCGAACCCCGACAATTGGCTTAGAACCGCCGAACAGCATAAAGGTTCCTGGTGGCCCTATTGGATCAAGTGGCTGGACCAATACGGCAACGGCAAGATTCCGGCCAGCACGCCGGGGCGCGACCCGAACGCCAACCCGAACGCCATTGAAGACGCGCCGGGCAGTTTTGTAAAAATCAGGGTCATGTAGCCTTCTGCTCTAAAAGGCCCGCCTTTTGAGGCGGGTCTTTTCGCGTTTCCGTTCAGGAAAATTTAATATCCTTTCGTCCATAGTGCCCTTTCGTCATGCCCTCGTATCTCAAGAGACCCCCTTTGAATGAGGAAAAGCCGTGTCTTTAATTCAATGGAATGAAACCTTAAGCGTCCGGGTCGAAGAAATCGACAACCAGCACAAAAGGCTCATCACCTACATCAACGAGCTTAACGAAGCGATGGCTAGCGGGAAGGGAAAGGAAATTCTCGGGCTTTTGCTTGACGGCCTGGTTAAATACACACAGGAGCATTTCGAGACCGAGGAGAAATATTTCGCTCAATTCGGGTACCCCAAAGCGGCGCAGCATATTCAGGAACACAAGTCGCTGGCGGAAAAGGTTAAAAGCTTCAAGGAAAATTTCGACAAAGGAACTATAGGCCTGTCCATTCCGGTCATGAACTTCCTGAGCAGCTGGCTGACGATCCACATTCAGGGATCCGACAAGGACTATTCCGCCTTTTTCAATGAGAAAGGCCTGAAATAGCCTATTTATACTGCCGGGCCAGTTCGGCATATTCGCCCGCGCGGGAGCGAAAGGCTTCGGCCTCTTCCGCCGAAACGTCGCGCCAGTATTTCGCCGGATTGCCTGCCCAAATCTGGCCCGCCCCGACCGTCTTTCCCGACGTCAAAAGAGCGCCCGCCGCCAGCATACCGCCTTTTTCGACCTTCGCCCCGTCAAGAAGCGTTGCGCGCATTCCGATGAACGCGCCGTCATCGACCTCGCAATCGTGAAGCAGCGCCATATGGCCGACGGTCACGCCGTCGCCGACAAAGGTCCCCTTGCCGCCTTGAGAAGGATCGGTGATGTGAATGACGGCGCCGTCCTGAATGTTCGTGCGCGCTCCGACGCGGATGGGTCCCATATCGCCGCGCAAAACGCAGCCGGGCCAGACGGAGCTTTCGGGGCCTATAACCACGTCGCCGATCACCACCGCGCCCGGCGCGATGAAAGCGGAAGGATCAACCGAGGGCGCAAGCCCTTTGAAGGGGATGAGAAGAGGACGAGACATAAGGGCCTTTTGCCCCATCCGGAGGAAGTGGTCCAGCTAAAAGAGCGGCGGCCTCTTCCCTGGCTCTTCTTTGGTCCTCAAGCCAACACACCGTTCCCTGGGGAAGCGCCGCAAGCATATAAAGCTTGGGGCGCGGTTTATCTCTCGTCGGGCAACACCATTCCAAAAAAACTCGACGAACGGCTTCCTGTTGCGGCGCTGGCAACCGTTCCACACGATCCCAGAAAGCGTCTTTGGGGAAATCCCGAAAAGGTTCGTCTGTGGAAAGAATAAAATCGCCAAAGGCTCTCTTTCCGACGACGCAGGCATCGCGCGAAGTCGTGGAATGAGTAAAGCGCACGACCTCCCCGTTCGGCTTAATAAGCGTCTTGTATCCTAATCCGCCTTTTTCTTCTTTCGCCTCCTCCGCTCTTCCTTCATCGTAGGCAAGAAAAACGCCTTCCACCTGTCTGCCCATAACATCCTCCCGTGGTCATTTGTCGAGATTACCCGGAGAATCGTCTGATTCGCACGCTGAACCTTCAGGAAAAACCCAAAAAGTAAAAAATTCCATAAACGTCAATAAAAATAGGGGCATAGACCCCTTTTCCCCCGACAAAAAAAGCGATGCCGCGCGCCAAGCCTTGAGCGGGCCTAGCAAGTTGAAATCAAATAAAAAGCGGCCTTTTCCTTGCGTTGCCCGGCTTGATCTGCCATAAGCACGGCGCGAAAGGGACTTTGAGATCATATGAGCGGTTTGTTCGACGATTTGGGCGTTTTTTACCGGGGCATCGTGCTGGGCCTGATGGTGGCGGCGCCGGTCGGCCCGATCGGCCTCCTGTGCATCCGACGCACCATTCAAAAAGGGCCCCTGGTCGGCTTCGCTTCCGGCTTCGGCGCCGCCTTTGCCGACGCCTTTTTCAGCGCCGTGGCCGCCTTTGGCCTGACGGCCATCACCGAAACGCTGCGGACTTATAACGATTTTCTTTACGTGATCGGCAGCGCCCTTTTGCTTTTCATCGCGTGGCACACCTGGCGCGACAAACCTCACCCACCCCATCTTCAGGAAGTCGAGCGACGCTACCTGCGCCGCTTCGGCCCGCATCTGGGCGGCCTGGCCAAGGCGACGGCCACAAGCTTTCTCATCACGATTACGAATCCCGGCACGATTTTCGGCGTTTTAGCCGTCGTCGCCACCTTCGGCGGCCTTAAGGGCCGAAGCGAGGCCCTGACGATCGTCAGCGGCATCTTTATCGGCTCTTCCCTGTGGTGGCTGCTGTTGAGCGGTTCGGTCTCCCTGGTGCGCAGCAAGTTTACGGAAAATCGCGTTATGCTTCTCAACCGCGTCACGGCGGTCCTTTTAACCTTCATCGCCCTTTGGGCCTTGGCGAAAGGCGCTTTGTCCCTTGCCGGTTTTTTGAAAGCGTGAATTAAAGAAAGAAAAACTATGGAACTTCGCAATATCGCCATTATCGCCCACGTTGACCACGGTAAAACGACCTTAGTGGATTCTCTTCTGCGCCAATCGGGCCTCTTTCGCGAAAACCAGCAAGTGGCGGAACGCGCGATGGACAGCAACGACCTGGAGCGCGAACGCGGCATCACGATTCTCGCCAAATGCACCTCCATCGTCTGGCAGGAGACGCGCATCAACATCGTCGATACGCCCGGCCACGCCGACTTCGGCGGCGAGGTGGAACGCATTCTTTCGATGGTGGATGGCGTGGTTCTGCTTGTGGACGCCGCGGAAGGACCCCTGCCGCAGACCAAGTTCGTCGTCTCGAAGGCTTTAGCCATCGGCCTTAAGCCCATGGTCGTCATCAACAAGGTGGACCGCCCGGACGCGCGCGTGAACGAGGTCCACAACGAGGTGTTCGATCTTTTCGCCGCGCTGGACGCGACGGAAGAGCAGCTTGATTTTCCGACGCTCTTCGCCTCTGGCCGCCAGGGCTGGGCGATTGAGAGCATGGACGACATGGCGCGTGAGAATAAAGACCTCACGCCGCTTTTCAAGCTTATCCTGCGCCATGTCGAGGAACCGAAGGTCGATCCTGAAGCGCCGTTCGCCATGCTGGCCACGATTTTGGAAGCCAACCCTTATCTGGGGCGTTTGCTTACGGGACGCATTCAATCGGGCCGGATTAAGGCGAATATGCCGATCAAGGCCATGCGCGCCGACGGCACGCAAATCGAGGCGGGCCGGATTACGAAAATCCTCGCCTTTCGCGGACTTGAGCGCGTGCCGGTCGAAGAAGCCGAAGCGGGCGACATCGTGGCCATCGCCGGCCTGTCCAAAGCTACCGTCGCCGATACGCTCGCGGACATGGCCGTGACCGAAGCCCTGCACGCGCGGCCCATCGATCCGCCGACCATCGCCATGACGTTTTCCGTCAACGATTCGCCTCTGGCGGGCACCGAAGGCGACAAGGTGACAAGCCGCGTCATCCGCGACCGCTTGTTGCGCGAGGTGGAAGGCAACGTCGCGATCCGCATCAAGGAAACGGAAGAAAAAGACAGCTTCGAAGTCGCGGGGCGCGGCGAATTGCAGCTCGGCATTCTGATCGAAACGATGCGCCGCGAAGGGTTCGAGTTGACCATCTCGCGCCCGCGCGTCCTTTTCCAGACCGACGAAAGCGGCAACAAGCTGGAGCCGATCGAAGAAGTCACCATCGACGTGGACGATCAGTTCTCCGGCACCGTGGTCGCCAAAATGTCCGAACGCAAGGCCGAATTGACGGGCATGAAGCCGTCGGGCGGCGGCAAAGTAAGACTCACCTTCCTCGCCCCCTCGCGGGGCCTGATCGGCTATCACGGCGAGTTTTTGTCCGACACGCGCGGCACGGGCCTTATGAACCGCATTTTCTACGGCTATGCCCCGTACAAAGGTCCCATTCAGGCGCGGCGCACGGGCGTTCTTGTTTCGAACGGCAAGGGCGAGGCCGTCGCCTACGCCATGTGGAAATTGCAGGATCGCGGCCCCATGCTTATCGTGCCGGGCGTCCGGGTCTATGAAGGCATGATTATCGGCGAACACAGCAAGGAAAACGATCTGGACGTGAACGTTCTGGAAGGCAAGAAGCTCACCAACATCCGCACGACGAGCAAGGACGAGGCCATCCGCCTCACGCCGCCGCTTCAGATGACGCTCGAAAAGGCCATCGCCTATATCGACGACGACGAACTGGTCGAGGTTACGCCAAAAAGCATTCGCCTGCGCAAACGCCACCTTGACCCGAACATCCGCAAACGCATGGCGCGGAAAGAGGAAGAGTAGAGAATCCCTTGACATCCAGCGCCGGACGTTTGACATCATGAACCTATGTTCCCGGACCTGAACGCCCGTTCGCGCGAGATTTTGAAAGCCGTGATCGACGCCTACATGGCGTCCGGCGAACCGGTCGGCTCGCGCGCGGTGGCGGAAAGGCTCGGCCTGGCGCTTTCGCCCGCGACGATCCGGGGCGTCATGGCCGATCTTGAAGAACAGGGCCTTTTGCGCGCGCCGCACATTTCGGCGGGCCGCCTGCCGACCGATACGGGCTTGCGTTTTTTCGTGGACGGCATTTTGGAAATCGGCGATCTGGCGCGGGAAGAGAAAACCGCGCTTGAGGCCGAATGCGCCGCGCAGGGGCGCAATCTCGCCGACGTTCTTTCCCGCGCGACGGATACGCTGTCCGGCCTCACCGCCTGCGCGGGGCTTGTGTTCGCGCCAAAGATGGACAGGCCGCTCAAACAAATCGAGTTCGTGCCGCTCGCGCCGGGGCGCGTGCTTGTCATCCTCGTGACGGAAGACGGGCTTGTGGAAAACCGCGTGATCGACGCGCCGCTCGGCTTTGACGCCGCCACGCTTTCCAGCGCGAACGCCTATCTGAACAGGCGCTTGGCGGGCCGACAACTTTTCGAGGCGCGGCAGGAGATCGAAGACGATATGCGCCTGCGCCGCGCCGAGCTGGATGAAATCACGCGCAGACTTATCGAGGCGGGGCTTGCCGTCTGGTCCGGCCCGGCGGGCACGAAAAGCCAGCTTTTGATCAAGGGCCAGGCGCGGCTTTTGGAAGACGTGACGGCGCTTGAAGACCTTGAGCGCGTGCGCCATTTGCTTGACGCCTTGGAAAACGGGGAAACGATGGCGGGCTTGCTCGACGCCACAAAGCAAGCCGAGGGCGTGCAGATTTTCATCGGCGCGCAAAACGGCCTTTTCGCGCACGCCGGGTGCAGCCTGATCGTCGCGCCTTATCAGAACGGGGCCGAACAGGTCGTCGGCGCCATCGGCGTGATCGGGCCTTTACGCATGAATTACGCCCGTATTATCCCGATGGTCGATTACACAGCCAAGCTGGTCGGCAAGATCGTGAAGTGATTAGGGGATGTTAAGATTCAGAAGCCGTTTTCCATACAAACGCACCCTTTCTATCATTCTTCCGGCTTCTTTAGGAGAAACTATCAGCCCGCTGTGCAGTTCTTGCGGATATTCTCTTTCATTAAACCACCCCGCCCCTACTTCAACGTCCCGAAACACTTCCGGACCGAACGGTTCCCGCGCGACAACACCGGAAAGGGCACGAAGAAAGCCGCCCGCTTCGGAAAGAGGCCCTATTTCTTTCTCACCCTTTCGCGCCAGGGTCACAAACTTGCGCCGATCAAGAAACGCGGAAAGTTCGTCCGGCGGCGGGACCATATCCTCAACTACGCTTCCAAGTTCGAGCGTCCGTGCCGCGAGAAAATTGTCAACGACCTTTAGACTTTCAAAAGCCCTGTCGGCCTCCTTCTGAAAACGCTCCCCGCCCCATGCGGCATGAAGAAAATCCTGCTCGATGACTCCTCTTGCGTCTTCGACCAAAGAGAAAAGGGTCGGCAGAGACGTTCGCGGATTCTTGAGACCGACGGAAATCGTCAACTCCAGCGCGGCCCATGCGGCCATTTCCACAAGGGAAGTATCGCCGTCGCCGATACGCAAAAGATGTTTGATGACTGTGAGGTGATTTCCGCCCGACATTTTTCTCTCCCGTTAAAAATTCAAAACAGGCCCTCAAGTTAAAGGGGGAATCATACGGGCGCAACCGGGAAAGATGGTTAATTCACGAAACAATCTCGGCGAATGCCTCGCGCGCGCCTTTTTCGAAAAGTTCCGGCGCATAGGGCGCGAGCGCCTTTTCCACAGCCTCGGCATAGGCCAGCCGCGCGGGCGAGCCCGGCGGCAAGGCAGCCAGATCCAAGGCCCGGCGAAGCTGCGAGGCGCAGCCGGGAAAATCGTCTTCCTCCGCCCAAAAGCCGTTATCGTCCCGCGCATATTCGCGCCCGCCGATGCCCGTAAACCCGGCTACAATGCAACCGCACGCCATCGCTTCGAGCGGCGCGAGGCCGAGGCTTTCCAAACGGCTCAAGGCCAGAAACACGCCCGCGCGGCCCAGGGCCTCTGCCGTTTCCTCTTCGGTTTTCCCGCCCCATTCCTGCCAGGTCCAATCGGCGCGGTCCTTTTGGCCGTAGCGAAAAATATCGCGCAGAAAAGAAGCCTCCACGGGCCGCTTGCGCGGCATATAAAGGATCGTCTTTTCCTTTTCCGCCGCCGGACGAAACAGGGCGCGATCAATGCCGCAGGGCACGAGAAAAGGCTTCACCTGCGGATGCCGCCATTTCATGTGCGCGAAGGTCGTCTGGCTGCAACAAATGGCGTGCGAAATGCCGTAATCGGCAAAGCTCGCCGCGTCCGCAAGCGCCAGCGATCCGTAGAAGTGATTTTGCGAATAAACGACTTTGCGCTGCGGCCAGTCTTTGAAGACGGAAAGAATCTGCGGCTGGTCTTCGGGCAGAACGAGAACCTCGTCCGCGCGGGGCGTAAAAACGCCCTGCGAAACCACAGGCGCGGTCGAAGGAAACCAATCGGGCCTGCGCCCCTGCTCCTCGAAAACGACGGCCTCGAATCCTCCCGCGCACAAGGCGTCCGCCAGCTTGAAGATTTGCTTGATCCCGCCGTTGATGACGGTCGCAGGTGGACAGAACAGGATAATGCGCATAAGGCGAGAGGAAAAGGTCTTGGCCTACGGCGCAGGCGAAGAAGGGAAAGAAATCAAATAGAAGGGGTCGCCGTTGATCCCTCTTCCTCCGCGCGTTTCCGGAACAAGAACGAAGCCCTTTCCTTCAACCAGGGCCCTGAAGTCTTTTGCGGAAAGACATTTCTCTCCATGAAGGGGAAAAATGCCGAAACTCCCGTCGCCGTTGTCAACGGCTTTGAATCCTACGAGAAGGGGAAGCTTTTGCGCTCCCTCAAATGGCTTAGAAGGAATGAAGGCGACGATTTTTCCTTCGGTCATTGCGTCCCGGACTTCGCTCGGGTTGCGCGGTACGACTTGGAAACACCCCGATTGGCCCTTTCTAAAGTCGGCCTTCACGACCCGAAGAACATCCCCCTTCGGCGAAAGGGTCTCCGAACGAAGCGGAACGTGTGTCGTTCTGGGGACGCAGGGACGACAAACACAGGAGTCCGCGCACGCCTGCGACGGTTGGAAAAAAAGCGCGGAGGCAAGCGCCACACTTGCCGTTACCGTCTTCCAAGCGAATTGCATGGGCTCCTCCCCTAAGTGAAAAGTTACGCGAGAATGTAGCGTTTCTCGGCAACGGCGTAAACAGTTTTTCCGGCCGTTCAGGCCTGCGTATCCACCTTATGCGCCGGGGGGCCGCCCTTGGTGACGACGACCTGCGCCTCGCGCAAAAGGCGGTCATGGATCATATAGCCCGGCTGAAAGACCTGGATGATTGTCCCGGCAGGCTTGGAAAGGTCCTCCTGCTCCAGCATAACGCGGTGCAGATGCGGATCGAAGGGCTGGCCGAGCGGATCGAGTTTTTTAATGCCGAATTTTTCGAAGGCCGCGAGAATCTGCCGCTCGATAGCCGCCACGCCCTCCAGAAAATTTTTCACGGCTTCGCCGCCTTCCTTGGGGGCGGATTCCATGGCGCGGCTGAAATTGTCGGCGACGGCGAGCATATCTTTGGCAAAGGCCGCGATTCCGAACCTCTGCGCGTCCGCGACCTCTTTTTGCATCCGGCGGCGCGTGTTTTCGGTCTCGGCCATAGCGCGCAAAAGCTGGTCCTTCAGCGTCTGCGCCTCCTCGACGGCTTTTTGAAGAGCCTCGTCTTCAGCAGGAGGAGCGGCTTCCTCGGAGACTTCGGCGGGCGCGGGGTCTTTTTCTTCTTCGGTCATGGTTTTTTCCTGTTTCTTAACGAGAAAGGCTGTAGCCTATCTTGGTTCCTTTGCCAACCGTTTCAAGTTCCTCATGACAAAAGCTCCCTCCTTTTTTCCGGCCCGGCATATCGGCGTCCTATCGGGACGCGAGGTCGTCGGGGACGGCCTTATTAAGCTTCCTTTCCTGCGGGCCCTTCGCGCCGCCTGGCCGGAAGCGGAAATCCATTGGATCACGACGAAAGGCCCCACGGTCTATAGCGGCCCCTTGCGCGGGACGACCGCCGCTTTGATCGACAAGATTCATGAAACGCCCGCCTGGCTCGCCCAAAAAACAGCGGATAGGCCCTTTTTTGACCTTCTCATCGACACGCGGGGGCGCTGGAAGCTGGCGCTTCAGGCCCGCTGGCGCTTGCCGCACAGGCTTTTTATCGCCCCCGCCTTCCGGTATCTGTTTTCGGACCGACGCCCCCCTTTATTCAAACCCCGCCCGGCTGCTCTTATCGACCGCCTCCTGCAAATCGTCGAACTCGCGGCGGGCTGTCCGCCGGAGGTCACGGGACGCCTGCCGGTTCCGGAAGAAATGTTGGCCAAAGCGCGGCGCATTTTGCCTGAAGGCCAAATCTATGTCGGCTTCGCGCCGGGGGCCGGAAATGCCGAGAAAAGATGGCCGCTTGAGCGCTTTGAAAAAGTCGCCCGGCTTCAGGTTCGCATGAACCGCGTGCCTGTTTTTCTGCTCGGCCCGCAGGAGCTTGATCTCTACGACGACCTTTTTCGCGCCATTCCCGAAGCGATCTTCCCTTTGCAGGCCCGTGAAATTTGGGGCACGGACGAGCCGAGCGTGGACCAAACGCTAGCCATCGGCCATTGCCTGGACCTGGCGGTCGTCAACGACAGCGGCACAAGCCATATGCTCGCCGCCGTGGATTGCCCGCTCATCAGCCTGTTCGGCCCGACCTCCGCCGCCAAGCTGGCCCCGCGCACGACGCACGGCCAGGTCATTTGCTCCCAAGACTTTGATTCGACGAGCATGACCTCCATACCGATAGAAAGTGTCCTTGAAGCCATAAATAAGGTCATTTTATTGCTCGGAAGGGTATGAAAATAATATTTTTCTTGCCTATCTACCAAAAATAGGGAAAACTCTAACAAATTATGGTAGGTCGATTCGAGAATCCATACCATAGCCTGTTATAAAGGGAGGTTGTTATGGCTCCACCCAACGTTAGGATGTCCGATCAGAAAGCAAGGCTCTGTGCCGCAGCCAAAGCTATGGTTGCGGGCCATGGGGTTCCGCTCGAGATATTCTTTAAAATTGACGCCACATCTCCCGCCAGAGAAATTGTCGCGCCCTATATGGGAATTAATGGTGGCGCCCGTACAGTTCCTTGCGAAAAGACAGGGGGGCTTCTCATGGTATTAAAATGCCATTTGGGACAAGCGCCGTTCCCTGATTGCCATCCCGGCGGTTAGAGCTTCCCCCGCTTTGAAAACCGGCAACCGCAGTAACTCTGCCGGTAGAAGCCTTCCTGTTTGGTCAGCGCGGCGGCGCGATCCGCGCCGCCCTCTTTCCGCCAGTTATAATCCCAGAAAAGAAGCCCTTTATAACGCGCCGCCGCCGCGCGGCCCGCTTCGTAAACCTGCTCCTGGTTTTTAAGACGCGACAGGCCGAGGCTCGTGGCAAAAACGGGAAAACCGTTTTCATGGGCGTAGAGGGCCGCGCGTTCGAGTCGGACGGAAAAACAGACCGTACAGCGCCGCCCGCGCTCCGGTTCGCCCTCAAGCCCTTTCACGCGAGCGAGCCAATTCTCGTTGTCGTAATCGGCGTCCACGAAAGGCAAGCCGAGTTTGTCCGCGAAGCGCTTGTTTTCCGTCTTGCGTTTTTCGTATTCCTCGCGCGTGTCGATGTTGGGGTTGTAATAGAAAATCGTCGTCTCGATCCCGCTTTCCTTCAATTTCTCCATGATGGCGCAAGAACAGGGCGCGCAGCAGGAGTGCAGCAAAACGGACCCCCTGGCTTCCAGCCCCGTCATGCCTTCTTTTCCAGTTCATCCAAACGCGCGGCCAGCGCCTTGATCTTTTGCGAAAGCGGCTTGATGCGGTTGAGATTGAAGATATCCTGAATCCATTTTTCGCGCGGCTTGGCGGGAATGCCGCCGATCAACGAGCGCGGCGGCACATTGCCCGCGATCCCGCTCATGGCCATACAGACGGAATCGGCGCCGATTTTCACATGGTCGGCCACGCCCGCCGCACCGCCAAGGACGACGCGATCGCCGATCTCAGCGCTTCCCGCGATGCCGACGCGTCCGCAGAGCATGCAATTCTCCCCGATCCGAACGTTGTGGCCGATCTGAACCTGGTTGTCGATCTTCGTGCCGCTTCCTATGCGCGTGGAAACGACGGTCCCCCGGTCGATAGAGGTGTTCGCGCCGATTTCCACGTCGTCGCCGATCTCCACCGCGCCGAGCGAGGCGATGCGAACAAGCTGCGTGTTGCTGGCCTGCCCGACGCTGCCCGTCGCCTTGGCCGTCTCGACGCTGCCCATTTCCGGCGTCACAAAGCTGAAGCCGTCCGCGCCAATGCTTGCGTTGAAATGAACGATGCAGCGCGCGCCGATCTTAACGCGCGCCCCGACCCGCGCGCCCGGGTAAAGCAGCCCGCCCGCCCCTACGCTGGCGCCAGGTCCGATATAAACCTGCGGATGAATGACGGTTCCCGCGCCGATGATCGCGCCCGCCGCTATATAGCTGAACGCCCCCACGCGCACGTCCTCGCCAAGGCTTGCGCCCGGTTCGACGACGGCGGAAGGATGGACGCCTTTCGGAAGCTCAATCTTTTCTTCGAACAGGCCCGTCAGTTTCGCCAAAGCATACCGCGAGCGTCCCACAAGCACCGCGCTTTTGACCGTTTCGGGAATCTCGGCGCCTTCGGCCAGAATGGCGGCCTCGGCGCCGCTTTGAACCAAAAGGGGCCAAAGCGCCGGGTCCGTCGCCAGAACCACCTCGCGCGGCCCGCAGGGGCCTGCCGGATGGGCCACGCGCTCCACCTGCCGCTTGCCGTCGCCGACGAGCCTTCCCCCCAAGCCTTCGGCCAGTTCGGCCATCGTGTATGTTTTAGTCATCTTGTCCCGCCTGCTTGCCGTCTTTTAGGATTCGCACATTACCCCCGGATTATGTAAAATGAAAGGCACCGCCCCTTTGCAAAGGCTTTTCCGATGCGTTTTTCGCTTGCCGCCGGGTTTTTCCTCCTCCTTGCCGCCGCCCCCGCCTTGGCCGCCGAAACGGGCCCCTCTATCAAGCCTGTTTTCAAGCCGGACGGCAGCTTCAGTTTTTGCATGGGCGAACAGGAATATCCGGAAGACCGGAAGCTCACCCTCGCCCTTTCTCCTGAAAAGAAAATAAACGTCGGCGTGCGCCTGCGCGGCGGCGGCTTCAAAAAAGGCGCTTCCTACGACGTGGCCTTCAGTCTGGACGACGAGGAATCCCGGCTGGTCCGCGCGGTGGCGCTAAATGGCGATACCGTCCTTTTGCAGATGGGCGGCAACGCGCCGTTTCAGAAAAAACTCGGCAAAGCGAAAAAACTTTCGCTCGGCGCAGGCTCGAAGATTTTCTCCTTTCCCCTGCCGCCTATGGACAAATATATGCGCACGCTCGAAAAATGCGTGGCGGAAAACGCGGGGCGCCGCATGGAAAAAGGAGCAAGCAAACAAACGGAAGATTCCTCGCTTGAAGAATTTCCGGACTCTCTCAAAAAACTTCTCTCCGCCACCGGCATAGGGCCCTTTGAGCCGCTTTCGATGAAGGAGGTTCCCCTGACGCAAAGACCGGCCGATTTTCTTTGGCAAACGGGCAAAATCCTGGGGGGCCTGCGCGAAAGGCAGGCGCCTGCGGATAAAGGCCTTTCCGACCTGGTCGGGTTGCATCTGCACGGCCTTGAGAAAAAATGCCAGGGCCGCTTCAAGTCGGATATCGGGCGCGAACAAGTTACTTCGTCCCTGCGGCTAAGGACCGCCGAAGCGACCTGCCGCCCCAAGGAAGGAACGGAGGACGACTTCATCATCGTCGGTCTCGTTTTTTACCTGTCGGCGGAAAGAGTTTTCACCGTCTTCACCTTCGAGGGCGCAGGCGAGAACAGGGCCGAGGTCCTCAGCGCCCGCGACAAACTCGCCTCCACGGTTTTAGAGATGACGGGAAGGTAAGTCCCCGAAACCCGTCTTTCCTGCCTAAAGATGGGGTCGGCCCTGTCTTTTGCAGGCAGATTGCGCCTTTTTATAAGTCATTGATCCGATGGAAAGACTATTTCTCGCCTGATAAAACGGGCCCCAGGAATCCATCGTCTTCGAAATGGCGCAAAAAAACAAAAATAAGCGCGGAATCGGTCCGCAAGAACGGCGGCGAAGGGTCATTCCCATCGGCGGCCCCCTTTCCTTTGCCCTGGCCGGAACCGAAGCCTACCGCCCGATGGACACGTAGGTAAAAGCCGTCTTTGCCATGTCTTCGGGCTTATAAATGTTGCGCAGATCGACAAGGACAGGAGCCGCCATTATCGCCCCGGCGCGATCAAAGTCGATGCTGCGAAACTCGTTCCACTCGGTCAGGATCACCGCGACGCAGGCGCCCTCAAGCGCCTCGTAGGTTTCTTTTTTCCACGCGACGTTGGGCAGAAGTTTTTCGGCCTCCTTCATCGCGACGGGGTCGAACGCCTGCACCGTCGCGCCCGCAGCTTGCAAGGCAGGGATCACGTCCAAAGCCACGCTGTCGCGCATATCGTCGGTATTGGGCTTGAACGAAACGCCAAGCACGGCGATTTTCTTCCCCCTCACGTCCCCGCCCGCCGCCGCGATGACGCGGCCCGCCATGCTCTTCTTGCGCTTGGCATTGATATCGACGACGGTCTCGACGATCCGCACGGGCGAGCCGACTTGCTGCGCGGTCTTGACGAGCGCCAGCGTATCTTTCGGAAAACACGAACCGCCATAACCCGGTCCGGCGTGCAGAAACTTTCTGCCGATGCGGCCGTCAAGGCCGATGCCGCGCGCCACATCTTGCACGTTCGCGCCGACTTTTTCGCAAAGATCGGCCATTTCGTTGATAAAAGTTATCTTCGTCGCCAAGAAGGCGTTGCCCGCATATTTCGTCAGTTCGGAAGATTCAAGAGACGTCTGAATGATGGGCGTTTCGATCAAGTACAAAGGCCGATAAAGCGCCTTCATGACTTCGGCGGCTTTTTCGCTCTGCGTGCCGAACACGACGCGATCGGGCCGCATGAAATCGCCGATGGCCGAGCCTTCGCGCAGAAACTCCGGATTCGACGCGACGGCAAAATCGGCTTTCGGGTTGGCTTCGCGGATGATCTTTTCCACTTCGCGGCCCGTTCCGATGGGAACGGTCGATTTGGTCACGACGACTGTAAAATGATCCGGGGTCAGATAAGCGGCAATATCGCGCGCCGCTTGGAAAACGTAAGAGAGGTCGGCATGGCCGTCGCCGCGCCGCGTGGGCGTGCCGACGGCGATAAAAACGGCGTCAACCTTGGGTTCGCACTTGGAAAGGCTTGTCGCAAAGGTCAGGCGACCGGCGGCGACGTTCTTTTTCACAAGATCGTCCAGACCGGGTTCGTAGATCGGTATGATCCCGTCGTGAAGGCGCCGGATCTTCCCTTCGTCCGGATCGACGCAGGTGACGGAAACGCCGAACTCGGCAAAACACGCGCCGGAGACCAAGCCGACATAACCGGCGCCAAGCATAATAATTTTCATTTTTTCCTCTCAATTAAAAGCCTTCGCGGGGCACGATAGCCCCCCCGCCCTGGCGGATCAAGCTTCTCCTGCGCGAAAAGCCCCGTAAAATCCTTTTTGAATCAACCTGTTAGGGTTTTTCAGAGAGGCGGGCTGTCCAAAGAATGCTTTCACGTCTTCAGGTTCCAATAGTGGCCGAAGCGTTCGTCCCAAATATCCGGCGAAAGGCACCCGTAACCCGCCGCCGGATAGAAGGTCACTTCCCCGAACAAAACAGTCTCTTCCGTTTCATACAGATCGACGCGGACGAAATCGAACGGCGCACCGATCTTCTCAGCCAGTTCGATCATTTTGTCGAAATGTTTGGGGCGCGGCGCGTTTCCTTCGAAATTAGGAGATTTTGTTTTAATAGGAAGTCTTTGCCAATTCATGTCGTAATAGTTTTTCTTCTGTTTACTGAAGCGATCGAAAATGACCTGAACAAAGCGAGCCTTGCCGTGAAAAACAAAAAACTTATAGTCATTTAGGGAGGCGCTGTCCGGCACCTCGATCATGCGCTCGACAAGAACCTTGTGAGGGATCCCCAAATAAGCCCATTCGCGGTATCTGTGGCCGTGTTCATAGCGAAGCTGGCGGTTGATGGATTTATTGATGGCCTCGCGATCAACGTCCTCCTTTTTGCGAATAAAAATGTTGTCGTCGCTGCTATGATTAACCTTGATGACATAGGGCGGGTCCAGCCGGTCATAGGGAATGTCTTCCGGACGGTCCCCTGTCCACAAAGTCGGGATGACGTGCTCCTTGCCGATCAATTTCTCGATCTCGGCCTTAACAGCGATCTTGTCGGCAAAGACGGGAAAGCGCGGATCGCGCTGGTAAAGTTTGCGCCAATTGACTTTTTCGTAAAAGGTCTTCGGGTTTTTAAGGTCCGCAAAGCGGCGAAAATGCAAAAAATAAAGGATTTGAATGGCCAGACGATCCGGAAGCGGCAAAAGATCGAAAAGGGGGTAAAAGGCGCTTCTAAATAACTTGCGGAGCGAAGAAAGCATTTGTGGCCTTTCCGAGAAGACAAGGTTAAAAAATAAGCGCTATTGTTGCGGTTTCAAAGGGCCTTTGATTTTAATAGCCGGACCTTATTTCTTGCAACAAAAAACGCCGTCACTTATATTTAATCTACGCTAAAGGGCGGCGAAAACGCCGGACGGCGGGTTCTTTCCCCTTCCGCAAGGGGCTTAACGAAACGTTTGGGTTTGTCATGTTCACGCGAATGTCGCGCCGCGCCTTTCTCAAGACCACAGCTTTGGCGACGGCAGGGCTTTTGCTCCCCCGGTTCGCCCGCGCCGAACCGGCCTATGATTTCGAGTCCCTGCCCCCGTTAAGGAAGCTCGCGGAAGCCAAAGGCCTTTTCTTCGGCGCCGCGATCGAACCGGAACTTTTCCGCCTGAACAAGGATTTCTCGGCCGCGATCAAAAAGGAATGCAATCTGATCGTTCCGGAAAACGCGCTGAAATGGCGCCATGTCCATCCGGAGGAGAAAAAATGGACCTTTCGTCGCGGCGACGCTCTTTTGTCTCTGGCGCAGGAAGCCGGGATGAAAATGCGCGGCCATGCTTTGGTCTGGCCGGGCGCGCTTCCGGCCTGGGTCGTCGAGGGCGTGGGGCAGGGACGCGGCGCAGCGCTATTGGAAGAGCATATCGGCACCGTTCTGGAACATTATCGCGGAGAAATTTTTTCGTGGGACGTCGTAAACGAGGCGCTGGAGCCTCTGCACGGCTTGAAGGATGGGCATCGACGGTCGCCTTTGTTTGCGGCGATGGGGCCGGGCTATATCGACCTTTCCTTCCGCCTGGCGGCGCAGGCGGACCCTAAGGCGCAGCTTGTCTATAACGATTTTCTGATGGAAGCCGACCCGCCCAAGGCGCAGGCGGTTTTGAATCTCCTGCGCGGATTGAAGGACCGGGGCGTCCCCGTCCACGCGGTCGGCCTTCAGGCGCATCTCAGCACGCGCAAAAAGCTTGAATCGCTGGAATGGTTCTGCAAGGGCGTGAAGGATTTAGGGCTAGAGCTTTTGGTGACCGAGCTGGACGTATGGGAATCCGTTCCCGCCGACACGGACGAGGAAAGAGACCGTCTCGTCGCCGACAAAACAAGGGCGTTCCTCGACACGATCTTTTCCGTCATGAAACCGCGACAGATTCTGACCTGGGGGATCAGCGACCGCAATTCCTGGCTTTCCAATCCCAAGGCGAACGGCAAGAACAAAGAAGGCCGCCTGGTCCGCGGCCTTCCGCTTGACGAGGACTTCCGGCGAAAGCCCATGTGGCGGGCCATCTACGACGTTATGGCGCAGGCGTGAAAATGATTTTGTCGCCGCCCGCCCAGGATAAGAAGCCTCTCAAGCTTATGAGCTTCGAGTTTTTCATCGCCCTCCTCACGATTCTTCTCGTCAGCGCGAGTCTCGACGGCATTCTCTTCGCAGGCGGCAGCAAAGGGGGCGAGCTGAACCCCATTCGCCAGATACTCCTGCTCCCTTTGCAGCTTTATTTCATCTCCTACTGCCTCCAGCGGTCGGGAATCCTATTCGCGGCCATCCGGCGGGGCTGGCTTTTTGTCTTTATGATCCTTCTCGCCTTTCTTTCCATAACCTGGTCCATCGATCCCGCGGCGACGTTCCGCCGCAGCGCCGAGTTTCTTCTGGGAATGTCTTTCGCTTTTTATCTTGCGGTCCGTTACACGCCTGAAGAGTTTTGTTTTTTAATGGCCCGATGTTTGCTTGTTATTTGCTTTATAACGATCTTCGCCGTCGTTTTCGACCGTAGTGTCGGCATACACGGTGACATAGCCCATTACCCGGCTTTCAGAGGCTATTTCCCGCATAAAAACTCGCTGGGACCGATCATGGTGGTCGGTGTCCTGTCGGGACGCGTTCTGATGGAATCGGAAAGGGGCCGAAGGTTGGGCTGGCTGGTTTTCGGCCTGTCTTTGGCGCTGGGCATCCTTTCTTTGTCCCGAACGGCGTGGCTGAACATCATCATGGTCCTGGTCGGGTTCAAATGCGTCACGTTCATGCGCAAACGCCCGGCGATCGGCGCCTTTCTTTTCGGAATCGCGACCGTCATCACGCTCGGGCTCATGCTCGCCTTTGGGTTCACGACGGTTCTGTCCGGCGTCACGGGGCTTGTGGGGCGCAGCGCCGACCTGACGGATCGAACGGATTTCTGGCCCATTTTGATCGACCTTGTCCTCGAAAACCGCTTTTTGCTTGGCTTTGGGTACGACGCTTTCTGGACCGCGCCGGACGGCGCGCGAACCGTCAACTGGAACATGGAGAACTTTATTCCCCCGCACGCCCATAACGGGTGGCTTGAATGCCTGACCTCGTTCGGCGTTACAGGGCTTGTCGTTCTGAACCTCGCGATTCTGAGCAATTTTTTGCGCACCATGAAATACGCGCTGGCAGGAAACGACGGCTTTTCGCTTTTCGGGATCGTGTATCTGATCTTCTTTATGGCCCAGAACATCACCGAACCGCTTATCATGTCGCACAGCCACATTCTTTTGGTTATTTTCGTCTATTGGTCGTCCGTCTCTCTTAACTCCGGGCCCAAACCTGACGAGAAGGCGGAAACGACCAAACCGAAATACAACGTCCATTCACCGCGAGCGCGTTAACCATGCCTTCCTCTTCGCCTCCTTTGTTGCCGCGAACCGTCGGGATCTTTGTCAGCAGTCTCGACGGCGGCGGCGTGACGTGGGCGATGTTCCGCCTGGCGCAGGGATTGAAAAGGGCCGGTCTTTCCGTTTCGTTTTTCGCGGCCAAGAACAAGGGCGCGTTGAAAGAAGCCGTCGCGCGCGAGTTTGAAATTGTCGATTTGCGGGCGCGAAGCTCCTTTCTCAGCTTTCCGGCCCTGACAAAGGCCCTGGCAACAAGAAAACCGGACATTTTTATCTCGAACATTCTGCAAGGCAATCTGGCGTCCGTTCTCGCCCGGTTTCTTGCCCGCCTGCTGGCCCATGCGCCGACGCGCCTGATCCTGATCGACCACGCCTTGATCTCGAACGAGCTTTCCCTTTGCCCCAGGCCGAAGGAACTCGTCGAACGGTTTCTCCTGCCGTTTTTTTACGCGCGCGCGGACAAGATCGTGGCGGTCTCGAACGCGGCCAGGCAAGATACGCTTCGCGTCGCGCGCCTGCGGCCTTCGAAGGTCGAGGTCATCCATAATCCCGTTATTCCCTATGATTTCGATTCCCTGTGCGAAGCGGAAATCTCCCACCCGTGGTTGAAAGACAAGACAGAGCCGGTTGTCCTGGGCCTTGGCCGCTTGAATCCCGAGAAAGGGTTCGCCGATCTTATCAAAGCCTTCGCGCTTGTCAGGCGAAGCAAAAAGGCCCGTCTCGTCATCGTCGGCGAAGGGGCCCTGCGCGCGAGGCTTTCCGCGCTGGCGGATGAGCTGGGGCTGGGGGATTGCGTTTCGCTTGTCGGTTATCAAACGCCCGTTTTTCCATGGATTAAAAAAGCGGACCTTCTGGTCCAACCTTCTCTGTCGGAGGCGTTCGGCAATACGATCGTCGAAGCGCTGGCGTGCGGCACGCCCGTCGTCAGCACGCGAAGCGGCGGCCCCTGCGAGATATTGGAAGAAGGCCGCTACGGACGGCTTGTCCCGGCGGGCCAGCCGTCGGCCCTGGCGGCGGCGATGATCGAGGCTCTCGACGAGAAAGAAGACGCCTCCTTGCTGCGAGCGCGCGGCTTGTCGTTCTCCATCGACGGCGCGACGAAGAACTACCTGAACCTTTTCCGCCGTCTGCTGGAAGAGAAACGGGAAACGAGGCGCGAATGATCAAGGATTCGAAACGAACCGTCGCCGTCTTCATGGCGAACTTCACGGGCGGCGGCGTGCAATGGTGTATGCTGCGTCTGGCGCGCGAGCTCAAGCGGCGCGGCTATGCGATAATTTTCGTCGTAATGCGAACAAAGGGCGATCTTTTCGAGCCGATCCGGCAAGAGTTCGAAGTCGTCAATCTCTCGGCGGATCGCGGATTCGGCGGCGCCTGGAAAAGCGTCTTGCCGCTTTACCGCTTTCTTAAAGCGCGCAAGCCGGACGCCCTGATCGCCAACATGAAGCGCGAGAACATGATCGCTTTGCTGGCCTGCAAGATACGCGCTTTACCGACGCGCCTTTTTCTTGTCGAGCACACTCTGTCTTCCTTCGATCGCCATCCGATCCGGCGCTGCCTGAAAATCGCGCTGGAAAAAGCGGTTTTGCCTCTGCTTTATCCCTTGGCGGATGAAGTCGTGGCCGTCTGCCGTTCGGTCGCGGAAGATTTGGAAAGGAAACTGGGACAAAAGGGCCGCCCGGTTAAAATCGTCTATAATCCGGTTATTCCGGAAGACCTTGATCGGCTGGTCGCGGCGCGCGCGGAACATCCGTGGCTGAACGACCCGACGAAGGACGTCGTGCTCGCCATAGGGCGTCTGCGCCACGAAAAGGGCTTTTCTCTCCTGATCGACGCCTTCGGCGACGTGCGCGCGCGCAGGCCATCGGCCCGCCTGATCATCATCGGCGACGGCCCCGAAAGGCAGACCCTAACCGAAAAGATCGAGCGTCTTGGCCTTAAAGATTGCGTCGATCTGCCCGGATTCAAAGACAACGTGTTCGCGTGGCTCGCGGCTTCAAGGCTGTTCGTCCTCCCGTCGATATGGGACGAACCTTTCGGCCTTGTGCTCGTCGAAGCGCTGGCGAGCGGCGCGCCGGTCGTCAGCACGGACGGCGGCGGCCCGCGAGAGATTCTTGACGAAGGCAAGTACGGCGTGCTTATTCCTCGAAACGACCGAAAGGCCCTGGCGGAAGCCATGCTGAAATCCCTTGAAACCACGCATGATACTGAAAGCCTCAAGCGACGGGGCGCTTTTTTCTCCGTCGAAAAATCCGCCGACGGCTACATGGCGTTATTGGAGAAGACTTCAGATGACTAAACCCGATCGAAAGAAAATCCTTGCGGTTTCCTCGTCCGGCGGCCATTGGACGCAGTTGCTGCGCCTGCGCCCCGCTTTTGAAGGAAACGAAGTCGTTTACGCGACGACGCAGGACGGCTCGCAAAAGCTGGTTCCTGAAAACCGCTTTTACCTGTTGCCGGACGCGAACCGGAACGCGCCCTTCAGGTTGATCCGGCTGATGGCTAAGGTTTTGTGGATTGTGGTTCGCGAACGGCCCGATGTCGTCCTCTCGACCGGCGCGGCGCCGGGGTTCTTCGCCCTTGTCGCGGGTCGCTTGATGGGCGCGCGAACCCTGTGGCTGGAGAGCGTCGCGAACGCCCAGGTTCCCTCTCTTTCCACAAAGCTGGTGCGTCGCTTTGCCCATTTGTCCTTGACTCAATGGCCCCATATGGCGTCGCCGAACGGGCCTTTTTATAAAGGGAGCGTGTTTTGATCTTCGTCACCGTCGGATCGCAATTGCCGTTTGACCGCCTGGTTCGCGCCATGGATTCGTGGAGCGCCGCCCATCCGGACGAGGAAATTTTCGCGCAAATCGGCGCGGGAGGCTACCTGCCGGAGAATTTTCCCTGCGAACGCGCGTTGAAGCCAGATGCTTTTCGGGAAAAGTGCGCGCAGGCCTCGCTCATCGTCTCGCACGCGGGCATCGGCAACGTTTTAATGTCGCTTGAACTGCAAAAGCCTTTAGTCCTTTTGCCGCGCCGGGCCTCGCTTGGAGAACATCGCAACGACCACCAGATGGCGACGGCCCATTGGCTGAAGGAGAAAAGGGGCATCTTTATCGCGTTTGACGAACAGGAACTCGGTGCCGTCATCGACGCGGCAAGGAAAGCGTCCGTCGCGGGCGATTTTTCTCCCTACGCCTCGCCGGAACTTCTCGAGGCGGTCAAATCTTTTATTCGGGGCTAGCGCGTGACACAGGAAACGGACCTCCCCCCGGAAGAACAGGACATCAGGTCGCTCCACGGCAAAATGGCCAAAGGATCCGCCTGGACGCTTTTTGAAAAAATCGGTTCGCACGCCATTTCCTTCGTCGTTTTCGCCGTCATCGCGCGATTGGTGGGGCCGGAAGAATATGGCCTCGTCTCCCTCTGCTACGTTTATTCTTCCTTCGCTTCCGCGCTGTTGCTGAGCATTTCGGACGGCGTCGTTTCTCTTCATGTAAAGGATACACGGCGCCTTTCGACCCTTTTTTGGGGCACCTTGGCGTGCGGCCTCGCGATAAGCGCGGCCTGCTTCGCGCTGGCGGGGCCTTTCGCCGCCCTGATGGGCGAGGCGCGGTTGGTCCCGCTTTTGCGCTGGTTTTCCCTGCTGCCCCTTCTTATTGCGCTATCGACCGTCCCCTCCTCGTTGATTATCGCAGCGATGAACTTCAAGGTTTTCGCCCTTCGCACGTTCGTCTCCACGACTGTCGCGGGAACCGTCGGCATCGTCCTGGCCTTTATGAATTTCGGGGCCTATGCCATCGTCGCCCAGCAAGTGGTTCTGTTCGTCGTGACAAATATCGTCATCTGGCGGTGCGGCGCGTGGCGTCCGCGTCTTCAATTCAGTTTGGAAGACCTGTTCCGCCTTATGAAGCCAGGAATCAATATGTCCGGCCATTCTCTTATGACCTTTGTGGATCAACAGGCGCCGCGCCTTCTCATCGGCTATTTTCTTGGGCCTCTGGCGGTCGGGCATTTCGCCTTCATCACGCGCATTCGTATGTCTCTGCACGAAATTATCGTCTATCCCCTGTCGGACGTCTCCTATCCCGCTTTTTCCCTGCTCAAAGACAAGCTTGAGGAAAAGAAAAAGCTCCTTTCGCGAATGGTCGGCTTAAGCGGCTTTCTCGCCTTTTTCGCCATCGGCGTCATTGTCGCGACGGCGCCTCTGTTCGTTCCTCTGTTTTTCGGCGAAAAATGGGCGCCCGCCGTGCCCGCCTTCCAAATCTTTCTGGGAACCGCCGCCGTAACGCCCTTATTGACGCTCTTTAGGAATCTTTTGCGCGCGAGCAACAAAATGGGCGCTTATCTTAAAACGCAAACCGCGTTTTCTCTTCTCTCGATCGCGGCGGTCTTTGTCCTCGCGCCTCATGGCCTTGTCGCGACGTCGGTCGGCCTTTTGGGCCTCGCCTTCGCGTCCGTGCCGTTTTTCACGCGCGTGCTTTTCAAGCGAACGCGCCTGTCGGCTTGGGGGGATGTTTTTCGTCTCGCGGCGCCTTTGGCGGCCGCCTTTTTGCTGATTGTCGGTCTTTACGTTTTTGATCGCAGTCCTTATGCGCCGGAAAACAAATGGCTCCATCTGGCCGTCAATCTGGCGCTCGGCGCGGCCGTCTATCTGGCTGCCTGCTTCGCGCTCCAATTCCGGCAAATGCTGTCGTATTGGGCGTACCTCAAGAAGCTTTTTTAGTTTTTTTCCCGAAAGACAGGGCCTTCATCAAGGGCCTTTCGATCAAAAGATAACAGGCGCACCCGCCTGCGGTCGCAAAAAGGCTTAGAAGAAAGAAGGCCGGTTTGGGGCCTACGGCGTCGATCACCTTATATTTGTTCAAAAGGGGAACGCCGACCGAAAGAAAGGCGGAATGGAAAAGGTAGAGGGAATACGAAGCGTCCCCCAGAAAAGTGAGCGTGGCGGACGCCTTGAAAACACCGCGCCGTTCGGCCATGACAAGCCCCAGGACCAGACAACCGAAAGCAACGGCAAGAAGAGGCAGGAGATCGTTTTGCAAAACGTGGATCGACGCGCCGCTCGCGTCCGTCACGCGCCGAAAAATGAAATAGCCGAGCAAGGAAGCCCCCGCGCCCATAAACCACGGCCAGTAGCGGGGCGAAAGCCTGCGATAAGCCAGATAGGCCAGCATCCCGAATAGAAAATGGAGATTCCAGGCCGAGAAAAACGTCGTGTGCGCGGTAAAAAGCGGCGAAGCCTGCGAGACGGCCCCCGTATAGCGCAAAAGGATAATCGAACAGAACCACGCGGCGAAGGCGGCAAGGCCCGCTTTTTTATTCAGAATGACGAGCAGAAAGAACAGATAGAATTGCATTTCATAAAACAGCGTCCAGGCGACCTTCACGGGCAAAGGATCCTCGCTAAGAGGCTTGACGACGTAAAAAAGGACGGCGGGGCTGATAAACTGATCCCATTCCCACGAAAAGGACGGATTTTTCATGACGCCGAAAAAGGCGGCGACGACATAGGCGGTCAGGCAAACCCAGTACAAGGGGTAAATGCGCACGATCCGACGGCGCAGATAGGTCAATCCGTCGCGCGGCCGGCCGAGATTCTTAATGTGTGCCATTAAAATGATGAAGCCGCTAAGGATAAAAAAGAAGTTGACGCCTAAAACGCCCAGCTCGGTGACGGGGCCGAACGTTTCATAGCCCGCGCGAGCGGGATCGCGCAGGAAAAGCGCCGTGTGGTAAAACACGACGGCCAAAGCCGCAAGACCGCGGCAGGCCTGAAGCGATAAAAGCTTAGTCGGGAAAGAAGACGACGCGCTCATTTCATTCTCTATTCGGGTGAACCTATATGTCGGGGCAATACGGGGATCAAATCGCGGGCAAAGGCCGACAGAATCTTATCGGCCCCGGCGGCCTGTTCGCCCTCTATGCGCGTTGAAACGCGGATAAGGCTGCCGTCCGTGCGTCCGTGCAAAAAGGCGTTTCGCAGGAGAAGAGGCTTGCCGAGCCAGTTATTCGCCGCGTTTTCCCCGCCCTGATTGAACCAATAATAGACAAGCATACGAACGCCTTCCTTGCGCACGATCTCGCGCGTAACCTTTATCTCTTCCGTCGGGGAAAGCTTGACGGCGTACAGATCCGAGGAAACGATTTCCCACCCGCCGCCGGGAAGACAAATCTCAGGCGAATGGATCGAACGCCCCTGCTCCTGCGAGGCGTAATAGGCGACGAACAGATTGACCGCGCCGGGGATCCCTTCGCGCTTATAATTCGCCAAAAGATAATCGTCTAAAAGCAACGTTTCGCGCTCTTCGCGCGAAAGCTCGTCGAAAGAACCTTTCCACTCGGCCAGTTGCCTTGGAAAAAGGGCGAAAGATTCCCGCTGGGGAACGGGTTCAAAGCGCTGGGCCGAGAGCGCATAACATCCGGCGGAAAGCAGCATGACGAGAACAAGCCCTAGGACAGCTTTCGCGGACAGACGCGGCGCCCGCGCCCAAAGCGGCCTGGAAAGGGCAGGCAAAAGACGCGCAGCGGGTTTTTCGCGCGCCGCTCCGGCGGGCCAGCGCCGCAACAAGGCGTAAATGCCCGCAAAGCACAAAAGGCAAAGGGCAAAGACGATAAAGCCTTCAATCTCGTGCAAGGGTCCCTCGACGAACACCAGGCCGAAAGCGTCGGCGATCAGGCCTGTGGCGGCGATCCTGAATCCGTTGCAAAGGATCGCAATAGGCAAGGCGCTCAAGATAAGAACGGCGCGCTTGAAAGAAGACCGAAAAGCGTGGAAGGCGACAAGATAGCCGAAGCCCAGCAAGGGGAAAACGTAGCGCAATCCGCTACAGGCTTCCGCGACGTACAGTTTGTGGCTGCCTATGTCGATAACGTTGCCTTCCTGATAAACGGAAACGCCCAATAGCTGAAGCCCCGCCACGCCGAGATCCGACGACAAAAGCTGCATTTGCGCCGTCAGGGAAGGCGCCACGGTCGGCGGCAGAGGAATGGCGAAAAACAAAAGGCCGAGCGGCGCGGCCAGCCGTTTAAGATTCCGCCCGCCCAGAAAAAAACCGACGACCCCGGACAGGGAAAGAAGGATCGAAACGTTTTCTATCCAATGGTTGGCGGCGAATTGGCCGACGAGGCCTAAAAGCGAGCCGAGCAAAACGAGGCCGAGGGCCGACGCCGAGGGCTGCGGCGTTTCCGACGCGTTTTCCTGCAGAACGCGCGCGCCCCACAGCAACGCGATCAAAACCAGAAGCGGCCCGTGGCTGTATTCTTCCGTTTGCCACGCGCTTAGCAAAACGCCGATTGTTCGATGGTGATAAAAGCCAAGCCACCCCAGAATCGCCGCCAAAAAGACGAAAAAGGGAGCGGTCTCAAAAAGACGGGCCTGTTTCATTGAAAACCGGGAAAACATCCAAACGCCGTTCGATCATTATTTCTGTCCGGCCCCCCTTATAAAGCAAATCCGGCTGAAAACATTTATTTTCTGCTCCTTTTTAACGATTGAAGCTTCGGAAAACGGCTTAAAGGTTAAAATTCCGCCGGTTTCTCAAGCCCATTTCCCAAGCACAAGCAGGCCCGTCTCCACCGGGCAGGACGAAACGCCTTCCGGCAAAGCGGGGGCGAATGCTGTTCGCAGACAAGCGTAGAAAAAAGCCGGATCGCCGCAAGCCGATTGTTCTGGCACAGTACTTCCGTCCTCGAGCGTTTGCGCAGGCACGGCTTCACGGCCCTTTAGGGGACCGATCACATTGGCGCAGGACGCGCAAACGCTTTCCAGCGCCGCCGACGAAGCGGCCATGACGTAAAGGTCGATCATCTTATCCCCCCATGCCCTGAATGCTCTTGAGGTGCGGACGGTTGAGGTTCGTCGGCACCGTGTATGCGCCCGCGCTGACGGCTACGTCCTGGGTCGAGGAATCGTCGAAGACGTAACGAAGCGTCGAAATGCCGGACGGGACGTTAAAGGAAAGTTGGTCTGCCGCGCGCGTCGCCACGCTGCCGGTCGTGAGAATGACGCTAGAGGCCGCCGTCCCCATTTCCAACTGGGGACAGGCGAGCCTGAGCGTGACGTCCACGGCCTCGCCGATTGTCGTATTGACGCGGATGTATAAGGCCGCCGGATAGCTGGTGGTCCAGTTTCGGGTCACCGTCTTTCGGACAAGCCCGGAAGCGGCAAGGTCCAGATCGGTTTCGGCGAAAGAATAACTGCCGCCATATTCCCTGATTCCGATTCTTGCCGCAGTCACGCCTGAAGTCGAGCCGCCGCTCACTCTGGCAAAAACGCTTGAGGCCCACGTTTGCCCCGAAGAAGCCGTCGCCGTGGAGGCGCAATTGAGCCGATAAAGCGATCCCGTCGCCGTCCCTACAAGACGCATATCGATATAGGGCCTGCCGTTTTCGGTGCCGACGGCGGTTATCGTTCTTGTCAAGCCGTTCAGGTTTTCCGCGCTCCATCCGGTCGGAAGCGCGGTCCCGACCGCTGCTCCGGAAAAACCGCTGTTGGAAACGTTGTTCGTCCGTTGCGGTTCGTAAAGCAGGCCGAGAAGCGCGCCGGAATCGTAATCGTAGCGGCGCGTGTCGGCGTTTTCGGTCACCAAAAGGCCTTGCTGGGAAACGCGCGTGCCGACGCTCGCGCGCGCAAAAGCGACGGGCGCCGGATTAAAACCGGTTATCAGCTCTTGCTGCGAGGCGCCCGCGCGCTTGCGGAAAAGGAGAAGAAAGGGATAATTCATCCTTAAAGGCTCCTAAGCGCGAGGCCGACGGCGCGAGCGGCCGCCTGCGCGACGGGCGCGGCAGAGGTTCCGGAACGAATTTTGATATAGGGCCAGGCGGCGAATTGATCGTAATCCACGTTCACGGCATCGCCTGCGGCGGCGACGGTCGCCGTGACTTCGTTTCCGCTCGCGTCGCGCAGGTTATGGTAATCGTCCGCCGCGCCCGTGGCCGAGACTTGAAACGTGATGTTCGCCGCCGTCCAGGCCGAGGGAATAAGCAGCGAGAACAAACGCAAGCCCCCTGTCGCTATCGCGCCGGACAGAGAAGCGCTGGCCTCAATAACCGCCGTTTCCGTATCAAGCGGACTTGCGTACTGATTTTTGGTCGTGCTCATGCTTTTTCCTTTCTGAAGAAAACAAAAAAAGCGGCCCGAAGGCCGCGAGTTGTTTTGGAAGTTTGCTGAAACAGGCATAAAAAAACCGGCCTTCTTTCGAAGGTCGGTCGGACTCTCCGTCGTTTCTGCGCCCAAACCTCCGGACGCAGCTCCGCACGGGATTGTCAATAACACATCTTTGCCTTCCGGTCAAGGCAAATATGCATATTTTAGGTATTTATTGCTAAGCCGACCGTCGCGCCAACTTTTCTGCCTTATTTCGTACCGCAGGAAAGGTCCATTTCTTGCCGAGCGTTCTTAAGCTCTGCTTTTGGCCAGATCGGCCAGCTGCCGCTGCAGATTGGCGATCTTCTGCTGCATATCGTCCGAAGCCGACGGGCTGGCGGCCGTTTGGGCCTGCACGCTCGGCATCGGCGTTGGGGCGGGCGTTGCCGTGGTCGTATTGGCCGTCGTTTCTGTCGTTCGGGGCTTCAGGTTCGTGACTGAGGCCGTTGGCTGCTTATTCGCGGTCTGACCCGCATCGGTCGTCGAGGGAGCCGAGGGCGTCGCCGTCTGTTGGCTTGAAGAAGCGGAAGCGAAGCCTTCGGCATTGAACGGCGTAAAGAGCCGCATCGTCCGCTCGAACATGGCCAGGTTCTGCTTGCCCATTTCCTCCAGCGTGGTGCCGAAGGGGAACAGGTTGCCCAACGTCGTCTGGAAGTAAGAGCGGATCTGCTCCTGGTTCCCGGTGAGCGTCTGCATACTCTGCTCCAGATACTTGGGGACCATCCACTGCAGGCTGTCGCCGTAGAAGCTGATGAGCTGGCGCAGAAAGCCGATGGGCAGAAGATTCTGCTGCCCGGACTTGCTTTCCTCTTCGACGATGATCTGCGTGAGAACCGAGCGGGTAATGTCCTCGCTGGTCTTGGCGTCGTAAACGTTGAACTCGGTCCCTTCCTTGACCATCTGGGAGAGGTCCTCAAGCGTGACGTACGAGCTGGTCGCCGTGTTGTAAAGGCGGCGATTCGCGTACTTCTTGATGGTGATCGAGGGTTGTTTGGACGTTGTGTCGTTCATGTTCTGATTCCTGAGAGATTGGTTCGACCGGCGCATCTATCGCCCCGCAAAAGGTAGGTGGGGCCATTGTCCCCATTTGGAAGAAAAACTCAAGCGTTCTTTTTCCCTTCGGAAGATTTTTGTTGCCGCTGAAGTCAAGAGCATGATTTACTTGGCGGCGAAACTTTCCCGGCGCGAAGGTCCCTTGCGACGACGGCGCCTTTTCCGAGAGGGACAAACACGGACCCCCGCCCATGACAAACGACGACCCGCAAAAAGCCGAACAGGACAAACCGGATTGGGCGCGACTGGCCGCCCAGGCCCTTGATCTGTGGCAAAGCCATCTGACTTCGCTGGCGAACGATCCGAAGGCGAAGGAAGAAATGGCCCGGCTCATCGCCCCCATGACCCGGATGTTCGTCGAATGGACGGACATGGTTCAACAGGGAATGCAAGGAATGGCGCCTTATGCCTCAGAGACAAAATCCCATGACGAACCCGCCTCCCCCGGACCTTCCGCCTCCGAACGGGCCGAGACTGCCCAACCCGCTGGCGACGTTGGCGGCGAGCCTGCAGCAAACGCAGTCCCCGTTCAACCCGACCCTGTCGCAACCCCTGTCCCCGAACCTTTGGCCGAGTCCGCCGTTCCGGGGCCGCGTGGGGACGGGGCTGCTTCCGATCGCGCTAGGGACCTGGCTGAGCTTGCCGACCGTCTGGCCTATCTTGAGCGAGAGCTGGACGGGATCCGCGCCCGCAGACGATCCGCCGAAGACGGCGCTGAAGCTGACCGCCTCGATGATCGAGACGTTCAGCGCGTGGTTGGCGCCGGTTAAGGCCCAGCTTCCCGCCTCTTTCTCTCCCCTGGATTCCGCCGCCTTTCGGCAGGCTCTCGTTAAAGAGGCCCTCGATCGGCTGGAGGCCTTTATGGCGGGCGTACGGGCCTATCAGACCCATAAGGCGTCAAGGCAAGAGAATCCTTCCGTCCGGGTCCTGTGGGAAAAAGGAACGACCCGGCTTTTGGACTACGCGCCGGAATCGAAAAATCCCGCTTTGCTCGTCGTTCCCTCTCTCGTCAACCGGTTCGAGATTCTCGACATCGATCCCGACCGTTCGTTCCTGCGTTTTTTGGCAACGCAAGGGTTTCGCCCCTTGGTTGTGGATTGGCAGGCGCCGGGCGAGGAAGAAAAAAGCTTTTCCCTTTCCGATTACATGACCCGCCGTCTCGTCCCGATCCTCGATCTCGTCCATGCCCAGGGCGGGGCTTGCCATATCCTCGGCTATTGCATGGGCGGCGTGATGGCGCTGGCGCTGGCTCTCATGCGCCAAAGCCAGGCCCGGACGCTGACTTTGATGGCGACGCCTTGGGATTTCGCCGCGGCGGGCGTGGGCGGCGTGCCCTCGGCGCAGACGCCGCTCGGCGCGTTTTTTGTCAATCAAGCGGAAGCTTGGGGGCCTTATTTGGAGAAAATCGGCTATCTTCCGGCGGATTTTCTTCAAACGGTTTTCACGCATTTCCAGCCGCTTCAGGTCTTGGAGAAATTCCTGAGCTTTTCCTCGCGAGCGAGCGAAGACGAAAAAGGCCGCCGCTTCGTTTTGACGGAAGACTGGCTCAACAACGGCGTGCCGCTTTCCCTGCCCGTCGCCAGGGAGTGTCTGCGCGATTGGTTCAAAAACAACCTCACGGCCAAGCTGGCCTGGCGCGTGGCGGGAACGCTTGTCGATCCGCGTCTTTTGAACGTGCCGACGTTCCTGCTTTTGGCCGGCAAGGATCGTATCGTCCCGGCGGCCTCGGCTTTACCTCTGGCAAGCCTGATTCGCGGCGCGACGCTGCACGAGCCAATGACGGGCCATATCGGCCTGATGACCGGCGATGCTGCGCCGCAAGAGGCTTGGATTCCCCTGGCCAATTGGCTGAAAGCGCAGGAAGCCGCGCGGCGTTAAGACTTGAAAAGAAAGACTTTATTAACCAAACTATAGTTGAAACCGGAAAGAAAAAGTCCGGTTTCTTATGTATGGGCCGTGTGCAATGCAAAAGAACGAAATAAAAGCATGGTGCGGCGCGAGATAAGCCTCTATCTTTTTTCGGTTTATTTATAGAGACTTGCCCCTTGTTTTTCGTCCCAGACTGGCAAGGGAGCTTTTTCTATGATTACCGTGGACGTCAAAGAATCCGTCGCTGCCAACAGCTGGATCACCGGGCCGCAATATGAAGATATGTATGATCGCTCTATCAACGATCCCGACGGTTTCTGGGGCGAAATGGCCAAGCGGCTCGATTGGATCAAGCCCTTTACCAAGGTGAAAAACACCGATTTCAACGGCGACGTTTCGATCAAATGGTTCGAGGACGGCACGCTCAACGTCTGCGCCAATTGCGTTGACCGTCATCTGTCCATGCGGGCCACGCAAACCGCCATCGTTTGGGAAGGCGACAGCCCGTCGGAACAAAAACACATCAGCTATGCCGAGCTGTACAGCGAGGTCTGCCGCTTCGGCAACGTTTTGCGCAAGCACGGCGTGAAAAAAGGCGACCGCGTCACGATCTATCTGCCCATGATCCCCGAAGCGGCCTATGCCATGCTGGCCTGCGCGCGGATCGGCGCGGTTCATTCGGTCGTTTTCGCGGGCTTCTCGCCCGACAGCTTGCGCGACCGCATTCTGGATTGCGACGCCAAGCTCGTCATCACGTCCGACGAGGGCGTGCGCGGCGGACGCAAGATTCCTCTCAAAAAGAACGTGGACGAGGCGCTTCAATCCTGCCCGAACGTTTCAAGGGTCATCGTCGTACGGCGGACGGGCGGCGGCATCGCCTGGAACGAGGAGCGCGACGTTTGGTACCACCGCGAATGCATGGCCGTGGATTCCAACTGCCCCTATGAGGAGATGGGCGCGGAAGATCCCTTGTTTATCCTTTACACCTCCGGCTCCACCGGCAAGCCCAAGGGCGTTCTTCACACCACCGGCGGCTATCTCCTCCACAGCGCCCTTTCGCACCAATACGTCTTCGATTATCACGACGGCGAGGTTTTCTGGTGCACGGCGGACGTGGGTTGGATCACAGGGCACAGCTATGTCGTGTACGGTCCTCTGGCGAACGGCGCGACGACCCTGATGTTCGACGGCGTGCCGCATTACCCGGACCCCAGCCGCTTTTGGCAGGTTGTGGACAAGCACAAGGTCAACATCTTCTACACCGCGCCGACGGCCATCCGCGCCCTTATGCGCGACGGCGATTCTTTCGTCACCTGCACGAGCCGCAAGAGCCTGCGCCTGATCGCGACGGTCGGCGAGCCGATCAATCCCGAAGCCTGGCTTTGGTATTACCGCGTGGTGGGCGAGGAACGCTGCCCCGTCATCGACACATGGTGGCAGACCGAAACCGGCGGCCACATGATCAC
>CAZZDK010000003.1:57009-113108 GCA_964652235.1 uncultured Rhodospirillaceae bacterium
CTTTCTTCGGCGTCAAGCCCGTCATCGTCAACAGCGAAGGCAAAATCTGCCAAGGCGCCTGCGAGGGCAATCTCTGCATCGCCGACAGCTGGCCCGGACAAGCGCGCACATTGTGGGGCGATCATGAGCGCTTCAAGCAGGCCTATTTCAGCTGCTATAAGGGCCTTTATTTCACGGGCGACGGCGTGCGGCGCGATCAGGACGGTTATTACTGGATCACGGGCCGCGTGGATGATGTGATCAACGTGGCGGGGCATAGGCTCGGCACGGCGGAAATCGAAAGCGCGCTCGTGGCGCTGGCCGCCGTGGCCGAAGCCGCGGTGGTCGGCTTCCCGCACGACATCAAGGGTCAGGGCATCTACGCCTATGTCACTCTTACGGCGGAGGCGGAGGCCAGCGAAGAGCTTCGCAAGGCCATGATCCAATGGGTCCGCAAGGAGATCAGCGCGATTGCGACGCCAGATGTGATCCATTTCGCGCCCAATCTGCCCAAGACCCGCTCGGGCAAGATCATGCGTCGTATCCTGCGCAAGATCGCCGCGAACGACATGGACAATCTGGGCGACACCTCCACGCTCGCCGATCCGAGCGTGGTGGACGAGCTGATCCGCAACAAGGCGGTGTAAAAAAGACTATTCAGCCTTCGGGTTCCGGCTTTAGGATGGGGCCGTCCTGACTCTGGCCTGCTGAACGCCGAATGCCGAACGCTGAGCGTCTTTTTCGTTTCGTTTTCTTCGCTTTCTTTTTTGCGAGCGCCGCGCCCGCCTGGGCTGCGGAGAGCATCGCCATGCACGGCGCGCCCAAATACGGACCCGACTTCAAGCACTTCGATTATGTGAACCCGACTGCGCCCAAGGGCGGAACGCTAAAGCTCGGCGTCGTCGGCACTTTCGACAGCCTCAATCCTTTCATCGTGCGCGGCACTTCGCCGAACGCTCCGGCTTTCAGCCTTTTCTCGGCAGGCGCGGTCTATGAGCCGCTCATGGCGCGAAGCTGGAACGAGCCTTTTTCGCTCTACGGCCTCATTGCCGAAAGCATCGAAACGCCTGAGGACCGATCTTCCGTCGCCTTTACGCTTCGTCCCGAGGCGCGTTTTCAGGACGGCAAGCCCATTACGGTTGAAGATGTCCTATTTTCCTTTGAAACCTTGCGCGACAAAGGCCGCCCCAATCACCGCGCCTATTACAAGAAGGTCGAAAAGGCCGAAAAAACCGGGCCGCGCGGCGTGCGTTTCCGCTTCAAGCGCGAGCCGGACGGCTCGTGGGATCGGGAAATGCCGCTTATCATGGGCCTGATGCCGATCCTGCCCAAACATGATTGGCAGGGCCGAGATTTCAACCAGACAACCTTACGCGTTCCTGTCGGCAGCGGGCCTTATAAAATTACGCGCGTCGATCCGGGCCGCTCCGTCACGCTCACGCGCGATCCGCATTACTGGGGCCGGAAGGTGCCGAGCCAGCAGGGCCTTTACAATTTCGACGAAGTCCGCATCGATTATTACCGCGACGACAATGTCGCGCTTCAGGCGTTCAAGGCAGGGCAATTCGATCTGCGCCGCGAGGGCGACCCGCGCAAATGGGCGAGCGCTTACGAAGGGCCCGCGCTTGCGGACGGGCGCCTCTCTCTCACGCGCTTTCCGCATCAAAGGCCTGAGGCTATCGGCGGCTTTGCGCTTAATACGCGCCGCGCCTTGTTCAAAGACCCGGCTTTGCGCGAGGCCGTTTCGTTGGCCTTCGATTTCGGCTGGATCAATAAGACTCTTTTCCGGGGCGCTTATAAAAGAAGCGAAAGTTTCTTCCCCAATTCCGAACTGGCGGCGGGGCGCGGCCTGCCGGAAGGCTTGGAAAAAGAGATTCTGGAGAAATACCGCGCCAAGCTTCCGCCGGACATTTTCACGCGGCCCGTCACGCCCCCCGAAGACGACGGCTCGAACGCCGCGCGGCGCAGGGCTTTGTTGCAGGCAGCGGAGATTTTGAGAAAAGCGGGGTATAAGATGAAAGGCGGTGTTCTTTACGCGCCGAAAAAAGAACCCGTTCAATTTGAAATCATGCTCTCTGACCCCACGGAAGAGAAAATCGCGCTGGAATGGGCGCGGAATCTCAAAAGGCTCGGAATCGAAGCCCGCGTGCGAACGGTGGACAGCGCTCAATTTCAGGCGCGGCTGTCCGGTTTCGATTACGACGTGACGACGGCGCGGTGGATCAATTCCCTCTCGCCCGGCAACGAACAGCTTTTCTTCTGGGGCTGCGCGGCGGCGGGGCAGAACGGAAGCCGCAATTATCCCGGCGTTTGCGATCCCGTGGTGGACGCGCTGGCGCGCGCCATTCCGGCGGCGCGGACGCGCGAAGGCTTGGTGGCGCAGGCGCGGGCGCTGGACCGCGTTCTTATGGCCGGGCATTACGTCGTGCCGTTTTATTATTTGGGATTCGATCCCATCGCTTATTGGGCGTCGCGGCTTAAGCATCCCGCCGCGACACCGATCTACGGTCCGATACTCGAGACGTGGTGGAGCGCAAAGCCTTGAAATTTAGCGCCCCGATCCCGGCGCGGGCTTAACGTTGCCCTGCTGCATGATCCAGTACTTTCTCGCCTCTCCGGTGGCTAGGGGCCTGGAAGAAACAAGGCCCATGTGCCTTTCCCCCGTTCCGATGTCGGGAGACGGCGGCGGGTTTCCAAATTTTTCGGGGGGCGTTTCAGGATGAGAGGACATTTTTTCTCCATAAAAGTAAGGGGGACCAAATCTTCTATGGAAGGCCCGTATAAAATCCCGCGACGTTTTCGTCCATAAACATCGCGTTACAAAATCTTACAAAAACGTCTTTAACCAATTGAAAATGTGAAACATTTTTCGCTCCGTGGAACGGACGCCCCGCAACGCCAGCCCCTGCAAACGTTCCACAAAAATCCTCTTTTGTGAAACCGCCCGCGACTTGCAAAAATAAGGTAGAGTATCGCCATCGAATCGATTTCGTTCCCTAAGAACCACGCCATGCAACAGCCCCTTCCCCCGCTTGATCCGCCCGCTGATCCGCTTTCCTTGTTCGAAGAATGGTACGCGCAGGCGCAAAAGACCGAGCCTGCCGACCCCAACGCCATGATGCTGGCCACCATCGGCGCGGACGGCTTTCCGACCGCGCGCGCGATGTTGATGAAAAGCTACGACGCGGACGGTTTCGTTTTTTATACGAACCGGCAAAGCCGCAAGAGCGATCAGATTCGCCATAGCAACAAGGTCGCTTTGTGTTTTTTCTGGAAATCTCTCTACCGGCAGATTCATATCGAGGGCGTCGCGGCGCCCGTCAGCGAGGCGGAATCGGACGCCTATTTCGCGACGCGCCCGCGCGAAAGCCAGATCGGCGCGTGGGCCTCGCAGCAATCAAGGCCTCTTGAAAGCCGGGAGGTTTTCGAAGCCATCCTCGCTGAAACCGAAAAAAGATTCGAAGAACAGACCGTTCCGCGTCCGCCCCATTGGGGCGGCTATCGCGTAACGCCTTTGCGGATCGAGTTCTGGCGCGGACACCCCTTCCGTCTGCACGACCGGATCGTTTACAATCGAAGAACAAAAGAAGCCCCCTGGACAACGCAAAGGCTGTTTCCCTGATGACCAAAACCAAACGCCACATAATCAGCGATAAGAAGTTAAAGCGGCTTACGAGCCTCGCCAGCGTTTCTGTCGCGACGATTCTCGTCCTGGCCAAAATCGCGGCCTATTTCTACACGGATTCCATCGCGCTTTTATCCTCGCTCATCGATTCCAGCGTGGACGTTCTGGCTTCGCTGATCACGGCCTTCGGCGTCACGAAAGCCCTGCAGCCCCCCGACCGAGACCACCGCTACGGCCACGCGAAGGCGGAATCGCTCGTCGCGCTCGCGCAGGCGGCCTTTATTGTCGGTTCGGCGCTTTTCCTGTCCTTCGAAGCGATAGGCCGTTTCGCCAAGCCCGTCCCTTTGGCCCATACGGGTCTGGGCCATGCCGTCATGATCATTGCGATCGTCGCGACGGCGGGGCTGCTGACGCTTCAAACCTACACGGTGCGCCGGACCGGATCGCAGGCCATCGCGGCGGACAGGATGCACTATGCCGGCGATATTCTTATGAATCTGGTCGTCATGATCTCCATGGCCGCGCAGGATTTCTTTCAGCAGCCCTGGGTGGATCCTCTTTTCGCCCTTTTGATCGCCGCTTTCCTGGCGCGCGGCGCGTTCGGGATCGCTGGCGGCGCCCTGGCCGTTTTAATGGACGCCGAACTGCCCGAAACGGACCGGCTCGCCCTTTTTTCCCTTGCCGCCTCCGTCCCGGGCGTTTTGGGCGTTCATGACCTCAGGACCCGTTCGGACAGCGAGCGCCCGATTATCGAGCTTCATATCGAAATGGACGGACAGATCAATCTGAAGGACGCGCACCGGATCGTCGAAGACGTCACGGCGAAAATCAAAACCGCCTACCCCAAGGCCGATGTCCTGATCCATCAGGACCCCGCCGGCATCGAGGAAGAACGGCTCGACGCCCTCATTGAAGAAAACGATCCCTTGCCGAAGTAATCCATGCTTGATCCGATTCTGACCCCTGCCGCGTTTTTCCACGCCTTCGCCCTTATCGGCCTTTGGTCCTTGGCCTGCCGCCGCTGGCGGCTGGAGATGAAAGACCGGCCTTTCGTCGTTCTTTTGCTTTTGTGGGCGACGCTTGTCCTGACGGGCCATCTGGCCGGGATCGGTAAAAATCTTGGCGATCTTTCAATTTACGTTCCTCTTAGTTTCCTTTCCGTCGGCCTTCTGTGGGCCGTTTTCCATTCTGCGGGCCGAAAGGTGGCCGCGCAGCCGCTTCTGGCGCCGCCGTCCTTGGCCTTTGCCCCCATCGAATCTGAAAAGACGCGGCGTTTTCTTTTCTGGTTTCTGGCGATCACGCTCGGCTTGTTCGCCCTTATCAGCGTCGTTTTGGGCCTTAGCGTTTATCCCGACAATGCGGATTCCATGATCTATCGCTTGCCGCGCGCCTTTTGGTACGTGAGCGGCGGAAGCTTTCTTCACCCTTTCGAGGCGCTGGACAAACGCCTCGTCTTCTATCCCCTGGACGGCGTGGCGCTTTACGTTCCGCTCGTTCTCTATGGCCTGCCAGGCGTCTTTCATAGCGTCCCCTCTCTCTTGTCCTGGGGCCTGGTCGTCTATACCGGCTACCGTTTCGCGCGGGAGCTCGGCGGGGACCGCCTGATCGCTCTTCTGACCGCCTGGCTTGTGGGCATGACCCCGAACATCCTGGCCCAGGCGACTTCGACCAACGACGAGATCCTCGCCGCCGCCGCCCTTGTTTGCGGGCTCTACGTTTTCTGGCGCTGGCTTGTCACCGGAAAGAATTTTTATTTTCTTTTAGCGGGGTTGTCTTTCGGGCTAAGCGCGGGGACCAAACTCCACATCGTCTTTCTTTCGCCAATCATAGGCCTTCTGTTCCTTTTGCTTATCGTCGCGATCGTAAAAAAACCCGCCCGCGCCCGGCTATGGCTCAACGCCGTCGGCTGGAGAACCGGTTTGGGAACGCTTTTGCTTATCGCCTTCGCCTTTGCGCCTTTTCTCTTTTACAATTATGCCTCGACCGGACGCTTTTATTTCCTCGACGACTTCAAGGGCGACGTTTTCAATCTAAGCGCCAGCCTGCGCGGCGGAGCGCAAAATCTGCTCATCTATTTAAGCCAGATGATCCTGTCGCCGATCGCGGATTTGAACTTCTGGCCCGTGGCCAACGACCGGCAGGCCTTCAACACGGCGCTTAATCAAATCTTCGGGCCTTTTATTGATTCCCTGCTCGATAAATCGCCCTCCTTTTACCACATGACCTATCGCTTCGTCGGCATCACCTTGCCCGTTTCGGTCCGGTTCGTGGAGTTCAGCCTTTGGGCCGGTTTCGTCTGGCTTCTTTGGCCGTTCCAGGCGGCCTTGGCCCTCAAACAAAAAGCGTTCCCTCTTCGCGGCGTCTTTTTCATCCTGGCCCTCACGCCGCCTTTATGGCTTCTGTTCTGGTCTTTCTCGACCCTTTATATGGAAGGCACGGCGACTTACTTCACCTTTTATCTTATCTGCGCCGCGCCCGCCGCCGTTTTCGCCTTTGGCCGGATCGAAGGCGGGCTGAAAAACGAGTTGCGCTGGGTCTGCGTCGCCTGGGTTTTCTTTTCGAACCTGCTGATCGGCCATAACCTTGTCATGTACAGCGGCTTTCGCGCTCTTCCCGATCTTTTCTACGCGCGCGCGCTTCCCTACGACTGGCTGATGACGGAAAAGGCCATCATCGACGAAATACGGGCGGCCCAAGACATCCGGATCGCCTTCACGCACGAAAAACTGACCTATTTCGGCTATATGCATTGGAATCCCCGCGCGCGCTACGCCACGCCCTTTCCGGTGGACGACCCCGGGGTTTTTCCGCCCTACGACAGGTTTTTGCAGATTCTGCCCGTCTCCAGCCTCCATATGTACGGCGCCATGCCCATCAAGGTTCCTGGCAAGCCGCGTCCCGGCGTCACCTATCTCGGCGCGGTGCGCAGCATCGGTCGCGAGGTCATCTTCGCCGCCGGGAACGGGGTGGAGAAGAGATACCCCGAAGAATCCGACTACATCATTCTCGACGCGATGATGACGCCCGAGAGAGACGGGACTTGGTCCGTGCTTTTCAGCCGGAATCCGCCGGGACTTCTGGCCGAAGACCATTTGACGTTCGAATACGAATTGAAAAGGGGAGAGGAAAGAATCTTTCACAGGCCTCCTTCGCCCTCGCCGACCTTTCTCCTGCGCATGAAAACGAATCCCCACGCGGACCGGCTCATGCTCACGACCATCGTGCGCTCGGCCTGGAGCGGAAAGGAACTGGCCCGCGCGACGTATCCGCTCGGCGGCGGCGGCGCCTGGCTGCCTGAGGGGCCGGAATATTAGAATATTTCTTTGAACCGCCTTTCAAGCGCCGCATCGACGTCTTTCATCGTCGCGGCGACGCCGAGCGCGTGGAGCGATGTGACGCCGGGGCCTCGCAAGCCGCAGGGGATGATGCCGTCATAAGCCGACAAATCCGGATCGACGTTCAAGGAAAAGCCGTGCGAGGTCACCCAGCGGCGGCACCGCACGCCGAGCGCGGCGATTTTTTCGTCCCGGCCCCGGTTGCGGACCCAGACCCCGATCCGACCTTCCCGCCGCTCGCCCTGAAGGCCGAAATCGGCCAGAACCATAAGGATCCATTCCTCCAAACGCCGCATATGCGCGCGCAGATCGCGGTCCCGCCGCGCCAAATCCATCAGGACATAAACGACCCGCTGCCCCGGCCCGTGGTAGGTGTATTTGCCGCCCCGACCCGTTTGATAAACGGGAAACCGCTCCGGCTGCAGAAGTTCTTCCGGTTTTGCGCCCGTTCCCGCCGTGTAAAGGGGCGGATGCTCGAGAAGCCACACCGCCTCTCTCGCCTCTCCGGCGAGTAAAGCCTCTGTGCGCTGCACCATGGCCTCCACGGCTTGCGGGTAAGGCCAAAGGCCCGGCCAAACCTTCCAATCCATTTTTCTCTCGTTCATTGGGCTAAACTAACTGAAAAATAACAATAAAGCTTCCTTTTTTAATTTAACGTCTCTTAACTTTCTTCCGGTACAAAGAGAGAAAGGGCGGGCCTGGGGTCCCGCAACAACGGAACTGAAGGTATCTCGTGAATATTGGTCTCGTCGTCAATGCGCGCGGAAAATTGTGCCTTGTGCACGACGAGCCGTTTGAGGCGACGCCGCTTTGGGTCGGTTATCACCTCGACCGGCGGCGGCTTGAAATTATTTTCGACACGGGCGGCACCTATCCCATCGATTGGGAGGCGACCGACGAAATGAACGCTTATCTGATGAGAACCAAAAAGATCCTGATCATTCGCATGGAGAACCGCAAACCGGTGGAAGGCTACGACACCAGCTTTTTGCACCTGAAAGACGGAAAGACCGTAGAGGATTGAGCATGACCGATCTCGAAGACGACGAGGCCGCCGAAAACAAAAAAAAGAAGGGCGGAAAAGATGAGACGGGCGGCGACGTCACCCGATCGCAGGTCGTCGTCTCGCAGGGCTTTTACGAGAAAATGGGGCTGCTCGGCGCTTCCAGCGCTTTGATCGCGGAAATCCTGAGCACCTGGCGCCACCTTCAGGGCCAAAGTCTTTTTCAAAAGATTCGGGAGTTCGCGGCGGCGCGCGCTTCGGCCCACGCCGAGGTGGACATCAAGAAGGGCAAGGATTACGGTCTGCTCCACAACTTCTTCCAGACCGTCAAGAACTTGCCCCACGCCTTGACGCACCGGCACCATCTCGATCATAAAAACACGCCGGGGCCGCAGTAATATCATGAAACGCCTGAAAGGAGAGGCCGCTTGACATCCCTCGGCTTCCGCGCCTCGCAACCTCTCGTGACCTAAAAGTGGGTCACATTATCCGTTCGTTGGTATAAGTGCTTTTCACCTTCGCCCCCGCCAAGATCAACCTCTACCTGCACGTCACGGGACGGCGGGAAGACGGTTATCATCTTCTCGACTCGCTCGTGGCCTTCGCGCAGGTCGGGGATTCCCTGTGCCTGGAAGAGGCCGAAAGCCTCGATTTCAAAATAGAAGGGCCCTTCGCGGACGGACTGAAAGACGAAGAACCTGAAAAGAACCTCGTCGTCCGGGCCGCCCGGGCGCTGGGCGCGGCGGTCGGAAAAGAACCCAACGGCCGCCTGATCCTCACAAAAAATCTGCCCGTGGCATCGGGCATCGGCGGCGGCTCGACCGACGCGGCGGCTTCCTTGCGGCTTTGGGCGGAACATTGGGGGCTTCGGGCCGACGATCCGCGCCTGCCCTCTCTTGCCGCAAAATTGGGCCAGGACGTGCCCTGCTGCCTGAAGGCCGAGACTTGTTATTTCCGGGGCATCGGCGACGTCACGGATCCCGGCCCGCCTTTGCCTTTAACCGGCCTCGTTCTGGTTAATCCAAACAAGGCCCTGCCGACGCCCGCCGTCTTCAAGGCCCGGCAAGGCCCCTTCACGTCGGCCGCGCCGCTTGAAAGGCCTCCCCGCGACGCGCGGGGCCTGGCCTTTCTATTGGCTTCTAGGGAAAACAGCCTGACCGAAGCGGCTCTTTCCCTTTGCCCGGATATACAAGAGGTCTTAACCGCGCTCGCCGCGCAGCCCGACTGCCTACTCGCCCGAATGTCGGGAAGCGGCGCGACCTGTTTCGGCCTGTTCCCGGATTCCGCAAGCGCGCAGCAGGCAGCGACGCGTCTCGCCCAAACCCGGCCCGATTGGTGGCTGACGGCTTCCTTCCTTCCCGCGCCCAGCCCCTTGTTTCAAAAGAAATAAAATTGCAAGAAACCGGTAGAGCTGCGCAATAAAATATCGTTTCTGATGGTTAATAATCCTGTCTCTCTCTATAAGGAAAATCAATGCGTTAATCATGTTTTCACCCAATTTTTTGGTTAATTTCGCCGTTTCAAAAGTTAAAATCACATTTTTTGCGTTGACAGGGCCCGGGGGGCGGGATCATCCTCGCCCCCGCTTTGCCTCGTTTTGGGTTAACAACAATAGGGCTATAGCTTGGTTCACCTTCAGCTCGGATCGGTACGCGCGCCAACGCTTCAGGCGCGACGAACGGCCTCTCTCCTTTTCGCAGGTTTATTGACGCTGGGCGTCGGAACGATCGGCCATCATGCGATGCCGCGTTTTTCCGCGTCCGCGACGGCCTTCGTACAGTTCGCCAGCCCGGTGGTGGAGGAGTTCGTCGAATCCGTCCCGGTCCAGGCCGTGGCCGAGGTTGCCGGCGAAGTCGAGGATCTGGCGACTTCGGTCGTTGCCGCCGCGCCGGAACAGTTCACGCGGCAAACCG
Source organism: uncultured Rhodospirillaceae bacterium (assembly GCA_964652235.1). GTDB lineage: Bacteria > Pseudomonadota > Alphaproteobacteria > UBA9219 > UBA9219 > CAZZDK01. The sequence continues at coordinate 66,865 of CAZZDK010000003.1, forward strand.
ATCTGGGCAAGGGCCGCACCTTCTCCCGTATGCTTTTGGACTCCGACGTCGCGCCGGAACAGGCCATGGCGGCGACGGCGGCCTTAGGCAAGGTTTACGATACCCGTAAACTTAAGGCCGGGCAGGAGTTCACCCTTTCCATCGTCAGAACCGGCAAGGACGAAAACCTCGTCGGCCTGACGTTCTCCCCTGAACCGACCCAGGAAGTCTCCGTCACGCGCGAGGAATCCGGCGCCTATGTGGCCCAGGTCAAGAACACGCCCCTGGAGCGGCGTCGCGTGGCCGTGAAAAGCGAGATCAGAGGCTCCCTTTACAGCGCGGGCGAGAGGGCGGGGGTGCCGCAAAGCATCATGGCGGCCCTGATCCGCGCTTATTCGCACGAAATCGACTTTCAGCGCGACATCAAGCAAGGCGACAGTTTCGAGATCCTCTACGACCAGCCCACGGCTAAGGACGGCACCGCTATCGGCCAAGGCGTCATTATTTACGCGGCGCTTGTCATCGGCGGCAAGCCCAGACCCCTTTACCGCGTGACGTTCGGCGACGGCGCGGTGGATTATTTCAACGAAAAAGGCCAAAGCGTCAGACGCTCGCTGCTCCGCACCCCGGTCGAGGGCGCGCGGATGACCTCCCGTTTCGGCATGAGAATCCATCCCCTGCTCGGCTATTCGAAAATGCACCAGGGCGTCGATTTCGGCGCGCCGACCGGCACCCCTATCTACGCGGCGGGCTCCGGCGTCATCGAAGAAGCCTTTTTCAACGGCAGCTATGGCCGCTTTATCCTTTTGCGCCACAACGGCTCCGTCCAGACCGCCTATGCCCACATGAGCCGTTTCGCCAAAGGCGTTTATACCGGCGCGCGGGTCAACCAGGGCGACGTGATCGGCTATGTCGGCTCGTCGGGCCGCTCGACCGGGCCTCACCTGCATTTCGAGGTTCGGGTCAACAGGCAGCAGGTCAACCCTTTGAGCGTCAGTATGCCGGTGGGCCGCGTTTTGAAGGGCAAGACGCTGGAGCAGTTCAAGCGCGGACAGGCCCGAATCCTGGACGAGTTCGGCTCGCTGCTTAAGGCGAAGGAATCCATGCCGGAACAGGCGGCGGCGCCGTCCGAAGGGCCCGCCCCCGCCCTTCAGGCGACCCCCGCCTCGGCTTCAGGAGACTCCATCAAGGTCCGCTCCGGCGCGAAAGTCCTTTAGAACCAGAGCCGGGGAGTTTATATTCGGACTCCGCTTCATCGGGGTGCTTTCGTGATCCGCCGGATTAGCCTTTATCTTTTCGGACAGCTTTTTGTCGCGTTCCTTTTTTCGGGGATCGCCGTGACGTTTGTCGTCTTGTTCGCCCAATCCTTTCGGATGCTGTCTTTCGTCATCGACAACTCCAGCTCCATGTCGATCTTTTTCCGCCTGATGGGGCTTTTGATTCCGACCTTTTTGCCGCTCATCGTCCCGATCAGCCTCGGCGTGGCCGTTTTGTTCATCTATCACAAGTTCGTGGTGGACAGCGAAATGGTCGTGCTTCGCGCCGCCGGGATCAGCCCCCTGCGTCTGGCCGCTCCGGCCTTGGGACTGGCGCTGGCGGTGGTTGTGGCCGGATACGGCTTGACGATGTGGGTCACGCCCGCCGCCAACAGAGCGCTTGTGTCTTTGCAATACAAGGTTCGGGACGATTTTTCGGCCTTCATGATCCGGCCCGGCGCGTTCAACGATCTGGCCGAGGGACTGACGTTTTACGCCCGAAGGCGCAGCGGCGGCGGATTTGAAGACCTTCTGGTCCACGATGTCCGCGACGCGTCACACCCGGTCACCATCATGGCGAAACAGGGCCAGATGTTCATGGAAAACGGCGTGCCGCAATTCGTGGTCTTTGACGGACGAAGACAGGAAGTGGACGTCGCGACGGGCCGTTTGCAGGAACTTCTTTTTGATCGTTACACGTTGGATTTGCACCTTTTGCAAAACGAAAAGCCGGACCGGCTGATGGATCCGCGCGAGATGGGCTGGCGCGATCTTTGGGCGGCCGCCCGGACAACGGATACGAAAAACAGAACCAAAGGCAACGCCCGCGCGGAACTCCACCAGCGCCTCGGGGGTCCGCTTTTGTCCTTTACCTTCGCGATCATCGCCGTAACCGTCATCCTGGCCGGCGATTTTAACCGGCGCGGACTGTCCCGCCGGGTCTCGGGCGCCGCCGCCGCCATCATCATTCTCCAAGCGACCATGATCTCGCTTGCCCTGCAAACGGCTAAACACGGGCTTGTCGCGCCTCTCCTTTATCTTGTGATCCTCGCGCCCGTTCCTTTGTGCTTTTACCTCTTGGACGCGCCGAGCGCCTTTTGGGGGAAGGTGAGGCGCCTTTCCTTGTTCGGAAAGGCGGCGCCGTGATCAAGGGCTGGACTCTCACCCGCTATTTGGGGCGGCAATATCTGGTCTGGTTTCTGGCCTTTCTGGTGGGCCTGACGGGGATCATTTACCTGTTCGAGGTGGCCGAGCTGATGCGCCGTTCGACCAATCTCGCCGATGCGACCCTCGGCGTCGTGCTGCGTATGGGCGCCTATAAGCTTCCCGACACGATCGAGAAAATTCTGCCTTTCGTCGTTCTGTTTTCCGGGATGTTCACCTTCTGGCGCCTCACCCGCAGCCAGGAACTGATCGTCGCGCGCGCGGCGGGCGTCTCGGCCTGGCAGTTTCTGGCCCCCGCGCTGGCTATAACGCTTCTTTTCGGCGGCGTTTACGTCACGCTCATGAATCCGCTCGGCGCGACGATGAACGCCCGCTACAAAATGATGGAGACGCGCTATCTGCGCCAGGGCCCTTCCCTTGAACTGACGGGCGCGGGCCTGTGGCTCCGGCAGGAAGAGCCGGGGCGACGCTACCTGATCCACGCGGACAAGGTTTCTATGGACCCCTTGACGCTAACGCCCGTCATTATCTTCATCTACGACGACAACGACGCCTATCTTGGACGTATCGACGGCCCCCAGGCGATTTTGAAGGATCGGGCGTGGGAAATTCCAAACGCCTGGTTCAACTGGACAGGAGAGGAACAAACGCAACAAAGCGTTTATCGGCTCGCCACGTCCCTGACCCGCGACAAGGTTCAGGAAAGCATGGCCACGCCGGGCACCATTTCCTTTTGGCAGCTGCCTCGTTTTATTCGGGCGCTCAAGGGAATCGGCCTGCCCGCCGTCCGGCACGAGTTGCGCCTGCAAACGCTTTTGGCCCAGCCGCTTATGCTTTGTTCGATGGTTTTCTTCGCGGCGGCCTTTTCCCTTCGCCTGAACCGAAAGGGCGGCATTTTGAACGCCCTGATGGCCGGTATGTTTACGGGAAGTCTGGTCTTTTCGCTTAACAACGTCGCCGCCGCCTTGGGCGCGAACCAGACCTTGCCCACGCTTTTGGCGGCCTGGGCCATCCCCCTTGCGGCCCTGCTGGCCGGGCAGGCGACTCTTCTTTACCTTGAGGATGGGTAAAGGTAGGGTTCAGGGGTCGGGATTCAGGGGTCAGAAATCGGGGAAGAAAGATGAACAAACGCTCTGCTTTGTGCGGCCTGCTTGTTTTTTTCGTCTGCGCGGGAGCGCAGGCCCAGCGCATAGGCGAAGCGCCGGGCGCGGCCTTTGCCGTCCCTGCGGGACAAACGTCCTCCGCCCCGCCGCTCAGCGAGGGAATCGCCGCCATCGTCAACGAAGCCGTCATCTCCACCAGCGACTTGAGGAGCCGCATCGACCTCGCCCTTTTGTCGGCGGGGCTGCCGAACACGCCGGAAGCGCGCCGCGAGATCGCGCCGCAGGTCCTGCGCGCCCTTATCAACGAACAATTGCAGCTTCAGGAAGCCCGAACGCTTGGAATCGACGTCGGCGACCAGGAAATCGAAGAATCCATGGCGCGCATCGCCCAGGACAATAAAATCCCCGGCGGGGATATGCCCGCCTTCCTTAGGGCCAACAACATCCCGCCCCGCGCCCTGCGCGAGCAGATTCGCGCCGCGCTGTCCTGGAACAAATACGTCATGCGCGCCCTGCGTCCCCGCGTGGACATCGGCGACGACGAAATCGACTCTTTCGCGCAAAGAATCAGGGCCAACGCCGGAAAGCAGGAATACCTTGTCAGCGAGATTTTCCTGCCCGTGGACAAGCCCGAAGAGGAAGAGAACGTCCGGGCCCTGGGCGAAAAACTCGTCGCGCAGATCAAGTCCGGCGCGGTGTTCGGGGCCATCGCGCGGCAGTTTTCGCAAGGCGCGGGCGCGGCATCCGGAGGGGATATCGGCTGGATCCAGGCCGGACAGATGGAGCCGGAGCTCGATAAACTGCTCCAATCGCTCCAGGCGGGCGAAATCGCCGGCCCGGTTCGGGGCACAAGCGGCTATCACATTCTGGGCGTCCGCGAAAAACGGACCATCGCCCTGGGCGACGTCAAGGAAATGGCCGTCTCGCTCCAACAGCTTTTCCGCCCCTACGGCGCGGGCGCGAACAAGGAGGACCTTTTGCGCCAGGCGAACGAGATCCGCCAAACCGTCCTGACCTGCGACGGGCTTAGGGATCGCGTCGCGCAAAGCTTTCCGGGCTGGCGCTGGCAGGATTTGGGAAGCGTCAAGCTGGCGACGGCGCCTCGCTGGCTCGCGGACAAGGTTGCCAACATCGCCGAAGGCCGCGCAAGCGAGGCCATGGCCACGGACAAAGGCGCCCTCATGCTTTTCGTTTGCGCCCGTTCGCTGCCCGAAAACGTGAATCGCGACGCCATTCGCACAGCCATCGGAACCGAGCGGCTGGAGCTTTTGGCGCGCAGGCAGATCAGGGATCTGCGCCGCGCCGCTTTCGTCGATATTCGGCTTAAGGACGTTCCTTGAACGATCCGACCGCTTGTCTGCCGCCTCTGCGCGAAGTGATCGCGGCGCACGGCCTTGCGGCGCGCAAGGGACTTGGCCAGCATTTTCTTCTCGATTTGAACCTGACGGGCCGCATCGCGCGGCTGGCGGGCGATTTACGCGGCATCACGGTTTTCGAGGTCGGCCCCGGCCCCGGCGGCTTGACGAGAGCGCTTCTTTCGACCGCCGCTCAAAAGATTATCGCCGTCGAAAAAGATCCGCGTTGTCTGAAGGCCCTGGCGCCTCTGGTCGAAGCCTTTCCTGAGCGGCTCTCTCTTATCGAGGGCGACGCGCTTGACCTGGACCTTTCGGCCCTTTCCCCGCCTCCCCGCGCCATCGTGGCGAACCTGCCTTACAACGTCGGCACGCCTCTTTTGGTCGGCTGGCTTAAGAATATGGCCGCCTTCGAGAGCCTGACTTTGATGTTCCAGGCGGAAGTCGCGGACCGTCTTCTGGCCGCGCCCGGAACGAAAGCTTATGGCCGCCTGTCGGTCATCACCCAATTCTGCTGCGAAGGAAAGCGCGTCCTGACGCTCCCGGCGCGGGCTTTCACTCCGCCGCCGAAGGTCGATTCCGCCGTCGTGCGCCTGACCCCTCGCAGGGACAGGCCGCAGGATATTTCCTTCGCCGCGATGGAACGCGTAACGGCGGCAGCGTTCGGCCAAAGGCGCAAAATGCTCCGCGCGAGCCTGAAACCCTTGGGCGGCGAGGCGCTGCTTGTTCAGGCGGGGATCGATCCCTCTCGCCGCGCGGAAGAATTGTCTCTGGCCGAGTTCGAGACTTTGGCGCGGCTGGTCGCCTCGTCTTAGAACGGCATCAGAATATCCATAATCTGGCTGCCGTAACGCGGCTGCTGCACGTCCTGGATCTGGCCGCGTCCGCCGTAGGCTATGCGGGCTTCGGCGATCTGATCGTAAGTCACCGTGTTCTGCGCGCTGATGTCTTCGGGCCGGATCACGCCTGTGACGATCAGCTCGCGCATATCGTAATTCACCGTCATTTGCTGCCGCCCGGCGAGGACAAAATTGCCGTTCGGCAGAATCTGCGTAATCGTCGCGGCGACTTTCATTTCGATCTTTTCTTTTCGACCGACCGAACCCTTGCCCACGTTCGAAAGATTGCTGCCCGTATTCACGAGATTGTTGGCCAGCGTCCCCTCCGGCAGGACTTTGGTGATCTGCGATTCGAGGCCGAGCAGATTCGCCATGCTCATGTTTTCGCTGTTCGTCCGGGAACGCTTGGTCTCGTTCTCGATCTCGGCTTTTTCGTCCATGTTGATTACGACCGTCAGGATGTCGCCTACGCGGCTTGCCCTTTGGTCGCGAAAAAAGGCGCGCGATCCCGTCCGCCAAAGGGAATTGGGTTGCCGCTCGCCCAGCTCCGGCGGCGGCATGGGCATTGAAACGGGCATCGCCCCAGGAATGCGCGAGGGGTCCTGCACCGCCGCCATGGGAGGCGGATCGCCCACTTCGCTCATCCGCCGAAAGGTGTTGCAGGCCGAAAGAGAAAGCGCCAGCGCGAGCAAAAGGCCGATTTTCCAGGCCGCTTTGTTTGTCATGGCGTTCTCCCTTCTTCAAGCGCGGGCGCGGCGGCGATTTTTCTCGGCGCCGTTTCGACGCGAACGACGCCGTCGGCCTCGACGACGCCTTCAATCACGCGTTTGCTCTGGACGTTCGTGACGCGGACCGTATCGCCCTTTGCGCCGTCGGCCAGCGATTTGCCCTGCGCCGTGATCCGCATCAAGGGCGTTTCGATCTTGATCGTCACAAGGCTGCCGCGCGTCACAAGACGCGGCGGCAGCAAATCGCGCGCCCGCAACATCTCGCCTGCGGACTGGTCGGTTTTCATTTCACGCCCCACGATCTGGGAAGCGTCCGTCAAAACGCCTTGGGGAAGGCGATCTTCTTCCATGGTTCGCCAGGTCAGGTCTCCCTCGCCGACGACCGAGCGTCGTTCCAGGGGGCGGGCCAGAACGGGAACCTCACGCCGGACGATCACGCGACCCGTAAGATTCTGCCGCGCCGCGCCCGCGACAACTTCCGTCTGGAATCGTCGGCTTTGCGGCGTGTACTGGAAGGCCTCCAGCGCGAATTCCGGCTTTTCCTGCGCCGGAAGGAAAAGACCGACATTCTTTCCTTCAAGAACGATTTCGAGGGCGCCTTGAAGCCCCGGATCGTCTTCCTTGATTTTTGCCGCGATCTTTTCCTTGAGCATTTCGGGCGTAATGAGGGTCGAGGCGCGGGTAAGAACGGCGCTGTCCGTCGCGCTTTGGGCGCGCCAGATAAGATGGTTCTGCTCGGCCAGCCGCGTGAGCACCTGCGCGTTATAGGTGACGCTGCGCCCAGGTTCCGGCGCCAGCGCGACGTCGCGGTCCATGGCGGCGGGAACGCCTTCGAAAACGTCGCTGAGGCGGATCGAGGGGCCTTGGACATCGGCGGCGCGACGAAGCGAAACCAGCGCTTCGGCCCGGCAGTCGGTTCCCGCGAGAAGGAGGAAAAGAACGAGAAGCGTTTTTTTCATGTCTTAGACCATCTGGCTGACGGTGGAGAGCATTTCCTCCGCCGTCTTGATGACGCGCGAGTTCATCTCATAGGCCCTTTGCGCCGTGATAAGGCCCGTGATTTCCGTGACCACGTTGACGTTGGAGGATTCGACGGAACCCTGGATCAGGCTTCCGAACCCCGTCGAGAGGGGATTGCCGACGGTAGGAGACCCGGACGCCTCCGTCTCAAGAAAGAGATTGTCGCCGATAGCCTCCAACCCCGCCGGATTGATGAATGTGGCGAGCTGCATCTGGCCCAGATTTTGGACGTCCGTCTGCCCCGCGATTTCCGCCGTCACGATCCCCGCCGAACTGATGGTGACGGACAGGGCGTCGTCGGGGACCGTGATGGTCGGCGTGACAAGGAGACCGTCCGGCGACACAAGCTGCCCGTCCTGATTCAGTTGAAAGGAACCCGCGCGCGTGTAGGCTGTCGTCCCGTCCGGCCTTTCGATCTGGAAATAGCCGCGCCCGTTGATGGCCAGATCGTACTGGTTGTCCGTGACGGAAATGCTGCCCTGCTCGTTGATGCGGTACGTCGCGACGGGCTTGACGCCCAGGCCGACTTGAAGGCCGGAAGGCAAAAGCGTGCCCGAATCCGACGAAGGCGACCCGACACGGCGCATATTTTCGTAAAGCATATCCTGAAACTCGGCGCGGACCCGTTTGAAGCCCGTCGTCGAAATGTTGGCGATGTTGTTCGAGATGACCTCGACGTTAAGCTGCTGCGCCTGCATTCCCGTCGAACCGATGCTGAGTGCTCTCATGCTCTTTTCCTCATTTTATGCCGTTATCTGGCCAAGCCGTTCGATAGCCTTGGATTGACGTTGACTTTCTTTCTCCAAAAGGCGGGTGACGAGCTGATAGGTGCGCGACACCTCGATCATCTTCGTCATTTCTTCGATGGCTTGAACGTTGGATTGCTCGATGGCGCCCTGAACGACGACGCCGTCCGATTCGGTCATCGGCGCTTCCGTCGCCGCGTAAAGATTGTCGCCTAAAGGCGTCAGGCTTTGTTCGTTCTCGAACTGAACGGGCCGGATTGTGCCGACCTGAATCGTGGAGCCGCCGCCCGTTTTGGCCGTGATGGTGCCGTCGGAAGAAATCAGAATGTCCTGCGCGTCGGTCGGGAAAACGATCGGTTGGTCGCCGTCGCCTAAAACCTTAAGCCCGGCGGGCGTCACCATCTCGCCCTCGGCGTTGAGCATAAAGGACCCAGACCGCGTGTAGCGAATGCCGGCTTCCGTCTGGACCGGGAAATACCCCTTGCCCTGGATGGCTAAATCGAGCGGATTGCCCGTGACGATCGTCGCGCCCTGCGCCACGTCGCGGTACGTGCCGTAATCGACGGCGAATTTGAAGGAATCCTTGGGCGTGGGCTTGATAAGATAGGAATCGAACGCGATGTTTTCTCGCTTGTAGCCCGTCGTGTTCACGTTCGCGACGTTGTTCGCGACGATGTCCATCGCTCGGCCCAGCGAGTCCTGGTAGGAGGTTAAAATGAGACTGGCGCCCTGCATATCCTTACGCTCCTGAAAGCCGAAAGCGGCCCGGTTCTTCTCCCTTTTCCTTGCAGGTGCCATGCCAAATCGATATATCTTTTTTTATCAAAAAGTTATGGTCTTTTATCGGCCTCTTTTGTTCTTGCCCGGCGGCAGAAAATGCCGAAAGTAGGAATCTGTTAACTTTTTTCCTAATGACTTGTTAACCAAGATTGTTTGAATTAAGCCTGCGGAATAGAGTTTTTCCAGGGGGTACTGCCGTGGCCGAGGAAGCTAAAAAGGACCAGGACGAAGAAGCCAAGAAACCCGGCGACGAAGGCGAAACCGAAGCCGAGGGCGAAGGCGGGGAAGAGGGCCTGAACCCACCCAAGAAGAAACTCGGCAAAAAGAAACTCATCCTTATCGGGGTCGCCGTCGTCGTTCTTCTGATCGGCGCGGGAGCCGGCCTTTATTTTTCGGGCGTTTTAGGCGGCGGGAAACCGGCAGGAACCGCCGGGAGCCCTGCCGAAACCGCCCCGTCCGAAGCGAACGCGGGCGGCGAGCCTGCCGCCGAAGGGGGCGGACACGGCGGAGCTGCGGGCGCGCCGGTCTTCTTTTCCCTGGGCGACATTCTGGTCAATCTGACGGGCGACGGAAAACGGCCCAATTTTCTTAAGATCAAGGTCAGCCTTGAACTAAGCTCGGAAAAGGACAAGGCCGCCCTTGACGTCCTCAAACCCCGCATCATCGACAATTTTCAGGTCTATCTGCGCGAATTGCGCGTGGAGGATTTGCGCGGCTCGGCAGGCCTTTACCGCCTGCGGGAAGAGCTTCTCCTGCGCGTGACCGAAGCCGTCAAACCCATCCGCGTCAAGGACGTTCTGTTCCAGGAAATGTTGGTGCAATAAGTTAGGGTTCAGGGGTCAGGATTCAGGAGTCGGGGAAAAGACCTCCTGCGTCCGGCTTGCCTTGCATAAAATCTTCATCGCAGATATGTTTTCGCTGAGTCTCTCCCTGAACCCTGAACCCTGCCCATGGCTGACGAAGAACAAAAAACCGAAGGCGCCGGCGCCGCCGAAATGAGCGAGGAAGAACGGCAAGCCGCCGAATGGGCCGCCATGGCCGAAGGAGACGGCGGCGACGGGCTGGAAGGCGGCGCGACCCGCGTCCTGAGCCAGAACGAAATCGACAGCCTTCTGGGCTTCGGCGGCGGCGGCCAGGCGCAGGACAATTCCGGCATCATGGCGCTGATCAACAGCGCGCTCGTGAATTACGAACGCCTTCCCATGTTGGAAGTCGTCTTCGACCGCCTGGTTCGCATGATGTCCACGAGCTTGCGCAACTTCACGTCCGACAACGTTGAGGTAAGCCTGGATCAGATCACTTCGGTGCGTTTCGGCGATTACCTGAACTCGATCCCTCTGCCGGCCATGCTGGCGGTCTTCAAGGCCGAGGAATGGGACAATTCCGCATTGATGACCATCGACAGCGCCATGATCTATTCCATCGTGGACGTTCTGCTCGGCGGACGGCGCGGCACGGCGGCCATGCGCATCGAAGGACGGCCCTATACGACGATCGAGCGCAACCTGGTCGAGCGGCTCGTGCGCGTCATCCTGGCCGACGTTTCGGGCGCCTTCGATCCTCTTTCGCCCGTCACCTTCCGCTTCGACCGGCTGGAGACGAACCCGCGTTTCGCCACCATCGCGCGACCCGCCAACGCCGCCGTTCTGGCCAAGCTGCGTATCGACATGGAAGACCGGGGCGGACGCATCGAAATCCTGATTCCCTACGCCACGCTGGAGCCGATCCGCGAGCTTTTGCTCCAGATGTTCATGGGGGAAAAGTTCGGGCGCGATTCTATTTGGGAAACCCACTTGGGCAACGAGCTTCTCCTGACGAATATGCACATGAACGCGGTTTTGGACGAAGTGACCCTGCCGCTCGGAGAGGTCATGAACTGGAAGGTAGGGTCCAAGGTGATGCTCAACGTCAAGGCCGAGGACCTGGTCGCCCTGCGGGCCGGAGAAATGACCCTTTTCAAAGGTCGCATGGGTTCGCTGAACGGCAAAATAGCGGTCCGGGTCGACGAAGTGACCATGCAGGATACTTCAAAGAATTGAAGCGAGGCGCCCATGCTTGTTTTTTCCCTTATTCTCGATCTCGTTCTGATCGGCCTTTTGCTGGCCGGAATTTCCTATGCCGTCAAACTGACGCGCCAGCTCGCGGACGTTCGCGCGCATCGGGGAGAGATGGAGCGTTTCGTCGCCGACTTCAACGCGACGGTTTCGCGGGCCGAGGCGGGCGTGCGCAACCTTAGAACTGCGAGCCGCGCTTCGGGCGACGATCTTGAAAAACTGATCGAGAAAGGCCAGCTTCTTCGCGACGAGCTTCTTTTCCTGACCGAAAGCGCGGATCAGATAGCCGCGCGGCTTTCGGAAAGGGCCTCTTCCGTCTCGCGCGGCGCGGCGGGCGAGACGCCGGAAGCCCCGCTGGCTAAAAAAGCCCCGCCTTCGGCGACCGAGCGCGATCTTTTGCGCGTCCTTAAGAAAAGCGGGTGAGTCTTTCCATGCGTTTTCTCAAAGTGCCCCCCCGCCTGGTTTTACCCTTCATGGTGTTTATCGCCGTCCTGATCGTCGGGGTGCGCATCGGCGATGCCTGGACCACTTTGCACGACGGCAGCCTGTTCGCGTCCGTCGCGCCCGCCCGCGCCGAGGAAAAGCCCGCCGCGAACAGCCCCATCACGACAGAGGTTCCGGAAGAAAAAGCGAAAGAATCGGCGAAAGAAGCCCCTAAAGAAACGCCCAAGGAAACGGGGGCGCCATCCGCCCTTTCGCCGCAGGAAGCCCAAACGCCCGAAGGCGCCCTTTACGAGCAGCTTTCGGGCCGCCGGGCGCAGCTTGACAAGCGCGCCAAGGAATTGGACGCCCGCGAAGCGCTGATCAAAATCGCCGAGGCGCGCGTGGATCAAAAGTTCAAGGAAATGGAAACGCTTCGCGCCCAGATTCAAACGCTCTTGGGCCAGGCCAACGCCTCGCAACAGGCGCAGCTTGAAAATCTCGTCAAAATCTACGAGATCATGAAGCCCAAGGAAGCGGCTAAAATCTTTGAAACGCTTGAGATGCCCGTTCTTTTGGGCGTGGTGCAAAGAATGAAACCCGCCCGAACGGCGGCCATTCTGGGCGAGATGGACCCGCAAAAGGCCAAAGACATCACGACCGCGCTGACCAAACAGAACCAGCTTCCGCAGGTTCAATAAACTTCTTTGTCCGGCCATAGTTGCGCCATGATCGCTCTTTAGGCTAAAAGCAGGTTAAGGTTTTCCCATCCACACATGAGGTTCGCTATGCTTCGCAAAACGCTTTTCATCGCCGTCGGACTGACGCTCGCTCTAGGCGCCTGCCAGGCGCAGGACCGGGGCACGAAAGAAACCGTCGGCACGCTGGGCGGCGCCGCCGTCGGCGGCCTGCTCGGCAGCAATATCGGCAAGGGTTCCGGGCGCCTCGCGGCCACGGCGGCGGGCGTGGTCCTCGGCGGCTGGCTCGGCAACGAAATCGGCGCCTCGCTCGACAAGGCTGATCGCGCGGAAATCTCGCGCGCCGAAAGCCGCGCCTACAGCGCACCCATCGGCCAGCAAATCACCTGGAATAATCCGCAAAGCGGCAACGCCGGGACGATCACGCCCGTGCGCGACGGCTATGCAAGCGACGGCGCCTATTGCCGCGAGTTCCAGCAGACGATCACCGTCGGCGGACAAAAGCAGCAGGGCTATGGCCGCGCCTGCCAACAGCCGGACGGTTCGTGGAAAATCGTGCAATAGAAGGGATCGGGGGTCGGGATTCGGGGATCGGGGAGAGGAAACGACGTTTCTTTTCGCCTGTTTTTATGGGCAAGCGGTCATAAAACTCTCTTTTCCCCGGCCCCTGAATCCCGACCCCCGACCTCCTGTTTTTACAAATGCCTCTCGATCCCTATTCTCTCCTCAACGTCTCCCGATCGGCCAGCGAGGCCGAGATCAAAAGCGCGTACAGGAAACTCGCCAAAAAGCTTCACCCGGACATGAATCCGGGACGCAAGGATATTGAGCAGAAGTTCAAGGAAATAACCGCCGCCTACGATCTTCTTTCCGATCCCGCCAAGCGCGCGCGGTACGATCGCGGCGAAATCGACGAACAGGGCAACGAGAAGGGCTTCGCCCACGGGGCCCCCGGCGGCGAAGGCTTCACGGGTTGGCGCGCGCGCGGCGGCAAAGGACCTTTCGGCTTCGGCAGCGGCGGGATCAATCCCGAAGACATCTTCGCCGAGTTTTTCGGCGGCAGACACCGGGAGGATTTCGGTAGGCACGAGCCGCAGCGCGGTCCGGACGTTTCTTACGAAATCACGATCCCCTTCCTTGAAGCCTGCCTGGGCGGCACCAAGCGCGTGACTCTGGCGGGACATAAAACCGTGGACGTGACGATCCCGCCCGGAACCGAGGAAGGCCATAAACTCAGGCTTCGCGGCCTGGGCCAGCAGGGCCGCGCGGGCGCGGGCGACGCGCTTGTGGAAATCAAAGTCGCGCCGCACGCCTTTTTCCGGCGGGAGGGACGCGATATTCATCTGGACGTTCCCGTCTCTTTGCCGGAAGTCATTCTCGGCGAGTCCATCAAAGTGCCGACGCTTGACGGGTCGGTCGCGCTCAAGCTTCAGAAAAACGCCAACACGGGAACGGTCATGCGCCTGAAAGGCAAGGGCGTACCCCAGCCCAAAGGGCCTCCCGGCGATATGTTCGTGACGCTGAAAATCATGCTGCCGGAAAACGGCGACTTTTCGGATTTGGAAAAGTGGGCAAGGAAAAACCCCTACAATCCGCGAAAGAAGCTTGGATGGGGCGCGTAGAAAAAGGCGCGGGCTCCTATCGGCGCGGCCTGAGCGCCGAGTTTCTTTGCCGCTTCGCTCTACGCCTGAAAGGGTATCGAATCCTCGCCGCGCGTTACAAAACCCCTTTGGGCGAAGTTGATATTGTCGCCGCGCGGGGCCGGACTCTGGCCTTCGTCGAAGTCAAGGCCCGCGCCAACGAAACCGGGGCCGGCGAGGCTTTGAGTGAAAAACAGAAAAGACGGCTTGCGGGAGCGGCTTCCTTTTTTCTTTCGCTTTATCCGCGCTTTTCCCGGCATAACATCCGATTCGATGCTATGCTCGTCCTGCCGGGGCGCTGGCCGCGCCATATTATCAATGCCTTCGAAGGGCGCTCTTCACACGGCTCTTGATTCGGCCTTATGCTGCCTGCCATGAATCAGAAAACGGAATCTCTTCTCGCCCTCCGTCGCGCGGGCGAACGCGGCGACGACGCCATCGATCTGGGCGAAACGGCCCTCGCGCTGGCCGTCGCCTTGCGGCCCGAAGCCGACCTGGCGGCCTATCGGGCGCATCTCCAGATTCTTCTCGCCCAGATGAGACAGGAAGGCGTCGCGAGCCGCGCGGAAGACCAGCTTCGCCTTCTGCGGCGCGTTTTGATCGTCCAGAACAAATATCAGGGCGACGAAAACCACCTCGACGATCCGCGCGCCTCAAATCTGATGGACGTCATCGACCGCAGACGCGGCTCGCCCGTGGCGCTGGGCATTCTTTATTTGCACCTGGCCTCTTCCTTGGGCTGGGCTATGACGGGGATCGATCTGGCCGGGCATTTCCTTTTGCGCCTTTCGGCCAAGGACGGCAGCGTCGTCATCGATCCTTTCCGCGCGGGACAAACTTGTCAGATTGAAGAAGTGGACGCTTCGCGTCTGGACGAGGAAGAGTGCGATATTCTCGACATCCTGGACGAATCCCGTCCGGTGGATCTGTCCTCGGAAATGCTTCGTCCCCTGAGCAAGCGCGACGTCCTCTTGCGCCTTCAGCATCAGGTGAAACGGCAGCAGGCGGCGCAGGGCCAGACCGACGCCGCGATCAAAACGCTGCAAGGCATGATTCTGCTCGCGCCCAGACGGCAGGAGCTTTGGCGCGAACTGGGCTATATGCAGGCCGAGCGCGGCCAGATACGGGCGGCGCTTACGGCGCTGGAGGCCGTGCGCGATCTCGCCGAAGGCCCCTTGCCGCTTCAACAGGCCGACGGGCTGATCCGCGAACTGCGCTGGCGGCTTAACTAAACGCCGCGCGGCTTTAATCTTCCGCCGATTTGAATCGCATCGATCGTTTTGGCAAGCCCCGTTTTATCGTCCGTTTCAACGAAACAGCCGCAAACCGTCGCTTCGCCTTCGGCGGGCTCCATGCGTTCGCCCGGTATTTTGCGCGTAAAAAGCCAGAGAGAAGCGCTTTTTTTCACGCCGATGACGCTGTCGAAATCGCCGCACATACCCGTATCGGTTTGATAGGCCGTTCCTTTGGGCAAAATCTGCTCGTCCGAAGTCGGGATATGCGTGTGCGTGCCGACGACGACGGAAACGCGTCCGTCGAGAAAATGGCCCAGGGCCATTTTCTCGGACGTCATCTCGCCGTGGAAATCGACGAAGATCGCGTTCACGTTGCCGCCGATCTTATAGCTCGCGACGAGTTTCTCGGCGGCGACGAACGGATCGTCGAGAATCCTGTCCATAAAAAGATTGCCCTGAATATTGACAACGAGAATTTTTCGCCCGTCCGACAGCGTATGGAGATAAAGACCCCGGCCCGGCGTGCCTTCCGGAAAATTGAGGGGCCGTAGTATTCGCGGTTCCTGATCGATGGCGGCAAGCAGCTCCTTTTGGTTCCAGACATGGTTGCCGTTGGTCAGAACATCGATCCCCTGATCTAAAAATTCCCGCGCAAGCTTCATCGTGACCCCGCGCCCGGCAGCGGCGTTTTCGACGTTGACGATGATGACGTCCGGCGTGAACCTCTCTTTAAGGGCGGGCAAATGCCGCGCAAGGCCGTCCCGGCCCGACCGGCCCATCACGTCCCCGAAAAAAAGAATGCGCATAAGGTTAACTTTCCGTTTGTTGCGGCTTATAGATAGGCAATTTTTGCGCTTGGAGCCAGTCCTAAACCCCCTGTACGCCGCTCTCAAGACCCCTTATTCTCTTTTTATGGCTGATATTCGCTTTTACCATTTAACCCGCAGAACGCTGGAGCAAGCCTTGCCGGAGCTTTTGGAGAAAACCCTGGCGCGGGGATTGCGGGCGGTTGTCATGACCTCCTCGCCGGAGAGAGCGGAAGCCCTGGCCCAGCATCTTTGGGCCTATAAACCCGGCAGCTTCCTGCCCCACGGCACGGCCAAGGACGGCCATGCCGCCCACCAACCGATCTGGCTGACGGAAAAGGACGAGAATCCGAACGGGGCGACCGTGTTGTTTTTGGCCGACGGCGCGGTTTCGGATCGCGCGGGGACGTTCGATATCGTTTGCGAAATCTTTAACGGCCACGACGAACAGGCGACGCAAGCCGCGCGCGAACGCTATAAAGCCTACAAAAAAGCCGGGCACACTTTGAGTTACTGGCGACAAGGCGAAAAAGGCTGGACGAAAGAATCTTGACGGGTCAAAAGGGTGTCCATGTTTCTTCCTCAAGGTTCTCTTCTGCGCGGCGCCCTTTTTTCTTTTCTGGGCTTTACAATCTGGGCCTGCGGCGACGCGCTGACCAAGCTGGCGGGGACGAGCGGGGTCAGTCCGTTTTTGCTTCTTGAAATAAGCGGCTGGAGCGGGGCGCTCGTTATTTTTCTGGGCCTGGCTTTCAGGCGAAAGCTTCATCGCTTGCGCGTGAAAAGAAAAAAGCTCCAGGCTCTTCGCCTGGCTCTCCTCATTTTTTGCAACCTGGTCAGCGTCGTCGTTTTTATGCTTTTGCCGTTGACGACGGTTTATATCGGCATTTTCGGCAGCCCTTTCCTGATTTCGCTTTTTGGGGCCTCTCTCTTTGGCGAAAAAATATCTCGCAGCCAAGCTGTCGCCATCGTCGTGGGCTTTCTCGGTGTTCTTTTGGCCCTCTCGCCTGAATTCCTAAATGAAGCGGCTAAAACGGGCCATACCCTCCTCGGGTACGTCATGCTCCCTGTCTTCATGCTCCTTTTTGTGGCCGATATGCTTTTTCTGCGCGTGCTGGGACGGACCGAAACGTCCGAAAGCCTGAGTTTTTTCCCCTTCTTTTTTCGGGCCGCCGTCCTTTTGCCCTTTCTTTGGATTGATTCTGTCTCGCAGCTTCCTTTGCAGCCGTTCCTTTTCCTCCTCGTCATGGGAGCCTGCGGCGGCATCGGCTATTTGCTTATGGCAACCGCCTACAAACTCGCCCCCGTCGCCATCGTCTCGCCCTTCCATTACACGCAGTTGGTCACGGGCGCGATTTTCGGCTATCTGCTTTGGGGCGACGTTCCTTCCCCTTGGGTCTGGGGAGGGGGCTTTTTGATTGTCGTGTCGGGCCTTGTCTGCGCCCGCGAAGCGCATCGGAGCGAACGCCTATGATCCTCGACGCCCTGACCGACCAACCGATCCCCACCGGCGGCGTGCTGGCGCTGGGCAATTTCGACGGCGTGCATTTGGGCCATCGCGAGGTTATCAAGGCGGCGGCGGAAAAGGCCCGCGCGAGCGGCCTTCCCGCCCGCGCTTTGACGTTCGAGCCGCACCCCTACACCTTCTTTCAGAAGGAAAAGAAGCCGTTTCTTCTTACCGGCCTTGAAACGAAAATCCGTCTTCTTAAGGAAGCGGGGGCGGACGACGTTATCGTCCTGCCCTTTACGCCGGAGATGGCCGACCTGTCGGCTGAAGATTTTATCGACCGCATTTTAAGAGAGACCTGCGCGGTCCGTCATGTGGTTGTGGGATTCGATTTCAATTTCGGGAAGAGCCGCACGGGAGACGCCTCTTTGTTGCGCAAGCGGCTTGAACCTCTTGGAATCGACGCGACCGAGGTCCCTCCTTACAAAGATGCGGAAGGGAAAATCATTTCTTCTTCGCGCATTAGAAAGGCTCTTGAAGAAAATCGTTTAACCGAAGCGAATGCGCTTTTGGGACGCCCCTTCCTGCTGGAGGGCCGGATTATCGAAGGCGACCACAGAGGCCGGACGCTTAATATGCCTACAGCCAACATGGCATTGGGCGCCTATGTCCGTCCTTTCTTCGGGGTTTATGCCGTCAAAGCCCGCCGGATAGAGGGCGGCCCCCTGCTTCCCGGCGTGGCCAATATTGGCATTCGCCCGACCATCGGGGATCGAAAGGAAGGGCTGGAGTTCCATTTGTTCGGCCAAAGCCGCTCCCTCTACGGCGAGCTTTGGGGGGTCGAGTTGCACCATTTCCTGCGCCCCGAAGAAAAGTTCGCCCGTCTTGAAGACCTGCAGACCCAAATACAAAGGGACGCCAAAACGGCGCAATCCCTGCTTGTCGGCGGTTTATAAGGCCTGTATCCTGCCGCCTTCCCTCGCAACCTTCGTTAACGCCATGAAAAAAGATTATAAAGACACCGTTTTTCTGCCCCAGACCGACTTTCCGATGCGCGGCAATCTGCCGACGAAGGAACCTGAGATTCTGGCCCGCTGGCAAAGCCTGGGGCTGTTCGACCAATTGCGCAAGCGAAGCGCGGGAAAGCCGAAATTTATCCTGCATGACGGCCCTCCTTTCGCCAACGGCCATATGCATTTGGGCCACGCCTTGAATCGCACGCTCAAGGACGTGATCGTGCGCAGCCATCAAATGCTGGGGTTCGACGCCCCTTATGTGCCGGGCTGGGACTGCCACGGCCTGCCCATCGAATGGAAGATCGAAGAGCAATACCGCGCCAAGGGACAGGACAAAGACGCCATCCCCCCCGTCCAATTCCGCGCCGAGTGCAGGGCCGAGGCCGAGCATTGGAAAAACACGCAAGCCAAAGAGGCGCAGCGTCTCGGCCAGATCGGCGATTTCAAGCACCCCTATGTGACCATGAGCTTTCGCGCCGAATCCATCATCCTGCGCGAGATTCATAAGTTTCTTCTCGGCGGCCTCCTCTACAAAGGCGTGCGCCCCGTCATGTGGTCGGTCGTCGAAAAAACGGCGCTGGCCGAAGCCGAAATCGAATATCACGACCATAAATCCACCAGCGTTTGGATCCGCTTTCCGATCGTGGAAACGAAAAGCCAGGCGTTGCGCGGCGCGAGCGTCGTCATCTGGACGACGACGCCCTGGACTCTTCCGGCCAACCGCGCCATCGCCTACGGCGATTTCGCCTATGCCCTTATCCGGGTGGACGGCTGCGAGGAAGGCTCGGCCCTTTCCCCGGGCGATACGCTGATCGTCGCCGCCGACCTGTTGCAGGATTTCTGCGTCGCGGCCAAAATCGCCTCCAAAACCGTCTTGAAAGACGAACTGGGGCCCAAGGATCTCGAAGGAACCGTTTGCGCCCATCCCTTCCGCAAGCGCCTCGGATCGGACAATTATTTCGATTACGACGTGCCCCTCTATCAGGGCGATTTCGTCACGACGGAAGCCGGAACGGGCTTCGTGCATATCGCGCCCGGCCACGGCGAAGACGATTTCCATCTGGGGCAGAAGTATAAAATCAAGTTCGAGGAAACCGTCGGCGACGACGGACGTTACTTGCCGAACGTCGCTGGCTTCGAGGGGCTTTACGTCTATACGCCGGACGGCAAATCGGGCGAGGCGAACGCCGCCATCATCCGCGCCATGGCCCATGCGAACGCCCTTCTGGCCAAGAAGAACATCACCCATTCCTATCCGCATTCCTGGCGATCGAAAGCGCCGCTTATCTTCCGCACGACGCCGCAATGGTTTATCGCGCTGGACGAGGCGAAGGTCGGCAAGACGGGCCTGACGCTGCGCGGGCTGGCGCTTAAGGCCATCGGGGAAACGAAATGGCATCCGGGGGCCGGAGAAGACCGGATTCGCGGCATGATCGAGACGCGGCCCGATTGGTGTGTCAGCCGCCAAAGGCTTTGGGGCGTGCCCATCGCGCTTTTCACGAGCAAGAAAGACGGCTCGCCGCTTAAAGACCCGGACGTTCTCGAACGCATCGCCAAGGCCTTTGAAAAAGAAGGCGCCGACGCCTGGTACGCGCGTCCGGCGCAGGAATTCCTCGGCGATAAATACAAGGCTGAGAATTACGATCAGGTTTTCGACATCGTGGACGTCTGGTTCGAATCCGGCTCGACGCACAGCTTCGTTCTCGATCAAAGCTGGCCCGATCCCGAATGGCCGAATCTGTCCTGGCCCGCCGATCTTTACCTGGAAGGCTCGGACCAGCATCGCGGCTGGTTCCATTCCTCGCTGCTTGAGGCCTGCGGCACGCGCGGACGGGCGCCTTATAAAAACGTCCTGACGCACGGCTTCGTTCTGGACGAACAGGGGCGCAAGCAATCCAAATCCCTCGGCAACGTCGTGGACCCCAACGAGGTCATGAACAAAATGGGCGCGGATATTCTGCGCCTGTGGGTCTTCGCTTCCGATTATTCGCAGGATCTCGGCCTCGGCCCGAACATCCTGAAACAGACGGGCGACCTTTACCGCCGCCTGCGCAACACGCTGCGCTATCTGCTCGGCGCGCTTTCGGGGATGTCGGAAAAAGAGCGCGTCAAGCCCGAAGCCATGCCGGAGCTGGAGCGCTGGGTCCTGCACCGCCTGGCGGAGATGGACGCCTCGATCCGGGCCGACATCGCTTCCTACGATTACAACCATCTGCTGCAATCGCTGCATCATTTCTGCGCGATGGATCTTTCGGCTTTCTATTTCGACGTGCGCAAGGACAGCCTCTATTGCGACGCGAGCGGCGATCCGCGCCGAAAGGCCGCCCGCACGGTCATGGAGCTTCTGTTCGAGCATCTGGTTCGCTGGCTGGCGCCCGTTCTCTGCTTTACGGCGGAAGAAGCCTGGCTTTGCCGCCATCCTTCGGCGGACGACAGCGTTCACTTCCAGACTTTTCTTGACGTCCCCGCCGCCTGGCGCGACGAGGCTTTGGGCAAGAAATGGGCCGAAATCCGAGAAATACGCCGAACCGTCACGGGCGCGCTGGAAGTCGCGCGAGCAGAGAAGAAGATCGGCTCCAGCCTTCAAGCCGCCCCGGAGGTTTATGTCTCTGCTGCTCAAGCGGCTTTGCTCAAGGGACTTGACCTCGCCGAAATCTGCATCGCCTCGGCGGTCGCGATGAAACAAGGCGCCGCGCCGCAAGGCGCTTTCGCGCTTCAGGACGTGCCGGACGTCGCCGTCGTCGTCCGTCTCGCCGAAGGCCGGAAGTGCGAGCGGTGCTGGCAGATCAAACCGGACGTGAACGCGGACGAGCTTTGCCCCCGCTGCGCTTCCGTTTTGGCGAAAGGTTAGCGCATGAAGCGCGATTTTTTCAGCATCGGCGTTTATTTAACGGCCCTTGTCGCCCTGCTCGACCAGGCCAGCAAATGGTGGGTGCTGAACGACCTTTTGGCCGGAGCGCGTTTCGTGCGCGTGAACGCCTTTCTCAATTTGCGGCTCAGCCTGAACCGGGGCGTCACCTTCGGCCTGTTCGACCACGAAGAAGCCTGGATGCCTTATATCCTGATCGGCGTCGCGACGCTGATTCTCCTCCTTCTCCTGGACTGGCTGCGGAAAGCCGAGACTCTTTACGCGGGCTTTGGCCTTGGGCTGGTCATGGGCGGCGCCATCGGGAACGTCATCGACCGCTTTCGCTTCGGCGCGGTCGTTGATTTTCTTGATTTTCATATCCTGGACTACCATTGGTACACCTTCAATCTGGCCGACAGCGCCATCGTCGCGGGCGTCGCGCTTCTTTTGCTTGAAAATATCCTCGCGAGACGCCAAAAACTTAAAGGATGAACATCCGGAGGCTCTGTCATGACTTTCTTCCCGCGTCTGGCCCTTGTCGGTTTGGTCCTTGCGCTTGCGGCTTGCGGCGATACGGCGCAATCCCTGGGCCTTGGCCGCAACCCGCCGGACGAGTTCGCCGTCGTCGAACGCCCGCCCCTTTCCATGCCGCCTGAGTTCACCTTGCGCCCACCCTCGCCCGGCGCGCCGAGGCCGCAGGAAGTGAGTATGCCGAGCCGCGCGCAAACGCTTTTGTTCGGCGCGGGGGGCCGCGCGGCCTCTTCAAGCGAATCCGAGGGCGAAAAATCCCTTTTGGCCGCCGCCGGAACCGACAAAGCGGAACCGAACATCCGCGCCGTGATCGACCGCGAAGCCGCGCAAAAGGTCGTCGGGTCCGAGCATCTGGTGGAAGAGCTTTTGTGGTGGCGCGATCCTTCCTCGAACGCAACGACGGTCGATCCCGCCGCCGAGGCCGCCCGTTTGCGGGAAGCGCAGGAAAAAGGCGAATCCGTCACGACGGGGCCGACGCCCATCATCGAAAAGAACAAGAGCGGGTGGCTCGGGCTGTGAGAAAAAGAAGGGTTCAGGATTCAGGGTTCAGGATTCAGGGGCTGGCTCTTCTCGTTTTTTTTCACCTGACCTTCACGCCCGCTGAGGCCGCCGTCTTTTATCCGGAAGTGAAAACGCTTTCAAACGGCCTGCAGGTCGTCGTCGTCCCCGGCGCGCTCTCGCCCGCCGTGGCCCAGGCCGTTTGGTACAAAGCGGGCGCGGCGGACGATCCGCCGGGCCTTTCGGGCCTGGCCCATTATCTTGAACATCTGATGTTCAAGGACAACGACTACAGCGAAAAGGTCGCCGCGCAAGGCGGCAGCGACAACGCCTTCACGGACGCGGACGCGACGGCCTATCACGTTTCCGTCGCCGCCGAACGCCTGCCGCTTGCCCTGGCGCTTGAAGCCGAAAGGATGAAAACTCTTTCCGTCTCGCGCGAGGGCGCCGAAAGCGAGCTTTCCGTCGTTCTCAGCGAACGGCAGGAGCGGACGGACAACGATCCGCAAGGCCTTTTTTACGAAAAACTGCGCGCCGCTCTTTTCCCCGATCATCCTTACGGACGGCCTGTCATCGGCTGGCGCGAAGACATCGAAAAGCTGAGCCTGAAAGACGCCCGCGCTTTCCATGACGCTTTCTACGCGCCGAACAACGCGATTCTCGTGGTCAGCGGCGATGTCCGTCCGGCAGAGGTTTTCGCGCTCGCCGCCGAGACGTTCGGGCGCCTGCCCGCGCGGGGCGGAGCGAAAACGGGCGCTCTTCCTTTGCCGCAGGCCTTTATCCGCGCGCGGATCGAGATGAAGGATGGCCGCGTGAACCAGCCTTTCTTTGTCCGTCTTCTCGTCGCGCCGAAGAACGTCCACGCGCTTGAGGTTCTGGCCGAAGTTTTATCGGGAGGCGAGGTCGGTCTTTTGCACCGGCATTTCGTCCTTGAGACGAAAACGGCAAGCGGGATCGAAGCGTCTTACGATCCGACCTCGCGCGGCCCGGCTCTCTTTTCGCTTCTGGGAACGCCCATTCCCGGCGGCGATACGCGCAAACTCGAAAAAAACGTCGAAGCCTATTTGCGAAATCTCGCCCGGACAGGCCTTAAGGCGAAAGACGTCGAGGCGGCCAAAAGACGCCTTCAAGACGACGCCCTCTTCGCGCGCGACCGGCTTATGGCGCCCGCGCTTGTTTTGGGGCAGGCGCTGGCGGTCGGGCAAACGATCGAAGACGTGGAAGAATGGCCCGACCGAATTCGCGCCGTGACGCCGCGCGAGGTGAATAAGGCCTTGCGCGAGATTCTCGCCTCCCCGCGTCAGGTCCAAGGCGTCTTGGAAGCGGACGGAACGGAGGCAAAATGAAGCGTTTTTGCCTTTCTTTCCTTTTCCTTCTTTTCTCCCTGCCCGCCTTTGGCGCACCGGAGATTCAGGAAGTCGTCAGCCCCGGCGGCCTCAAGGCCTGGCTTTTGCAAAGCGACCGGCTGCCTCTTCTTTCCGTCGCCTTCGCTTTTCGCGGCGGCGTCGAGGCCGATCCGCAGGACAAGCAGGGCCTCGCGACGCTGACGGCCTCTCTCTTGACGCAGGGCGCCGGACCTTACGACGACAAGTCCTTTCAGGACAGGCTGGCCGCTTTGTCCATCCGCCTTGACATCAGCGCGGGCCGCGACGCGATTGCGGGCGAGATGAAAACCTTGCGCCGCCACAAGGACGAAGCCTTTCGCCTTTTGGGGCTTTCGCTTACGCAACCCCGTTTCGACGAAGCCTCTTTCGCCCGCGCCAAGAACCAGCAGCGCGCCGCCTTGCGTTTTCAAATCGCCGAGCCGGAATGGCAGGGCCGCTACGCGCTGTTTCAGACCCTTTTCGGCGAGCATCCTTATGCCTTTCGCTCGCTCGGCTCCTCGCAAAGCCTGAAGAAGATCGAACGGAAAGACGCCGCCGCCTTCGCCCGGCAAAGATTGGCCAAGGACAACCTTCTGATCGCCGTCGCGGGAGACGTAACGCCCAAGGAATTGGGCGCTCTGCTTGACCGCGCTTTCGGCGGCCTGCCCGCTCGCGCCGCGCCGCTCGACGTTCCCGCCTTTGTCTGGCCCGACAAACCGGTTTCCGTCCTTGTGCGCCGGACGGGCGAGCAAACGAACATCTTCTTCGCGGCGCCGATGCCGGAAAGGCAAGACCCCGATTGGTACGCCGCGCAAGTCGCGAATTATATTTTGGGCGGCGGCGGCTTTATGTCCCGCCTCATGAAAGAGGCGCGGGAAAAAGAAGGCCTGACCTACGGAATCGGCACGTCTTTGGCCTCAATGGAAAAAGCTTCGTTCCTTTTGGGCGGCCTCGCGACGGGCAACGAAAAAGCGGGCGAAGCCCTCGCCCTCGTCCGCGACGTTTGGCGCGAAGCGTTCGAAAACGGCGCGAGCGGGGAAGAGATCGAGGCGGCGAAAGCCTATCTGACCGGCTCGCTGCCGTTGAAGCTGACTTCAACCGACGGCGCGGCCTCGGTTCTTTTATCTCTAAGGCAGGACCGTTTGGAACGGGATTTCCTGGCCGCTTATCCGGGTTTGATCGAAAAGGTGTCCAAAAAAGACGTGGACCGCGTTCTTAAAACATGGTTCGATCCGTCTCGCGTTTTCTTTTCCTTCGTGGGAGAGCCTCGGCTTATCGAGGCCGACAAAATGCAAGCGCTTATCGGAGACTGATTCATGGGCAAAGCCTCTTCTTTTCCCGCCTGGGCCTCTTTACGGAAAACAAAGGCCGGGCCGGGCGGCCTCGGTTCGATCAGGATCAAGGGAATCGAAGCCGATTTTTCGCGCGCGCAAATCACGGCGGAGGCGCTCGCGCTTTTGCTCGATCTGGCCAAGGCGCAGAATTTGGAAGCCTGGCGCGATAAGATGTTCGCGGGCGAGAAAATCAACGTGACGGAAGGCCGCGCGGTTTTGCACACGGCCCTGCGCGCGCAAACGGACGCGCCCGTCCAGGTTGACGGTCAAAACGTCGTCCCCGCCATCCGCGCGACGCAAAAGAAAATGGAAGAATTCGCCGCCGCCGTGCGCGAAGGCAAATGGCTCGGCGCGACGGGACGCCGGATCGAAAATATCGTGAATATCGGGATCGGCGGCTCGGATCTCGGCCCCCGGCTTGTCGTCGGCGCCTTGCGGGGACAGGCTTCGGGCCCGCGCGTGCGCTTCGTCGCCAACGTCGATCCGGCGGATATGGCTTTCACGCTCAAAGAATGCGATCCCGCGACGACTCTTTTCATCGTCGTCTCAAAAACCTTCACGACGCAGGAAACCCTGCTTAACGCGAACGCGGCGCGGCGCTGGCTTGCGGCCTCTCTCGGCGAGGACGCGACGCGGCGGCATTTCGTCGCCGTCTCCACGAACCGGCAGGCGGCGGAAGCGTTCGGCATTGATCCGGACAATAGGTTCGCCATGTGGGACTGGGTGGGAGGCCGCTATTCCCTTTGGTCCGCCGTGGGGCTTTCCATCGCGCTCGCCGCCGGATGGGGCGCTTTTCAGGAATTGCTCGCGGGCGCGGCGGCAATGGATGCGCATTTCCGCGCCGCGCCGCTTGAAGCGAATATGCCGTTTCTCATGGCCGCGACCGGCCTTTGGCACCGCAATTTCGGGGGTACGGAAGCCTTGGCCGTTCTGCCTTACAGCGAACGCCTGCGCGATCTGCCGCGCTTTTTGCAGCAGCTCGACATGGAAAGCAACGGCAAGCGCGTCACGCGCGAAGGGGAGCCGGTGGATTACCCGACAGGCCCGGTCGTTTTCGGCGATTGCGGCAGCGTCAGCCAGCACAGTTTCCATCAATGGCTGCACCAGGGGCCTTGCAGGGTTTGGGCCGAGTTCATCGGCGTCCGGCAGGACGATCTGAACGAGCCGGAAGCGCACGATGTCCTGCTCGCCCACATGAACGCCCAAATGGCGGCGCTGGCGGACGGGCGAACGGCGCAAGACCCGGCGCGGGAAAATCCGGGCGGCAAACCTTTGCTCGCTTTATGGCTTGACGCGCCTGCGCCCTATAACCTCGGCCTTTTGCTGGCGCTTTACGAACACAAAGTGTTCTGCCAGGGCGTTTTGTGGGGCGTCAATTCCTTCGACCAGTTCGGGGTCGAACTGGGCAAACGCCTCGCGCAGGAGATTTTGGCGAAACGGCAGGGATAAGGGTTTCGGTTACTTCAGCACCAATTCCGGGTCGACGGGCTTACCTTCGCGGCGCGCTTCGAAATGAAGCTGCGGCGATTTAACCCCGCCCGTCGTTCCCACGGTGCCGATCATCTCACCCTCTTCCACCGGCGCGTCCTTGGCGACGACCATGCGGGCCAGATGGGCGTAGGCCGTCACCCACCCGCCCTCGTGGCGGATCAGGATCAGATTGCCGAAGCCCTTCATCTCGCTGCCCGCATAGGCGACGACGCCCCGCGCCGCCGCTTTGACGGGCGAACCTTTGGGCGCGGCGATATTGATGCCGTCATTATCGCGCCCCTTACCCTTGGGTCCGAAGGCCGAGACTATCGTGCCGCGCACAGGCCAAGCGAAAGAAGGGAAAGCGCCGGAAGCCGCTGGCTGTTCCGGCGGCGCGGCCTGCGTTTGGGGCGCGGGCGCGGTCTCTTTTCTCGCCTCTTCCTCTTCCAGAAGAGATTTTCTCAAATTGTCGATGTCGATTTCGGGAACTTCCGAAGCGGCGCGCGCCTTTTCGCGCGTCCCGATGTTCGTCGTCCTCGCCGCCGAGGGAGCCGGAGCGGGGGCGGGTTCGGCGGGCGTCGAAAGAGCGACAGGCGGTGGCGCAGAAGCGGCGGGCGCTTCAAGCGGCGTGGCCGTCACGCTTTCGGGCCGGATGCTGGGCGAGGAAGGCCCCATATTTCCCTTGTCGATCGGCTCCAAAGGGGCGGCTTTTGGCGTCGGCGCATAGCCGTCTTTCGAAGGGAGATAAAGTTTCTGGCCCGGCTTGACCCTATAAGGCGGCTCCAGCTTGTTGACGACGATCAGCTCGCGCAGGCGAACGTTGTTCTTTTGCGCGACGGCATAAAGATTCTCGCCCGATCCGACGGTGATTTCCTGGCCCGGAAACACGCCGCTGGCGGACGGCAGATCGTAATCCGGCGGCTTGCTCAGCGTGCAAGCGGAAAGAAAAACGAAAAGAAAAAGAGCCGCGCGTTTTTTCATCATGCCTTGACCGCCTCGATTTTCGTCAAACCGTTCATATAAGGCTGCAGCGCGGCGGGGATGCCGATGGAGCCGTCCGGATTTTGATAATTTTCCATGATCGCGATCAGGCAGCGCCCGATGGCGACGCCCGATCCGTTAAGCGTATGGACGAAGGCCGTGTTTTTTTCACCCGCCGCGCGGCACCGTGCGTTCATACGCCGCGCCTGGAAATCGCCGCAGTTCGAGCAGCTTGAGATTTCGCGGTAGGTGTTCTGTCCCGGCAGCCAGACTTCGATGTCGTAGGTTTTTTGCGAAGCAAAGCCCATATCGCCCGTGCAAAGCGTCACCGTGCGGAACGGCAATTCGAGCTTTTTAAGAACCGCTTCGGCGCAATCCGTCATGCGTTCATGCTCTTCCTTCGATTGCTCCGGCGCCGTGATGCTGACCAGCTCGACCTTGTAAAACTGATGCTGGCGCAACATACCGCGCGTATCCTTGCCCGCCGAACCTGCCTCCGAGCGGAAACAGGGCGTGCGCGCCGTCATGCGAAGCGGCAGCTTTTCCTTTTCAACGATTTCGTCATAGACGAGATTGGTGAGCGGCACTTCCGCCGTCGGGATAAGCCAAAGGCCGACGGTCGTGTGGAACAAATCCTCGCCGAATTTGGGCAGGTTTCCGGTGCCGTAGCAAATCTCGTCCCTGACGAGAAGCGGCGGCGAGACTTCCGTGTAACCGAACGTTTCCGTGTGCAGATCGAGCATGAAATTGCCGATGGCGCGTTCAAGCCGCGCGAGCTGCCCGGAAAGAACGGTGAACCGCGCCCCCGACAATTTCGCCGCGCGTTCGAAATCCATCTGACCGAGCGCCTCGCCCAGTTCGTAATGCTCGCGCGGCGCGTTGAGGCCTTTAGGCGTTCCGAAGCGGCGCACTTCCTTGTTGTCATGCTCGTCCTTGCCGTCCGGCACGTCGGCGGCGGGCGCATTGGGGAGCCTGGAAAGAATCGCGTGCAATTGCTCGCCAAGCTCTTTTTCCTGCGCCTCAAGCGCGGCAAGCTTGTCCTTCAGCCCCGCTACTTCCTGCATAAGCGCGTCGGCGTTTTCGCCCTTGCGCTTCAGCTCGCCGACCTGGCGGGAAAGGTCGTTGCGGCGGGCCTGAATGTCCTGCATGGACGTCTGGGCGGCGCGGCGCTGCTCGTCGATCTTCAAAATCTCGCCCGATGCGGAAGGCATTCCGCGACGCGCCAGCGCCTTGTCCAGAATTTCGGGATTATCGCGGATCAGCTTGATGTCGTACATGGCAGGCCTTTGAACGGAAAATTGTTATTTTCGTCACTCCCGCGACAGCGGGCATCCCGTTTGTTTTTCGTGTCGTTAAACCAAACGGGACTCCCGCTTACGCGGGAGTGACGGAGTTTTTCCTAGACTAAGCGAAAAAGGCCTTGCCTATCAACTCTCTTTCCGCCTTTTTCCTTCCGCCCACCGCGCCCCGAAGATGGAAAGCTCGTAAAGGCCCATCATGGGCAGGGCCAGGGCGATCTGGCTGATGACGTCGGGGGGAGTGACGATAGCGGCAAAGGCGAAAATAAGGACGATGGCGAAGCGCCGGAATCCTGCGAGTTTCCGCGCCGTTAAGATTCCCGCCCGCGCCAGAAGCACCAAAATGACGGGCATTTGAAAGGCCAGACCAAAGGCGAAGATGATGGACGCGGACAGGGAAAGATATTCGCTCACCCGCGCTTCCATCTGGATCGGCAGGCCCGCGCCCGGATTTTCAAAGCTCAGGAAAAAGGCCCAGGCCATCGGAAAAACGAGATAATAGGCCATCGCCGCGCCCGCCAAAAACAGCAAGGGCGCGCCGATCAGGAAAGGCAGAAAAGCTTGCTTTTCCTCCCGGTACAGGCCTGGGGCGACAAAAAACCAGATTTGCGCGGCGATAACGGGAAAGGCCAAAAAAAGCCCGCCCCAGAAGGCCAGCTTCAGATAGGTGATGAAAACTTCCGTCAGGCCCGTATAGATAAGCCGCCTTTCCTCGCCCCCCATCGCCTCGGCCAACGGCCTCACAAGGAAAGCGTAAAGATCGGCGGCGAAAACATAGCAAACCAAAAACCCGGCCAAAATGGCAAGCAGCGAGATCGTGAGCCTGCGGCGAAACTCAAGCGCGTGGGTCAAAAGCGGCAGGCCGTCAGGATCAGGCTTTGGGGTCATCTTTTCCTTCTTCGGCTTTTTCGGCTTGTTCCGCCTCATGGCCCAGACGCTCCAGATCGTGCTGGACGGCCAGCGCGAACCGACGGGCCTTGCCCGCCCAAGCGCCGAGCCTATGCATAATTTTCGGCAAATCCTTCGGCCCGACGGCCACAAGGGCGACCGCCGCGACGATCAAAAGCTCAACCCAACCCAGATCGAACATGGGGTCAGGCTTCGTCTTTGTCGGAAGGAGGCAGGCGCGGTTTGTCGCCCTTTTCGGCCTCGCCGTTCAGCCCGGCCTTAAAATTGCGAATGCCCTTGCCCAGATCGCCCATAACGCCGGGCAGCCGCCCCGCGCCGAACACGATCAGCACGACGGCCAAAAGCACCAAAAGATGCCATAAACTCAATCCCATAGCAGGCCTCCTTGTTCGTTCCGGAAAGAGACTAGCAAATCCGGGGAGGAAGAACAAACAGCCATTCTCGTTCATTATTGCCATTTTAATCATTTTATGCCATATTTAGACAGTTGATCCATTTTTCACAGGCTATGCCATGCTTGAACATCGGACCAAAATTCATGACGGGGGCCGCCTGGTCGTCCCGGCGGCCTATCGCCAAGCCCTCGGCCTCGCCCCCGGCGAGGAGGTCATTTTGCGGCTTGAGAAGGACGAACTGCGCGTTTATTCGGCGCGACAAGCGTTGGCTCGCGTGCGGCGGCTTGTCAAGAAACACGCGGGCGGACGAAGCCTCGTAGACGAATTGATCGCCGAAAGACGGAAAGAGGCGGCGGATGAGTAATTATATTCTCGACAGTTCCGCCCTGCTCGCCGTCATGAACGAAGAGCCGGGCAGCGACAAGGTTGAGCCGCTTTTGGACGAAGCCGCCGTCAGCGCCGTCAATCTGGCCGAGATTATCGCGAAGCTTGTCTTGACGGGCCTTTCGCCCGACGAAGCGGAAGAAGCCGCTTTGGATCTCGTCCCGAACGTCGTCCCCTTCGACAGGGAAATGGCCGCGCTTTCAGGAAAACTGGCGGCGCTCGGAAAACCGCTCGGCCTCTCGCTCGGCGACGGCGCCTGCCTTGCCACGGCCATCGCGCTCAAGGCCGAAGCCGTCACGGCGGATAAAGTTTGGTCGAAAATGAAACTGCCCGTTAAGATCAGGATTGTTCGGTGAACCGACTTCTCCACCTCATCGGCGGGCCGACCGCTTCGGGCAAAACGGCGCTCGCGCTTGAGCTTGCGCGGCGCGAAAACGGCGTGATTATCAATGCCGACGCGATGCAGGTCTATGCGGGACTTCCCTTGCTGACGGCGCAACCGACCGCGCAGGAAAAACGCGAAATCCCGCACGAATTGTTTGAGGTTTTCGATCCGAGCGAAAAATCCTCGGCAGGCCAATGGCTTGCGCTCGCGCAAAGGGCCATCGAAAAAACGCGCGAGGCCGGAAAAACGCCCATTGTCGTAGGCGGCACCGGCCTTTATTTTCGCGCCCTACTCGGCGGGCTTGCGGATATACCGGCAATCCCCGAAGTCGTTCGCGCGGAAACGATTGCGCTTTATGAAAAACTTGGCGAAGCCGCTTTCAGAAAGAAACTCGCCGCGCTTGATGCCGAAAGCGCCTCAAAAATCAAACCGAACGACCGGCAGCGCCTGATCCGCGCCTATGAAGTGGCCTGGCACACGGGGAAAAGCTTGGGGGAATGGCAAAAAGAAGGCATTCGGCATTCGGCATTCGGCATTCGGGGGGAAATCAAGAAACATTTGCTATTGCCCGAACGCAAGGCGCTCTACGCGGCGTGCGACGCGCGGTTTTTGGGGATGATGGAAAAAGGCGCGCTTGAGGAGGTCCGTGCGCTTTTAGCACGAAACCTGGATTCCTCCCTACCGGCCATGAAAATCCTCGGCGTGCCGGAACTCGCCGCCCATCTGCGCGGCGAATTAAGCCTCAAAGAAGCCGTCGCGCTGGCGCAGCAGCACACGCGCAATTACGCCAAACGGCAGGTTACCTGGTTCAGGAATCAATGGGCGTAAGCCTTACTTCGCCGCCATCATCGCGACGGCCGTGTCCAGCATACGCGCCGAGAAGCCCCATTCGTTGTCGTACCAGCTCATCACGCGCACAAAGGTGCCCTCGATGACCTTCACTTCGTTCAGCGCGAAGACCGACGAACGGGGATCATGATTGAAGTCCGTGGAAACGAGCGGTTCGTCGTAAACCCCCAAAATGCCCTTCAGCGGCCCGGCGGCGGCTTCTTTCATGACGGCTTGAATCTCTTCGACCGTCGTCTCGCGCTTGGCCACGAACTTGAAATCCACGACCGAAACGTTCGGCGTCGGTACGCGGATCGCCGTGCCGTCGAGCCTGCCTTTCAGCGCGGGCAGGACCTTGCCGACGGCCTTCGCGGCGCCCGTCGAGGTCGGGACCATGTTCAAAGCCGCCGCGCGAGCGCGATGCAAATCCTTGTGGTCCTTGTCGAGAATGCGCTGGTCGCCCGTATAGGAGTGGATCGTCGTCATGAAGCCGTGCGAAATACCGACGGTTCTGTCGAGGACGAAGGCTACGGGCGCCAGGCAATTGGTGGTGCAGGACGCGCTGGAGACGATGACGTGAGAAGCCTTCAACTCGCCGTGATTCACGCCGTAAACGACGGTAAGGTCTTCGTCCGTCGCAGGCGCGGAGATCAGAACCTTTTTCGCTCCGGCCTCCAGATGTTTGGCCGCGTCGCCCCGCTTCGTGAACTTTCCGGAACACTCCATCACGACGTCGATGCCCAGCTCTTTCCAAGGCAATTGGGAGGGGTCTTTTTCCTGCAGCCCCTTAATGCGTTTTCCGTTGACGACCATGTCGTCCCCTTCCGCCGCGACTTCGCCGCCGAACCGGCCATGAACGGAATCGTATTTCAAAAGATGGGCGCTGCTTGCGGCGTCGGACGTGCTGTTGATCGCCACGATCTCGACATCCTCGCGATTTTGCTCGAAAACCGCCCTTGCGACGAGTCTGCCGATGCGGCCGAAGCCGTTAATTGCGATACGCACAACCATTCTTTCTCTCCGTAAGTTAAACGAGTTTTTTTGCCGCTTCGGCCACGGCTTCCGCCGTCACGCCGAAATGCTTGTACAAAACTTCGGCGGGCGCCGAGGCGCCGAAATCGCGCAGGCCGACAAAGATTCCGCGAGGGCCGACGTATTTGGACCAACCCGCCGCAACGCCCGCTTCGACCGCCACGCGCGGCCCGGCGCCTAAAACGCTCGCTTTATAGGCCTCGTCCTGCTTATCGAAAAGGCTGAAGCACGGCAGGGAAACGACCGCCGCGCCGATGCCCTCCCTCGCGAGCAATTCCCGCGCCTGCATGGCAAGCGAAACTTCCGATCCCGTCGCAAGCAACGTCACGGCGCGCGGACCGTTTGCTTCGGCCAGAACGTAGCCGCCGCGCGCGCATTTGTTTTCGTCGGTGTCCGTTCGCAACGTCGGCAAGCCCTGGCGCGAAAGCGCCAGCACGCTCGGCGCGTCCGCGCTTTTGAGCGCCAGCTCCCAGCATTCTGCCGTTTCCACGCCGTCGCAGGGCCGGAAAACGAGAAGGTTGGGAATGACGCGCAAGGCCGCCAGATGCTCGACGGGCTGATGAGTAGGGCCGTCTTCGCCCAGACCGATGCTGTCGTGCGTCATCACGAAAACGACGCGCTGCTTCATCAGCGCGGCCAGGCGAAGGGCCGGACGGCAATAATCCGTGAACTGCATGAACGTGCCGCCATAGGGAGCGATCCCGCCGTGCAGCGCCAGGCCGTTCATGATCGCGGCCATGCCGTGTTCGCGCACGCCGAAATGAATATAGCGGCCCGTGTAAAACGGCGCGGAAATGGGCCCGAAACCCTTCACCTGCGTGTTGTTCGAGGGCGTCAGATCGGCGGAGCCGCCGATAAGTTCCGGCATGACGGGAAGCAAAGCGCCCAGCGCCGCGCCCGAGGACTGCCGCGTGGCGTGCTTGGGCTTTTCGGCGACGATCTTTTGCTTAAGGGCCGCCAGAGCCGCCTTCATCTCTTCCGGCGGGGTTCCGTTCATCTCGCGCTCGAACGCGCCGCGTAAGGCGGCCTTGCCGAGACGCCCCTCCCACGCTTTGCGCAACGTCTCGCCGCGCGATCCGACCTGGCGCCAGGCGGAAAGGATGTCGGCGGGAATCTCGAACGGCGGCGCGGTCCAGCCCAAAACGCCCCGCGCGGCGGCCACCTCGTCAGGGCCGAGCGGCGAGCCGTGGCAACCGGACGTTCCCTGCTTGTTCGGCGCGCCAAAGCCGATAATCGTGCGGCAGGCGATAAGGGAAGGCCGGTCCGTCACGGCGAGCGCCGCCTCTGTCGCACAGGCGATGGCTTCGGGATCATGGCCGTTCACTTCCTGAACGTGCCAGCCGTAGGACGCGAAGCGGTCCTTGACATTTTCGGTGAAGGAAAGCTCCGTTCCGCCGTCGATGGAGATTTTGTTGTCGTCGTAATAAACGATTAAACGACCCAGCTTCAAATGCCCGGCCAAGGAGCAGGCTTCATGGCTGATGCCTTCCATCAAATCGCCGTCCGAAGCGATGACGAAGGTGCGATGATCGACCAGCTCGTCGCCGAAGCGGGCGTTGAGGATACGCTCCGCCAACGCGAAGCCGACGCTGTTTGAGATTCCCTGCCCCAAAGGTCCGGTCGTCGTCTCGACCCCGATTTCGGGATCGTATTCAGGATGGCCCGGCGTAAGACTGCCGAGCTGGCGGAAGCCCTTGATCTCCTCCATCGTCATTTTCGCGTAACCCGTCAGGTGGGCCAGCGCGTAAAGCAGCATGGAGCCGTGTCCCGCCGAAAGGATAAACCGGTCCCGATCCGGCCAGGCGGGACAGGAAGGATCGAAACGCAGATAATGCCTGAAAAGAACCGTCGCCACATCGGCCATGCCCATCGGCATTCCCGGATGGCCCGAATTAGCCTTTTGAACGGCGTCCATCGCCAGGGCGCGGATGGCGTTCGCCATGGGCGTGTGAAGAGAATCGGCGGCTTTGACGGGCATCGGAAAATCTTTCAAAGGGGCTGTCTGTCGGCAAGGAAAATGCCCCAAAAGCCTTTGGGGCGCAATAGGTTAAAGTTTGCTTTCCCCAAAGGCTTATCGTTGACGGCTTGGCCTTTGCGGCTTAATCTCGTCTTCGGAACGGTTGCGAGACGATTCGAAAAGGATGCGCCATGGAACGCTTGAAGACCGCGCTCGAAGCGCTTGATGAAGCCATCTCGGATCTTGAGGACAGGGTGGGGCTTGACGTTGCGCAGCGGGCCGAGAACCAGCGCAGACAGGCCGAAATCATCAAATTAAGCCGCGCCCGCGAAGCCGGGGTTTTAGCCGTTGCGCAAAAAGTGGCCCTGCGTCTGGATCAAACCATTGATCACGTCGAAACCATTTTGAAAAATTAAGGGGACCGCCATGAGCAAATCTTCCGCCGCTCACGAAACCAAGGCAGGAAAAACCGTCCCCAAACCGACCGCCAAGGTCGCCGTCACGCTTCGGGGCCGCGAATACATCGTCGCCTGCGATCCCGGCGACGAAAAGAAACTCGCCGAGATCGTCAAGCTTGTGGACGCTAAAATCAATGACATCGCGCGCGCAAGCGCAAACGCCACGGAAACGCGTCTGTTCATGCTGACCTGCCTGCTTTTGGCCGACGAGCTTATCGAGACCCGCAAGGCCGTCAAGGAAGCCCGAAAGGCGGACGAGAATCTTATGGTCGCCGCCGTCGAGCATTTGCAGCAACGCATCATCAGCATTTCGCAACAGGTCGGGCGGGCTTGATTCCCCTACGATAAAATGCCGTTAACGTTTTCTTCTTTTCCTACCCTTTTCGCGCGAGAGCGCTTATAATGGGAGCCGGAAGGCAACTGCGCGGCACGACAGGTTGTATAATCCCCGGGGCCGATAATGAACCTCTTGGGAGCTGTCCCTGACCGGAGTCGTGGCTTCGGACATATGGCGCCCACCTGCTTAATTAGCAGGTCGCGGAGGAGAGCAAACCACCGGCCGTCGCGGGGCCTTCCACTTCAGATGCCGGATGTCAGATATCAGATGTCAGAAACTAAAAACCAGATTTCCTTTCTAAAAATGCATGGCCTCGGCAATGATTTTGTCGTCATTGACAGCCGTGAAAGCGGTTTTTCTCCCGACAAGGAATTCTGCCTGCGCGTCGCTGATCGTCATCGCGGCGTCGGGTACGACCAATTGATCGTCCTGGAAAAACCCGTCGATCCCGCCGCCGATTTGTTCGCGCGCTTTTTCAACGCCGACGGCTCGGCCGCCGGGGCGTGCGGCAACGGCACGCGCTGCGTGGCGCGCCTTTTGTTCGAGGAAACGGGAAAAAACGAAGGCGCCGTGCAAACCGCCGCGGGGCTTTTGAAAGTCTGGAAAGAAAAAGACGGCCTTATCGCCGTCGATTTCGGGCCGCCGCGCCTGAATTGGAACAACATCCCCCTCGCGCACGAAATGGACACGCTCGCCGTGTCGTTCGACGAACTCGACGTGCCGGACGCCTGCTGCGTAAGCATGGGCAATCCGCACGCCGTCTTTTTCGTGCCCGACGCGCAGGCCGTTCCTTTGGCCGAGATCGGACCGACGCTTGAGGTTCACCCGAACTTTCCGCAAAAGGCCAACATCGAATTCGCCCAGATTCTGGACCGTTCCCATATCAGGATGCGGGTCTGGGAACGGGGAACGGGCATCACGCAATCCTGCGGCTCCGGTTCCTGCGCGACGCTCGTGGCCGCCGTCCGGCGGGGCCTGTCGGACCGCCGGGCCGTCGTTCATCTCGATGGCGGTGACCTTACGGTCATCTGGCGCGAAGAGGACGACCATGTTATCCTGTGCGGACCGGCGGCCCTGAGCTTTCAGGGTGTGCTCGCCGACGAACTTCTAACCTCCTGAAAAGGCCTTGTCCTATGCTTGCTTTTCTCAAACAATTGCCGCTGACGTTTTATTCCGCGCCTTTTTACGCAGGTCTCGTCAAAACAGGAAAGGGCATCGGACTCGGCTTTATTTTTGTTGCGGCTCTTTTGGCTCTGACCCGCTCGACCGTCGATTTCGCGAAGCCCTTTCTCGCTTTCTGGGACGAAAAGGAAGCCCTTTTCGAATCCATGCCTGACGTCCTGATCAAGAATGGCGAGCTGTCCATCGGCTCGCCTTCGCCCAAGGAGATTCCCATTCTCTCCGGTCTGGAAGAGGGGCCCTTCAAAATTCTGTTCGACACGAGCCTGGATTCATCCGACACGAACCGGTTGCTCCAGAAAATGGACGAAGAGAAAATTGTCGCCCTCGTGACGAAGGAAAAAATCATCTTAAGGGGGGATAAAACCGTCCCGCCCGACGTCAAGGACGTAAAAACGCTTAAGGACGTGGAAATCAAGCGAGAAGACTGGGAGAGAGCCGCCCGGGTCGCCAGCCGTTATTTTTTTCCGGTCCTTTTCGTCGCGACGGGTCTTCTCATTTTCCTCAACCAACTTCTTTTCGCCTTCATCGGCGCGCTGCCGCTGCGACTGGCGGGATATTTCTTTAAGGTTCCTGCCTCTCTGGCGAGCGCCATGCGCCTGTCGGCGGCGGCGAGGATACCGGGGGCCGTTCTTTTGTTGCTCGTGCCGCCGCATCCGCTTTTTCTGCTCGCCTTATGGATCGGCTTTGCAGCCTTCGGCCTTCTGGCGGCCAAAAAGGCGGCTTGAAAGCAAGGGCTTGGCTTTCAGGCAAAAAAGGCTTACTTTAAGTCGTTAACCCCTTGTTTTTGTGCGCCATGTCCTCCAAACGCCGTCGCCCCCACCCGCCCAGAGCCGTCGATAACGAGGCCCAAGGCCCCTCCGCGCCCGAAGAACAAGCCGCGCCCGGCCGCCCGGTAACGTTTCACGAACGGGACCGGATCGGCGACATTCTGCGCCGCGTGCGCGAACATCGGGGCGAGGACATCGAGGCCATTTCCGATTATCTGCGCATCCGCCCCAGTTTTCTGATCGCGCTGGAAAACAGCCGTTACGACGAAATTCCGGCGGACACTTACGTTATCGGCTTTTTGCGGACGTACGCCCTTTATCTGGGGCTCGACGGACGCGGGGCCATCGAACAATACCGACGCGAAATGGCGGGCCGTCGCCGGGCGCCCCAATTATCCATGCCGCAACCTATGTCCGAAGGACGCATTCCGACCATCGCCGTCCTGACAAGCGCCGCCGTGGCCTGTCTGATTATCTACGGCCTCTGGTACGGTCTTTCCACCCCGGACCGCGCCGTCGTGACGGCGCCCGTTCCCCTGCCCGTCGAGGAAGCGGCGGCGCCCGATCCGGCCAGCGAGGCGCTTGCGGCCACGGCGGCGGGCGATCTGCTTTTGCAAACCACGACGGGCGCTTCGGAAGCCGCGTCGTCCATCGCCGCCCGACAGGAAGTCGAAAAACCGCCCGAGCCGCCTCCCCCCGTAAAAGAAGAAAAGAAGAAGGAGGAGGAGGAAAAACAAGCCGCCCCTCCGCCCGCCACGGAACAGCCGCCCGCGACGGAACAGACGGAGCCGCCCAAACCCCAGCGTTTCGGCGAAACGAAAAAAACGCGCCTTGTTATCCAGGCTGACAAAGAAAGCTGGATTCTCATCACGGACAGCAAGGGCGTGACGGTCTTTGACCGCACGCTGAAACCCGGCGAGAGCTACGGCGTGCCCGCAGGCAAAGGCTATCTTTTGACCACGGGCAACGCGGGCGGCGTAACGCTTTCTCTCGACGGCGCGGCTTTGCCGAAGCTTTCCGGAGAAGGCCGCGTCGTCCGGGGCGTGCCGCTCGATCCCGAATCCCTAAAGGCCAAACCGCCCGAAACCGCCCCTCCTCAAGAAACGCAACCCTCGGATTGATCCATGTCTCTCGCCGTTCGCCCCTATCGTCAAATCGCTCGCCGTAAGACCCGGCAAATCATGGTCGGCAAAGTCCCAGTCGGCGGCGACGCGCCGATCACGGTCCAGTCCATGACCAACACGTTGACTTCGGATGCAAAGGGCACCATCGAACAAATCAAGCGGCTTGAAGCCGTGGGCGCGGACATCGTGCGCTGTTCCTGTCCTGACGAGGAATCGACGGCGGCGCTGAAAGAGATCGTAAAGGGCGTGAACGTTCCCGTCGTGGCGGACATTCATTTTCACTATAAACGCGGCATCGAAGCGGCTCAGGCGGGCGCGGCGTGCCTGCGGATCAATCCGGGCAATATCGGATCGACGGACCGCGTGGCCGAAGTCGTCAAGGCCGCGAAGGATTACGGCTGCTCCATGCGGATCGGGGTCAACGCCGGTTCTTTGGAATCCCACCTTCTCGAAAAGTACGGCGAGCCGTGTCCTGAAGCGATGGTCGAAAGCGCGATGGAGCACGCCAAGATCCTCGAGGACCACGACTTTCGCGATTTCAAAATCAGCGTAAAGGCCTCGGACGTTTTACTCGCCCTTGCGGCTTACCGGGGCCTTTCGAAAGCCTGCGATTATCCTTTGCACGTCGGCGTGACCGAGGCGGGCGGGCTTCGCATGGGCACGGTGAAAAGCGCGATGGGCATGGGAATGCTTCTCTATGAAGGCATCGGCGACACGATCCGCGTTTCGCTTTCGGCGGAACCGGAAGAGGAGGTGCGCGTCGGCTTCGGGATTTTGGGAGCGCTGGGCGTCCGCTCGCGCGGCGTGACCATCGTGTCGTGCCCGACCTGCGCACGGCGCGGCTATGACGTCATCAAGACGGTGCAGATTCTCGAAGAGCGCCTGGCGCACATCACGACGCCCTTCACGATTTCCATGCTCGGCTGCGTGGTCAACGGACCCGGCGAGGCCGCGCACAGCGACATCGGCGTGACGGGCGGCGGCAAGGGGATGCACCAGGTCTATATCAAGGGCAAGGCCGATCACCGCGTGGCGGAGTCCGAGCTGATCGAACATATCGTCGAATTGGCAGAGGCCAGAGCTAAAGAGATCGAGGCAGAAAAACAAAAGAAAGGATAGGCGTTGAGGCGGGATTCTTTCTCTTTCGACGTTTATTTCATCGGCTATCTTGGGATGGCGTCCGGACAGTTGGCCCTTGCGCACGGAATCAGCCTCGCGCCTTACGAACCCATCGGCTTTGAAGAAAACGGGCCTGTTTCCTTCCTGGTATCCCAAAAAGACCTGTACCGGCTTTCCCCCGGCAAGGCTTACAGCTTTTTTCTTTTGGAGCCGCGCCAAGCTTTCGTTTTCCCCACAAAAGAAATCTTCCATTACGCCTTCGGCGGCGATCCGCGAGAAATCCCCCACGCACTCGATCCCAACGTCATCGAACGCGAAACGAGTGTCGTTCTCAGTCTGGCCGATGCGCTTTGGCCCGCCCCGACGGCTCCTCCGCCCGGCCTTGTCGAGAAAAAGCCCGCAGACCGCAAGGCTGGACGGCCAAAACCCAAGACGGACCAACAAACCCCTTGATCTTCCGTCCTTTTTCCAGCACTACCCTATTTCATGTCTTTGAAAGAAACCTATGATCGGGTCCTGGAGCGCTTCGACGAGTTGCGCGACGTTCTGGCCGGAGGCGGCTTGGCGCCTGAGCAATTCACGAAACTGTCCAAGGAATATGCGGAGGTCGAACCCGTCGCCGAGGCCGTCCTGGCCCTGCGCGCCGCCGAGCGCGACCGCGCCGAAACGGAAAAGCTTCTCGCCGATCCGGAAATGAAGACGGAAGCGGAAAAAGAGCTGGAAGTTCTGCGCGAAAAGATACCCGCGCTTGAAAAAAACGTGCAGCGCCTGCTGCTGCCTAAAGACATCGCCGACGAACGCAACGCGATTTTGGAAGTCCGCGCCGGAACAGGCGGCGACGAGGCCGCGCTTTTCGCAGGTCTTCTTTTCGATATGTACCGCCGCTACGCCGCCATCAAAGGCTGGAAGTTCGAAGTGATGGATTTATCCGAAAGCGATCTGGGCGGCCTTAAGGAGGGCACCGCCCTGATCGCCGGACGCGGCGTCTTCGCGCGGCTCAAGTTCGAGAGCGGCGTGCACCGCGTCCAGCGCGTGCCGCAAACGGAAAGCCAGGGGCGCGTGCACACTTCGGCGGCGACGGTCGCGGTTCTGCCGGAAATGGAAGAGGTGGACGTCAAGATCGACGACAGGGATTTGAAGATCGACGTGTACCGCTCCTCAGGCGCAGGCGGGCAGCACGTCAATAAAACGGAAAGCGCCGTGCGCATTACGCATTTGCCGACGGGGATCGTCGTGGCCATGCAGGACGAACGCTCGCAAATCAAAAACCGCTTTAAGGCGATGAAGGTCTTGCGCGCGCGTATCTACGAAAAGCAGCGCAGCGAGCGCGACAGCGCCTATGCCGCGCAGCGCAAGGAGCAAGTCGGCTCCGGCGACCGGTCTGAGCGAATCCGGACCTACAATTTCCCGCAATCGCGCGTGACGGATCACCGCATCAATCTGACGCTTTACAAGATCGACGAGATCGTCGCGGGCACGGCGCTGGACGAGATCATCGACGCGCTGATCCAAAAGGACGAGGCCGAAAAGCTCGCCAGCCTGGCAAGAGAGTGACAGCAAAAAAATTTTGAAGACCCCCTCTCTGTCCTTTAGGGGCAGTTTCCCTTCGCCTCGCCTAGATCCATATCCTTGTCTTTGCTTCACTAAAAGGCGGGACCCCTTTCTTACAATTCAATAAGGGGTATCGGCCGACCCCTCTATGAAACTATTTTATTCCACCCCATTCGGTGCTAGACCGCGCCCTTCGCTTTTTTGTCAGGAGAAAAATCATGCCTACGCATCTGCCCCATGGGCTGAAACAATTGTTCAAGAAACTAACCGGCTTGCAGGGTTCCTTGCTCCCGTGGACCGATCCGACGGCCTATGAGCTTCCGACGAGGAAGTCGGCGGACTCGAAAAAGCCCCCAAAATTTATCAACAATTTTTACAATCTGGACCTGTAAACCCGTCTTTATCTAACCAAAGCCCCGGCTTGACAAAAAGTTCAAGCCGGGGCTTTTGTTTTTCATGAAGCTTTCCTCTTTCATCGCCGAGGCTCAAGAGCGCCTCGCGCTGGCCGGAATCGACAATCCGCAACTCGACGCTCGGCTTTTGATCGCCCATGCGCTCGGCGTGGACCGCGCCGCACTTCTAACCCAGGGCGAGCACCCTTTAACCGAGGAAGAGCTTGCCAAAATTGAGCCTCTTATCGCCCGGCGCGAAAAAAGGGAGCCTGTGGCCCGCATTCTGGGAATGCGCGAGTTCTGGGGTCTGCCGTTCGGCTTGAACGAGGCGACGCTTGAGCCGCGCCCCGACAGCGAAACGCTCATCGAAACGGCGCTTGGCCTTGTCCCCTTGCGTCACTCCCGCGAAAACGGGATGCCCGCTTGCGCGGGCACGACGGAAAAGAAAACACCCCTCCGCCTTCTCGATCTCGGCACCGGAACGGGCTGCCTGCTTCTTGCTCTTTTGC
Source organism: uncultured Rhodospirillaceae bacterium (assembly GCA_964652235.1). Taxonomy (GTDB): domain Bacteria; phylum Pseudomonadota; class Alphaproteobacteria; order UBA9219; family UBA9219; genus CAZZDK01. Next base: position 108,798 of record CAZZDK010000003.1, read on the forward strand.
ATGAATGGCCGGAAGCCACGGGCCTCGGCATCGACCTCTCTCCCCGCGCCGTCGAACAAGCTCAAGCGAACGCGCAAAGATTGGGACTCTGGCCCCGCGCTTCGTTCCGGCAAGGCAACTGGCTTGAGGGGATTGAAGAAACGTTCGACCTCATTATCAGCAACCCTCCCTACATAAAGGCGGAAGAGATAAGGGACCTCGCGCCCGAAGTCCGGCTGTTCGACCCCCCGGCCGCGCTCGACGGCGGCGAAGACGGCCTTAGCGCCTATCGCCATCTTATTCCCCGTTTGCCTGCCCTGCTCAATCCGGGCGGCGCTCTTCTGTTCGAAGTTGGCCTTCATCAAGCCGCCCCCGTCTGCGCCTTTATGCGCGAGGCGGGCCTGACCGACCTTTCCGTCCGCCGCGACCTTGCAGGGATCGAGCGTTGCGTGACGGGAAGAAAAGCGCGTTAACGATACCTCCCCCTTGCGGTTCCCGCCTTTTCTCTCCACAATCCGGGCATGATCCTTTCCGAAAACCCTCTGGCCGACCTGATCTGGCAAGCCGAAGCCGGGGCCGACGAGGCCGTGGCCGAAACGCCTGGGCTCGTCGAATGGGGGAAAAAGGCGTCGTGGCCTTCTCGTTCAACGGCCCCCATAAAACTCAATCGTCTTTCTATTTCAAAGCCTCACGCGCAAATCTCCGCTTCAACCGTTCTCGAATTGAGAGAAGAGCTGGATCGTTTCGAAGGCTGCCCTCTCAAGCAAACGGCCTTAAACACGGTTTTCGCGGACGGCAATCCCCAGGCTGAGATCATGCTGGTCGGCGAAGCCCCCGGCGAAGACGAGGACCGACAAGGAAGGCCTTTCGTCGGGGTCAGCGGGAAACTTCTGGACCAGATGCTTGCCGCCATCGGACTGGACCGAACGAGCGTCTATATAAGCAACATCCTTTTCTGGCGCCCACCCGGCAACCGCTCCCCAACCGATGCCGAAATCGCCGCCTGCCTGCCCTTTGCCGAACGACACATCGCGTTGGTCAACCCCAAGGCCCTCGTCCTTTTGGGCGGCGTGGCGGCCAAAAGCCTCTTACGTACGTCGGAAGGGATCACGAAAATGCGCGGAAGATGGACAGGCTATACCCCCCATCTGGGACTTCAGGCCGAGGCGTCTTTTCGGTGCCTGCCCACCTTGCACCCGGCCTATCTTTTGCGCCAACCGGCCGCCAAAAGACAGGCTTGGCAGGATTTTCTGCTCCTTAAGGAATTTCTCTTAAGCAAATAACCGACTGATTTTCATAGAATAAATTTTTTTCTTTCAGAAAATAATGCTTTCGTCTTGCCTCAAACCCCGCAAATCGCTAGTACGGCCCCTGAATGGATAGGCTCAAAACTATGAGTCGAGGCTTCGCGGCGGGCGCTGGACTGGCCCTCGTTGCGACCATAAGTATAATCCTCGCTCTGAATACTAAAGATCATCTTGACAATACTTCGTCTGTTCCGAAGACGAAGGCGGTTGTCGTCGCGCCGTCAAAAGAAGATGCCGTGCGCGAAGAAGAAATGGACCGCTTGAACCGTTCGATGGCGGCCCTATCCCCCCTGGACGCAGCGCTTTACCGATCCATTTTCGCCGCGCAAGAAAAGGGCGACTGGAACAAGGCGGATTCGCTTCTGCCTCGCCTATCCGATAAAAGGTTAATCGGCTCGGTCATGGCGGACCGGTTTGAGCGGCGGGGAGCGACGGTCTCGCAGCTGACAGCTTGGCTCAACGTTTTTTCGGCCCAGCCGGAAGCCGAAGCCTTTTACGCCATGGCCTTAAAGCTGGGCGCCAAGAACCCGACCAAGCCCAAGACGAACGAGAATTGGAGCGGCAGCGAGGAGGAAGCGGGCGGCGCCCAATTCTCCCCCGAACTGATGGTGGAAAGCACCGCAGACGGTTCCTCGACGAAAAGCCTGGCCCGCGCCATCCGCCTGGCCGTCCGTAAGGGCGATCCCGCGAAAGCGCGCGATCTTTTGGTGGCCGCGCAAAAGGACAAGCAACTGGCCGGGACTTTCGCCGCCGACGCAGCGGCGGTTATCGCCGAGTCCTTCTTCCGCTCCGGCGAACGGCAACAGGCCAAAGCCCTGGCGACTTCGGCGGCGGCGGCCAATCAGCCTCTCGCGCTCTGGATCCGGGGCCTGATCGCCTGGGAGGAAGACGACGCCGCCACGGCCCGAGGCGCTTTTGGCCGCCTGGCCGGGCATCCGGCGCTGTCCGGCGGCAACAAGGCCGCCGCCCACTTCTGGGCCTACCGCGCCGAGAGCCAGGGTGGAAACCGCAAGAAAGCCCGCGAACACCTCTATAACGCCGCCGCGTGGCCACGCACTTTCTACGGGCTTTTGGCGACCCAATTGTTGGGGCATGAAACCGCCGCCGCCCTATCGAATGAAGCCCCGCGCTGGAATGCCAAATACCGGGAAGTTCTCTCGGCTTCGCCTTCCGGCTGGCGCGCTCTGGCGCTGGCCCAGATCGGCCAAACGGCACGCGCGGAGGCCGAATTGCGCCGCCTGACGCCTCTCGGCAGCGCGCTCAGGCGCCGCGCCATGATGGCTCTCGCCCATGAAGTTCCCATGCCCGCTTTGACGGTCAAACTGGCCAGCCTTTCGGGCGAACAACCCTTCGACAGGGCCGCCTATCCTCTTCTCCCCTGGAAGCCGACGGGCGGCTATGTCGTGGACCGCGCCCTTCTCTTCGCCATGGCTCGGCATGAATCCCGCTTCGATCCCGAAGCCAAAAGCGCGCGCGGCGCAAGAGGCCTGATGCAAATCATGCCCGCGACGGCCATCGCCATGCTTTCAGGCGAGGAATCCTCGTCTTCGGTGGAGGAAGCTCAACTCTTCGACCCTTCTTTCAGCATGGCGCTGGGACAGAAATACGTGCAGCACTTGGCTTCCCACCCGTTGATCGGCAATAATCTGATGCTGCTTCTGGCCGCCTATAACGGCGGACCGACCAAGGCGGCTTCCTGGGCGCGAGGAAAAGAGAGCACGGATCCCCTCTTGTTTCTGGAAAGCATTCCCGTGAGGGAAACGCGCCAGTATATCGCCCAGGTCCTCCCCCATTACTGGGCCTATCGGGCGCGACTTGACAGGCCGACGACGGCTCTGCGCGACCTGGCAGAGGGCAAGTGGCCGAATGTCGGGCTTCTCGAAAAAGCCCCGGTTCGCGTCGCGGCGATCGGCGAACGCTCGTAAACCAAGCTCCTAATTTTGGTTAACAAAAAATTATGCTCAGGCCGTCTCCGAGGGCTTGAAAGGCGAAGAAGAAGCGCCTAAGTGTCTAGCACTCGGAAGCTCCGAGTGCTAAAAAGGCGGGGTCCGTTTCGTAACCTGCCGAAAAATAAGGGATTTCAACCAACCAAAGGAGCCTACGCTATGAAATTTCGCCCTTTGCATGACCGCGTGGTCGTTCGCCGCGTCGAAAGCGAGAACAAGACCGCCGGAGGCATTATCATCCCCGACACCGCCAAGGAAAAGCCCCAGGAAGGCGAAGTTATCGCCGTCGGCCCCGGCGCTCGGGACGAGCAGGGCAAGATCGTCGCGCTCGACGTCAAAGTCGGCGACCGGATCCTGTTCGGCAAATGGTCCGGCACGGAAGTTAAGATCAACGGCGAAGACCTCCTCATCATGAAGGAGTCCGACGTCATGGGCGTGATCGACGCCTGCGCCTCCGGCAAATGCGGATGCAAGAAATAAAGAGGGATCAGGGGGTCAGGATTCAGGGGTCAGGGAACGTTCCGTCGCCCACCCCGCCTTTTCCTGAACCCTGAGTCCTGAATCCTGAACCCTTAATTTGAAAGGAACCTGAACAATGGCAGCCAAAGAAATCTATTTCGGGCTTAAGGCCCGCGACAGCATCATGCGCGGCGTGGATACGCTGGCCAACGCCGTCGCCTGCACGCTCGGCCCCAAGGGCCGCAACGTCGTCATCCAGAAAAGCTTCGGCGCGCCGCGCGTGACGAAGGACGGCGTGACGGTCGCGAAAGAAATCGAGCTTCCCGAAGCGTTCGAGAACATGGGCGCCCAGATGGTCCGCGAAGTCGCCAGCAAAACGGTTGATCGCGCGGGCGACGGCACCACGACGGCGACGGTTCTGGCGCGCGCGATGGCCAAGGAAGGCATCAAGGCCGTGGCTGCGGGCATGAACCCGATGGACCTGAAGCGCGGCATCGACGCGGCGGTGGAAAAGGTGATCGAAGACCTGGCTTCCCGCGCCAAAAAGATCGCGGGCAAGACGGAAATCGCGCAGGTCGGCACCATGTCGGCCAACGGCGACAAGGAAATCGGCGACATGA
>CAZZDK010000003.1:113144-113430 GCA_964652235.1 uncultured Rhodospirillaceae bacterium
AGGTCGGCCATGAATCGCCGATTACCATCGAGGAGAACAAGAGCCTGGAAACCGAGCTGGACGTCGTTGAGGGAATGCAGTTCGATCGCGGCTATCTTTCGCCGTACTTCGTGACCAATGCGGAAAAGATGGTCTGCGAACTGGAAAATCCCTACATTCTTTTCCACGAAAAGAAGCTTTCCGGCCTGCAGCCCCTGCTGCCGGTTTTGGAAGGCGTCGTGCAATCGGGCCGTCCGCTTCTCATCGTCGCGGAAGAGGTCGAGGGCGAGGCTCTCGCCCCGCTCGT
>CAZZDK010000003.1:113440-115073 GCA_964652235.1 uncultured Rhodospirillaceae bacterium
CCACATTGGTCGTCAACAAGCTGCGCGGCGGACTGAAAGTCGCCGCCGTCAAGGCGCCCGGCTTCGGCGACCGCCGCAAGGCGATGCTCGAAGACATGGCGATCCTGACGGGCGGACAGGTCATTTCGGAAGACCTCGGCATCAAGCTGGAAAACGTCACGCTCGATATGCTCGGCACGGCCAAGAAGGTCCGCATCGACAAGGACAACACGACCATCGTGGACGGCGCGGGCAAGAAAAAGGACATCGAAGCCCGCTGCGGCCAGATCCGCCAGCAGATCGAGACGACGACCTCGGACTATGACCGCGAGAAACTCCAGGAACGTCTCGCCAAACTCGCGGGCGGCGTGGCCGTCATCCGCGTCGGCGGCGCGACGGAAGTCGAAGTCAAGGAGCGCAAGGATCGCGTGGACGACGCCGTTCACGCCACCAAGGCCGCGAAGGAAGAAGGCATCATCGCGGGCGGCGGCGTGGCTCTTCTCTACGCCACAAGAGCGATCGAGAAGATCAAGGTCGCCAATGACGATCAGCGGCGCGGCGTGGACATCGTGCGCAAAGCGCTCGAATCCCCCATCCGCCAGATCGTGGACAATGCGGGCATGGACGGTTCGGTCGTCGTCGGACGCCTGCTGGAACAGGACGACACCAACCACGGCTTCGACGCCCAAAAGGGCGAATACGTCGACCTGCTCAAAGCGGGCATCATCGATCCGGTCAAAGTCGTGCGCGTCGCGCTTGAAAACGCCGCTTCGGTCGCGGGCCTTCTCATCACGACGGAAGCCATGATCGCCGACAAGCCGGAAAAGAAAGCTCCGGCGGGCGGACACGATCACGGCGGCATGGGCGGCATGGGCGGTATGGATTTTTAAGCCCTATCCGCTTCCGCTTTCAAAGGCCCCGGAGAAATCCGGGGCCTTTTCTTTTCTATACAGGCGGCAGAATTTTAAGCTTCACATAAATGGGCCGCACGTGGCGGTGCAGAGCGGGAACCCAAGCCAGAAAAGCAAGCCCCGTCGCAAGCGCGGCCGCGCCCATTAAGACAAACGCGAACGTCGCGCCGAAATGGCGGGCGATAAAACCGTTCAAAAGCTCGCCGATGGGCATGAGTCCCGCAATGGCCATGGTGTAAAGGCCAAGAATCCTGCCTCTCTTGTCCGCGTCCGAGACGGTCTGAATGACGGCGTTGCCCCCGGCGATATGGACGACCAGCCCGAAGCCGATAAGGAAAAAAATCAAAAGCGCCGCTATATTTCCGAACGCAAACGGGGCGAGCAAAAGGCCAAGCCCCATAAGGGCGATCCCGCCGCCGATCCAAAGGCCGTGGCCCAAAACCGTCCGGCGCGAGGCCAGAAAAAGCGCGGCGCCCAAAGCGCCCAGGCCCTTGGCCGAGCCGAGCCAGCCCAAAAGCCGCGCATCGCCGCCCAAAAAGGAAACGGTATATTCCGGCAAAAGAACAGAAGCCGCACCGGCCGTAAAACTGCCCAGGCACAAAAGGCAAAGAATGTTTCTGAGCGGCAAAAAACGCCAGGCGTAAAAAAGGCCTTCCTTAAAGCCGTCGCGAAGGGATTTCTTTTCCGCCGCCCCTTCGCGCTTCGGCAGGCGCATGGCGGCCAGCGCGAGAAAGACGGGCAGA
>CAZZDK010000004.1:0-61159 GCA_964652235.1 uncultured Rhodospirillaceae bacterium
TACGTTCGCTCGACTTGCATGTGTTAGGCCTGCCGCCAGCGTTCGTTCTGAGCCATGATCAAACTCTCAAGTTGAATTTGATGTTGCAGTCCGAAGACCGCAAATCACTTAGTCTTGCCTTCAGGCAAACTAAGTCAGGGTTCATTTACTGTTTTCCGTTCTTGCGAACGGAAAGTATCGAACTTGTCGACTTAGGATGCACCGACAGCAAAACCGAAAATCCTTTCCCGAGACTTGAGAGGCTCGAGAAGGATGTTTGGATATCCAAGGCCAGAAGCGCCAGATTCGAAAATCAAAACGCGACCCGCCCACGGACCGCCGTCTGCGCATCCCTTCTCATCATCATTCACAATGTCCAAGAACGAGGAACCGTTCCGATTCCAGAACTAACCCAAACAAAAAGCGACACGCTCTGCCCCCAAGATCCCGCCTGAGCCTGACTTGGGCCGCTTTGACATGTCGAAGTGTCAATAAGTTAGCTCCCGGAGGCCGCAGAAGCAACCGCCGATGAGTCGTAACGTACTGGCTTTCTGGTCCCTTGTCTAGGGGGAAAATAACTTTTTGTTGTGGATAATTAAAAAAAGATAAAAATGGCCCGGAAAGCCGCAGAAAAGCTTGATTTTATCCGGCAGGAGAGCCCCACCCTTCCCCTCCCCTTTTCGTTTTTCGATCCCCTGCTGATTATTTTCTTGAATGGCCCTTTAGGCCGCCACCGGCGGCCAGACAAATAACGCTTTGTTTTTAATTGATTTTTTGTCATGCCGTCTCAAGGCTTTCTCAATCTTTGTCTGATAGAATCCTCTAATAATGCTCGAAGTCGTGTTTTTCCCTTTGGACCCACGGGGATGCAATGGCTGAAGACTGCCGAAGAATTACGCTCACCCCCAAGGAGCTTATCTCCGCGCTCGATTCCTATCGTCGCTCGTCCCAGGGCTTTTTACCCTGCGGTGAGATATTGAATTACCAGATTCAATGCGACGAAATGATCAACGTCTTCGTAAGAACCGTGTACGGCAAAAACGTCAACGAGATGGTTTTGTCCTATAAACTCATCGAACTCCTTCCCGCTCTTTTGAGATTCTGCGCCGAAAACAACATCCGCCTCCCGGAAGGAGGACGTCGAACCGTCGCGAAAAAAGGCGATCTTGTCTGCTTGCTCATCACGAGCGAGACTTAATTCTGCCCCTCAAACGCCGGGGGCGGACTTCACAGAATCCCCAGATTTTTGAAACTCGCCACTTCGCCGCGACCGATGATGATATGGTCGTGAACGACAATGTCCAAAGGCTTGCAGGCCTGAACGATCGCGCGGGTCATTTCGATGTCGGCCTTGCTCGGCGCGACATCGCCTGACGGATGATTGTGCGCGAGAATGATCGCGCCTGCGCCGATTTCCAAAGCTCTTTGCACGACCTCGCGCGGATAAACGGGGGTGTGATCGACGGTTCCCTTGGCCTGGACCTCCTCGCGGATCAGGCGGTTCTTACGGTCCAGGAAAAGGATGCGGAACTGCTCTTTGGCCTCGTGCCCCATCGCCGCGCGGCAATAATCGAGGATGCGCTGCCACGAGCTTAGAACGGGCCTGTCGATGATTGTTCCTTTTTGCCCGCGCAGTCCGGCGATCCCGACGGCGCGAAGCAACGCGACGGCAGAATCGCTAAGCCCCAGCGCCCTCAGCCGCGAAGGCTCCGCCGTCAAAACGCCCCAGAGCCCTTCGCAATCCTTCAAAAGCGCTTTGGCCAAAGGCTTCACGTCGCGTCTTGGTATGGCGGCAAAAAGGATTATTTCGAGAATCTCGTACTCCTGAAGGGAATCCGCGCCCGCCTCCAAAAACCGCGCGCGCAGCCGCGCCCGATGGCCTTCGTAATGCGCTTTGTCGGGCGCTTTTGCCGCCGTCATTTTCCGGACCCCTGGTAAGGCGGCTTGTGCCAACCCTTGGGCGAGAGCGTGAAAATCTCGCAGCCCGTTTCCGTCACGCCGAGCGAATGTTCGAACTGCGCGGAAAGAGAGCGGTCTTTCGTCACCGCCGTCCAACCGTCGGCCAGGACTTTCACGGCGTATTTGCCCGCATTGATCATCGGTTCGATGGTCAAAAACATCCCCGCCCGCAGGACCATGCCCTTGCCCGCCTGGCCATAATGCAAAACGGACGGCGCGCAATGAAAAACCTGTCCAAGACCGTGGCCGCAAAAATCGCGCACCACGGAAAAACCCAAAGGCTCGACATAACTTTGAATGGCGTGGCCGATGTCGCCGAGCGTCGCGCCGTCCCGAACCACCGCGATGCCCCGCATCATGCTTTCGTGCGTCGCTTCGACGAGATTGCGCGCCCTCACGCCGACCTTGTCGCCGACAAGATACATACGCGACGTATCGCCGTACCAACCGTCAAGAATAACCGTCACGTCAATGTTGACGATATCGCCGTCTTCAAGCTTCTTCTCGCCCGGTATGCCGTGGCAAACAACATGATTGACGGAAATGCACGTCGCCTTCGGATAGCCGCGATAGCCGATCGGCGCGGAAACGGCGCCATGATCGCGCGTAAAATCGTCGCAAAGCTTGTCGATCTCGCCCGTCACCGCCCCCGGCACAACATAGGGCGTGATGTAATCCAGGACCTCGGCGGCCAGACGCCCCGCGCGACGCATTCCTTCGAATCCTTCGGGACCGTGGATAGGGATTTTGGATTCTTCGGCTTTGGACATGATCGGCGAATAAAAAGGTAGATGACAAAAACCTACATACCCTCAACGCCGCTTCCTGTCATCCGACATCTGTCGTTCGGTATCTGAATCACAACCCGCTGCCGGGCTTGAAGTTCATCTTGACGCCCGCTTTTTCCCATTTCTGGTTCACTTGGGTGCTGGTGGCGATATACTGCTGCGTCGCGGCGGCCTGGAGAACCTGGCCGTAATCCGTCGGCGCGCGGTTGGAAGAGCTTTTTTCCGCCTGCATGAGGTTGAAAAGAATGCCGGGCAAACCGCCGTCTTTGACCTCGCCGGAACGGATGCCCTCGTCCTGGCGCTCTCTCGGTCCCCAGAAAAGCTCTGTGATGCGCGTATCGCCCGTTGTCGTTTTCTTTTTCTTCTTGATGACAAGGCCCGTCTCTTCGTCGATCTGGTCCTTTTCATCCTCGGGGTCGGGCCACTTGCATTCTTCCCACGTGATGTAGAGAAAATCCTGAATTGCGCTTGAAATAAAAGGCAAGTTCGTCAAAAGCTCTCGAAACATCTTCGCGGCTTCGTAAATGGCGATTTCTTCGAGTTTTCGCACTTCCGCCTTTTCCTCATCCGTCTTCATGCCCTTGCGCGCGGCCATGACGGGCGTCATGCAGTTGTCCTTGAGTTTCTTGGCCCAGTCGGAGGCTTGCTGGCCGCGCTCGATCTCGCCGTTTTCCTTGTAAATCTCGGCGATGGTGCGGAATCTTTTGACAAGACATTCCGACCAATACCACCAATCGTTAAACGGCGCGCGTTGAGCGTAGCTTTGAGCCATTTTTGAATTCCCTTATAAAATCAATCCATTCTTCCGGCGGAACGCAGGAAAGAGCTGTTCCTCTTACCCCAAAGCCGCGCCAGATCTTCGCGGCTCATGCTGTGCTGAACGGCACGAGGCTTCTCGATCCGGGGAGCGCGCGTATCGTTGACCGCCTCGCGGTCCAAAAGCACCGCAATCATTTCCGGCAGACGCCCGTTCTCGGGCCGCCCGCTGCCGATGCCTTCCGTTTCCCGTCCGTCGGGACCGCGAAAGAGGATATTCGCCAGCTTGCCGTTGCAATTGTCGAACCAGGGGGACTTCAGAAGCTTTTGCATATCTTCCGACCAACCCGGCAGACGGCGCAAAATATCGACGTAAACGGGCTGGAGAGCCGTTATATAGTGGGCCTCGCGTTCGGAAGCCTTTGTCGTTTCGCCGGGCATATGAAGCTCGCTCTCGTCCGTCTGCTCGTGCAGGTGGCGCAGCACATCGATCGTGAGGGAGAGCTTGTCTTGCCTCTCCCGCTCCGGCATGAAAACGTCCGGATGGGGCGGGTTTCCGTAAACATGGGCAACGGTCGTCAGGCGATCCACGATCACCTGCGTCCAATACATCCATTCGTCATAGGACGGCTTGAGTTTATCTTCGCCAACCATGAAGTCCCTCTTATAGAGCCTGCCCCCAGGTTAGACTAAATGCCGTTTTTTAGCAAGGTTAACGCGTTTTCTTGCCTACGCGTTAACTTTACCCGATCTGACTTCCTATGCTACTGAAGCCACGCCTTCTTTTCATGATCGGGGAAAGGAAACATTATGGACTTCAGAAATAAACCGCGCGACGTCGCCTTCGGCCCTGATAACGTGTTTGATCTTCTGACCCTTTCTCCCAAAGAACGGGCCGCCGCCGAAGAATTGGAAAGAGAGTTAGGGATTCCCCTCTCAGCCGCCGCCGTTCTTTCGCAACCGCAACATAGGACGTGGGGCATTCTTTTCGTAAAAGCCGTTCAAAGCGTTAACGGGCTTGTCGAAAACATAGAGAGGTACCCCGCCGATCCTAACAGAAAAGGAGGCAAGGACGGGCTGATCCTGCACGTCCGTCAAAAGAGTTCTCACAAAAAGAAAAACGGGCCGCCTTTTTCTCTTCGCGTTTTTCCGTCCGGCTTCTTTGAAGTTTTGAACCAGAAAAACGTTGGGGCTTTTTCCATCCCCTTGATGGAGGCCCTGCGGCAAGCCGAGAAAGCCGCTCGCATCCTTTCCCCGAAGCGAAAGGGCCTTCGTGCTATCCGGGCTACCGGGCCAGCGCTTTCTGTCTAAGCATCGCATCGGCCAGGACGCAGGCCATCATCGCCTCGCCGACCGGAACGGCGCGAATGCCGACGCAGGGATCGTGCCGCCCCGTGGTTGAGACTTCCGTGTTCTCGCCATGAACATCGACGGTCTGCTGAACCGCGAGGATGGAGCTTGTGGGCTTAAGCGCGAAACGAGCCACGATCTCCTGTCCCGTCGAAATGCCGCCCAGAACGCCGCCCGCGTGATTGCTTAGAAAAACAGGCTTGCCGTCTTCGCCTTTGCGCATGGCGTCGCTGTTCGCTTCGCCCGTCAGGGCCGCCGCCGCGAAGCCCGCCCCTATCTCCACGCCCTTGACGGCGTTGATGGACATGAGCGCCCGCGCGATTTCGCCGTCCAGCTTTTCATAAACGGGGTCGCCCCAGCCCGCCGGAACGCCGGAAGCGACGATTTCGACCACGGCGCCGACGGAAGAACCGACTTGCCGCACCTCCTCCAGATAATCGGCCCAGAAAACCGCCGCTTTGGCGTTGGGCGAGAAAAGGGGATTGCGCTCCACCTCGGCCCAATCCCATTCGCTGCGGTCCACAATGTGCGGACCGATTTGAATGACCGCGCCTCGGATCGTCACGCCCGACCCCAGAATCTTTCGCGCCACGGCGCCCGCCGCCACGCGGCAAGCCGTCTCGCGCGCGCTGGCCCGCCCGCCGCCGCGATAGTCGCGAATTCCATACTTCGTCTGATAGGTATAGTCCGCGTGTCCGGGGCGGAATTTATCCTTGATTTCGCCGTAATCCTTCGAACGTTGGTCCGTATTTTCGATCACCAAGCTGATCGGCGCGCCGGTCGTAAGCCCCTCGAAAACGCCGGAAAGGATTTTAACCTGATCGGCTTCCTGCCTTTGCGTCGTGAGCGAAGACTGGCCGGGCTTTCTTTTGTCGAGATAAGGCTGAATGTCCGCCTCGCTCAAAGGCAACCGCGCCGGACAACCGTCGATCACGACCCCTATGGCCGGACCGTGGCTTTCGCCCCAGGTGGTGAAGCGGAAAAGCGAGCCGAAGCTATTGCTGGCCATTGTTCACGAAACCCTTGAGCAGTTCCGCCACCGCCCCGGCCTGCTCCACCGCCATCATGCCGATATTGTGATACCCCGCGTCGACGTGCAGAACTTCGCCCGACATACCGGAACCCAGATCGCTGAGCAAATAAAGCGCCGCGTGTCCGACTTCGATCTGCGTGACGTTGCGGCGCAAGGGCGCGTTGATCTCGTTCCAGCGCATGATATAGCGGAAATCGCCGATCCCGCTGGCGGCGAGCGTCTTGATCGGCCCGGCAGAAATGGCGTTGACGCGAATGTTCTTCGGCCCCAGATCGACCGAAAGATAGCGCACGCTGGCCTCCAGCGCGGCTTTGGCCACGCCCATGACGTTGTAATGCGGCATGACGCGCTCGGCCCCGATGTAGGTGAGCGTCAGCAAACTCCCGCCCTCGTTCATGAGCGGACACGCGCGCTGCGCCACCGCCGTAAAGGAATAGCAGGAAATATCCATCGTCTTGAGAAAGTTCGCTCGCGTCGTGTTGACGTAAAGCCCATCCAATTCGTTCTTATCGGAAAAAGCGATGCCGTGGACGACAAAATCCAAACGGCCCCACTTTTCCTTAATGACGGCGAAAAGCCGATCCAAGCTCGCCTCGTCCGTCACGTCGCAAGGCTCGACGATGCTCGACCCGACTGATCCGGCAAGCGGCAAAACGCGCTTTTGCAGCGCTTCGCCCTGATAGGTAAAGGCCAACTCGGCCCCCTGCGCGGCGCAAACCTGCGCGATCCCCCAGGCGATCGAACGATCATTCGCCACGCCCATGATCAGGCCCTTTTTCCCCGCCATCAGCGGTCCTGTCAAAGGCGCATCCATCCCTTTGGTTTCCATGCCAAATCCTCTTTGTTCTATTCCGGGCCACGCCCGGCGCGACTCTCGCTAAGGCCCAATCTACACAATTGAGCGAAGGCGTCAAACGGGGCTTTTTTCATCCCGCCAGGCATGGTAAAGGCTCCGTCCAGCAAGGAGGGGCGATGCTTACCGAATGGATCAATGCCGTTATCATGGGCCTGGTTGAAGGCGCGACGGAGTTTCTACCCGTCTCCTCGACCGGCCATCTGCTTCTGATGAACGAAATTCTGGGCTTCAAAGGCCCGGAAGGCCACGTCTTTGAAATCGTCATCCAGTCCGGCGCGATCTTGGCCGTCGTGGCCGTTTATTTCGAGAGATTATGGAAAGTCGCCGTGGCCGCCCCGAAAAGCCCGGAAGCAAGGCGCTTTATCTATGCCGTTTTGCTGGCTTTCTTTCCTGCCGTAGCCATCGGCGCTTTCGCGCACGGCTTCATTAAAGAGGTTTTGTTCAACCCCGTCATCGTTTCGGTCATGTTCATCGTGGGCGGCTTTGCCATCCTCGCCATCGAAAAATACGCGCCAAAGCCGACGATCGAAGCCATTGAGCATATGCCGCTTAAAACCGCTCTCGCCATCGGTTTCATTCAATGTCTTTCCATGATCCCCGGCGTTTCGCGCTCCGGCGCGACGATTATGGGTTCCCTGCTGCTCAAGGTAGAGCGTAAGACGGCCGCCGAGTTTACCTTCTTCCTCGCCATTCCGACCATGGCGGCGGCGACGATTTACGATCTTTACAAAAACGCGGGGCATTTGACGACGAACGACGAAACGCTCATCGCCATCGGCTTCGTGACGGCGTTTTTCGCGGCGCTTGTCGTCGTGAAGGCCTTCGTCGGTTTCGTGGGCCGCCACGGCTTCGCACCCTTCGCCTGGTACCGGATTGTCGCGGGCACGGCGGCGCTGGCGGCTTTGTTGGTGTAGAAACAAGGCATCAGGGTTAATTTTCTCTTAAAAATAAGGCCGGATTCATCGGTTTTTAAGCCAAAAGGTGTAAGGGTAGGAGAGTAATTCCATAAGGCCTTTTTGTGGGTTTCCGGATGGCTATATCTCTTTCTCATTTTTCCGGAATTCGGGAAGCATGGCGCAGAGTCGCGCGGTCTTTCTCCTCTGGCCCTGAGGTCGGCTCTCGATCTTTGCTTCCCCTAAGCAAACAACGCGCGGCGTTTGGATGCCTCCTCCTTTTATCGGTCCTTACGTCGGGCTGCGCAATGAGCGGTCCTGTCCAAGTTTCTTCGCCGTACATATCGAAAAATTGGGAAGGCATTAAACCAAACAATCTTTCGTCTCAAACGCCTCAATTGGAATTTCTGCGGAACGTAACCTCAAATCACGTCGGTTCGGCCCTGGTCGAGGAGTTGAAGAAAGCGCAAGTCGAGGTTCTTATTGCCGACAGGTTGAATCTAAAGGTTGGCACAAAAGAAGCTGACGCTTTTTACGATCCCGCAGCCAACGCGCTTGTCCTTCAGAAGTCGCAGAAAAAACCAGACGTTTTCGTTCACGAAGCGGTCCATGCCTCGCAAGCTGCCGCAGGCAAACAAGATATTGCGGCGGCAGATAAAGAAGGAAAAATCACCCAAGCCGTTCAGATGCGCCTGGCGTACGAAGCGGGCGCTTACGGCATACAAACGCTTTTCCTCATTCAACAGGCGAACGAGGGCGATGAAACCGCCGCCAAAACGCTTTCGGAAAACATTTCAAACCGTTCGCCGCTTTTAGGCTTTGTTTCTTCTCTTGCCGGCCTAGGGGAACAGAACAGAGAAGCCGCCTTACAAGGCAACAGGCTCCCGCCGCCCGAAGTTCTCGATAAGATGATGAGCGCTTTTCTCTCCAGCGACGATATAACCAACCATTTGTGGGGCACCGTCGAAGGATCGTTACAAAGGCCTGGCTCAGATCTGACGGGACTCGATTTTAAGCCAGGAGACTTTTCCCCGGATCTCGTGCGGCGCATGACCGTCGGCAATCTTTATGGGGAAAACGTTGAGTTCCCCCTTACGCAAGAAGCTCTTTCTGCTCTGGGCAGAAAGATAGAGGGTTTTGTCCACGACTCTTTCGTACAAGGAAAGGTCGCGGTTAACGGCCTACCTGTCCTTTCTGACGCGGCAAAAAATCAGCCCGGATCGTCTACGCCCCCTCCTGCCCCTTGATCTTTTGGGCCAGAGAAGCTTGCAAAAACCTGTCGATATCCCCGTCCAGAACATCCTGCGTCTGGCTCGTCTCTACGCCCGTGCGCACGTCCTTGACCATCTGATAGGGCTGCAACACGTAAGAGCGTATCTGATGCCCCCAGGCGATGTCGCTTTTGCCCGCTTCGACCGCAGCGGCGGCGTCTTCGCGTTTCTTCAGCTCCATCTCGTAGATTTTCGCGCGTAGCATCTCCATCGCCTTGGCGCGGTTCTTATGCTGCGATCGCTCCTGCTGGCAGGCCACGATGATGCCCGTCGGAATGTGCGTGAAGCGCACGGCGCTGTCGGTCTTGTTGACGTGCTGGCCTCCTGCGCCGGAAGCGCGGAACGTATCGACCTTCAAATCTTTGTCGAGAATTTCGACCTGGATCGTGTCGTCGATCACGGGGCTGACGGCCACGCTCGCGAAACTGGTATGCCGCCGCGCGTTGGAATCGTAAGGGCTGATCCGAACAAGCCGGTGCACGCCGCTTTCGGTCTTGAGCCAACCGTAGGCATTCGGCCCCGCGATTTCGATGGTCGAGGATTTGATCCCCGCTTCTTCTCCGCGCGATTCGTCAAGAAGGTGAACCTTGTATCCCTTCTTTTCCGCCCAGCGCATATACATACGAAGCAGCATTTCGGCCCAGTCCTGCGCCTCGGTGCCGCCTGCGCCCGCATTGACCTCCAGATAACAATCGTTGCCGTCCGCCTCGCCGGAAAGCAGGCTCTCAAGCTCCCTTTGCGCAGCGACTTCTTTCAGCGCGAACAAAGCGTGCTCGGCCTCGGCGATCATGGTTTGATCGCCCTCGCCTTCAGCCATTTCAAGGAGTTCGCTGTTGTCCTTCAGGCCTTGCGCGAGCTCGCGATAACTCTGCACGCCCTGGGCCAGTTTCGTTCTTTCGCGCATAAGCGCCTGCGCCTTAGCCGGGTCGTCCCAGAGTTTCGGATCCTCGGAAAGCGCGTTCAGTTCCTCAAGCCGGATAACAGCCTGGTCGTAGTCAAAGATGCCTCCTCAGCAGGGCCAGCGACTTTTCCGTCGCCGCGACCGCTGATTGTATTTCCGCGCGCATATCTTTTTCTCCTTTTAAGGGGAAGGATTTACTAGCGCGAGTCCCGGCCTCTGTACAGCCCTCTTCATCGGATAGGGCGCGCCAAGCAACCGGCTGGCGGCTTCGAGCGAAACAGGAAACTCTCTTGGGTTTTGGGCCGGTTCCCAGCGTCGGCCTCGAAAAACAGAGAGACCTAAATACTCAGGCGCCTTGGCGACAGCCGGTTCCCCATTTAATCTTGGGTAGGGAAACTCACGAAACCCGTATTCCTTGGGCTTAACAAGATACCACAAACCATTGGGATTGTCTCTGGCGAGGGGCCCCATTGCACAAACGATCGCGTAAGGCAAGATGTAGGGATATCTGATAAGAGCCTCGTTTCCTAAGAAACGGCGTAATGTTTCTCTGTACTTACCCCACGTTTCATCCGACATCGGCTTTTCTGCCATCGCTGAATACAGGGCCGCGAAAATGGTTTCATTCGCTTCTCGAATTCGGGGGACGTTTAATAAAACGGATTGAACGGCGTCGAGGCTTTCCGCGCTGGCCTTCCTTTTCTCCCAGTCCAGAAAACGGGGAGCGTTTTTTTTGGCACCCAAGTCAGAAACAGGGACTTCCGTTCTTGCGGGAAGAACGGCTTTTCCAAAAAATTCCGCGGAAAGCACCAGTTTAGGGGTTTTTTTTACAGCAAAGGATATTGTCATTGAACCTCTCCTTAAGAAAGGCCCCATTCTAGCTAGGGAAGGGAAAAAGGAAAGGATAAAAATTGTTTTGTTTTCAATACAATCCGCCCGTCCCTTCGGTTGCGGGCGTAGGCACAGCGGGAACAAAGGCAGGCGCGGGCGTCGTCCCGTCCGCAGGAATCGGCGCCGCAGCCGGTTGCGCCTCGACGCCGCCCGCGAACTCGCCCGTCACGCTGCCGTCCAGAACGGGGCGCGGTTGCCCCTCTTGCGGTTCGGTACCGGGGATAAAAGCCTCCCAGATGGCGTTCTTGTCGCTGGGCGAGGCGAGCGCGCCCGTCGCCGCATCCACGCGCACCATGCGAAGTCCCGGCGGGACGCGAAACGGTATGGCGGGCCTGTCCTTCATGGCTTCGGCCATGAAGTTCTGGAAGATCGGTATGGCGACGCTGGAGCCGGTTTCGTGCGAGCCGAGCGAACGCGGCTCGTCAAATCCGACATAGACGGCGGCGACGAGATCGGGCGTGAAGCCCACGAACCAAGCATCGCGGCTTTCGTTCGTCGTTCCCGTCTTGCCCGCCAAGGGAAATCCCAGCGCCTTGAGCCGGGCGCCCGTGCCGCGCTGCACGACGCCTTCGAGCATGGAGACCATTTGATAGGCCGTGCGCGGATCTTGAATCTGCTCGCGCACGTCAGGAATTTCAGGCGTCGGCATTCCAAGAAACCACGAACCGCCCGAACATTCTTCGCACGGCCTGTTGTCCACCCGCCAGATGGTCTTGCCGTCGCGATCCTGCACGCGGTCCACGATGGAAGGCGCGATCTTCTTGCCGCCGTTCACGATCATCCCGTAAGCCGCCGCAAGGCGCAAGGGTGTAGTCTCCTTGGCGCCCAGAGAGAACGACAAAAGCGTCGGCATATCGTCCACGATGCCGAATTTCTTAGCCTCCTCCACCACCGCCTCCATCCCGATGGCGTTGGCGAGCCGGACCGTCATGACGTTGCGCGACTTCTCGATCCCGACGCGCAAGGGCGTGGGGCCGTAAAATTCCTGCGAATAATTTTCGGGCCGCCAGAGCGGCAGACCCGGTCCCTGG
This sequence comes from uncultured Rhodospirillaceae bacterium, assembly GCA_964652235.1. Classification (GTDB taxonomy): domain Bacteria; phylum Pseudomonadota; class Alphaproteobacteria; order UBA9219; family UBA9219; genus CAZZDK01. The sequence goes on from CAZZDK010000004.1 coordinate 11,709, forward strand.
ACGTACTCGAACGGCGCGTCGAGAACCAGGCTGGAGGGCGTGAACCCCTTGTCGAGCGCCGTCAGATAGACAAAAGGCTTAAAAGCCGATCCCGGCTGACGCCAGGCCTGCGTCGCGCGGTTGTATTGCGTGATCTGCGAGCTAAACCCGCCCGTCATTGCGAAAACGCGGCCCGTGTGGGGATCCAGCGCGACGATAGCGCCTGACACCACCGGCACTTGCCGCAGGGCATAGCTGTTTTTAGGATAGGCCTTGCCGTCCGCGCCCGCGCTCACAGGCTCGACCAAAACCACGTCCCCGACGGCAAGGACGTCAGCAGGCTTTTTGACGGGCGGCCCGAACTCGGTGTGGGAAAGCTCTCGGCGAGCCCACTTCATTTCCTCCCAGGGAATCTGTCCGCGCGCGCCGTCAACGACAGCGACCTCCGCCCCCTTCGCCGGCACCCCGATGACGACAGCTAAACGCCAAGCCTCGCCGCCGGGGGGAAGCGCCACAGCCTTGAGTTGATCCTGCCAATCGCGCAGGGACGACAAATGCGCCACCGGACCGCGCCAGCCGCGCTCGCGTTGGTCGTAGGCAACAAGCCCCTCGCGCAAAGCACGGGTCGCCACGTTCTGAAGGCGCGGATCCAGGCTCGTTTTCACGGCCAGGCCTCCCTCCAAAACAGCTTTCTCGCCGAACTGCGCGACCAGCTGGCGGCGCGTTTCTTCCGTGAAATAATCCGCGCCGTTCACGATTTCCGTCGCGTCGCGGGAACGGACGAGCAAGGGCTCCTTGGCCGCCGCTTCCATTTCTTCGGGCGAAATGGCCCCGTCTTCCGCCATGCGCGAGAGCACCCAGTTGCGCCGCTCGACCGCGGCTTCCATGCGCTTGACGGGATGGTAATTGTTCGGCCCCTTGGGCAGGGCGGCCAGATAAGCGGCTTCGGCAAGAGATAGCTCGTCAAGCGCCTTGTTGAAGTAATTAAGCGCCGCAGCCGCCACGCCGTAAGAGCGGTTGCCCAAAAAAATCTCGTTCAGATAAATCTCAAGAATCCTGTCCTTGGAAAGGCTTTTTTCAAGCCGTCCGGCCAGGATGATTTCCTTGATCTTGCGCGCGACGGACAGCTCGTTCGTCAGCAGCATATTCTTGGCGACCTGCTGCGTGATGGTCGAGGCGCCCTTGGGCCTGCGCGAGCTGCCCACGTTCTGGATGTTCGTCAGGGCCGCCCGGACGATGCCGAAAACGTCCACGCCCGCATGGGTGTAAAAGCCCCGATCCTCCGCCGAGAGAAAAGCCTCGACGACGCGCGGGGGAATCGCCTTGATCGGCACGAAAACGCGCTGCTCGGCGGCGATCGTCGCCATCATGCGTCCGTCGTCGGCGTAAATACGCGTCAGAATGGGGGGCTGATAGTCTTTGAGATAGGTGTAGTCCGGCAAGTCCTGGGCGTAATGCTGAAAAAGAACGAACAAAACCGCCACGCCCGAAAGCGCGGCCAGAAACAAAAACGAAAACAGGGACGCCAGAAAACGCATGGGGAACAGATATCAGATGTCAGATGTCAGATGTCAGATGACAGAAAGCCGCTTTCAAATCAAGAAGTCTGTCCGTCGTTCCCGAAAGCCGCGAAGAGGGCGGCGATCGTTTCGTTCCGCTCTTTGTCGCGCGTGCGGCTCGGTTTGGGCCAGTCCATTTCGTTGTAGATGAACCCCATAATCATGCTTTGCAACGCCTGCATCGCCGTTTGCGCCGTCCAGACGGAAGACAGCAATCCCTTTCGACGCGCCTGTTCGAAAATGACCTGCAGCCGCTCTTTCATCCGGTCACGGCATTCGTTGTTCCGGCGGATCATTTTTTCCATTTCTTCGATATATTCGCACCGTTGCGTCAGGACGGTCAAAAGGCGGCGACGGCGCGGATCGTTCGTCAGCGCGTTCAAGCTGGCGCAAACCTCCGCATGAAGCGCCCCCAGAGGATCGTCCATGTCCGTCGCGCCCATGCGCGAGAGCAAATCTTCGTGAGGAAAGTAAATATCGTCGGCGAGGGTTCGCAGAATTTCCGCCTTGTCCTTAAAGTGCCAATAGACCGCCCCGCGCGTCACGCCCGCCATCCTAGCGATCTCGTGCAACGAGGCGCTGACGACGCCCTTTTCATAAAAAACCTGCTCGGCGGCGCGTAAGAGAGCCGCGCGCGTTTTCTCGGCTTCCTGCTTTGTTCGTCTTGGCACGTCCGCTTCTCCTTAAGTGGTTCATTTTTTAACGGTTCATTTTTTTCTTTACATACATCCAAGAATGTATATTATGCAAGCAGTTTCGTTCGGACGTCCCGCAGAATCTCTTGCCCTTTTACGAAGAACCTTCCATGCTGCTGCCCTCGCCTTTTCCCCGCGCCCCACAGAATCACCTTGGCCCCACCGGACACGGAAACATGAATTCTTCCTTTCCTTTCGCCGTGTTAACGGCTTTTTTCCTGCTGGCCGGCTGCGCCGCCGGGCCGGATTTTAAGGAACCCGCCGCGCCGACCGTGACCTCTTACGGACCGGACGGGATCCCGTCCGCAACGGTTTCCGCGCCCACCGAACTGGGCGGCCTTCAACGATTCGAAGCCAACGGCGATGTCCCCGCCGCCTGGTGGGCTTTGTTCGAATCGCCGCAGCTTAGCCATTTGATCGAACGGGCCGTCAAAGGTAACCCCTCGCTCGATGCGGCGCGCGCCGCCCTGCGGGCGGCGGAAGAAACGGCGGCGGCCAGCCGGGGCGGTTTCTTCCCCAGTCTTTCGGGCGAAGCTTCCGATAGCCGATCCAAGACTCGCGGCGCGGCCGGTCCCTATACGCTTTACAACACGTCGGTTTCGGTCAGCTACGTGCCCGACATTTTCGGCGCGACGCGCCGGACCGTCGAATCTGCCGAAGCGAAGGCGGAAGTCGCGAATTTTGAACTCGAAGCTGCCTATCTTACCTTGACGGGCAACGTCGTTTCCACCGCCGTTTCGGAGGCTTCGCTACGCGAGCAGATCGCGGCGACGAAGGAAATTCTCGGGGCGCGACAAAAACAACTCGATCTGACGCGCCAGCAATTGGCGGCGGGCGCCGTGGCGGCCACGGCGGTTCTCTCGCAAGAGGCCTCCTTGGCGGCAACGCAGGCCGCCCTGCCCGCGCTGGAAAACAAGCTGGCGCAATCCAGGCACCTTCTTGCCGTCCTGCTCGGCCTGTTCCCCAGCGAGCAGGTGGACGCCCAGTTCACTCTTTCCTCTTTGAAGCTGCCGGAAAAGATTCCCGTTTCTCTGCCTTCGAAATTGGTGGAACAAAGGCCGGACGTCCGGGCCTCGCGCGCGCTGCTTAAGGCCGCGAACGCGGATGTTGGCGTCGCCATGGCCGCCATGCTGCCCCAGATAACGCTTTCGGGAAGTTATGGCGTCGCGGCGGCGCAGCTTTCCTCGATGTTCGAGCCGACCACCGCCCTGTGGGGCCTGGCCGCCGGGCTGACGCAACCCCTCTTCAGAGGCGGCGAGCTTTTGCACACCAAGCGCGCGGCGGAAGCTTCCTTCGACGAAGCCGCCGCGAATTACCGCAGCACGGTTCTGAGCGCGTTCCAGGACGTTGCGAACGCTCTTAAGGCCCTGGAGACCGATGCGCAGGCACTTAAGGCGCAGACCGCCGCCGAACGCGCCGCCAAGACCAACCTTGATCTCGTCCGGCAGCAATTCGACGCGGGCGCGGTCAATTATCTGGAGCTTTTGGCGGCCCAGTCCTCTTACCAGGAGGCCAGGATCAACCTGATCCAGGCCAAGGCCGCCCGCCTGGCCGACACGGCGGCCCTGATGCAGGCGCTGGGCGGCGGCTGGTGGAACAGGGCGGAATCCATCGCGGGAAAACAGAACGAGACGAAGGAAAGATAAGGGAGTTCTTCTATGTTCAAACGTATGGTCATCATGTTGCTTTTGTGCGGCCTCGTCCTTGGGGGCGTCTTCGGCTTCAAGATGTTCGGCAAAAAGATGATGATGCAGGCGATGGCTTCCATGAGCAATCCGCCGCAGACCGTCTCAACCATGAAGGCGGCCTCGTCCGACTGGCAAAGCGAGATGAAGGCCGTCGGCACGCTGCGCGCCGTCAAGGGAACCTCTCTTTCTTCCGAAGTCAGCGGCATCGTGGAGAACATTTTTGTCGAATCCGGCCAGGACGTGGAGGAAGGCACGCTGCTCGTCCAACTGCGCAGCGTGGACGATCAGGCGCGCCTGGACGCGCTGGAAGCCGATTTGCGCCTGGCCGAGCTGACGGTGGAGCGCGACGAAAAGCAAATCAAGGTCCAAGCCATCAGCCAGGCGACCTTCGATGCCGACAAGGCCAAGCTGGAAAGCCTTAAGGCCCAGGTCGCGGAGCAAAAGGCCTTGCTGGAGAAAAAGAGCATTCTGGCCCCGTTCGCCGGACGTCTGGGCTTGCGCCAGATCGACATCGGGCAGTTCCTGAACGCGGGCGCGACGATGTTTCCCCTCCAGCAGCTCGATCCGATTTATCTGGATTTCTCCCTGCCGCAACAGGAACTGCCCAAAATCGCCATCGGCATGAAGGTCGAGGTCCGCACCGACGCCTTCCCCGACAAGACTTTCGAAGGGGAGATTCAAGCCGTCGATTCAAAGGTGGACGAGGATACGCGCAACATCGCGGTGCGCGCCGTTTTGTCCAACCCGGAAAAGAATTTGCGCCCCGGTATGTTCGCGACGGCCAGCATCAGGACGGGGGATCCGCAGAAATTCCTGACGCTGCCGCAGACCGCCGTCACCTTCAATCCCTACGGGAGCGTCGTTTTCGTCGTGGAGGAAAAAGACGGCAAGGCCGTGGCGCGGTCCGTTTTTGTGAAAACGGGCGCGACGAGGGGCGATCAGATCGCCGTGCTGTCCGGCATTAAAGACGGCGACGAGGTCGTCACGGCGGGGCAGCTTAAACTGCGCAACGGCTCGGTCGTGAACGTCAACAACAGCGTCCAGCCGATCAACGATCCTGATCCGAAACCGAAGGACGAATAAACAAGGTTTTCTCCCATGCATTTTACCGACATCTTCGTCCGACGCCCCGTTTTGGCTTCTGTCGTCAGCCTTTTGATCCTCGTTCTGGGGCTGAAGGCCGTCTTTTCGCTGCCGATTCTGCAATATCCGCGCACGGAAAACGCCGTCGTCACCGTCACCACCGCTTATTACGGCGCGGACGCGGACGTCGTGGCGGGCTTTATCACCACGCCGCTCGAAAACGCCATCGCGCAAGCCAACGGCATCGATTACCTGACCTCGACCAGCGAAAACGGCCTGTCCACCATCACGGCCAACCTACGCCTCAATTACAATTCCAACAACGCGCTTTCCGAGATCAGCACGAAAGTCCAATCCGTCCGCAACCAATTGCCGCCGGAATCGCAGCAATCCGTCATCGATATGAGCGTCGGGCAAACCATGGACGCCATGTATATCGGCTTCAAAAGCGACGCTTTGCCGCGCAACAGCATTACGGACTACCTCTTGCGCGTCGTTCAGCCGAAGTTGCAAGCCCTGGAGGGCGTGCAAACCGCCGAGATTCTCGGCGCGCAGAACTTCGCGCTTCGCGCCTGGCTGAAGCCCGAAAAGCTCGCCGCCTACGATCTGACGGCGGCGGACGTCTCGGCGGCCCTGGCGGCTAACAACTATATTTCCGCGCTCGGCACGACCAAGGGCCAGATGGTCCAGGTGAACCTCAACGCCTCGACGGATCTGCGTACGCTGGAAGAATTCCGCCGCATGATCGTCAAGCAAAAGGGCAACGCGATCATCCGCCTTGAAGACGTGGCGAACGTGACGCTCGGCGCCGAAGATTACGAATCCCGCGTCGGGTTCGATGGGCAGGAAGCCGTTTATGTCGGCATCCAGATCACGCCGACCGCCAATCTTTTGGAGGTCATCGGTCGCGTACGTGACGCCTTCCCCGAGATTCAAAAGAACCTGCCGACCGGATTGAACGCCGCCATCGTGTACGATTCCACGAAGTTCGTGCAAAGCTCCATCAACGAGGTCGTCTGGACGCTGATCGAAGCCGTTTTGATCGTGACGGTCGTGATTTTCCTGTTCCTCGGCTCGCCGCGCTCCGTCGCGATCCCGACCATCGCCATTCCGCTTTCGCTCGTCGGCACGTTTTTCATGATGCTGGCGCTCGGCTTTTCGATCAACCTGCTGACGCTTTTGGCGCTGGTCCTGGCCATCGGCCTCGTCGTGGACGACGCGATCATCGTCGTGGAAAACGTGGACCGGCACATGGAGGAAGGCAAAACGCCGCTTGAAGCCGCCCTGCTGTCCGCGCGCGAGCTGGCCGGACCGATCATTACGATGACCATCGTCCTGGTCGCGGTTTACGTTCCCGTCGGCTTCCAGGCCGGTTTGACCGGCGCTTTGTTCACCGAGTTCGCCTTCACGCTGGCGGGGGCGGTAACCATTTCAGCCGTCGTGGCGCTGACCCTTTCGCCCATGATGTGCTCGCGCATTCTGAAGCCTCACCGCAAGGAAAGCACCGTCTGGCACGAGGAGCTCGTCGATTGGCTGGAAGTCAAGTTCGAGAAGCTTCGCCATTGGTACGAACGCATTTTAGACCGAAGCTTCAATTACCTGCCCGTCACGGTCGTGTTCTCTCTGATCGTTCTGGGCAGCATTTATTTCCTTTATTCCTCTTCGAAGACCGAGCTTGCGCCGCAGGAAGACCAAGGCATCGTCATTTCCTTTTCCACGCCCGCGCCCAACGCGACTTTGGAGCAAAAAGTTCTTTATTCGCGGGAGGCCTTTAAGCTGTTTTCCGCCTATCCCGAAATGGACCACATTTTCCAGATCGACGTGCCGGGCCAGTCCATGGCGGGTGTCGTTCTGAAACCCTGGGACGAGCGCAAAAGATCGGCGACGGAGATTCAATCCCTCGTGCAGAAGGACGCGGCTTCTCTGCCCGGCGTGAACGCCGTCGCCTTCCAGCCGCCGCCCCTGCCCGGCAGCCGCGGCCTGCCCGTCCAGTTCGTCATCAAGACGACCGAAAGCTTTGACCGTTTGCAGGAAGTGTCCGAGGCTTTTCTTGAGACCGCCCAGAAAACCGGCCAATTCATGTTCCTCGACACGGACCTGAAGGTCGATCTGCCGCAGACCACCGTGAAGATCGACCGGGATAAGGCCGCGCAGCTCGGCCTGTCCATGAGCGACATCGGCGCGGCGCTTTCCGCCATGCTGGGAGGCGGCTACGTCAATTATTTCAGCTTTGAGGGCCGCTCGTACAAGGTCATCCCGCAGGTTGAACAGGTAAGCCGCCTGAACAGCGACCAGCTCCAAAACTACTACATTCGCGCCGCGAACGGCCAGGCGGTTCCCCTTTCCACCGTCGCCAGCCTGACAACCAAGGCGGTGCCCGAAACGCTCAACCACTTTCAGCAAATGAACGCAGCGACCATTTCCGGCGTCATGTTCCCCGGCATCGCCTTGGGCAACGCGCTCGATACGCTTGAAAAACTGGCCGAGACGGAAGTGCCGCAAGGCTATACTATCGATTACAGCGGCCAATCCCGCCAGTTCGCGCAGGAAAAAAGCGGTTTCGTCATGACCTTCCTGTTCGCGCTCATCATCATTTTCCTGGTCCTGGCCGCGCAGTTCGAAAGCTTTCGCGATCCGATCACGATTCTCATTTCCGTGCCGATGGCCATTGCGGGCGCGCTGCTCTTCATCACCCTCGCCCCTAAAGGCGCAAGCATCAATATTTACACGCAGGTCGGCCTTGTGACGCTGATGGGCCTTATCAGCAAACATGGCATTCTCATCGCCGAATTCGCCAACAAGCTGATGATGGAACGCGGCATGAACAAACGCGAGGCCATCGTCCACGCTTCCGGCGTGCGGTTGCGGCCTATTTTGATGACCACGGCGGCGATGGTTCTGGGCGTCGTGCCTCTTTTGACGGCTTCGGGCGCGGGCGCTCTGTCGCGCTTTAACATGGGTCTCGTGATCGCGGCGGGCCTGTCCATCGGTACGCTCTTCACGCTCTTCGTCCACCCCGCCGTCGTTCTTATGATCGGCGAGGACCATCAGCACCTTTATCGGGAGCGGCATAAGGAAGAGGAGAAACCGGCCGCCAGCATCGAGCATCCGCTTGAGACGCCGACGACCTGATCTATCCCCGCAGCTCCATCGCCGGGCAACGGTCCATCACCACTTTGAGCCCCGCGGTTAAGGCGCGCTGAGCCGCTTCAGGGTTGATGACGCCAAGCTGCATCCAGACGACTTTTGCGCCTTTGGCGATGGCCTCGTCCGTGATCGGACCCGCCGCCTCGCTCGCCCGGAAAATATCGACCATATCGACAGGACCCGGCACGTCCGAAACCGAGGCATAAACTTTCTCGCCCAAAAGCTCGCCGCCCGCCAACCCCGGATTAACCGGAAAGACCTTATAGCCTTTGGCCTGAAGAAACTGCATGACGTGGTGGCTGGGCCTGTCCGGTTTGTCGCTGGCGCCCACGAGAGCGATGGTTCGCACCTTTCCCAGAATTTCGAGGATTTCGGTGTGCGAAGGGTGTTGATAAGCCATGATTTTATTCCTTTCCGGATGGACTCGGGGGGCTTTCCCGTCTTATCCTTCCCCTTCATCATTTGAACAGGTTGGACCATGCCTCTCGATAAAACTTACGATCCCCGCTCGACCGAAAGCAAGCTCTATCCTCTCTGGGAACAGTCCGGCGCGTTCGCCTGCGATCCGAAATCCAAAGCGCAGCCTTATTGCATCATGATCCCGCCGCCTAACGTGACGGGCAGCCTTCACATGGGCCACGGCCTCACCTTTACGATTCAGGACATTCTCATCCGTTACCGGCGCATGACAGGCCGCGATACGCTCTGGCAGCCCGGCACGGACCATGCGGGCATCGCCACGCAGATGGTGGTGGAACGGCAACTGGCGGCGCAGGGAATGAACCGCCGCGACATGGGCCGCGAAGCGTTTTTGAAAAAAGTCTGGGAATGGAAAGCCGAATCCGGCGGCACGATCACGCGCCAACTTCGCCGTCTGGGCGCTTCGCTCGACTGGCCGCGCGAGCGCTTCACGATGGACCCCGCGCTCAACCGCGCCGTGAACAAGGTGTTCGTGCAGCTTTACCGCGAAGGCCTTATCTACAAGGACGAGCGCCTTGTGAACTGGGACCCCAAGATGCTTTCGGCAATCTCGGATCTGGAAGTGGAATCCAAGGAAATTAAGGGCCATCTTTGGTATTTCAAATACCCGATTGAAGGCTCGGACGAACATATCACCGTCGCCACGACGCGGCCCGAAACCATGCTGGGCGACACCGCCGTCGCGGTTCATCCTGAAAACGAAAAGCTTAAGCACCTGATCGGCAAGAACGTCGTTCTGCCGCTCGTAGGGCGCAAGATTCCGATTGTGCCGGACGACTATGCCGACCCCGAAAAGGGAACGGGCGCTGTCAAGATAACGCCCGCGCACGATTTCAACGATTTTCAGGTCGGCAAACGGCACAAACTGCCGCTCGTGAACATTTTCGACAAGCACGCGCACCTCAACGACCAGGCGCCGGAAAAATATCGCGGCATGGAACGTTTCGAAGCGCGTAAGGCCATCGTCGCGGATATGGAGGCGCTCGGCCTTTTGGAAAAGATAGAGCCGCACATCCACGCCGTCCCGCACGGCGACCGTTCCGGCGTTCCCATCGAACCCTGGCTGTCCGAGCAATGGTACTGCGACGCCAAGACGCTCGCCGCGCCCGCGCTCAAAGCCGTGGAGGAAGGCAAAACGAAGTTCGTGCCCGAACAATGGACGAACACCTATTACGCCTGGATGCGCAACATCGAGCCGTGGTGCATTTCGCGCCAATTATGGTGGGGCCATCAGATCCCGGCCTGGTACGACGAATCCGGCAACGTCTTCGTCGCGCATGACGAGGCCGAAGCGTACGAACAGGCCAAAAAGAAACATGGCCGCGACGTTAAGCTTACGCGCGATGAAGACGTGCTCGACACCTGGTTTTCCTCGGCGCTCTGGCCGTTTTCGACTCTCGGCTGGCCGGAACAGACGCCCGAACTCGCGCGGTATTATCCGACCGACGTTCTCGTCACCGGTTTCGACATCATCTTTTTCTGGGTCGCCCGCATGATGATGATGGGCCTGCATTTCATGAAGGACGTGCCGTTCCGCACCGTCTATATGCACGCCCTTGTGCGGGACGCGAAGGGCCAGAAGATGTCGAAGACCAAGGGCAACGTGCTTGACCCCTTGGAGATCATCGACCAATACGGCTGCGACGCTTTGCGCTTTACGCTGGCCAACCTTTCCACGCCGGGCCGCGACATCAGGCTCGATCCCGCGCGGATCGAAGGCAACCGCAACTTTGCCACCAAACTTTGGAACGCGGCGCGTTACTGCGAGATGAACGGCTGCGCGTGGAGGGAAGGATTTAATCCCGACGCGGCCCGCCACACCGTGAACCGATGGATCGTGAGCGAGACGAAAGACGCCGCGCGACGCGTAGGCGAGCATCTCGACGCCTTCCGTTTCGATCTGGCGACGCACGCGGCCTACGATTTTATTTGGAACGTTTTCTGCGACTGGTATCTGGAGTTTACCAAGCCGATCCTCGCGGAAAAAGGCGAAGCGGCGGAAGAAACCAAAGCGACAACCGCTTGGGCTTTGGCGCAAATGCTGATCTTCCTGCACCCGTTCATGCCCTACATCACCGAAGAGCTTTGGAGCCAGTTCGGCGCAGGCGGGCTTCTGATAAAGCATTCCTGGCCGTCGTTCCAAGCGGAAAGAACCAGCGAAGCGCAGAACGAAATGAACTGGATCGTGCGGCTCATCACGACGGTTCGCGGCGTGCGCGCGGAACTGAACGTCCCGGCGGGATCGCAAATCCGCCTGCTCGTCAAGGGCGCGAACCCCGAAAACCAAAGACGCCTTCAAACGCACGAAGCTATCGTTAAACGGCTCGCACGGCTTTCGGACATTTCTCTGGCCAGCGAGGCGCCGAAGGGGTCGGCCCAGATGGTTTTGGACGAAGCGACGCTCATCCTGCCTTTGGCGGACGTGATCGATCTGGCCAAGGAAAGCGCGCGCCTCGCGAAAGAAAGCGCCAAATGGGCGGACGAGGCCAAAAAGCTTGAAGCCAAGCTCGCAAACGACAATTTCACGAGCAAGGCTCCGGAAGAGGTGATCGAGGAGCATCAGGAACGCCTCGCCGCCGCCAAGGCCATGGCCGCCCGTCTCGACGCGGCAAGAAAAGGTTTGGAAGAATGAGGCGTTTTTTCCTCCTTTGCGCCCTTTATGCCTTAGGAGGAACGAGCCTTTGCCTTGCGACCGAAGCGGCGACGCCCCCCATCGACGCCTCCTTCTGCCGCGCCCTCGTCAAGCACGTCCCCGACGCGGATGTTGCCTATCAACCCGGTATGGATGTACGCGGCAGGAAAGTGGTTCCTGCCGATCTGGGCGCTACGCCCCGCATGGAATTGCCGGAAGAAATAACCATCCCCCTTACCGCCGATTTGTTCCATTTTTTAAGGCTGAACACGTCCAGATTCCCCTTTAACGCCATGCGGCGAAATGATATAAACCTAGGCACGCTGACCGTGCGCGGCGACAAGGTTTTTTACGACGGAAAGCCGCTTACGGACGAAGAGCAGGACAATCTGGCGGTTTTGTGTTTGAAACCGACGAAATAAACGTTTTCATCGAGACAACTGAGAAAAACCATGTCCACAAAAACACCCAAAACGGCTATCTCGCCCACGCGGGCCGAAAATTACAACGAATGGTACCAGAAGGTCGTTCGCGCGTCCGATTTCGCCGAACTGTCCGGCGTGCGCGGCTGCCAGATTCTCAAGGCCTGGGGGTACGGCGTTTGGGAACAGATGCAGCGCGACATGGACCGCCGTTTCAAGGAAACGGGGCACGAGAATTACTATTTCCCGCTTTTCATCCCGCTCAGCTATTTCCAGCGAGAAGCCGAACACGTGGACGGTTTCGCCAAGGAAATGGCCATCGTCACGCACCACCGCCTGACGAAAAAGGACGGCAAGCTGGTGCCCGACGGCGAATTGGAAGAGCCTCTCGTCATCCGCCCCACCTCCGAGACGATCATCGGCGAGTCCATGGCGAAATGGATTCAGTCCTACCGCGATCTGCCGCTTCTTCTGAACCAATGGGCGAACGTCTCGCGCTGGGAAATGCGGCCCCGCATTTTGCTGCGCACCGCCGAGTTCCTTTGGCAGGAAGGCCACACGGCGCATGAAACCTATGAAGACGCGATGCGCGAAACCAAGCAAATGCTTGAAGTTTACCGCGCGTTCGCCGAAGACGTGCTGGCCGTTCCCGTCATCACGGGCGAAAAAATCGCCGCTGAGCGTTTCCCCGGCGCGGTCAACACCTATTGCATTGAAGCGATGATGCAGGACGGCAAGGCGCTGCAGGCGGGCACCTCGCACTATTTGGGCCATTCCTTCGCCAAATCCTGCAACATCCAGTTCCAGGGCCGCGACGGAACGCTGCAATACGTCCATACGACGTCCTGGGGCACCTCGACCCGCCTGCTGGGCGCGATGGTCATGACGCACGGCGACGACAACGGCATGAAAACCCCGCCTCGCGTCGCGCCTTATCAGGTCGTGATCCTTCCCATCCTGCGGGAAGGAAGCGATAACGAAGAAGTCCTCTCTTACTGCGATGAGTTGAGGTCCGATCTGCTCAGCGAAACCTACGAAGGCCGCCCGGTTCGCGTCAAACTCGATGCGCGGGACCTACAAGGCAGCGAAAAGCGCTGGGAATGGATCAAGAAAGGCGCGCCGCTGATTGTCGAAGTAGGGCCGAAAGACATCGCCGCGCGGCAGGTTTGCGTGACGCGCCGCGACCGATTGGAAGAAGGCAAGCAGTTCGAGGACCGCGCGGCGTTTTGCGGCAATATCGGCCACAGGCTGGCCGCCATTCAAAAGTCCTTGTTCGAGGCCGCCCTTGCGCTTCGCAAGCAAAGAACCGTCACGGACATCAAGGACTGGAAGGCTTTCGAAGCCTATTTCAGCAAGGACGAAGGCAACAGCTTCACGGGCGGCCAGGGCTTCGTGCGCGCGAAATGGTGCGGCGACGACGCCTCTTTGGCGAAGCTTGAGCCGCTCGGCGTCACGGTGCGCTGCATTCCGTTCGATCAGGACGGACGTGAAGGCACCTGCGTCCTGACCGGCAAGCCCGCGACGCAGGAAGTCATCTTTGCGAGGGCGTACTAACCGAAAAGGAGACCCTTATGACCCTGCGCAAAACCGCCTCGGCCTTTGGCCTATCCCTGGCCCTGGTCTTTTTGCTCGGCTTTTGGATTCATTCGGTCATCGCCAAAGGCGGCGATGAGAAGGCGTCCGCTCAGGAAACCACCTATGAGCGCGTGATGCGCACGGGCGTCATTCGCTGCGGCTACGGCGTTTGGCCGCCCATTATCATCAAAGACCCGAACACGGGGGCCTTATCCGGCATTTATCACGATTATGTCGAGGCCTTGGGCCGGGCCATGAATCTCAAGATTGAATGGACCAAGGAAGTCGATCTGGCGACCTACATTCAGGATTTGAACGAGCACAAGTTCGATCTTGAATGTTCCGGCGGCTGGCCGGATCCTCTGCGCGGCAAACAGCTTTACTACACGCACCCCATTTTCTATTTGCCGTTTTATCTCTACGCCCGCGAAGGCGATACGCGCTTTGACAACAATCTAAAGGCCATCGACGATCCGTCCGTTCGCTTTGCCATCATGGACGGCGATTTCAGCGCTTTGGTCCACGACGAACTTTTCTCGAAATCTCAAAGGGTTAGCGTTCCGAGCAACGGGCCTTTCGCCAACCTTTTCCTTCAGCTCGTCCACAACAAGGCCGATGTGACGGGTATGGACGCTTTTTCCGGCGAACCGTTTTTCGTCTCGAATCCGGGGCAAATTCGACGGATTCCGAGCCCGCCGCTGCGGATCATCCCCAACAACCTGTCCATGGCGCGAGGGGAAACGGATTTCCTGAATATGATCAATGTGGCAACCGACGCCCTGATCAATAACGGCGCGATCGACCGCATTTTGGACAAATATTCGTTCAAAGAAGGAACCCTGTTCCGCGTGAGCAAGCCGTATGAGGTTCCGTCCAAATGATCTTCACCCCCTTTGAACGCCTGGTCGCCTTTCGTTACTTGCGCGCGCGCAGGCAGGAGGGTTTCATCTCTGTCATCAGTTGGTTTTCGCTGCTTGGGATCGGCCTCGGCGTCGCGACGCTGATTATCGTGATGGCGGTGATGAACGGCTTTCGCGCGGAACTTTTCGACCGCGTTTTAGGCCTCAACGGCCACTTGAACGTCTATAGCGCCGACGGCCTGATGCTGACGGATTACGCGCCGCTTGCGGAAAAGCTTAAGCAAGTTCCGGGCGTCTTGTCCGTCTCGCCCGCCATCGAAGGGCAGGCGCTTATTTCCGCCAGCGGCGGCGCTTCGGGCGCTATGGTGCGCGGGATCGAACCGGATCAATTCAGGCAGCGCGACATCATCAGAAAGCATATCGTTGAAGGCTCGCTGGACGATTTCGGCGGCGACGGCATTGCCATAGGCCGCCGCATGGCGATGCGTTTGGGGTTGCGCGCGGGCGACAGCCTCACGCTGATCACGCCGTCGGGCAAGGCGACGATTTTCGGCACCGCCCCGCGCATGAAAGCCTATCCTATCGCGGCGATTTTCGACGTGGGGATGTACGAGTACGACAACGGCTTCGTGTTCATGCCGCTTGAGGCCGCCAAGACTTTCTTTCGGACCTTCGGCGGCATATCGACGCTTGAGCTTTTCGTGACGCAGCCGCACCGTTTCGACGCTATCAAAATAAAAGTGATGGACGCGCTCGGATCAACAAACACGCGCCTGCTCGACTGGCAGCAAAGCAACGCCAGCTTTTTCACCGCCCTGCAGGTTGAGCGCAACGTCATGTTCCTGATCTTGACCCTGATCATCGTCGTCGCGGCCTTTAACATCATCTCGGGCCTTATCATGCTGGTCAAAGACAAGGGCCGCGATATCGCCATTCTGCGCACGATGGGCGCGAGCCGAGGCGCGATTATGCGTATTTTCTTCATGACGGGCGCAAGCATCGGCGTCTTGGGCACGATTTTGGGCCTGATCCTGGGCGTTTCTTTCGCCGAAAATATCGAAAGCATCCGCCAAGCCATCCAGAAACTCACGGGTACGGATTTGTTCTCGGCGGAAATTTACTTCCTCTCGCGCCTGCCCGCCGTCCTGGACTGGGGCGAGGTGCTGCAAGTCGTCGTCATGGCTTTGGTTCTTTCGTTCCTTGCGACGCTTTATCCGTCTTGGCGGGCCGCGCGGCTCGATCCGGTGGAGGCGCTGCGTTATGAATAGCCCCGTTCTTCGGCTTCAGAACATTCGCAAAGGCTTTGCGCAAGCGGAAGGCCGCCTTGAAATTCTGCAAGGCTGCGACCTGACGGTCAATCGCGGCGAGCGCGTGGCGCTGATCGGCCCTTCGGGCGCGGGCAAATCGACGCTCTTGCAAATCGCCGGGCTTCTGGAACGCCCCGACGAAGGGCGTATTTGGGTGGACAAAGCGGACGCTTCCTCTCTCGACGATCAAGGCCGCACGGCTCTGCGTCGAACCTCTATCGGATTCGTTTATCAGTTCCATCACTTGCTGCCTGAGTTTTCCGCGCGGGAAAACGTCGTCCTGCCGCAAATGATCGCGGGCAAGTCAAAGACCGAGGCCGAAAGACGAGCGGATGAGTTGCTTGATCTGGTAGGGCTTTCCGCCCGCGCAGCGCACCGCCCCGCCAAGCTTTCCGGCGGCGAACAGCAGCGCGTGGCTATCGCGCGCGCTTTGGCGAACGCGCCCGCTATTTTGATCGCGGACGAGCCGACGGGCAATTTGGATCCGCATACGGCGGAAAACGTCTTTGCTTTTCTGCAAACCGCCATCGACAAACAAGGACTCGGCCTTCTTATGGCCACGCATAATCACGAACTGGCGGATCGGATGGATCGCACCGTTTTTCTTGAGGAGGGCCTTCTTTTCGAGACCGCTTGACCCTTTAATAAAAAAGGGGAAAGGAAAGTAAAGGGCAGAAAAAATTAACCGTTTTATTGTCGCTTGACAGAAACAGCCGGTAACGTACATTGCAAATGTCTATTGATTCTCTTTCAGGAGATTGTAATGTCCGAAAAATTGACAGCCGAAAAATCCTCTCACGAAACGAACGGCGAGCGCCTTTTGACTCTGACGGCGCAGATCGTGTCTTCCTATGTCGGAAACAACGCGGTCTCTTCGACCGACCTGCCCGCCCTGATGGCGACCGTTCACCAAACGTTAGGCCGCCTCGGAACAGGAGCGTCAACCCTCGATCAGCATCCGGAACCGGCGGTCCCCGTTCGCCGCTCTGTGACGCCGGAATACATCATTTGCCTGGAAGACGGCAAAAAGCTCAAAATGCTCAAAAGGCATTTGAAGACGGCCTATAACATGACGCCGGAACAATACCGCGAGCGTTGGGGCCTTCCCGTCGATTATCCGATGGTCGCGCCGAACTACGCCAAACAGCGCAGCAAGCTGGCCAAACAAATCGGCCTGGGCACCGCGCGTCGGACAACCAAGAAAAAGGCGGCGTAAAACGGCCGGGGGCTATCCCACCCGTCCGTAATTGATGATCCCGTTCCAGAAGCGCTCGAACTTGCGCAGCGTGTCGATGGATTTGAGTATCTCGTCGCTGGCCAGATTGGCCTCCGGCAGCAGGCCGATTTGCTTCTCGAAATAGGCGCTGAGAACTTTGTGAAGCTCAAGCCCCTTGTCCGAGAGCTTGACGCGAACGGAACGCCGGTCGTGGGGCGAACGCTCCTGCAAAAGGTATCCCGCCTCGTAGATTTTCTTGAGATTATAGGAAACGTTCGAGCCGAGGTAATAGCCCCGCGCCGTCAGCTCGCCGACCGTCATCTCGTCGCGCCCCAGATTGTACAGAATTAACGCCTGAACGTTGTTAATGTCCTGAACGCCGATCCGATCCAACTCGACCTGAACGACCTCAAGAAAGTGGCGGTGCAACCGCTCAATGAGCAGAATGGCTTCATAATAGGCATGGGCCACGGCGCGAACCTCCCGGCTTGGAAAATGAAAAGACAGATTAATGGAAGAATCGGGGGCGTGTCAAAAAGCGGGCGGTTTGATGCCCGAAGCCTCCAGAGCCGCGACCAATTGGGCCTTCAACCGGCCAAGCCCGGCTTGATCCTTCGCCTCGCAACGAGCGACGAGAACCGCCTGCGTGTTGGAAGCCCGCAAAAGCCACCAGCCGTCCTCCGTAGAGACGCGCACGCCGTCCGTTGCGTCCACTTTCGCGCCGGTTTGAGCCAGACGCGCCTTGACTTCCTCGACCACGGCGAACTTTCTGGATTCTTCTACTTCGAAGCGTACTTCCGGCGTATTCACCATCTCCGGCAGGGCGTCCCGCAAGGCCGCCAAAGATTGCCCGAACGTCTCGACGAGCGAAGCCAGCCGCACGCCGCAATAAAGCGCGTCGTCATAGCCGTAATATTTGTCGGCAAAGAAGATATGGCCGCTCATCTCGCCCGCGAGCGGCGCTTTCGTCTCGGCCATCTTGACCTTGATCAGCGAATGGCCGGTTTTCCACATGACCGGCTTGCCGCCGTCCTTTGCGATGGAATCGAAAAGAATCTGCGAGGCCTTCACGTCGGCGATGATCGTCGCGCCGGGATGGTCTTTAAGAACCTCGTGCGCGTAAATCGCGACAAGTTGATCGCCAGCCAGAATGCGGCCCTTGGAATCCACCGCGCCGATGCGATCCGCATCGCCATCGAAGGCGACGCCAAAATCATAGCCCCCTTCGATAACGGCTTTCTGCAGATCGACAAGATTCTTCGGCACCGTCGGATCGGGATGATGGTTCGGAAACCGGCCGTCGATGTCGCCGAATAGCACCTTATGCTCGCCGGGCAGACGCGCGACAAGCCGCCTGAGTACCTCGCCCGCCGAGCCGTTGCCGTTGTCCCAGACAATCCGGAGCCCTCTGGTCCCCTGAAAATCCTTCAAAAGGCGTTCGATATAGGCGCCGGAAACGTCGAGACTCTTCTCGCTGCCCTTCCCCGTCACGAAATCGCCCTTGTCCGACGTCGCCGCCAGCGCCTTGATCGCCTCGCCGTAAACAGGGCCGCCGCCCGGCAAATGCGGAGCCATCACCATCTTGAAGCCGTTTTGATCGGGCGGGTTGTGCGAGCCGGTCACCATAACCCCGGCGTCCGCGCTCGCGTGGTGAACGGAGAAATACAACATGGGCGTCGGGCCGATCCCCATGCGCTCGACCGCCAGACCCGTCGAGACCAGCCCTTCGACCAGGGCGGCTTCCAGCGCGGGCGAACTGACGCGCCCGTCGCGGCCGACCATAACCTTGGTGCCGCCTGCGCGAACGATCTTGGTTCCGAAAGCGCGGCCAAGAGCCAAAGCGTCGGATTCGGAAAGGTTCTTGCCGACGGTGCCTCTCACGTCGTACTCGCGAAGGATAACCGGATCGAAACGATGCTGCGCGCCCATAAGGCCCTCCTGTCTGCCGGAAAAGTCGCCTTTCATAGACCGAAAGACGTTTTTTGTCACGTCTTTCCGTCTTTCTTTTCACCCCAACTGCTTCAAAAATCAAAATATTTTGGTCTTTTTAAGGCCTATCTTGTTCTAAAAGAACCTTAAATCGGCCTTCTTTCATTTTCGTTCGATTTTCGAAATTCTTGCACTTTTCGCAAATGCCGCAAGACCTTAAGCTTGCGTCAAACCCCTTGTGGCACAATACTCTTGAGGGAGTCTGTTCCAAGGAGAGAAGCGGCGAATATGTTGAGACTCTTCAGAAAATGCCTTCGCGCGCGCGATGCGGCGCGGCGCGGCGTGACCGCGATCGAAGTGGCCTTGATCGCGCCGATCCTTCTTTTGTTCCTTTTCGGCGTTTTGGAAGTCTCGCTCATCCTCCTGGCGCAACATCTCCTTGAAAACGCGACGTACAACGCCTCGCGCCTGGCCAAGACGGGCTACATCGAAGAAGGCCAGACGCAACTTGAGACCGTGATGGACGAATTGACGTCGCGCCTGCAGGGCCTCGCGCCGCTTTTGGACGTCACGAAGATTTCCGTCACCTCGACCGCCTATGGCGATCTCAGCGACATCGGCCAGCCCGAACAGGGCGAAGAGGCCAGTCTCGGCGTGCCGGAACAAGTCGTCGTCTATACGGTCACGTATCCTTGGAAAATGTTCACGCCCTTGATCGGCAATCTTATGGGGGACGAAAACCGGATCATCAACCTTTCTTCGCGAATCGTGGTGCGCAATGAGCCTTACAACGATTAGACCCTGTTGCCTTCGCCCCTCGCGCCGCAAATCCCTCGGCGTGGCGGCGCTTGAGTTCGCGCTGACGCTTCCGATCTGGATCCTTCTCCTCCTGGGCACGTCGGATATCGCCTATCTGATGATTCTTTCGCAACGCGTGGACCGCGTGGCCTATTCGGTGACGGACATCGTGACCCAATCCGAAGTCATCACGCGAAGCGATCTGGACAACATCCTTCTCGCCGCTGGTCAATTGATGCAGCCTTTCACTTTCGGCGCGGACGGAATCGTGATCGTCACCTCTCTCTACAAACCGGCGGGAAGCGCCGTGGTCATCAGTTGGCAATATAGCGGCGGCGGAACGCTGCCGCGCGGCAGCAAGATAGGCGTGCCCGGCTCGACGCCCGCTATGCCGAACGGCTTGACGTTGAACGACAACGAAAATCTGATCGTCGCCGAAGTTTATTACGCCTTCACGCCCATGTTTTTGAACGTCAATATTCTCCAGGAACAGGATATTTATCGTTTGGCGGTCTATAAGCCGCGGCTTAGCCCTCTGATCACGCCGCCAACGTAGGAGCGGGAGAAAACCCATGAAAAAACCGTCTTTCCTCGCCTTAAAACGCTTCGCAAGAGAAGAAGAAGGCATGACCCTGCCCGTCCTGGGCCTCGTTTTCATGGTCTTGATCGGCCTTACGGGAACGGCGGTGGATGCGGCGCGCTTCCAGCTTGTGCAATCGCGCCTGTCTTTCGCGCTCGACGCGGCGGGCCTTGCCGCAGGCGCCACGATGAACACGACGAACATCGAAACCGAACTGGCCAAGTATATGGCGGCCAATTTCCCCGAAGATTATCTGGGCGCGGCCACGCCGTCCGTCTCGGCGCAGGTCAGCGACGACAACATGGTCATCGACCTTTCGGCCACGACGACGGTGCCGACGACCTTCATGAATCTGTTCGGCTATACGTCCATGACGATCACGGCCCTTTCGCAAGTCACGCGAACGGCGTCGGGGCTTGAGCTCGTCATGGCGCTGGACGTGACGGGTTCCATGAAATGGGACGGTAAACTCTCGGCCATGAAAACCGCCGCGACTTCGCTCGTGAACGTTCTCTATGGCAACAAAACGGAAGTCGACCATTTGTGGATCGGCCTTGTGCCCTTCTCGCAGACCGTCAACATCGGAACGGGGCGGACCTCCTGGATCAACCAAACGGTCTTTGCCACGCAAAGCTGGGGTCCCGTTTCCTGGGGCGGGTGCGTCGACGCAAGGGATTCCAGCAGCGGCGATACGGTGGACGATCCGCCGACCACGCAAACCTATAAGGCCTATTTGTCGCCGAGCACGGATAACAGGCCTTATCCCTACAACACCTATACCTACACTTATGCGAACAGGTGGATCACGCAGCGCACGCCGACGATCAAATACTATTATCCCTTTGACGAAGACGTGCCCGGATCGAACGCTTACTGCCCCACGACCATGACGCCCATGACGGCCAGCAAAACGACCATCCTGAACGGCATCAACGCCCTTACGGCCCAAGGCAACACGCACATCAATCTGGGCGCCCTTTGGGCCTGGAATATGCTTTCGCCGCGTTGGCGCGGTCTGTGGGGCGGCGAAATGGATGCGGAAGGCCTGCCGCTCGATTACGGGACGGAACATATGAACAAGGCCGTCATTCTTCTG
The DNA here is from genome assembly GCA_964652235.1 of uncultured Rhodospirillaceae bacterium. Taxonomy (GTDB): domain Bacteria; phylum Pseudomonadota; class Alphaproteobacteria; order UBA9219; family UBA9219; genus CAZZDK01. The sequence goes on from CAZZDK010000004.1 coordinate 32,755, forward strand.
ACGGACGGCGAAAACACGATGAGCCAGCCGATCTATACGGCCTACGGTTATCTGAGCGACGGGCGGCTTGGAACGACAACAAGCACGACCACAGCCAGAACGACGCTGAACACAAAGCTCTCGACCGTCTGCACCACGATGAAAAACAGAGGCATTTATGTCTATGTCATCGCCCTGGGCGGAAGCACGGACATCGGCACAAGCACGAGAACGCTTTTGAAAAACTGCGCCTCGGCGGGCAACTATTACTTCGAATCGCCGACGGCCTCGGAACTTCAGGGCGTCTTCAACGCGATCGCGGATTCGCTCTCAAACCTGCGGGTGAGCAAGTAAAGCCCTTTTTCTTTCGGCTTCCCCCGGCCCCTCGGGAACATCGGGCAAAGCAGCGGAAGCGAGCAACCGCAGCGCCTGCTCCGCGGCTGCCCGCCCGAAGGCGTCCCTTATGTCCTCTTTCCTCTTTTCGATCAGATCCCGCGCCTCGACGAACCAGTCGGGATGGCTCCGCGCCCATTTGCTCGCGACCATCTCAAAGGCCGTCCGCGCCCCGATGGTGATATAGTCCGGCTGGCAATTCGCACACGTCACGAAAGCCAACGTCGCCAACTGCGTCACCAGCGCGCCACCGTTCCAACCGACAATGTCCGGTCCGGCGAAGCGAAGATACCGCAGGCAACGCGATTTTAGATCCTGATCTCCTCCCAGAAGGGCCCTCTCAATTCCTTGAGCCCCCATTTCCGCAGGATCAGGGGAACCGGACCGAACGATATATCGCCTCGACACCATGAGAATTTCTCCGCCGGAAATATCGCCTTATGATTCTGACCCGATTTTCTTTTCCGATAAAGGTAAAATGATGGTTAACGAGAAAAAGCGCTTTTTTCCCCTCTGCCCTGCCTTATTTACCCTATTTTTCGATCAAGTTTTGTCCGCGAAAGTAATTTCGATATTGCACTTGCGAGCGCGTTAATCTTAACATTAGGCACTTTTAAAGGCATTTCGTGTATCCTGCACGATATTGGACGAAACGTTTTTCGATCGGAGAAATACCATGACTCATTCTCAGGCTTCTTTTGCCACGTCGGGCGACCAGGTAAAAATCGTCCGCATGACGGAGCGCCAGCGCGAACTGGACAAGCTGCCCTCGCCCAAAACCCGCCGTTGGGTCATGCGTCGCAAGGCGCAAGTCGTCGGTGCCGTCCGCAACGGCGTCCTGAGCCTGCCGGAGGCCTGCGAGCGCTATCACCTTTCGGAAGAGGAGTTTAATTCCTGGGCGGCTCTTCTGGACCGCCACGGTATGCACGGGCTTCGCGCCACGCGCATTCAGGAATATCGCGAACGGACGGGTTCAGAGCATTAATCATTAACCATCTAAGCTTCGATCTTCCAGACAACCACCTCCCGCGAGTCCCTATCCTCCAACTCGCGGGAGGTCGGGACCTCGTATCTCGCCACTTTTTTCAACCCTTCTTTCGGCGCATAAGCGCGGCCCGGATCGGCCAGCAGAACCGTGATCCCGGAGGCCGCCCATTGACGCAGCGCCTTAACCACCCGAAACCCCATTGTGTGCTCGTAGCAAACGTCGCCCGCAAGAACGATGTCCGTTTTTTTGAGCGGTCTTTCGAGAAAAATTTCGACGTTCTTAACCCTAACGCCGTTAAGCGCGGCGTTCATCTGAACAGCCGCCTGCGCCAGCGGATCGATGTCCGCCGCCTGGACCTCCTTTGCCCCTGCCAGCGCCGCCGCGATGGCCCCGACGCCGCAGCCTGCGGCGAGATCAAGCACCCGCAGGCCGCACACGGTTTCGGGATGATCCAGAATATAGCGCGCCAAGGCCTGCCCGCCCGGCCAAGCAAAGGCCCAGAAGGGAAACGACGTGTCCGCCTCCCCCTTCCACGCGCCGGTCGCGCGCCAGACAGGTTCGGGTTCCCGGGCGAGACGAAGCTTTACCTCCGGCAAAAAGGGTATCGCCGTAAGCGTCGTTTGGGAGAGGAGGAAATCTTGGGCGCCGATCATGGCCTGTTTTCGCCTTTCTTACAGGAAAAGCAAAGAAAAAACAGCGAAGGTCCGGAAAAAGGGAGGGTCAAAATATCTGCTTGCATGCATATGCTCTATTATGCATATATAAAGGCCATGGACCAGACCATCAAAATTCTTTCCGCCTTGGCGGAACCGACGCGACTGGCGGCGTTACGACTGCTGCGGGATGGTCGCGAGCATTGCGTGTGCGAATTGATGGAAACCTTGGACAAAGGCCAGTCCACCATGTCGCGCCATATGGCGACTCTCAAAAAGGCGGGCCTTGTCGTTGACAGGCGCGACGCCCAATGGGTTCGCTATCGGCACAACCCATCCCTGCCCAAAACCGTCGTCGCGTTAGTTGAAGCGGCGCTTGATCTTGAAAAACCGGCCAAAAGGAAACCGTCATGAATTGCCAATGCCAATCCAAAGCCGCTGTTGCGAAAAAACCGGCTAATAAAAGCGCTTCTGTTTCATGGATTATAACCACATTGGCCGGGCTTGCTCTTTGGTTTGTCATTTATAGCCAACTTGCCCCCTTTTCAGAGGGGATCGTCTCTCTTCTTCCTGTCGAAAAGGGAACCCATCTGGCCGAAGCGGTTACCTTTTTCTTCTACGACACGCCGAAAGTTCTGATGCTTCTCACGCTTGTCGTTTTCGTGATGGGCATTGTCCGAAGCTTCTTCTCGCCGGAGAGCACGCGCGCCTTGCTGGCGGGAAGAAACGAAGGTCTTGGCAATATAGCCGCCGCTTGTCTTGGAATAGTGACGCCGTTCTGTTCCTGCTCGGCGGTTCCCTTGTTCATCGGTTTTGTTTCGGCAGGCGTTCCGTTGGGCATAACGCTCTCTTTCTTGATCGCCGCGCCCATGGTCAACGAAGTCGCGCTTGGTCTTTTGTTCGGCCTTGTCGGCTGGAAGGTTGCCGCCGCTTATCTTGCTTTCGGACTTGGTGTCGCGATTGTCGCGGGCTGGGTAATCGGACGATTCCATCTGGAAGGCTGGCTGGAAGATTGGGTGCGAAACGCTCGCGCCGGAGCCGTTGTGTTGCCTTCTGAAAAACTGACTTTTGTCGACCGCATCAAAGAAGGCCTTGCCGCCGTGCGCGAGATTGTCGGCAAAGTCTGGCCGTGGATGATCGCGGGCATCGCGGCGGGAGCCTTTATTCATGGTTATGCCCCAGCCGAGCTTTTGGCTTCCATCATGGGCAAGGATACGTGGTGGTCGGTTCCGGCTGCCGTTGTTGTCGGCATTCCTATGTATTCAAACGCAGCAGGGATTATTCCCGTTGTCGAGGCCCTTCTTGGTAAAGGCGCGGCGCTCGGAACGGTTCTCTCCTTCATGATGGCGGTCATCGCCCTTTCTCTTCCCGAAGCTATTATCCTGCGTAAAGTTCTGACGTTGCGTCTTATTGCCGTTTATTTCGGCGTAGTAGGCGGCGGAATTTTAGCCGTGGGCTATCTGTTCAACGCGCTGTTTAGTTGATCCTTCATGCACATCCATGTTCCCGCGCCGCAGAGGCAAAAGAACCTAAACGCCGCTTTCAAATGGGCTGTGGCGTTCAATGTCGGCTATGTGCTGGTCGAAGCAGGATCGGGCTTTATGTCCGGCTCTCTCGCCTTACTGGCTGACGCCGCGCATAATTTGACGGACGTGGCGGGCCTTTTGGTGGCCTGGGGCGCAGACGCAGCCGCCAAGCGGCCGGCTGATGGTAATTTCACCTATGGCTATGGCCGCGCCACCATCCTTGCCGCCTTGATAAACGCTCTTTTTATCATGTTCGGCGTGGGCGCTGTGGTTTGGGAGGCCGTTCATCGTTTTTCTCAGCCCGTCAATGTCCCGGCCGGGGTTGTCATGGGCGTCGCCGCATTGGGCATAGTTGTGAACGCCGGATCCGCGCTTTTGTTCCGCGTCAACCGTCACGACGACTTGAATGCCAGGGGCGCGTTTTTACATATGATGACGGACGCCATCATATCGCTTGGCGTCGTGCTGGGCGGTATGGTCGTGTTTTTCACAGGTTGGGCGTTGGTTGACCCCCTCGTCGCCATCGGGGTTAGCCTTGTGGTCGCCCTTGCGACTTACGGGCTCTTAAAATCATCCTTTCGCCTGACGCTGGACGGCGTTCCCGCCTCAGTAGATCGTAACGCCATTAAAGCATGGCTTGAAAAGCAAACAGGCGTGGAAGCCGTTCACGACCTTCATATTTGGGCGCTCAGCACGACCAAGAACGCGCTAACCGCACACCTCATTATGCCGCAAGGCAATCCAGACGATGGCTTTCTTGGATACTTGACCGAAGAGATGGAAGAGCGTTTTAACATTCACCACGCAACGTTTCAGATCGAAACGTCGCTTTCAAGCTGCTGTCTGTGCTGCCCCCACGACCGGCAAAAACGAAAGGAAACCCCATGAAAATCCAAATCCTCGGCACCGGATGTCCCAAATGCAAGGCCTTGACCGAAGCCGCCGAACGCGCCGCCAAGGACCTTGGCGTCTCTTATGAAATCGAAAAGGTCACAGACATCGAGAAGATCATGTCGTTCGGCGTGATGATGACGCCCGCGCTCGTCGTCGATGGCGAAGTGAAAGTCGTAGGCAAAGTTCCAACCTCGGATGAAATCGGAAAACTTCTTTCCGGCGAAGCAAAGTAAAAATAGGCGCAAAGCGAGGTCAAGCTCCCCCGGCCAAGCGAAGGCCCGGAAGGGCTTTCAGGGCTCTGTAAAACGCTTTCCCTTCAGGTTAACGCCCCCACCAGAATCGCAATCCAAACGAGCAGGCCGAAATCGCGGTTGCTGCGGAAACGTTTCAGGCAATTGGCTGGATCATCCATCTTCCACGTTGCCAATTGCCAAACGGCATGAAGGGCGGAAAGCGGTAATAGGGCATAAAATAACGGCCCCAGCCCCGCCGACGCCCCCGCCGACGCGAGCAGCGCGAAAAAGGCGGCGTAGAACCCGACAAGCCAGGACCTGGATTTGTCGCCCAAATAAAGCGCCAGCGATTTGATTCCGACCAAAGCGTCGTCGCGTTTGTCCTGGTGCGCGTAGATCGTGTCGTAGCCGAGCGTCCAAAAGACCCCCGCCGTGTAAAGAGCCAAAGGAGCCAGGGAAAGCTCGCCCCGCGCGGCTGTCCAGCCAAGCAACGCGCCCCAATTGAAGGTGAGGCCCAAAACCAGTTGCGGCCAGTAGGTGAAACGTTTCGCGAGCGGATAGGTGAAGACAAGCGCAAGCGAGGCCACCCCGACCCAAACGGTTAGCGCGTTGAATTGAAGCAGGATGACAAGCCCGACGAGCAAAAGGAAAACCAGAAAGATCGCGGCCCGCCAAACGGACAAAACGCCGCTGGCTAAAGGCCTTACGCGCGTTCTCTCAACCTGCCTGTCAATCTTGCGATCATACAGATCGTTCACGACGCAGCCCGCCCCTCGCATGACGATCGATCCGAGGGCGAAAAGAAAAAGGTGCCAAAGATTGGGCCAGCCGCCTTGCGCCGCCAGCGTGGCGCTCCAGAAACAGGGCCAGAGGAGCAGCCAGGTCCCGATGGGCCTGTCGAGCCGCATCAGCCGCGCATAGGGCCGCGCGGCGGGCGGCAGGCGCCTGTCGATCCAATCGCCCGAAGCGATGTCGGTATGAAAGAAAGAGGTCGGGGGTCGGGAGTCGGGGGTCGGGGGAAAAAGAATGTTTCCTGTTTTCTCTAAAACCTCGTCGAGCGGCCCGGAAGCGTCGAGAACCGTCCAAGCCTTCGATTGCGGCACGCCGATATCGCCGAATTTGTCGAGAACGCATAGACAGCCGTCCGAAGCATGGCCCTCTTCTACAGACAGCGCGCATTTGTTTCGCCGCTCGGCGCGACGCTTGATGATCCGGCGCTCCATTTCCTCGATCGGAACGACAAGCCAGATTCCCCGAAACGGAACGCCGCAATCGGTTGCCAGTTTTTCGACGCGCTGCCGCCAGTTTTCAGAAAAAAAGCCCGTCGCGTCGATGACGGACCGACCCGCAGCCAAAGCTTCGCGAGTCAGGCCGTCCATGCGGATTCGCACGCGTTCTGTGATCTCGTCCGTATAATCTTCGGGTCTCATGGGGGGCCTTAGCTCATAGCCGAGCACCTCCCGGTGGATCGCATCGAAATCTAGGACCAACGCCCCGCGCAAGGCCTCGCATTCGCGCGCGAGCCTAAAGCCCAACGTGCTCTTGCCGGTGCCGCAATGGCCTCCGATGGCGATAAGAAGAGGCATTCGGCATTCGGCATTCGGCATTCGGGGCATCCCTGTGTACAAACAAGCCTTTTCATCCTATAGATTCTCCCTTATCGGGGAAAGCCCCCTGAATACTGAATACTGAATGCTGAATGCCGAATGCTTAACTACATCCTCCGCCGCCTTTTGCTGATGATCCCGACGTTGTTCGGCATCATGGTGCTGAACTTCCTCATCGTTCAGGCCGCTCCGGGCGGCCCCATCGAACAAATCGTCGCCAAATTGCAAGGTAACGCCGTCGAGGCCACGGCCCGCGTCTCCGGCTCTTCAGGCGGCGACGTGGCGGGACCTGGCCAAGCCTTGCGCGAAAACAACGCAGCGGCCAGCGCCGCCGCCTCGCGATACAGAGGCGCGCAAGGCGTGGACCCCGAATTGATTTTGGAACTTGAAAAGCAATTTGGCTTCGACAAGCCGCTGCATACCCGCTTTCTAAAAATGATGGGCGATTATTTGCGCTTCGATTTCGGCAAGTCCTATTTCCGCGATGAAAACGTCGTTGATCTCGTCGTCAGCAAGATGCCCGTTTCCGTTTCGCTCGGTCTTTGGACGACGCTGATCGTCTATCTCGTTTCGATCCCCCTCGGCATTCGCAAGGCCGTGCGCGACGGTTCGTCTTTCGACGTTTGGACCAGCGCAGCGATTATCGCGGGCTATGCCATTCCTTCGTTCCTTTTTGCCGTCTTGCTTATCGTCGTCTTCGCGGGCGGACGGTATCTCGACTGGTTTCCTCTGCGCGGCCTCGTTTCCGATAATTGGAGCGATTTAAGCTGGCCCGCGCGCATCACCGATTACTTCTGGCATATCGCCTTGCCGATCACGGCCATGGTCATCGGCGGTTTCGCGAGCCTCACGATGCTGACCAAGAACTCGTTTTTGGACGAGATAGGCAAGCAATACGTCCTGACCGCCCGCGCGAAAGGCCTCTCCGAAAACCGCGTGCTTTACGGGCATGTGTTCCGCAACGCCATGCTCATCGTCATTGCGGGTTTCCCGGCGGCGTTTATCCATGTCCTGTTCACCGGCTCTCTTTTGATTGAGGTGATTTTTTCGCTCGACGGCATGGGGCTTTTGGGTTTTGAGGCCGCGATCAACCGCGATTATCCGGTCATGTTCGGCACGTTGTATTTCTTTACGCTTTTGGGGCTGGTCCTCAACCTCATCGGCGACTTGATGTATGTCGCCGTGGATCCCCGCATCGATTTCGAGGCGCGGCAGACATGATGGTCTCTCCGTCCGCATGGTCGCCTATCGCCCAGCGACGCTGGGCCAATTTCAGGGCCAACCGGCGCGGTTTTTTTGCGCTTTTGGTTTTCCTGTTCCTGTTTTTCTTTACGCTCGGCGCGGAACTTGTCGCAAACGACAAGCCGCTTGTCATCCATATGCAGGGAAAATGGTACTTCCCGGTTTTCGTGAGCTATCCCGAAACTTCCTTCGGCGGCGCGTTCGAGACCGAGGCGCGTTACCGCGATCCCTATCTTAAAAACCTTATCGCGGAAAAAGGCGGCCTGTCCGTCTGGCCGCTCATCCCCTATTCCTACGACACGATCAATTACGAGCTGGACCGGCCCGCGCCCGCGCCGCCGTCCGGCGACAATTGGCTCGGCACCGACGACCAGGGCCGAGACGTCCTGGCGCGGATGATCTACGGCTTTCGGATTTCCGTTCTGTTCGGTCTGACGCTGACCTTCTTTTCCACGATCATCGGCGTTTGCGCGGGCGCCGTGCAGGGTTATTTCGGCGGCAAGCTCGATCTGGTCCTTCAACGTCTGATGGAGATATGGGGCGGAATGCCGGTCTTGTACTTGCTCATCATCATGGCTTCGCTCGTGCAGCCGAACTTCTGGTGGCTTTTGGCCCTGATGCTCCTTTTTTCGTGGATGTCGCTTGTCGCCGTCGTGCGAGCGGAGTTTCTGCGCGCGCGCAATCTGGATTACGTCCGCGCCGCCAAGGCGCTCGGCGCGCCGGACAGGATCGTGATGTTCCGCCACGTTCTGCCCAACGCGATGGTGGCGACGCTTACCTATTTGCCGTTCGTTCTGAACCATTCGATCACGACGCTGACCGCTCTCGATTTTCTTGGATTCGGCCTGCCGCCCGGTTCGCCTTCGCTGGGCGAACTGCTCAATCAGGGCAAAAACAACCTACAGGCGCCCTGGCTGGGCCTGAGCGCGTTCGGCGTTCTCGCCATCATGCTTACGCTCCTCATCTTCGTCGGCGAAGCGGTGCGCGATGCGTTCGATTCCCGCAAGATTTTCGGGAGGGATAAGACATGACCCTCCTTTCCGTCGAAAATCTCAGCGTTTCTTTCGGCCAAACGCCAGCCGTACGAAATATCTCCTTCTCCGTCGAGAAGGGAGAAACGGTCGCGCTGGTCGGCGAAAGCGGTTCCGGCAAATCGGTCACGGCGCTTTCGATCCTACGTCTTCTGCCCTATCCGTTCGCCCATCATCCAAGCGGTCGGATCGCGTTCGAAGGACGGGAAATCACGAACGAAAACGCCCTGCAGATTCGCGGCGATAAGATCGCCATGATTTTCCAGGAGCCGATGACCTCGCTTAATCCGCTCCATACGATTGAAAAACAGATCAACGAAACGCTTTTCCTGCATAAAGGTCTCTCGCCTAAACAGGCTCACGCGCGGACGTTGGAGCTGCTTTCGCTCGTTGGACTTCCTGAGCCTGAAAAGCGTCTGACCGCCTACCCGCATGAGCTTTCGGGCGGCCAGCGCCAGCGCGTCATGATCGCCATGGCGCTGGCGAACGACCCGGCGCTGCTCATTGCGGACGAGCCGACGACGGCGCTCGACGTGACGATCCAGGCGCAGATTCTCGCGCTTTTGAAAGAGCTTCAGAAAAAGCTCGGCATGGCGCTTTTGCTCATCACACACGATTTGAACATCGTGCGGCATATGGCGGACCGCGTTTGCGTCATGAAGGAAGGCGAAATCGTTGAACAAGGCGCAGCGCAAAAGATTTTCACCGCGCCCGCCCATCCCTACACGCAAATGCTTCTGGCTTCCGAGCCGAAGGGCGAAGCCCTGCCCGTCGCGGCGAATGCGCCCGTCGTTTTGCGCGCCGAAAACGTCCGCGTGCATTTTCCGATCCAAAAAGGACTGCTCAAACGCACGGTCGGCGCCATCCGCGCCGTGGACGGCCTTTCTCTCCAGGCCCGCGCGGGCGAGACGGTCGGGATCGTGGGGGAAAGCGGTTCGGGAAAAACGACTTTGGGCCTGGCGCTCTTGAGGCTTTTGGATTCGAAGGGAGCCATTGCCTTCAACGGCAAGGCCATCGAAACGCTTTCCCGCAAACAAATGCGTCCCCTGCGCCGGGAAATGCAGATCGTCTTTCAGGATCCTTACGGCAGCCTCAGCCCGCGCCTAACCGTCGGCGACATCGTGGCTGAAGGCCTCGATATCCACGGCCTTGCGGGCACGAAGGAAGAGCGCGCGCAGAAAATCGAATCCATCCTGAACGAAGTCGGCCTCGACCCGTCCATGAGCCACCGTTTTCCGCATGAATTTTCGGGCGGCCAGCGCCAGCGCATCGCCATCGCACGAGCTATGATCCTGAAACCCAAACTCGTCGTCCTTGACGAGCCGACGTCCGCGCTCGACATGACGGTGCAGGCGCAGATTGTGGAGCTTTTGCGCCGCCTGCAGCGCGATCACGGCCTGGCCTATCTGTTCATCAGCCACGACCTGCGCGTCATAAAGGCGCTGTCCAATTATGTGATCGTGATGAAGGATGGCCGAGCGGTCGAGCGGGGCGAAACGTCCGCCCTCTTCGCTGCGCCGAAAGAGGATTACACGAGAACGCTGCTCAAGGCCGCGTTCACGCGCCCGGCTTCGTGATCGTCACGACCTGATAGAAATCGCCGAAGATTTTTTGAACCTCAATCTCACAGCCCGCGCCGCCCTTGGGCAGCCAGGTGGCGATAGGGGACCTCCACAGCGAAGGGGCGTAAGGTTCCAGAACGCACAAGACCGTGTGCCAGATGTATTTGAGAGGGTGCCAGACTTTCGGCTTTGAGAATTCGGTGACGTAAATCTTGCCTCCCGGCCTTACGACGCGAAAGGCTTCTGCGAAGGTGCAGCGGCGAACGTCTTCAGGCTGTTCGTGCGGCAGAAAGAAGATAAGCGCCCGGTCGTAAGATTCATCCGCGAACCCCAAATCCACCGCGTCGCGGTGATGCAGCGAAACGATCCCGTCCCTGATGAAATCGGAAAGCTTGCGCCGCGCGTTTTTAAGCTGCTCCGGCGCGACGTCGATAAGGTCGAGGCGTCCGCCGCCCGCCCGCACGCGCTGCGCGAGCATGGGCTCAAGCTGGCCGTAGCAGCAGGAGATTTTGAGCGTGCGCCCGTCAATTTCCTCGCCCATCGCCGCGAGCGTCTTATCGCGCAAAGGGCGGTAAAATCCCCACAGGATGAGGTTGACGAGCCATTCGCGCTCGAACACGCGCACAGCCCACGGGCGGACATAGGCCCACCAATAGGTCTTTTCCAGATAATCGGGAACGGGCAGCGCGTCGTCGAGCGTCAGCGACATCAGGATTTCTTGGACTCTTTGATCTTGCCTTCTTTGAAGGTCACGTGCTTGCGCGCGCGCGGATCATACTTTTTCAGTTCAAGCTTTTTCGTGTTGTTTTTGGGGTTCTTCTTCGTGACGTAGAAGAAGCCCGTCCCTGCGGAACTGACGAGTTTGATGTCGTTTTTGGTCTTTGCCATGGTCTGTGCCTGTTTTCTGAGCGTTTAAGGGGCGCAATCTCCCGAAATAAGGGCCTTTTGTCAAGTTTTCTTGGTTTTCTTCAATGCCACCAAGGCCCTCTGGCGTGCCAGAGCATGATCGACAAAGGGCGGGGGATAATTTTTAATCCTATCTCGCCCTTCGAGATTCCATGGTTCATGGATAAAAGGAGGTTTTAACCCTTTCAATTCAGGCACATAGCGCCGGATATAAGCGCCGTCCGGATCGAACTTCCGCCCCTGCGTCACGGGATTGAAAATACGGAAAAAAGGCGCGACGTCGGCCCCGCAGCCAGCCACCCATTGCCAACTTGCCGCGTTATTGGCCAGATCGGCATCGTTAAGTTTGTCCCAAAACCAGGCCGCGCCCTCCTGCCAGGGTAAAAGCAGGTCTTTAACCAAGAAAGACGCGACGATCATCCGCAGGCGGTTATGCATCCAGCCTTCTTTCAAAAGCTGGCGCATACCTGCATCGACGATGGGGTAACCCGTCCTTCCCCTTTGCCAAGCTTCGAGCGCTTTTTTGTCCTTGCGCCAAGGCATTTTTGCGAAGGCCTTTTGCAGAGGCTTTTCCGGCAAATCCGGAAAATGGAACAGCAGGTGATAGGAAAACTCGCGCCAGAGCAGTTCTTTGAGAAAAACCTCGCCGCCCGCCGAAGCTTCAGGACGCGCCGCCATCGCGAACCGGACGGCGCACCAAACCTGGCGCGGTCCCAGCATTCCGAAATGCAGAAAAGTCGAAAGGCGTGACGTGCCGTCCTTATCGGGCCTGTCTCGCAAACGATGATAGTCGGGCAGAATCTTATCGATGAAATGACGCAACCTTTTCTGCGCCGTTTTTTCAGCCGGGTTGACGGCTTTCTTCGCTTTAATCGGAGTCTCCGGCTCCGGCGCGGCGCGGCAGGCTTTGGCGAAAGGCGTGAAAACCTTGAACGGCCCGCCGCTTTTTGTCCGGACGGGCCAAGGTTCGAACAAAAGCGATGCGTTGAAACTTTTGACGGGAACGCCGAGTTTTTCTTCGATTTCCGCATCGCGCCGCCGGGCATAAGGTTCGTAAAGCCGGTTAAAAACAAGAAGGTCCGCGCCGCTTTCCAAGGCCAGTTTTTTCAAGATGACAAGAGGTTTTCCCTTTTTAACCGTCAGGGAGACGCCAAGCCTTTCAAGCCCCTGTTTCAGGCCGGACAAAGCCTCTTCAAGCGCCCGGCACGCGACCTTTCCCGGCCCCCAGGGATCGTTCGGATCGCGGATAAAAACGGCCACAACCCGCCCTCGCCCCAAAGCGCAGGCCAACGCCGGGTTGTCGGCCAGCCGCAAATCCTGCCGCAACCAAAGGATCGTCGCTCCTTTTTTCATAAAACCAGCATGGCAAAGCGGCAGCCAATTGCAAGCGCCAAGCGAAAAGGCTAAACCGGGGACGTCCTCTCTTTCAAGGAATCCGCGCCGTGAAAATGCCGAACATACGTTTGTCCGCCGAAAAAAAGGCTCTTATCAAAAAGTTCTTCCTTTTCTTTTTCGCCGCTTTAGGCGTCGGGCTTTCCCTTGTGATTCTCGTCTTGGTCCTGAGTCTTCGTTCCTGGCTTGGCGGATCAAGGGGCGAATCCTCGCCGCCCGAAAGCATGGTCCTTTTCCTGGATTTCTCCCGCCCTATCGTCGAAAAGCCGCGCGATTTCAGCTTTTCCCTTTCCGCCCTACTGGACGACGAAAAGGAAACGGCCCTTTACACCATCGTCCGCGCGATCGAGGAAGCCAAAGACGACCCGCGCCTCAAAGGGATCGTCGCGCGTTTCGACAGCGCGACGCCGCCCGCTCTTTTTCAGGTCCAGGAAATCGCTCCGGCGCTTCGTTCTTTCCGGGAAAGCGGCAAACCGACCTACAGTTTTGCGACGAGTTACGGCTCCTTTTCCAAGGGCGGCGCGCTTTACGCGCTGGCCAGCCAGTTTCAACATATCTGGCTGCAACCCGTCGGATCGGTTGGATTGACGGGCCTCGGCGTCGAAACGCCTTTTGCCAAAACCGCGCTTGAGAAAATCGGCGTGCAGGCCAATTTCATGAGACGCGAGGAATATAAGTCGGTGATGGAGAACGTCTCTCGCGACGGCTTTTCCGAAACCGTTCGGTCGAATATGCAAAGCATGATGGCGAGCTTGCGCGCCCAGCTCGTCCGCGAAATCTCCCAAGGGCTAAATCTTAAGAGCCCGCAGGCCGAAAAACTGCTCGCGGAAGGGCCTTACACGGCTTCCGAGGCCTTGAGGGCGAAGCTTGTCTCCAAGCTGGGCTATCAGGACGAGGTGGCTGAAGAAATCAAGCAAAAGGCCGGAAAGGACGTTCATCTCATCGACCCCGGCACCTATCTCTATTACATCGCGAAGGAAAAGAAGGCTAAACCGAAGGCTTCCGTGGCCTTTATTCATGCCGAAGGCCTGATCACGGACCAACCCTCGCGCGGGACCCGACGCATGGCGAAAAGAGACGTGATCGACACCGAAGCGCTTGTTGACGCCTTCGCGAAAGCCGCAGACGATCCCGACATCAAGGCCGTTCTGTTTCGCGTAAGCAGCCCCGGCGGTTCGCCCGCCGCCTCGGAAACCATCCGCCGCGCCTTGCTGCGCGTGAAGAAAGAGGGCAAGCCCGTCATCGTCTCCATGGGACAGGTCGCGGCTTCGGGCGGTTATTGGATTTCCATGGACGCCGACAGAATCATCGCCGATCCCGCGACGGTTACCGGCTCCATCGGCGTGGTGGCGGGCAAGTTCGTTCTCGGCGGGCTTTACGACAAGCTCGGCGTCAAATGGGAAAATCTTGAAACGGACGGCAATGCCGGGCTTTGGTCCACCCGCCGAACCTTCGGCCCCAGGGAGCAGGAAAGGATCAACGCCCTGCTCGACGAAACTTACGGCGCCTTTCTGACGAACGTCTCGGCGGCAAGAAAAATTCCCATGACTAAAATGCCTTCCGTCGCCAAGGGTCGCGTCTTCACGGGCGAACAAGCCCTCAAGGCCGGACTTGTGGACGAACTGGGCGGCATGAAGGCGGCCATCGCCGCCGTCAAAAAAGGGTTGAAACTCGAACAAACGGACAAGATTGCCCTTGTTTTGCTGCCCGAACCCGAAACGGCGAGCACGTTTGTCCTGCGCCTTTTGCAAAACCTGGATCTCGGCGCTTTTCTCTTTCCCGGCTTCTTCGCGCGGCTTGAGAAATTGGAGGCGGCGTTCGGCCCCCTGCTCGACGAGATGGAGGAAAGCGGCGCGGTCCGCGCAGTCCTGCCCGCGTTTTATCTGAAGACGGGTTGGTAAGGTTCTTTAATTCTCGAAATGCTTTTCGCTGGCGCGCCAGTAATCGTAGCCGGTGATGAGCGTCAAGCCGCCCGCGATCCATAAAAGCAAATCGCCGATGGGCGTGGCGGGAATCCACCAGGGCGCGTTGTCGCTGCCCACCATTAAAAAACCGAGCGCGATAAGCTGGATCGTCGTCTTCCACTTGGCAAGGTGACTGACCGGCACGCTTACGCGCAGATCGGCGAGAAACTCGCGCAGGCCCGAAACCGCTACTTCACGCAAAAGAATGACCAGGGCAGGAAAAACGGCCAAGCCGGATATCTTCCCGCTGTTCACAAGCAAAAGCAAAACGGCGGAAACAAGAAGCTTGTCGGCAATAGGGTCGAGAAACTGGCCGAGCCGCGAGACCTGATTGTCGCGCCGCGCGAGATAGCCGTCGAGATAATCCGTCACGCCCGCGAGCGTGAAGAGAAACCATGCGAGCCATGCCGCCCACCCGAAAGGCAAGGCGAGCAAAAAAAGGATGGCGGGGATGATAAGAATGCGCGAAAGGGTCAGTTTATTGGCAAGGGTTTTGAACATGGCGGTCTCGCACTAAAGGGAAGAGACGGTTTCTTTTTATCCCTTCTCATGAAAATAATCATATATTTTTTGAGCCAAGGCGGCGCTAACGCCTGAGACACGCGCCAACTCCTCAGCTCCGGCGCCCGCCACGGCCCGACCCGACCCAAAGACTCGCAGAAGGGCTTTCTTTCTGGCCGCGCCGACGCCCGGAATATCCTCCAGTCCGGTGACGTCGATGGCGCAGGTCCGCCGGGCGCGGTGCGCGCCGACGGCAAAACGGTGCGCTTCGTCACGCAGTCGCTGAAGGTAATAAAGCACCGGATCGTCGGGAGGTAGCGTAAGTGGCTGTTTTCCCTTGATAAAAAATCGTTCACGCCCGGCATTGCGATCCGGCCCCTTGGCGATCCCCACAACGGCTACGCCCGAAACGCCCAAATCTTCCAAGACTTTTTGAACCCTGCCAAGCTGGCCCGCCCCGCCGTCGATCAAAAGCAGATCGGGCCACGAATTCGAACGCCTCTTCGGGTCTTCTTCAAGCAACCTCTTAAACCGACGGGACAATACCTCCTGCATCATGGCAAAATCGTCGTCGGTCCGGGCCGATCTGATATTGAACTTGCGATAATTCTTTTTGAGAAACCCTTCCGGCCCCGCCACGATCATCGCGCCGACGGCAAACGCGCCGGACAAGTGGGAATTATCGTAAACCTCGATACGCTCCGGCGGCTTTTTAAGGCCGAAAAGCTCGGCCACGCGGACCAAAAGCTTTTTCTGTTCCGTCGCCTCGGCCACTTTGCGCCCCAGGGCCGCGCGGGCATTGGCCAGCGCTTGCGTGACAAGCCGTTTCCCGCGCCCCCGCTCCGACACGGCCAGACGAACCTTGCGTCCTGCTTTTTGGCTTAGAGCTTCCTGAAGAAGAGAAGTATTGTCCGGCTCTTCGCTTAAAAAGATTTGCGGTGGCGGCTCCAGCCCTGCGTAAAACTGACCCAGGAAAGCGGCGAGGATTTCCCCCGTTTCCGTCTGCCCGTCGTGAGAAGGAAAATAAACCTTCGTGCCGCAATTCCGGTCCGCCCGGTAGAAAAAGACCTGAACCGCGCTGCGCCCCCCGGCGCGGTAAAGCGCGATGACGTCCGCGTCGCCAAGGCCCGCCAGATCGATGTCCTGCCGCGCCTGAACGCTTGTCAGAACGCGAATGCGATCGCGCAGAAAAGCCGCGCGTTCGTAATCGAGCGCCTCGCTGGCTTTTTGCATTTCGTCTGCCATCTCTCTTTGCAACGCCTGACTCTGCCCGCGCAGAAAGGCGCAAGCGTCGCGCACCTGGCGTCCGTAAGCCGCCTCATCCACCTTGCCTACGCAGGGTGCGGTGCAGCGTTTGATGTGGTACTGCAGGCAGGGCCGCGAGCGCCCCGCGAAGACGTTGTCCGAGCAGGTCCGCAACATGAAAGCCCGCGCCAAGAGTCCCAGCGTTTCCGTCACCGCCCCGCCGGAAGCGAAAGGACCGAAATAAAGGCCTTTGCGCGTTTTCGCGCCGCGATGTTTCAAAAGCTGCGGAAACGGATGGTCCTGCGTGATAAGGATAAAGGGAAAGCTTTTGTCGTCGCGCAAAAGAACGTTGTAGGGCGGCAGGAACTGTTGAATGAGATTGGCCTCAAGCAAAAGGGCCTCGGCCTCGGTGCGCGTCGTGACGATTTCCAGACCGCGCGTCCGCGCCACCATGCGTTGCAGCCGAACGGGCAGGCGGGAGATTTGGGTATAGGAAGCGACGCGGTTCCTAAGATTCTTCGCCTTGCCGACGTAAAGAACGCCGCCGTCCGCCGCCAACATCCGGTAGGTGCCGGGCGCCGCGGGCAAGGTTTTGATCTGCGCGCGAAGAACGGCGATCCCCTCTTCGATCATCGAACGCCGTCCCGCCTTCGGTCGGGATTGAAATTGTCGAGATAGCTTCTGGGCACAACACGTCGCTCATTTGGTTCCTCGATCATGACCGTCCAGCCTTGCTTGCGCGCGAAAGATTCCGCCTCTTCGCGGCTCGAAAAGCGCAAGCGCCCGCGCAGACTCGACAAAGAATCGTCCGCCGCGATCCAGCCCATTAAAGGCTCCGGCGCGCGGGGGGTTTCAAGCTCCGGCTCGATCAGCCAAGCCTGCTCCCTGCACCCGCAGGCCGATTGCGTGACGGAAACGGACGGTTTTAAGATTCGAACGCGCATGAAGACTCCTTCAAGGAAAGCCCAGTTTACTTCATTCGCCCCCTTCTGGAAAGACAGCGGCCTTTACGCCTCACGCCGCGGGTGATAGGAAAACCGACCATGAATCAAGAAACGCCCTCTCTCCCCCGCGTCGAATACGATTTTCCGTCCGATCCGAAGAATTGGTCGCGAATCGCCCTTGTGGGCGAGGCGCCGGGAAAAGACGAAGTTCGGCTCGGCCACCCCTTTGTGGGGCGTAGCGGCCAGCTTTTGAACGAGGTTTTAGCCAAGGCGGGCATTGAAAGACCCCGCTGCCTTGTCGCGAACGTCTTCCGCCTTCAGCCGCCGGGCAATAAGGTGGGCCATTTCTTTTCCTCCCGTCGGGCCGCCAAGGAAGCCGGAAAGGCTCTGGCCGAAGAATGGGGAGCGTTTGGAAGCGCCTGGTGCCTTGAGGAATACTCTAAAGAGATTAATAAGTTAAAGGACGTTCTTCATTCTCTCTCGCCACGCGTCATCGTCGCGTTGGGCCGAACGCCTCTCTGGGCTTTAACAGGCCAAAACGGCCTTTTGGACAAGGTCGGACAGCGCCTCGAAGGACGGCTTGTTCCGGGAATCCCGGTCATCCCGACCTATCATCCCAGTTTCATTCTGCGTGGGAACTGGAGACTTCAAGATCAATGGGTTAGTCACTTGCTTTTCGCTGCATCGCAATAAAAACAGCCTCTTATGTTGCCATCGGGTAACGGATTCCTTGCATCTTGCCTTCCTGAAGGGCTAATCATTCGCCCCATCCTCGAAAGGTGCTAACTTTCGCGATCAGGATTCGCGCCCGCAGGAGATATGCTTTGAATACGCCGCCGAAAATTAAGAAAACCGAGATTACCGACAGCGCCAGCGAGGGCTGCGCCCTCGACCCGGCGGACGTGTGCGTGCGCAAAGCGGGCCGTCCCGCGACGCCTCTTTTGGACACGGTTAAAGGCGTCGAGGATTTGCGCCGATTGCCCCTCGACAAACTCCAACAACTGGCCGACGAGATCCGCGACGAGGTTATCCATACCGTCTCGATGACCGGCGGCCACCTCGGCTCCGGCTTGGGCGTGGTCGAGCTGACCGTCGCGCTTCATTACGTTTTCAACACGCCGACGGACACGCTCATCTGGGACGTCGGCCATCAAGTCTATCCGCACAAGATCCTGACGGGCAGAAGGGATCGGATCCACACCCTGCGCCAGGGCGGCGGGCTTTCCGGCTTCACCAAACGCGCGGAAAGCGTTTTCGATCCGTTCGGCGCGGGCCACAGCTCGACGTCGATTTCGGCGGCGCTCGGCTTCGCGATAGGGCGCGATTTCAACCGAAAGAAAAACCAGGTCATCGCCGTCATCGGCGACGGCTCCATCAGCGCGGGCATGGCCTATGAGGCCCTGAACAATGCGGGCGCTTCCAATTCCCGGTTGATCGTCATTCTGAACGACAACGATATGTCCATCGCGCCGCCGACCGGGGCGATCAGCGCCTATCTTTCGCGCATCGCCTCGTCCAAGGAATACCGCAATCTGCGCCACCTGGCCAAAGAGTTCGCCAACATCTTCCCGCGCCCGATCAAGGAAGCCGCCCGCAAGGCCGAGCATTACGCGCGGGGCATGGTCACGGGCGGCACCTTGTTCGAAGAGATGGGTTTTTACTATGTCGGCCCCATCGACGGGCACAATTTCGACCATCTGATACCTGTTTTGGAAAATGTCCGCGACGATCCGCAGGGCGGGCCGGTTCTGATCCATATCGTGACGCAAAAGGGCCGGGGCTACGCGCCCGCCGAATGCGCGCCGGATAAAATGCACGGCGTGGCCAGGTTCAACATCGTCACGGGCGCGCAGGACAAGCCGAAAAACACGCCCCCCTCCTACACGCGGGTGTTCGGCGAAGCCTTGGCCAAGGAAGCCGAACGCGACGAGAAGATCGTGGGCATCACGGCAGCCATGCCCGCCGGAACGGGCCTTGATATTCTGGGCAAACGTTTCCCGGATCGTTTGTTCGACGTCGGAATCGCCGAGCAGCACGCGGTGACCTTTGCCGCAGGCCTGGCCTGCGAGGGCCTTAAGCCCTTCTGCGCCATCTATTCCTCGTTTATGCAGCGGGCCTACGACCAGGTTATGCACGACGTGGTGCTGCAAAAGCTCCCCGTCCGCCTGGTGATGGACCGCGCGGGTCTTGTCGGCGCCGACGGCGCGACCCATGCCGGGTCTTTCGATCTGGCCTTTATGGGCTGCCTGCCGGACATCGTTGTCATGTCTCCCTCGGACGAGGCTGAACTGGTCCATATGGTCGCGACGGCCTTGGCGCTGGACGACGCGCCTTCCGCCCTGCGCTATCCGCGCGGCGATGGAATCGGCGTCGAGATTCCCGATTACGGCACGCCTTTGCCCCTCGGTAAGGGCCGGATCGTCAAGGAAGGAAGCAAGGTGGCGCTTTTGAGCCTCGGCACCCGCCTGACCGAATGCCTCAAGGCTGCGTCGGACTTGGACGCGAGGGGGCTTTCCACGACGGTGGCAGATATGCGTTTCGCCAAGCCGCTTGATCTGGACTTGATCTTACGCCTGGCGCAAAACCACGAAATCGTCATTACGATCGAGGAAGGCTCTATCGGCGGCTTCGGCAGTCACGTCCTGCACCACCTGGCGAATGCGGGCGCGATGGATCGGGGGCTTAAGATACGTTCGATGACCCTGCCGGACGTTTTCCAATGCCAGGACACGCCCTTCAGGCAGTACGAAGAGGCGGGCCTGAACGCGAGGCACATCGTGGCGCGGGCCTTGTCCGCCCTGGGGCAGGAAAAAGAGGCCAGAGCCGCCCTCGGCGCCTGAAATCCGCCTCAATCTTTTGTGAAAAGCTTCGAATCTTCGGTCCAATGGAAAGTCTTATGAATCGTTTTTTCTCGCTCGCTCTTGTCGCCCTCTCCCTTGCCCTGTTCGCCCCCGCCGCAAAGGCCGGACAAGAAACGCCCGCCATGGCGCTCGTCCGCTCTTTCTACGATACGCTGACGGAAGCCATGAAACAGGGGCCGAAGATCGGTTTCGAAGGCCGCTATAAGATGCTGGAGCCTGCCGTAACCAAAACCTTCAATCTGCCCCTGATGGCGCGCTATGCCGTTGGGCTAAGCTGGTCCAAACAAAAGCCGGAAGAGCAAAAAGCTCTTGTCGCGGCCTTTTCGCGCTTTTCCGTCGCGACTTACGCCAGCCGCTTTACGAAATACGACGGCGAGAAGTTCGAGGTTCTGGGCGAAAAACCGGCCGCGGGCGGCGGCGTGATGGTCGAAACGCGTCTTTCTCCCAAAGACGGCGAACCTGTGACTCTCAATTACCTCGTGCGGCAAGACGAAAAGGGGGCGCCGCGCATCATGGACGTTTATCTTGACGCCGCCATCAGCGAGCTGGCTACGCGCCGCTCCGAGTTCGGCGCGGTCATCAAGCGTGAAAGCTTTGCGATCCTTATCCAGTCTCTTGAGCAAAAAGCCGAAAAAATGGGGTCCAACCGACCAAGCTGAGTCGCCGCCATGCGTAGCCACCGTCGCGCTTTTTTTGTCCTCTTGATCGTCCTTGCGGCCAATTTGAGCGCCTGGGGGCTTGCGAATAGGGGCGCGTGGGGCCAGGCTTGGGGCGGCAAGATAAACTCCCTCTCCTATTCCGCCTGGAAACAGGACGACGAAAGCACGCGCCCCAGCGACGAAACGCTGGAAAGCGACATGAGACTTCTGGCGGGCAGCGTCCGTTCCATCCGCCTCTACGGCCTGAGCGGCGGCCTGGATAAGATCGTCGATCTGGCTGAAAAAGCCGGGCTTAACGTTTTCCCCGGCGCGTGGATCAGCCCGGACGAAGCCGCAAACAACGCCGAGGTGGATCGCTTGATCCGGACGGCCAGCACCCACGCCAACATCCGGCGCGTCCTGGTCGGCAACGAAACCATCCTGCGCGCCGACGTGAAGCCCGAAGTCCTGATCGGCTACATCGAACGGGTGAAACGCCATCTGAGCCTCCCGGTCTCCACCGCCGAACCGTGGCACGTCTGGCTTGACCATCCTGAGCTTGTCCGCGCCGTCGATTTCATCACGGTCCACATTCTGCCCTACTGGGAAGGCATTCCGGTGTCCGGCGCAATGGATTACGTCAAATACCGCCTGGACCAGCTTCAGACGGCTTTTCCGGACAAGCATATCTTCCTGGGCGAAGTCGGCTGGCCCAGCGAGGGCCAATGGGTGCGCGGGGCGGAACCTTCGCAAATCAACCAGGCGCGCTTCATCCGCAGTTTTTTGAATTACGCTTCGGAAACGCGGCTCGATTATTCCATCGTCGAGGCCATCGACGCGCCGTGGAAGCGGGAAATCGAAGGAACCGTCGGGGCCCATTGGGGCCTTTGGAGCGCGGGGCGCGAGCCGAAGTTCGAAATGAGCGGCCTTGTCGTGGAATCCGCGCGTTGGATCTGGGGCTGTCTTTTCGCGTCTCTTCTGGCGGCTTTTCCGATCCTGTGGTTCGTGCGCAAGCGAAAGGACCTTAAGTTCGCCGGACAGATTTTCTACGCTGGCTTAATCCAGGCGACGGCGGCCCTTTTCGTCTGGGCCGTTATGGCCGCGCTGGCCGAGCGGATCATCAACGCCAATACGCTGTCCTGGATCGTTTTAATCGCCTTTCAGCTCGTTCTTCTGGCCCTTCTCCTGGTTGACGGATTCGAGCTGACGGAAGTCATATGGGCCAATCGCCGCCGAAACTTTTTACCCCGCGAGGACGAGCCGGGAAAAGACGCGCCCAAGGTCTCGATCCATGTTCCCTGCTACAACGAGCCGCCGCATATGGTCATCGAAACGCTCGACGCGCTGGCGCGACTTGACTGGCCGAACTTCGAGGTCCTCGTCGTGGACAACAACACGAAGGACGAGGCGGTCTGGAAGCCTCTTGAGGAACATTGCCGCAAGCTGGGACCGCGCTTTCGCTTTTTCCACCTGCCGAAATGGCCGGGGTTCAAGGCGGGGGCGCTCAACTTCGCGCTGAAGGAAACCGCGCCGGACGCCCAGATCGTCGGCGTCATCGATAGCGACTACATCGTTGACAGAAACTGGCTGCGCGCGACGGTTCCCTATTTCGAGAAAAGCAAAGTCGCCATCGTTCAGGCGCCGCAGGATTATCGCGACGGCGGCGAAAATCTTTTCAAGCGTATGTGCTATTGGGAATATGCGGGCTTTTTCCACATCGGCATGGTGCAAAGAAACGAACGCAACGCGATCATCCAGCACGGCACCATGACGCTCATTCGCAAAACCGCTCTCGAAAAGGTCAAAGGTTGGGCCGAATGGTGCATTTGCGAAGACGCGGAAATGGGCCTGCGCCAGTTCGAACACGGGCTGGAAGCCGTTTATCTCGAACACTCTTTTGGCCGGGGACTGATCCCGGACAGCTTCAGCGGCTATAAAACGCAGCGCTTCCGCTGGGCCTACGGGGCCGTACAAATTCTGAAACGCCATTGGCGGGCGCTAAGCGAAAACAAAGGCATCGACGGCGCGAAATTAACGCGCGGCCAAAGGTATCATTTCGTCTCCGGCTGGCTGCCCTGGTTCGCGGACGCGGCCCATTTGGCTTTCGTCCTTGCGGCCCTTTTGTGGTCGGGCCTTCTTTTACTGAAGTGGGTCGAGTTTCCGCCCGCTGTTTTTCTGGTGCCGACGCTTAGCGTTTTCGTCTTTAAGGTTCTTGCGGGCCTGTGGCTTTATCGCGCGCGGGTCAAATGCGGCTTCCTAGACCGCATCGGCGCCGCCATAGCGGGCATGGCGCTGACCCACGCCGTGGGACGGGCTGTTTGGCAGGGCCTCTTCACCTCCGGCAAGCCTTTTATCCGAACGCCCAAATGCGACGACAAGCCCGCTTTAACACAGGGTGTCCTGATGGCCCGCGAAGAGCTTGCTCTTCTGGCGCTTCTCCTGACCGCCGCGATTTCGATCCTGCACCTCTTCCGCCCTTCGAACCAGAACGCCCTGCTTTGGTCGGGTATGCTTTTGGTCCAGACTTTGCCTTATTGGGCGGCTCTTCTCACTTCCCTGTCGAGCGTCCTGCCCGGCGGAAGCTTAGGAAGAATGTTCAGGATTCCACTTCCTCGCCGGAAGGCGGCGTAATCAAGACCATATCAATCCGGCGCCCGTCCATGTCCATCACCTCAAACCGAGCGCCGCCCCATTCAAAGAAATCGCCCACGGCAGGAACGCGCCCCAGCCTATCGATCATAAATCCCGCCAGCGTGTGATAGGTCTCGCCGTCGCGCAGACCTTTGACCCCAATCAGAGACTCCACTTCATCGATCGAGGTCATGCCGTCGGCAAGCCAAGTTCCGTCCGCGCGACGAATAGGTCTTTCTCCTTTTTCCTTCCCGGCTTCGTGAATCTCGCCGATGACGGCTTGCAGAATGTCCACGATGGAGATCATGCCTTCAAGCGAGCCGTATTCGTCCACGACGATGGCGACGTGCTGGCCGGTTTGCTTGAACTGCTCTAAAAGCCTTAAGACCGAAGCGGTTTCCGGGACCACCAGGGGGGGCCGCAGAAGCCCTAGAAAATCGGGTTTCTGCCCCGAAGCCGCCTGGCGCAAAAGATCCTTGGCGCGGACGATTCCGAGGACTTCCTTGAGGTCTCCCTTAACGAGGGGAAAACGGCTGTAGCCGCTTTCCTTCACGATACGAAGATTTTCTTCCGGCCCATCCTCCACGGCCAGCCAGACCATATCCACGCGCGGGGTCATAAAGGCGGCAACCGTCCGATCAGACAGCCGCATGACGCTTTCGAGCATATTCTTTTCGGCAGGCTTAAGGGCCCCTGTTTTAGCTCCCTCCTCGATCATGCCGCGAACGTCTTCTTCTGTGACGACAGAATCGGCGCGGCTCTTAAGCCCCAGAATCTTAAGGACAATTTCCGTTGAGACGCCAAGAAACCACACAACGGGCGCAGCCAAAAGCGCGAAGCCGCGCATAAAACCGGCGACCCTCACGGCAATCGGTTCGGCATAGGCAAGACCGATGCGCTTGGGGACCAACTCCCCGATCACGAGGCTCAGATAGGTCACAAAAGCGACGGTCACGGCCATGGCGATCCATTCGCCGTAGGGAGAAATTCCCTCGATCCCATTCAGATAAGCCCCGAAAGGCCCGGCCAGCTCGGTTCCTGAAAAAGCGCCCAAAAGGACGCTGACAAGCGTCACGCCCACCTGAACAATAGAGAGAAAGGAACTGGGATTTCCGGCAAGATCCAAAGCCCGACGCGCGCCTTTGTGGCGCCCTTCCTCCGCCATTTGACGCAATCGGGAGCGACGAGCCGAAAGGATGGCCAATTCGGCCATGGCAAAAAAGCCGTTGATGAGAAGGAGAAGAACTAAAATGGCGCAGTTTTTGATCACGGTCGGCTTTCTTTGAGGTAAATTGGCGAGAAAGCGAATCTACCCACTCACGCAAGGAAGAGCAACATCGTGCAAAACGACGCCAGGCAGAAGTTCTTTCAGCTTTTGGGGCTTGTGCAAACAGGCCGCCTGAAAGAGGCAGAGGCGGGACTGACCAAAGCCTTGCGAACGGCGCCGAACGACCCCAACCTTCTGCACCTGGCCGCCCAGAACGCCGAGAATCTGGGCGATAAGCCTCGCGCCGTCGCTTTGTACCGCCGCGCTTTGGCCGCGCATCCTGGCTGGCTGGAAGCGACATTCAATCTTGCCCGGCTTTTGGACAGAAAAGAATCCATTCCTCTTCTCAAAGAACTTTCGCAGTCGCATCCCAACCGAGCCGACGTTTTCGAAACCCTGGCCCGCTTTGAGCAAGCCGAGGAAAAATTGCCGGAGGCCGCCGAGCATTGGCGGCGCGCGCTAGCGCTCAGGCCGGACAATCCGGCAGGGCTTGGACAATATTATCTTTGCTGCCGTTCTTTGTGTTATTGGCGGGAAGAGCCGAAACCGGACCCCGCGCTTGGACCGCAGATCGCGGTCGTTCTTTTCGACGATCCTCTTTTGCAAAAACAAGCCGCACAGCTTTACTGCGCCAGACGTTTCAGCTCTATCAAACCCCTGCCCCGCCCGCCGGTTTGGAAACACGAAGGGCTACGCGTAGGCTATCTGTCTTCCGATTTCCACGCCCATGCGACCTCGCGCCTGATGGCCGAGCTTTTCAGCCTGCACGACCGGACGCGCTTTGAAATCTTCGTTTACAGCTACGGCGTGGACGACGGATCGGACCTTCGCGGACGGATCAAAAACGGAGCCGAACATTTCATCGAACTCGGCCCGTTCACGCCGCTGCAATGCGCCCAAAAGATCCGTGAGGACCAGATCGACGTTCTGATCGACCTTAAGGGCCACACAAGCGGCGGAAGGCTGGATATCCTGGCCCACCGCCCCGCGCCCGTTCAGGCGCATTGGCTCGGCTTTCCGGGAACGACGGGCGCGGCCTTCATTGATCTTTTCATCGGCGATTCCACGGTCGTCCCCGTCGGCGCTGAAGACCATTTCACGGAAAAAGTCGTCCGCCTGCCGCACGCCTATCAAATCAACGATCGCCAAAGGCAAGTCGCGCCGCCGTTGGACAAAATCGCTTACGGGCTGCCGGAAACGGGCCTTGTCTTGGCCAGTTTTAATCAGACCTATAAACTAACGCCGGAAATGTTCGACGTCTGGTGCGCGATCCTAAAAGAATTGCCGAACGCCGTTTTATGGCTCTATGAATCCAATCCTTACGCGCCGGATCATCTGCGGCGCGAAGCTGAAACGCGCGGGATCAATCCGGCGCGGCTTGTTTTCGCGGGGCCTCTGCCGCACGAAGAACATCTGGCCCGCTATGAAATCGTGGACATCGCGCTCGATACCTTCCCGGTCTGTGGCCATACGACGACCAGCGACGCCTTGTGGACGGGCGCGCCCGTCGTGACGATGGAGGGAAAAAGTTTCGTCAGCCGCGTCGCGGCCAGTTTGCTTCGCGCGGCGGAACTGCCTTCGTTGATCACGTCCTCGCCGGAGGAATACAAGCGGCGCGTCCTCGATCTGGCCCGCAACAAAGCGGCCATTGAGGCCATTCGCCAACACCTCAAAAACAAACGCGGGGCGCTGCCGCTTTTCGACACGCCCCGCCTTGTCAAAGACCTGGAAAGTCTTTTGCTGGCTCAATGCCCCGCCGGAAGCAACGAAGAATGATGCTCGACAATCATCCAGCCGAGCGCCGTCTTTTTATAGACAAAGGTGAAGCGCGCCGGAGCGGAAGTTTCCTTGCCGTCCTGCGTGAAGCTGAACGTATAGTGGCCCGAATTGATCGCCATGTCGCCGTAAACGCGCGTGCGAATGTCGTCGATCTTGCCCTTTAGGTTCTGCTTGGCCGTAAAGACCTTGAAATAGTCGAGGCGCTTGGCCGGATTGTCGCACAGAACGGGCGAGAGCGTCGGAAGCAGGACGGCGTCGTCCGTGTAAAGCGTCATAACCGCGTCGGGCGAGCCGGACGAAACGGCTTTGAGCCAGGTGTTCAGCGTTTCCTGGACTTCCCTGACCTGATGGGACGGATCGGAACAGCAGCAGCAAGCGCTTGAAGAGCAAGAGGACATGAGATTCTCCTTTTAAGAAACGAAATAAACAGCGGCCTCTTTTGTCCCGAAAAACGGGCAGGGTCAAGGGGGCGTTAACTTATTGAATTCCGTTTCGTTTTTTAAGCCTTTCGATGACGCCCTCGGCTTTCATGTCTTCAATCACTTGATCGAAAACGATCTTAAAGCGCATATCCTCGGGCCTGAAGATAAAGCGGATAGGATAAAGAGCGATCGGCTCTTCCAAAAGCCGTTTTAAGGCGCCCGGATTGGTTTTCTCGTAGGCCTTGGCCGCGCCGTTCGTGATCAAAACCATGTCCGCTTTGTTCGCGAACAGGTCGTTCATCATGCCTCCCGCCGTGGAAAACTGGCTGACCATGTGCATCTTCGCTTTCGGAAAAACGATGGGGCCGAAATAGCCGCCAAGCTCGCCGTCCATGCCCGCTATGCGCCAACGCGGATTGTTGATGTCCTCACGTGATTTGATGGCGCTGTAATCCTTCTTAGCATCGCCATAGGGATAAAGGGGATCGTAAAACAGCACCTCTGAAAACAGCCTCTTGCTGTAATTGGCCGCAAAACTCGCGAACGAAGCGCAGAGCATATCGTAGCGTCCGTTTTTCAACTCGTCATAGGCTGTGCCGAAACTTCCAACCTCTGCGAAGCTCACTTTGATCTTAAGGCGCGCGCCGACTTCATTCATCACATCAGCAAAAAAGCCCTTCGGCGCCTCGCCGGGCTTCATCGCCGGCTCGTAAAGATTGTTGAAAACGAACGTGCCGCAGTGGACGCTCTTTTCCTGCATCACTTTGTCGAACGCAGGCGCGGCATGAGCGGCGGGGACAAAGTTAAGAGAGGCCGCCAACAGCCCAATGAAGAGAAAAAAGCGAAGAAACATAAGCGGGCCTCGCGTTTAAGAGGAAGTTATTTACGAATCATAATAGGTAGCGCCGTTTCGATAGCTTTGGAAAGACAAGCGGCACATCTCGAACATCGGCTCCGGCAGGGCGTCGAGTGCATACCAATCCCAAGCCTCTGATTTATCAGGCTCTTTGACGGTCGGCTCGCCGCTTTTCCACCTCGCCGTCAACGTGAGATGCACGTAATGCTTGGGCATAAACTTGAGGACGTTCGCAACGAGAAGGAACCGGATGCCGTCGATCTCCACGCCGCATTCTTCCATGACTTCGCGCCGCGCGCATTCTTCGAAAGATTCGCCGTGTTCCAGATGCCCGCCCGGAAAAGCGTAATCGCCCGCGCCGTGCGCGCCTTTGCGCCGCGCCAAAAGGACGCGATTGTCTTTTAGGATCATGACGCCGACGCCGACTTTCGGCCTGGGTTCGTCCATAACGCAGCGCCTCACATTTTCTTGATCATCCGGTTGCACAAGAAGGTATATCAAGTCACCCGACGGACCGTGGGGCATCTTTCCATTGAAACCATAAAGCATCTTTTTCGCCCGCACTATAGAAAAAGGCCCCGAACGGGGCCAAAATTGCCGGGGGGATTGCTTTCGCTCGGCTCCGCCTCGCTCAAAGCCTGCCCGCGCGCGCCCATCCTTACTTTTTTGTGCGCGCGGTCATCGAACCCATGGAAGTTCTTCAGCTCCCCCCTCTCCGCCATAGAAAAAGGCCCCGTTCGGGGCCAAAATTGCCGGGGGGATTGCTTTCGCTCGGCTCCGCCTCGCTCAAAGCCTGCCCGCGCGCGCCCATCCTTACTTTTTTGTGCGCGCGGTCATCGAACCCATGGAAGTTCTTCAGCTCCCCCCTCTCCGCCATAGAAAAAGGCCCCG
>CAZZDK010000004.1:61259-63876 GCA_964652235.1 uncultured Rhodospirillaceae bacterium
CGCTCTGCCACCTCTCCACTATAACTCTTTTCAAACCACTCTGCCGAGCGGTTAAACCTTGCCTTTTGCGCGCCTTCGCGCGCGGGCGCTCTGCCACCTCTCCACTATAACTCTTTTCAAACCACTCTGCCGAGCGGTTGAACTCTTCTTTTGCGCGTCTTCCCCCTACGCCCTGCGGGCTTCGGGGGACAAGTCGCCGCGCGGGCGCTTCCGTCTTCGCCCTGCTGCCGCTTGCGGCGGCAGGGCTACGCCGAACAAGCCGCCACTTCTCCTTGTCTCTTTTCCCAAGAGAAGAGGCTTTCTACACAAACCGCTCTTTCTTGGCAATCGGGGATTCGGGGACAAGAAAAGCCCCCTTTCCGGAAAGAAGGGGGCTTTTCTCGATGTTTTTCCGTTTTTTAACCCTGCTTAAGCGCCGGGTTCCGGCCCTTGCCGCCGGGAACAACCCCTCTGGTCGGCCCCGAAGCGTCCGCAGAGCGCGGAAGCGGACAGAACTGTCCCCTGGAAAGATCGAGGGCATAATTCCTTTCTTCGGGAAGATTTTGCATCACGCCGACAATCGGCGGCGCGTGAGGCTCCTTTGTTCCCGCCACAACGTCCCGCCAAAGCTGCTCAACCGCCAAACAAGCGATAATTTCGTTCGCGCGCGCCGACGAGGCCTCGCCGTAGCATCTGATGTTGACTCCCTGCTCCGCATAATAATCGACGCCGTTACGAACGACGGCGCGGTACAAATCGGCATAAGCCTCTCCAAGCTCCTTGAAGGCGGGCGGAAGCCCTTTTCCTTCCCCTTCCGGATCGGCGTTATGCAGATAAATAGCTGTCATTGCGCCGCAGGTAGCCTCGTTCGCTTTGGTCACGACCTCGCCGCGCATCGCCGCAAAAGCCAAAAACAAAGCCGCTTCCGGACCCAGCGAGCCGTTCGGCTCCGTCCAAAGAATGCCGGGCGTGCGCAAAACCGTCCCTTCAAGCGGCGGCAACGCGCCCGCCACCGTGCTCTTGGCCGTGCGCGAGTCCGAACAGGAGCTGGACGCCAAATGCACCGCCTCGACGCGCCCCACATGATCGGCCATCGCGACGATCAAACGCGAAAGACCATTGGCTATTTTGACGTTGTACTCCTGCTGTTTTTCCGGAAACGCGGCAAGGTACGCGGAAACCTCGGCGCGGCGTTGATCGTCCGAACGCGGATCGTTTTCATAGACCGGGGGAGCCACAGAAACAAAACGGCCTGTTTCAGGATTCCATTGATGGTAGGCCTGTTCTTCGGGGATTTGCAGAACGAAAACGACGCCGGGAGCCCCCGCTTCCTTTCGGGCCGCCCCAAGATTCCGGAAACCGATCTCGACGGCCAGAGCTTGTTTAAGCTTGTCTTCGTCGCTTCCCTTCAACGTGAGGCCGTATTCTTTTTCATAAAAGTCAAAGCCCTTCTTTCTGACATCTTCCAAAAGAAAGCCGTAGGATCTCGCCGCTTCTTTAGCCGCAGGAGGAAGTTCCGACAGGAAATCTTCGCCCCTCTTTTCCTTCTCGCAAAGAATTCCGATCAAATCGCTTTTCGTATTCGTCGCCATGACGATCGTGTCGATGTGCTTAAGCGCGACAAGCGCCATAAAGGCGCGCGCGCGGAATGTCGTCTTCCCGTTCGAATCAAACCACAAGCCGCCGGGAACGCGATAGGAAAGCGTCTCTCCAAGCAGGCCGGACCCCATGAGAAACTTTGTCGCGCCTTCAGGATTGCTGTCGCCCGCATAAGCATAGTGCGGATGCTGGCCCGTGGTGAGGGAATCCCCGTGCGTCTCCTCGTAAGCTTCGAACGATCTGACCGTCGCCATCTGGCCTTCGCAAACGGCGCAAAGCGGATCGCGCATCCATCTGGGAAATTTTTCGAGAAAGGAAACGATTTCCGGCTTGGATTCCGTCATATGTCTTCTCCTTAAACTGTTTTTGATGTTTCGGCCTTTGCTTCGCGCGCATTATACGCCTGCCGAGGCTTAAAATGCGTGAAAACTAATAGTTTCAACGCGTCTTAACCCGGCTTTGAAACCAGCCCTTCCGTCCCGTCCGCTCTTTTAGCGTCTTTTAAGGAAAGGACAAGCCTGTATTATTGTTTAGAAACAATGGGATATGGATTTTCTTTTCTTTCATAACCATGATTTGAATTGACCGCAGCGGTCCTATAGACTGGCTTTATGAACGCTTTTTTACCTTTTTTGATCGGCCTGGCCTTGGGCGGGGGGCTTGTCTGGTTCGTTTTGCGGGCCAAACTTGCCGCGCAAACGCAGCTTTCCGACACTTTCAAAGCTCTGGCCGCCGATACGCTGCACCAGAACAGCGCGGCGTTTTTGCAAATGGCGGAAGGCAGTCTGCACCAGAAAAGCCAGGCCATCGACGCGCTCATCAAGCCCGTGCAGGAAACGCTGCAAAAAATGGACGCGCAGTTGCAGGCGCTGGAGGTGAAGCGCGAGGGCGCGTACCGCGAGCTGGCCGAGATGGTCACGGCCTCGCGCGAGACGCAGATTCAGCTTCGCAACGAAACGGGCCAGTTGCTGCAAGCCCTGCGCGCGCCGACGGCGCGGGGACGTTGGGGCGAATTGCAGCTTCAGCGTATTCTAGAAAT
>CAZZDK010000004.1:63896-113159 GCA_964652235.1 uncultured Rhodospirillaceae bacterium
TGACAGGGATGTCGGCCCACGCGCAGGATTTCAAGATGCAAAGCACCTTCGCGGGCGAAGACAATACAATCCGCCCGGACGCGATCGTGGCTTTGCCGGGTGATCGTTGTGTCATCATCGACAGCAAGACTCCTCTCGACGCCTATCTGGATTTCGTGCAGACGAACGACGAAACCGCGCGGGCCGAAGCGCTCCGGCAGCACGCGCGGCACGTGCGCGACCACATCAAGCGCCTGAGCGCCAAAACGTACTGGGAGAAAGTGGACGGCACGCCGGAGTTCGTCGTTCTCTTCATGCCGGGCGAACATTTCCTGACCGCCGCGCTCGACGGCGACGCGAACCTCATGGAATACAGCGCGCAAAACCAAGTCGTGCTTGCCACGCCCATGACGCTTATCGCTCTGTTGCGTTCGGTGGCCTATGGCTGGCGACAGGAAGCTTTGCGCGAAAACGCCAGGCAAATCGCCGATCTGGGCGGTAAGCTTTTGTCTTCGCTCGGCGTGTTTCTCGATCATTTCGGGGCGCTCGGCAGCCGTCTGGGCGGCGCGGTTGAAATTTATAACAAGACTCTCGGCTCGCTCGAACGCAACGTGCTCGTTAAGGCGCGACGCCTGGCCGAGTGCGGCGCAGGTTCGGAGAATATCGTCCTTGAGCCGCCCGATCCCATTGAGCGCGAGCCGCGCCTGACCATCGTTCGCACGGTCGAAGACGAAAGCAAAGAGCCATCTGAGAAGAAAAGCGCCAAGATTCCATGACGAAACTCTCCATACACACCATCCCCGATCCCGTCCTGCGCGAAAAAGCCCTGCCCGTCGCAAAGGTGGATGCCGAAATCGTCCGGCTCATGGACGATATGCTGGAGACGATGTACGACGGCGGCATTGGACTTGCGGCCAACCAGGTGGGAGTGCTCAAGCGGGTGCTTGTCCTCGATCTGTCGGAATCGCGGAATGGCAGCGAAGCGCTCTGCATGGTAAATCCGGAGATTCTTTGGCATTCGGAAGACACTTTTTGCTACAAGGAAGGCTGCCTTTCGGTGCGCCCGGATCCCGCCGACAATTCCGAAGAGCTTTTCGCCAACGTCACGCGCCCGCGCAGCGTCCGCGTTTCCTATCTGGACCGGAGCGGCGAGAAGCGTGAGCTTGAGGCCCATGATCTTTTGAGCCAATGTATCCAACATGAAATCGACCATCTGGACGGCATTTTGTTCATCGACCGCCTCTCGGCGCTCAAACGCGGCATGATCGTGCGCAAAATAGAAAAACTCCGCCGCTCGAAGAGCGATGAGAAGGCGCTCTGACCATGACGCCTCTCCGTCTCATTTACATGGGAACGCCGGATTTTGCGGTGCCGGCCTTGCGTGCGATCAAGGCGGCGGGGCACGACGTGCTCGCCGTCTATTGCCAACCGCCCAAACCGGCGGGCCGCGGACAGGACATCCGCAAAACGCCCGTTCATCTTGCGGCGGAAGAACTCGACATCCCCGTCCGCACGCCGAAAACTTTCCGCGACGCGCAGGAACAAAAGGCACTGGCTGATCTAAAACCGGACGCCATCGTTGTCGCCGCCTATGGCCTTATCCTGCCGCAAGGGGTTTTGGATATTCCGCGCCTCGGTTGCTTCAATATCCACGCCTCGCTTCTGCCGCGCTGGCGCGGCGCCGCGCCGATCCATCGCGCGTTGTTGGCGGGCGACAAGGAAACCGGCATTACGATCATGAAGATGGAAGCGGGCCTTGATACGGGACCGATGTTCCTAAAACGCGCTTTGCCCCTCACGCCCGAAAGCACGGCCAGCGCCGTTCATGATGCGCTTGCCGAAATGGGCGCGGACATGATTTTGGAAGTCTTAGACGGCGCGGCAAAAGGCTCGTTGACGGCAACGCCGCAGAACGACGCCGAAGCGACCTATGCCGCCAAGCTCACGCGCGAAGACGGGCTGATCGACTGGACGCGGCCCGCGCAGGAGATTGAACGGCAGGTTCGCGCCCTCAATCCTTGGCCCGGCTGCTTTTTCAAAAGCGGGGAGGAGGCGATCAAGGTCCTTAAGGCCGAGCTTGCAAACGGCGCAGGCAACGCCGGGTCGTTGATTGACGATCACTTCACCGTCGCTTGCGGAAACGGCGCTTTGCGCCTTCTTCTTGTGCAGCGCGCGGGCAAGAATCCGGTGGACGGCGAAGCCTTCCTGCGCGGCGCAAGATTGGCCAAAGGGCACCGTTTTCCATGACCCTTCCTTTTGTCATTGCGAGCGCAGCGAAGCAATCCAGAGTCGTTGCAGAGAGGTTTTTAATGACTCTGGATTGCTTCGTCGGCTCCGCCTCCTCGCAATGACGTTTTCTGAGAGACAAAGATGACTCGCTGGAAAATCACGCTTGAATATGACGGCGCGGGCTTTTGCGGCTGGCAAAGGCAGGAACACGATCTTTCGGTGCAGCAGGTCATCGAGGAAGCCATCCGGAAATTTTCCGGCGAAACGCCGGGGCTTTTCGTGGCGGGGCGCACCGACGCGGGCGTCCACGCCATCGGGCAGGTCGCGCATTTCGATCTGGAAAAAGACTACGAAGCCAGAGAAATCGAGGGCGCCATCAATTATCACGTCCGTCCGCACCGCATTTCCGTTTTGCGGGCCGAGCCGGTCGGCGAAGCGTTTCACGCGCGTTTTTCGGCTAAGGCGCGCGCTTACCGCTATTTAATCTTAAATCGGCACGCGCCGCTTGCGCTCATGGCGGGACGCGCCTGGCACGTCACAAGGCCTCTCGCGCTGGAGCCGATGCAGGAAGCGGCCTCCCTTCTCATCGGCAAACACGATTTCTCGACCTTTCGGGCGCACCATTGCCAGTCCAACTCGCCCGTCAAAACGCTGGATAAGCTGACAGTTGAAAAACAAAATAACCTTTTTACCTTTTCGCTTGAAGCCCGTTCGTTCCTCTACCATCAGGTCCGCAACATGGTCGGCACGCTCGCGCTCGTCGGCGCGGGCCAATGGAGTCTGGATCAATTCCGCGAGGCCTTTGCGGCGACCGACCGCACGAAAGGCGGCCCCACCGCTCCGGCGGAAGGCCTCTATTTCGTGGGCGTGAGATATGAGGATTAGGGTTCGGACTCATTTCAATACTTCCGTTATCCCCGCGAAAGCGGGGATCCCGTCTGGTTTTAGACAATAAAACAAACGGGATTCCGGATCTTCGAGGCTCTCTTCGTTCGCCTCTCGTCCGGAATGACGATAAAACGCATTGATTTGATTCCATTCAAAGGGGTCTGCACCCTAGCTTTTTTCGACTTACCCACAACTTTCGCGTGTTATCCACACATTAACTAATCGTTAATGTATTTGACTCTTGCGCCTTAATCCGTCATTTTCATGCGCCGGTATGGTCCTCATACTTCGGTGTATCTACCCGATTTCAAAGGCGGTTTTCGTGCGCAGGCTTTCCCCGTCCAGCCCTGCTTTGGCCAGGCTTGCCGCTTTATGCGTGTGCCTGCTTTTGGGTGGCTGCATCAGCCTTTTCCCGTCAGACGACATCGACCCGTCCGGCGGTTTGTCGCGCCAGGACTATATCGAACTTCGCAACCGGGGCGAGAAAGCGGCCTCGGACGATCCTTTCGCGCCAGAACCGGGCCTGCCGTCCGAAAAAGCCGCGCCGCCGCCCGTTCCGGCCCTGCCGCCCGCGCCCAAGCCAGAAAAGCTTAAAGCCCTGCCCCAAAAGACGGTTACGCTGGCGGTGACGGATTCCGTGCCCCTGCGCGACGTTTTGATCCAGCTTGGCCGCGAGGGCAAGCTGAACCTGGAAATAGACCCGCGCATCAAAGGCGGCGTTCTTTT
The DNA here is from genome assembly GCA_964652235.1 of uncultured Rhodospirillaceae bacterium. Classification (GTDB taxonomy): domain Bacteria; phylum Pseudomonadota; class Alphaproteobacteria; order UBA9219; family UBA9219; genus CAZZDK01. Next base: position 67,719 of record CAZZDK010000004.1, read on the forward strand.
CTCGGCGCACGATCAACCCTTCGACAAGGTTCTACGGCACATCTGCGCCCTTGCGGGACTGCGCTACCGGATCAACGGCGATTTCGTGCGGGTCGAACTGGACGAACCGTACCAGGAAAGCTATCCGCTCGACTTTTTGAGCCTTTCGCGCCAGACGACGAGCGAAGTGACCATCGCGACCAACGTCTTTGACGTGGACGTGTCCTCCGGAAACGGCGGCGGTGCCGTATCGAGCAAAAACGGCACCGACAACAATTCCGTGGCCAAAATATCCGGCAAAGCCGAGGCTGATTTCTGGGGCGAATTGGAAAAAACCCTCCCGCGCCTTTTAGCCACGGCGGCGCTGAACAAAGCGCCCGGCGGCAAAGGCGAAAAAACGGACGGCTCTTTCAGCCTCGACAGGCAGGCGGGGCTTGTGACCGTCATCGGCCACAGCGGCCAGCACGAGGCTGTTCGGAATTATCTTCACCAGCTTCGCCGTAAGACTTCGGCGCAGGTTCTTATCGAGGCGCGGATCGTCGAGGTCGAGCTGTCCGACGAATTCCAAAGCGGCGTCAATTGGGCGGCTCTGTTCAAGGGCGCGGAAGGAATCTCCGCCAATTTCGGCGCTCCCGGAGCTTCCAGCCTTCTTTCCGGCGCGGATTCGGGCCTTTTCTCGGCGACGCTCAACGCCAAGGATTTTACGGGAATCTTAAAGCTCGTGCGGACTTTCGGCACGACGCGCGTTCTTTCCTCCCCTCGCCTGACGGTCATGAACAACCAGACCGCCGTTTTGAAAGTCGCGCGAAACGAGGTTTATTTCGTCACAACGGCCCAGTTTCCGACGACCGTCACGGCCAGCGGCGCGACGGTTTCAGGCACGCCCGTTTTTTCCAGTATGCCGCGCACGGTTCCGGTTGGGCTTGTCATGACGGTGCAACCCGCCATCAGCAGCGAAACGAACCGCGTAACGCTCACCTTGCGTCCGACGATCTCGCGGGTAACCGAATACGTTTCCGACCCTTCCATCGGCCTGAACGCCGCCAACGCGGGCGTCACGGATCCCGTTCAATCGAAAGTGCCGGTGCTTGCCGTGCGCGAGATGGACAGCGTTTTGCAGCTTCGATCGGGCGAAGTCGCGGTGATGGGCGGGTTGATGCAGGACAAATCCCAAAATCAGGATCAAGGCGTGCCGCCGTTCGACGCCATGCCGATCATCGGCAATCTGGTCAAATCGCGCAGCAACGACGGCGCGACGAGCGAGCTTGTGATCCTCTTGCGCGCGACGATCCTTGAGCAGCCCGCGCCGGATCTTGCCGACAAGGAGCTTTACGAACGCTACAACCAGGACCCGCGGCCCTTCTTTGCCGCGTCTCAACCCGAAGCGGAGACAAACCATGCAGAACCATAAAAGCAAACGCGGCTTCACGCTTGTCGAACTTTCGATCGTTCTCGTCATCATCGGCCTGATTATCGGCGGCGTCCTGACGGGCCAGCAGATTATCGAAAACGCGCGGATCACGAACGCGATCAACGGCATCCAGGCCTATCAGGCGCAATTCCAGACCTACGCCCAGAATTATGGCGCTCTGCCGGGCGACGATCCGAGCGCATCGTCTCGTTTTCCTTCGCTGCAAGGCTCGCAGGAAACGATCAACGGCGGTGGCGACAGCAAGGTCGGCAACGGCAGCTCGTTCGACACGTCGGATACCACCCTGCCCGCTCTTGAAAGCCGCCTCGCCTGGGCGCATTTGCGCGCGGCGGGCCTCGTCAAAAACCAGGTGACGGACGGCAGCACCGCTGTCCAGCCGCCCAATCCCTTCGGCGGCATCTACGGCTTTCAAAACGGCGCGTTCGGCGGCGTCTTTTCAACGACCGTCCTTTGCCTCGACAAGGTGCCCTCCGGCCCTGCTCAAGCCATCGATTCCCGCATCGACGACGGCAAAAGCGACGCGGGCGCGATCCAGGCCAGCCTTTACGCCGACGTCGGAAGCGGCGCGGCCTCCGTCGTGAAAACCTACGGCGACGATCAGACTTATACGCTCTGTGTGAGAATGTAAGGCTTATGCTCGAAAGAAGGGGAAGGCGTTCTTTGTCCGGCTTCACGCTCGTGGAAATGAGCGTCGTCCTTCTCGTCGTCGGCATGGTGATTTTGATGATCTTTCCGGCCATGAAGGCGATCCGCGACGGCACGCAACGCACGACGACGGCAAGCCATATGCAAACGCTTTTGCGAAGCGTCGCGGCTTTCGCGCAAGCCAACGGCTGCCTGCCCTGCCCGGTGCCGATAAGGGACGAGACGGGCGGCGACGGCTTTGGCCGCGTGCGGGGCGAGGCCGCAGGCGCGCTTTGCTCGTCGGCCTGCACGGCAGACAAAGCCGAAGGAATCCCGCCCTTCGTTTCGTTGGGACTGCCTTCGTCCGTCGCCAAGGACGGCTGGGGCCGCTGGATCACCATGCGGATCGACCCGGAACTCGCCAAAAATTTCGGCGTCGTGCCGCCGACCGCGCCTTGCCTGCCCGGCGAGACCGTCGCGTCCTGCACAATTGTCGGCGCAAGTCAAAAGGGGCTGTGCCGCGCGAACCTCTCTCAAACGAACAGGATTAGCGTTTCCGTTCCTGACGGGCCGCAAAACCAGTCGGCGGCCATCGTCCTCGTCAGCCACGGACCGAACGGCTTCGGAGCCTATCAGGCCTCTCCGGCCGCAGGCGCGAACACCAGCGAAAAGCCGCCCTTTGGGGGGCCCGTAGCGACTTGCGGCACGACAAAAGGATTCGAAGCCTGCAACGCGGACGGCGACCGTTTTTTTGTGGACGCGACGGAAACGAACAATCCCGAAGACCCCTATGATGACATCCTGCTTTATATGGACCGCAATGCGCTAATCGCTTTTTTGGGACGCGGCGTATGCGAGACGATGTGGTGACCGCATGACCGGACCGCAGCACCAGAAGGCTAAAATTCTCCCCTTCGCGCCGGACCTCTGGCGCGAAGGGGGAGAGGATTCCGCGCCTCCTGCGCCGCGCAAAACCTTGCGCATCGGCGAAAAACTCATTGAAATGGGTGCGCTTTCAACCGACCAGCTGCACATCGCCTTGCATGAGCAAAGAAATCGTCCGGCCATGCTCGGCGCGATTCTTGTGCGCCTCGGCTTTATCTCGCAAGACACGCTGGCCGTCGTTTTGGCGGCGCAAGCAGGCGTGGAGCCGGTCGATCTGACTCAGGCCGTTCTCGATCCCGATCTCCTCCGCCGCCTGCCGAAAGCTTCGGCGGCGCGGTGCCTGGCTATTCCGCTTCGCCTTTCGGCGCGAAAGCTTGAAATCGCGATGGCCGATCCGTTCGACGTCGTGGCGATGGACGAGATTCGCAGGCACTTCCCCCGTTCCGTCGATCTGGCGCCGCGCGTGGCGAGCAAAGCCGTTATCGAGGCCATTCTTGAGCACCATTACGACGCGGCCGCTTCCATCGACGAAATTTTGAAGGAGCTTGAGACGGGGCAAAGCAAAGCGGACAGCGATTCTTACGAGCATCCGGTCGTTCGGCTCGTGAATCTTTTGCTGTTCGACGCGGCCAAACGCGGGGCCTCGGACATCCATTTCGAGCCGGAAAGAGCCTTCGTGCGCGTGCGCTACCGCCTGGACGGCACGCTGCGGCAGGTTCGCGCCCTGCATCGCAGCCATTGGCCTGCCCTTTCCCACCGCATCAAGATTATGGCCGGCATGAACATCGCCGACACCCGAAGCATCCAGGATGGCCGCTTTCAGCTTCAAATCGGCGGAGGCGAGGTGGATTTCCGCGTCGCCATCATGCCGTCCGTCTGGGGCGAAACCATCGCCCTGCGCCTTTTGGACCATCGGCGTTCGCTTCTGCCGCTCGAGGCGCTGGGCTATAGCAAAGGCGCCGAAGCCGCCTTGCGCGCAATCGCGGAAAAACCCCACGGCATTACGCTTGTGACCGGCCCGACAGGCAGCGGCAAAACGACGACGCTTTATTCCCTTTTGCGTTATTTAAGCTCTCTGGACGTGCATATCGCCACGTTGGAAGAGCCGGTCGAATTCCAACTCGACCTCATTCGCCAGACGGGGATCCAGGACGCGCAGGGCCTCGACTTCGCGGCGGGCGTGCGCGGCCTTTTACGCATGGACCCCGACATCATCTTCATCGGCGAAGTGCGCGACGGCGAAACGGCGCAAATGGCGCTGCGCGCGGCCATGACGGGCCATCAGATCTATTCGACGCTTCATTGCAACGAGGCGCTCGGCGCTCTGCCGCGCCTGATCGACCTGGGCCTTAATCCGCGCGTTTTGGCCGGAAATCTCAGCGGCCTGATCGCGCAAAGATTAGTTCGAAAACTCTGCCCGCATTGCAAACGCCGCCGCCGCGCGAGCGAAGAAGAGACGCGGATTCTTCGCGCCGATCCCGCCCTGCCGCCCATGATCGCCGAAGCGCCGGGGTGTCCGGCCTGCGAACATACGGGACGCAAGGGCCGGACGGTCGTCGCCGAAATTCTGAGGATCTCCCCGAAACTGGACGAGATGATCGCCGCCGATGCGCCGCGCGGCGATCTTTTGAGAGAGGCGCGCGCCGAAGGCTTTACGACCATGCAGGAGGACGGTCTCGCCAAGGTCCTGGCCGGGGATATCGCTCTCGCCGATCTCCGCCGCGCCGTGGACATGACGCGGATGGAGGACTAAACGCTATGCCTTCTTTCGCTTACCGCGCCGCGCATTCTTCGGGAAAGATTCACAAAGGCCGCATGGAGGCCGCGAACGAAAACGAGCTGGCCTTTTACCTGCGGCAACTCGATCTGGAGCTGATCCACGCGGAAAGCCGAAAGTCTTTTCCGTCTTCGCCCGTCCCTTCGGCACGGGCGGATCCGCGCGAGACGATTGTTTTATGCCTCCAACTCGAAGACCTGCTTCGCGCGGGTTTGCCGTTCGCCGAAGCTTTGGAAACGGTCCGCGCGACTCTTCCCGGCGGAAATCTCAGGGCGCCTCTTATGGCTATCGCGCAATCTCTTGCGGCCGGACGGTCGGCCTATGAAGCCTTCGCCGCGCACCCGCGGCTTTTCGATCCCGTTTTTCTCGCCATCTTGAAGGCGGGCGAAACAAGCGGCGATCTGGCGGAAACCTTCGCGCGCCTGGCCGCGCAACTTCGGGCGCAAGATAAAGCTAAACGCGCCTTGCGGCGGGCCTTGCGGTATCCTATGTTCCTGCTCGGCGTCGTCTTTCTCACGGCGAGCTTTATGATGGGATTCGTTGTGCCGGAAATTGTCAGTTTCCTCGCCGGTCTCGGCGTCGAACTTCCTTTGTTCACGCGCCTTTTAATCGGAAGCGCCGATCTGTTTGCCTCGCTCTGGTGGACGCTTCCTCTCTTTACGATCGCAGGCGGCATGGCCCTGTATGTCGGGAGACGTTTCTCGACCGCCGTCGCCGAAAGAACGGACGGTTGGCTTCTTAAAGTTCCCGGTTTGGGACCGGTTTTGCGCAAACTCGCGCTGGCTCGCCTGACCTCTTCTTTCGCCCTTCTCTTGGCGAGCGGCCTGCCCTTGCCCCTCGCGTTTCAGACGGCTTCGGGAACGCTCGGCAACCGCTTTCTTACGGCCCTGGCCAAGGAAGCGTCCGCCCGGCTTGATACGGGTCTTTCCCTTTCGCAGGCGGCGGCTTCTTTGTTTCCGCCTCTTTCTGCGCAGATGATAAAGGTAGGGGAGAAAAGCGGCGCGATGGACGCGGCGCTTGCGCGGATCGCGGCGCAGAATGAGACGGAAGCGCGGGAAGCCGCAGAGTCCTTTCTCGGCGCCCTGGAGCCTGGCCTGACGCTTTTGCTCGGCGCGTTTTTCGCCTGGATCGTCCTTGCGGTTTTGGGACCTGTTTATGGTTCTCTTGGCCCTTTGGCAAAGGGGATGTAACGCGATGCTTTCCCGCGCCTTTATTCTTTTGATCGGCGACGATAGCGCGGTTCTTCTTCCGCCGCAGGGAAACGGAAAAGCCGCGCCCGTTTGGGCCGCCTCGCACGGCGGCGAAGACGCGGCGCCTTTGTTGAAAATTCTTGAATCCAGCCACCGCGTCCCTGTCTTTATTTTAGCCGACACCCTGGCTCAAACCTGCAGGCGAGAGACGCTTCCTCCCGTCGGTTTTCTCGACAAACGAAAGCTTCTGGCGCGAAGAATGGAGCGGGGCGGGGGGAAAACCATTCTTAAGACCGCGCGGCTCGAGAGAAATGGTTTGGCCCTTTTCGCCGAAGCTGAATGCGAAGGGCCCATCGGTCTGTGGCTCAGCCGCCTGGCCCCCATGAAAAATCCTTCGGGCGAAGTTTGTCTTCTGCCCCTTGAAAGCGCGACCATGGTGGAAAAACTAGCCCCTGCGGCGAGGGACGGCTGGGGCCTTTTGCTCTCCTGCCACAAGACAGGGGGCTTTCGTCAGATCGTGACGAAAAAGGGCGAGATGGTCTTCACGCGCCTGACCCCGCCGTTGCCGCCCGAAGCGCACGCGGATTTCATCGCCCAAACCCTGGCGCAGGATATTCACGCCACAAGAGCTTACCTCGCGCGGACGGGCTTGGGCGAAGAGACGCCCCTTCATCTTGCGGCTATTCTTCCTTCCTCTCTGCATCAGGCCTTCGCGGGACAATCCCTTCCGGTGGCCGGTCGTCTTCTTTTTTCCCCGCGCGAGGCAGCCGCCCGTCTTGACCTCGCCCTGCCGCCCGGCCCTGAAAAGCCCGAAGCGGATATTGTCCATGCGCTTTGGCTGCAGAAAAAGGCCGCGCCCTTTTTGGCCCTTATCCGTCCTGAGCAGAAAAAAGAAAGACGCCTTGCTCGGCTTCGAAAAGCAGGAACCGGCCTTGCGGGCCTTCTTTTCCTGCTCGCTTTGGTCCAGCTTGGGATAAGCGGCCTGAATCTTTGGCGCCTCGCGCAGGAAAACGCCCTGTCTGAAAAGGAAACCGCCGCGCTCGAGGCCTCGTTCGAGCAGGCGCGCGCGACTCTCGCGCAGGAAGCGGAATCGCTCGCCCTTCTCCGCAAGGCCGTGGAAAGGCGTCGCCTTTTCGCCGCGAAACGAAAAGGGCCGGAAGAACTCGTCGCGCTGGCGGCAAAAGCCATGAGCCCCTCGGCCAAAGCCGTCTCTCTCGTCTGGCAGAACGACGAGCTGAAGCTCGACCTGCTTTTAAGAGCGGAGGATATCCGGCCTCGTCTCGACGATCTGACGCGCCAAAGAATCACGCGCGATTTTGATAACGTAGCCCTTATGATGCGCGGCGCGATGCCGGGTTACGACGTGCGGATCGTCCGTTATCCCTTCCCCAACCTGCCCGGCGAGACCATCACGAACAAAGCAAACGGCGCTTCGACGGCGCCTGTTGCGACTTTTTCGATTCGCAAGGAGTCGCCATGAACAAAGATATCCTGAGGCCGCACATCGCCTGGCTGTCCGTTCTGACGGCGAGCCTATTTCTTTTGGCGCTTACCCCGGCTGTCTCGACGCGAATACAGGAAGCGCTTGAGAAAGAACGGACCCATAGAATTGCCAAGCACGCCGCGCTTTCGGCCCGGATCGAACAATGGAAGGCGGACGCAAAAGAAGCGCGGGAACTGGCCGCCGCGCTCGGAAACGAAGACGTCGAAGCCATGATCGCGCCGTCAAGCAGAACGGACATGGCCGCCCAGCTTGAGCCCCTGGCCGACGCCGCCCGCCTGACGCGCCTGATTTATACGCTCGGCCCGGAAACACCCTGGAGCGGCGATCCCGCTTTTCCGGGCATGGAAGGCATCGCCCAGAGTCGTTTGACTCTCGAAGCCGAGGCGCCGACGGACGCGGACATTTTCGTTTTTCTGAAAAGCCTTTCCGGCCTGCCGGGACGAATGGATTTGGAGCGTCTTTCCATCGAAAGGATCGGCGGCCCCGAAAGACAGACGATCGGCGCCATAAACCTTCGCTTCAAGGCCGAGATTCTCTGGATCGCGAACGAATCAAAGGGGGGCCATGCGCGATGAAAATCCTTTTCTCGCTTGTCCTGGCAATTTTTTTCCTTTCCGCCGCCGCGAGGGCCGAGGAGGAGGCTCCCTCCCCCTTCTTTTCAAGCGCGGAAATCCGCGCCATCGACGCCGAGGTTGCCGAAAGGCCGGAAAACCCGGCAGATCCAAGCCCCAAACGGCTCTATCTGGACAGCCTTCTTTATGTCGGTCCCTCCCAATGGAGCGCCTGGTTGCAGGGCGAAAGATGGACGCCGGAGACAAAGAATCCGGAGCTTAAAATCGTCGCCGCCTCGCCCGAAGGTCTGCGGTTACGTTTAGAACCGCCGCTCGTAAAGACGGGGGTCGAAATCTTCCTCGCGCCGCACCAGAGCTATGACCTGACCAGCGGAAAGGTTGTGGAGGGACGGTAAAAACTTCCTATTTTTCCGTCACGGCGACGACTTCTATTTCGACGCAGCAGCCTTCTTTCACGAGCTTGCTGACTTCCAGAAGGGTGCTGACGGGTCTGGCCGCCTCAAGATAGCGATTGCGTATCGGCGAGACTTTTGAAAAATCTTTTATATCGGTAAGAAAAATCTGGACCTTGACCACATCATTCAGCGAAGCGTTCCCGGCGGCTAGAATTTTTTTAATGTTCTCGAAAACGAACTCTGTCTGGGTAGCTGCATCGTTCGGCGCGACGACCGCGCCCTTTTCGTCCATGGCGATTTGCCCGGTCACAAAGATCATGCGGGAGGTTGGTGTAAGCTTAACCGAGAGCCCGTGGGAATAAGCCCCCATCGTCGGCGTAAAATTTTCGGGAACGATCTGGGCGCGGTCGGACATGAGAAAAGCCTTTCTATAGAAGATTACGACCACGCCGAACCGCAGCGTGGTGCCCCCAGAGAGACTTGAACTCCCGACCTACTGATTACAAATCAGTTGCTCTACCAACTGAGCTATAGGGGCTTCAGGCGAAACGCCTGTTTCATAACAGGAAACCGGGCCTCTTGTCATCCCCTCTAAGACCCTCTAATCCTTAAATCATGCGCCCTTTTCTTTCTCTCCTGATCGCGATTCTCCTCCTTTCCGGCTGCGTTGCGGCCCCGCCGCCCGGCCCCGCCCGCTTTATCCAGCCGACCAAACCCGGCGGGCGCCTGTGCGCCGTTCAATGTCGCGAGGCCTTCGCCCATTGCGAGGAGGGCTGCGCGCTCGAACAAAAGGCCTGCACCAACGACCTCCAGGCCCAGGCCATAAGGGATTATGAATCTCATGTTCGCGAGCAGTTCAAATCCCACCGCCCGCCGGAGCTTCGCCCCAGCGATTTCGAAAAGCTTGAATCGTGCGAACCGGCCTTGTGCATGAAAACCTGCCGGACCGGCTATCGTTCCTGTTTTGAATCCTGCGGCGGCTCTGTCGAAGGCGGCGCGGAAGGCAGCCCCCTCCCCTTTGAAAGGACGGTCCGATGAAAAAGGGGCCGCCGCGCGAAAGAAGGACGAAAATCGTCGCCACGCTTGGCCCCTCGTCTTCAAGCGAGGAAAAAATCCGCGCTCTTTTCAAGGCGGGCGTGGACGTGTTTCGCCTGAACTTCAGCCACGGCACGGCGGACGATCATCGCGCCCGCATGGCGCTTATCCGGAAAATCGAAGCCGAGGCCGGACGCGCCGTCGCGGTCCTGGCGGACCTGCAAGGCCCTAAATTGCGCTTGGGGCTCTTCAAGGATTCTGGCGCCGACATCGCAGCAGGCCAAGAATTTCGCCTCGACCTCGACCCGACCCCCGGCGACGAGCGGCGCGCGCCCCTGCCCCATCCTGAGATTTTCGCGGCGCTTGAGCCGGGAGCGCCGCTTCTGCTCGACGACGGCAAGGTGCGCCTGCGCGTGCGGGAATGCGGCGCCGATTACGCGCTGACCGTCGTGGAGGCTGGCCACAGGCTTTCCGACCGCAAGGGCGTCAACGTTCCGGGCGCCATCCTTCCTCTTTCCTCTTTGACGGAAAAAGACCTCGCTGATCTGGATACGGCCCTCGAACTGGGCGCGGATTGGATCGGCCTGTCCTTCGTTCAAAGGCCGGAAGACGTTTCCGAAGCGAAAAAACGCATTGCCGGAAGGGCTGCCATCTTGGCCAAGCTGGAAAAGCCTTCCGCGATTAAGGCGCTCGTGCCGATTTTGGAACAGGCCGACGGGGTCATGATCGCGCGAGGCGATCTGGGCGTGGAAATGCCGCTTGAAGACGTGCCCCGTACGCAAAAACGCATTTTGCGGGAAGCCCGCCGAATCGGCAAGCCTGTGATCGTGGCGACGCAAATGCTGGAATCCATGATCGTGAACCCCATGCCGACGCGCGCCGAAGCTTCGGATGTCGCCGCCGCCGTTTACGACGGCGCCGATGCCGTCATGCTTTCGGCAGAAACGGCCAGCGGCAACTATCCCCTTGAGGCTGTCGAAATGATGGACCGCATTATCCGGCGCACGGAAGCGGATTTGTCCTTTTACACCGGGCTTTCGGCGGAACATCCGATCCCGCAGCACACGGGTCCGGACGCCATCACGGTAGCGGCGCGGCAAGTCGCGGAAACCATCGAGGCCAGCGCGATTATTACCTACACAACCTCCGGCTCCACGACTTTGCGGGCCGCGCGGGAAAGACCCGCCGCCCCTATCTTGGGCCTGACCCCCAGTTTGAAAACGGCCCGACGGCTCGCCCTTTCCTTCGGTGTCCATGCGGTCCATACGGCGGACGTGGAGACCTTCGGCGAAATGGTCGGCAAAGCCGTCCGTCTGGCTTACTTCCACGGCCTGGCCCGCATCGGCGATAAGGTGGTCATCACGGCGGGCGTTCCCTTCGGTACGCCTGGCAGCACGAACATCCTGCGGATCGCCGTCATCAAACAGGAAGCTTTCGAACCGCACGAGATGGATTCATGACCTCCGGGCGGCTTCGGGAAGCGCTTGAGGCGCACAGGCGCGGCGATTTGATTGCCGCCGAAGAAGGCTATCGCGCGGCGCTGGCGGAAACCCCCGACGACCCGGACGCCCTGGCCCTTTGGGGCGTGGCGCTGGACGGCCTCGGCAGGAAGGAAGAGGCGCTGGCTGCCGTTCGCCGCGCCATCGCGCGCGATCCGACGGCGGCGCTTTTCCGGCTTCATCTCGGCAATATGCTCGCTGCCGCAGGCGATGGACCTGGCGCGGTAGAAGCCTTTCGCGAGGCCGCCGTCTTAGAGCCGCGCTCGGCGGATATTTTCTACAATCTCGGCAACGCGCTGCGCCAGGAAGGAAAAACGGACGAGGCGAAAGAGGCCTATCTTGAATCCATCCGGCTCGCTCCCGATCACGCCCTGGCGCGCAACAACCTCGCTATCGTTTACGAGAAGCGCAAAGATTACGCGAAGGCGACGATTCTTTTGGAAGAGGTCGTTCGGATCGCGCCGCATTATTTGGACGGCTGGCTCAATCTTTCCGGCATGGCCGAAAAAAACGGCGATTACGTCCGCGCGCTCGAAGCGGCGGAAAAAGCGCGCCTGATAGCCCCGGGCCACGCCAAGCCCTGGTTCGGGATCGGCGTGGCGCTTAACCGGATGGGTCGGAACGAAGAGGCCTTAAAGGCCTATCTCGAATCCGTCCGGCTCGACCCTCTGCAAGAAGACGTGTGGGACAACATCGGTCAGACCTATCAACTGCTGAACCGTCTGGACGAGGCGGAAAAGGCGTTTCGCGAGTGCATCGCCCGCGCGGGACAGACGATCCCGGACGAAGATTCCCGCCGCGTGGACGAAAGCGAATATGGCGGACGCCATTGGCATCTGGCGCTTTTGGAGCTTCTCAAGGGCGACTATAAACGCGGCTTTGCGCGATATAGGGCGCGGTTCAAAGACGTCGAAGGCCTGGCGCGCGAAGCCTGGCCGCGCCCGCTCTGGCAAGGCGAAGGCCTTGCGGGCAAAAAGATTCTCGTGATGGACGAACAGGGCATGGGCGATTGCCTGATGATGGCGCGTTATCTGCCCTTGCTCAAAGAACGCGGCGCGCACGTAAAGTTCTACATCGCCGCCGCGCTTGCGCCTTTATTCGAAGGCTGGCGCGGCGCGGACGAGATTATCCCGAAAGGCCAAAAAATCCCGGATTTTGATTTTTACGCCTCGATCTTCGATCTGCCTTACGTCTTCGGCACGACGCTTGAGAGCGTACCGGCTCAAGTTCCCTACCTGCCTGTCCTTCCCCCCGATAAGGAAACCGCGTTGCCGAGCGACGGGCGGCCCAAAATCGGCGTCGTCTGGGCCGGAACCCCTCTTCATAAACATGATCTGAAACGCAGCCTGCCGCTCGTTTTTTTCAAGGCTCTTTTCGAAGAAAAAGGCGTCCGCTTCTACAGCTTCAACCGCGACAAACGCGAAGGCGACGATGAAATCCTTTCGGCCTGCGACGTGATCGACCTCGCGCCGCGCCTGCGCCATTTCGGCGACAGCGCCAGGCTGATGGGCCAGATGGATTTGATTATTTCCTGCGATACCGCGACGGCACATTTGGCAGGCGGTCTGGGCAAACCGGTCTGGACCCTGCTGCCCTTTGCGCCGGATTGGCGCTGGCTCCTGGATCGCGAAGACAGCCCCTGGTACCCCACCATGCGCCTTTTCCGGCAAAAAACGCCGGGCGACTGGACAGAGGTCATAGAGAGGCTTCGCTCGGCTCTGTCTCAGGGCTTGTCTCGCGCCAGTTGGTGAGCCAGCGGTTGAACTCTTTGGCGGGCATGGGTTTGGCCATATAGAAACCCTGGGCGAAATCGCAGTTACGTTCCGCCAGCATCCGCCAAATGCGAACGTCTTCCACGCCCTCAGCCGTCACTTTAAGACCCAGATTGTGGCCAAGGTCGATCACAGAATTGACGATCACGGTGTAATCGCGGTTGTTCGCCATATCCAGAACGAAGCTTTTGTCGATCTTCATCTCGCTGAACGGCATTCTTTGCAGCTCGCGCAGGGAGGAATGGCCCGTCCCGAAATCGTCGATGGAGACGCCGATGTTTCGAATGCGCATCCGCAGAAGAACGTCCATCGTTCGCGTCACGTCGCGCATGGCCTCCGTCTCGGTGACTTCAAGAATCAGCTTTTCAGGAGGCACTTGCTGCTGGGCGCATAAATCCACGATACGATCCGGCAGAGAAAGCTCTAAAAGCGAAGAGGCCGTCACGTTGATCGAGACCGTCAAATCCTCGCCCGCATGGTGCCATTTGGCGACCTGGTGGATCGCGGTTGTGAGGACGTGCTCGGTCATGGGGGGCATAAGCCCCTCCTTGATGATTTCATCGAGAAACTCAGCAGGCGGCAGAATGCCGCGCGTCGGATGCGCCCATCGGATCAAGGCCTCGGCGCCTTTGACGCGGCGCGTGGCCATCTCGATGATCGGCTGGTAATAAAGGATAAGCTGGCCGAGCGCGAGCGCCTGCGCGATGTCCGCGCCCACCACGTCGCGATTGTTGCCCGCCGAAAGCTGATCGAGCGTCGCGCGCAAAAGAGCCATGTCCACCGGCTTTTCGAACGCCGCGACGACGTCAAGTCCGTGCGCGCTGCCCAAACGCCGGGCGCTGTTCAAAACGCGCGCGTCGCTGCCGCTCATCAGGCAAATCTTGGCTTCCTTGACGCGATCGACCAGAACGCGCAAAAGCTCCACGCCGTCGGTGCCCGGCATCATAAGGTCAAGCAGGATGACGTCGGGCTTAAAGGCCTCAAGCTTGGCCGGAACGAGCGCGGGGTCGCAAATAGAGGCCGTCTCGAACCCCCGCGATTCCGCAATTTCGGCAATGGTTTCGCAGACGTCTTCCTCGTCGTCGATCACTAAAACACGCATGGCTTGGTCCTCAAAGGCGGCTCAAAAGGAAGGCGGGGGGCGATAGAGCCGAATCGGCCCTGCCTATATTGCTCTGACGTCACGTTTCCTTCAACACTTTGGCGAGCGCTTCCTGCACTTCGGACAAACGATAGGGCTTTTCGATCACCGGAACGGGCGTCTGGCTTAGAAAGGCGTGGACGTTGGGGGAAAGCGTATCGCCCGTTACATAAACGATTTTCTTGGTGTATTCGGGCTTTTTCTCGGCCAGGGCCGCGTAAAGGCCGGGGCCGTCCAGAACGGGCATCCGCAAATCGCTGATAATGGCGTCGAAGCCCTTTTTCTCTATTTTCTCAAGCGCAATAGCGCCGTTGGCCGCCAGATCAATGTCATGGCCGAGCGGCTCCAAAAGATCGGCCAGCGTCTGGGCCAGCTCGACTTCATCGTCAACGATCAACACCCGCGCGGGCTTCACCGCATTCTCGGCTCCACTCGCCCCTCCTGACGCGGCCGCCTCCTCGCCGGAAGAGATCGGAAACGTCAGAATAAAGGTCGCGCCGCCGCCGGGGGTTTCCTCAATCTGAATGCGCCCGCCGTGCCCCTCGACGATGTTCAGGCACAAAGACAGCCCGACGCCCGTTCCGCCGGTTCCGCCCTTGGTCGTGAAGAAAGGCTCGAAAACCTTTGTCCGCAATTCGGGCGGAATGCCCGGCCCCGTGTCGGCGACGACGATATGTAGATTTTTGCCGTCCGAAGCGTCGCTCAAAATGGAGAGCTCATGCGGCCCTTTCCAATCGTGCATGGCTTGCGCGGCGTTAAGCGCCAGATTGGTGAAAACCTGAGTCATCTGGTCTTCGTCGCCGATGATGGGGGGAAGTTTCGGCGGAAGATCCAGTTTCAGGGTCACGCTTTCGTTTCGAAACTGATAGCCCAGAAGCTCCAGCGAATTGCTGATGATGGGAACCAGGTCGATTTCCTTGCGCTCCGGCGGCTTGCGGCGCGCTAGGGCCAGAAAGCTTTTGACGATGCGCGAGCACCTGTCGGCCGCTTTGAATATCTTTTCCGCGCGTTTTTTGGTTTTGTCCTCGCCGGGGCCGTCCATAAGAAGGCTTGTCTGGCCCATCACGACGGAAAGCGGATTGTTGAGCTCATGCGCCACGCCCGCGAGAAGCCCGCCAAGAGCCGCCATTTTTTCGCTTTGCTGCAAGGCCTCCTGTTGTTCGGCGATCTGCTTTTCGGCCTTTTTACGTTCCGTCAGGTCGTAAAGGCCCAAAACCATAGCGATCTCGTCCTGGTAATTGATGCGGCGAGCCGAAAGCGCGGCCGGCAGACTTTCGCCGTCGCCGCGCGAAAGACCGACTTCCTTCAGATTAATCTCTCGCCCCTCCTTGATCGCTTCGACGATTTCCCTTCGTTCGCTGGCGCGGGGCAGAAACCGCGCCAGATCATGGTTGATCAGCATTCCGCTCGGCATACCCAAAAGAGCCTCGGCGCCTGGGCTGGCGTAAAGGATCGTGTTGCCCGAAAGACCGACGATCAAAACCGGAACGGGGTGAGCCTCGGTAATGCTGCGGAACCGCGCCTCGCTCGCGCGAAGTTTGACCTCGTTCTGTTTACGTTCGGTCACGTCGCCGATGGAGCCGACAAAGCGCGTCACCCGCCCGGTCAAAGGATCGCGCGTCGCGACGGCTTTCGTGTGGATCCAGCGCCAATGGCCGGGGCCGTGCAGAACGCGATATTCAAAGCTGACCGTCGTCGCGCTGGCGTGATGGCGAAACCGCCTAAGTCCCGCGAAAACGACCTTGCGATCGGAAGCATGGATCAACTTGGCCCATTCGCGCAGGCCGCGCGCGTTGGACTCAAGCGCCACGCCCAGAATGCGGCGAAACTGCCCCGAGAAATAAACCTGGCCGGTGAGCCGATTCCATTCGAACAGCCCCTCGTTCGAGCCGCGCGCCGCGAGGGAAAAACGTTCGTTGCTGAGCTGAAGGGCCTTCTCTTTCTCCTCTTGCCGCGCGGCGAATTGGCCTGCGATAACGATCGCGAACATCATCGTCGCCAAGGAAAAACAAGCATAGGTGAGATTCTTGCCGACCGTCTCGCTTCCGAGCATATTCAAATCGTAAAGGGGTCCGGCCATCGTGCCTAAAAGAAGGAACGAAAAGGCCGTCAGATGAGACAGGCTGCCGCTCACGCCGCGCTGCAGGGCCGCCAGGCCCGCGAACAGAACAAGCCCCGTCGAGACAGATCCGAAGATCGGCAAAAGGAATTGCGCCAGGCTTTGATTGAAAACCGTCAGGATCAGGAGAAGGCCCCAAAAACCGAGAAAAACGGCGAAAGGTATCTTCAAAAACGGCGCGGAGGCCTCCAGCTCGAGAAAATACATGGTGAAAAAAAGGCTCAAAATATGGGCCAAGATCATGCTGTAGCTCTGCAGCAATCCCGGCATGGACGCGCCGTCGATTCCCAAAAGGCGCGTCATGGACTCGTTGGTGCTGGCCATGTTGACGCTCAAGGCCAGGAGCAGAAGAATCAAAAAGATTTGTCCGCGTTCGCGCAGAACGACCCAAATGAAAAACAGGTACAAAGACGCCGTGAGCATAATGCCGACGAATAGGCCGAAAATGATGTCGGGCGTGGATTCGAAGACGAGATTCGTCTCCGCAAGAGGCGCGGACGAAACCGTCGGCATCATCGCCCCCGGATTGTGCGCTGCACAAACGGGAAAGGTCAAAAAAGCGAAAAAAAGAATCGAAAGCGAAAAAACAAAGCCTTTCCATCGCTTGCTTTCCCATAAAAGCAAGGCAGAGCGTTTGAAGGTCTGAAGAGCTTCAAAAAAACGCACGAAGGGGCATCCTTTGGTCTTGATCTGCCCGTAGTTTATGGTTAAGTCGCTAACATCTCACTAACGTGAACATAGGGGAATCAAAAGCTTATCTAACGAAAAACGGGGGCAAGATTAAGATTTTGTTACTTTCCCGCCTTTCGAGAGATTCCTCCGAGAAAAAGGAAGACTGAAAACATGACTGAAAAATGCGCGCGCGCTTCTGATGAAGAAGCTTTGGCTTTTCACGCTTCGGGCCGTCCGGGCAAGCTCCAGATCGCTCCCACCAAGCCGCTGGCCACGGCGAGGGATTTGTCTCTGGCCTATTCGCCGGGCGTCGCCGCGCCTTGCCGCGTCATCAAAGACAGGCCGGATGCTGTGTACGAATACACCGCGCGAGGCAACATCGTCGCGATCATCTCTAACGGCACGGCGGTGCTGGGGCTCGGCAATCTCGGCGCCCTGGCCTCTAAACCCGTGATGGAGGGAAAGGCCGTCCTTTTCAAACGCTTCGCCGACGTCGACGGCATAGACCTTGAAGTCTCGACCGAAAACGTGGACGAGTTCGTGAATTGCGTTCGGCTGCTGGGGCCGTCTTTCGGCGGCATCAATCTTGAAGACATCAAGGCGCCCGAATGCTTTGAGATCGAGCGCCGCCTGATCGAAGCGCTCGACATTCCCGTCATGCACGACGACCAGCACGGCACCGCCATCATCACCGGCGCGGGCCTTTTGAACGCGCTTAAGCTGACGGGCCGCTCCATCGAGGAAACGAAAATCGTCGTCAACGGCGCGGGCGCGGCGGCCATCGCCTGCGCGAAGCTGTTTCTTTCGCTGGGCATCAAGCCCCAAAACCTCGTCATGTGCGACACGCAGGGCGTCATCTTCAAGGGCCGCACCGACCGCATGAACAAATGGAAGGAAGCCTTCGCCGTCGAAACCCCGGCTCGGTCTCTCGCCGAAGCCATGAAGGGCGCGGACGTGTTCGCGGGCCTTTCGGTCAAGGGCGCGGTGACGCCGGACATGGTTCGTTCGATGAACGAACGTCCTATTGTTTTCGCCATGGCGAATCCCGATCCGGAAATCACGCCGGAGGAAGTCAAGGCCGCGCGCGGCGACGCCATCATGGCCACGGGGCGTTCGGACTATCCGAACCAGATCAACAACGTCCTGGGCTTCCCCTACATCTTCCGGGGCGCTTTGGACGTGCGCGCAAGCTGCGTGAACGAAGCGATGAAAATAGCGGCGGTCAAAGCGCTCGCGGCGCTGGCGCAGGAGGAAGTGCCCGCTTCCGTCGAGGCCGCTTACGGCGGCAACCGCCTTTCCTTCGGCCCTGAATACATCATTCCGAAACCCTTCGACCCCAGACTGATAACCCGCGTTCCGCTCGCCGTGGCCCAGGCGGCCATGGATACAGGCGTGGCCCGCAATCCCATCAAGGATTGGGACGCTTATCGCGAAGCGCTGGCCAAGCGCCTGCCGGGGACCTGATCGGAAAATATGCGCGTCGCGGTCGTCACGCCCTACTACAAAGAAAATCCGGAGAGACTGCGCCGGTGCCATGAATCCGTTCTCGCGCAAACGCATCCGGCGGTTCACCTCTTCGTCGCGGACGGCGAGCCGTTAAGCGAAATAGATTCGTGGACGTGCGACCACCTGGCGATAAACGGCCCCCATAAGGATGCGGGAAACATGGCGCGCGGGTTGGGAGCTCTTCAATGCGCGGCGCATGGGTTCGATGCCATCGCCTTCCTGGATTCCGACAATTGGTATAAGCCCGACCACATCGCGAGCCTGGTCGAGCTTGTAACGAGAGAAAAAGCTCAGGTGGGCGCCGGTTACGCGGACGCTTACCGCCTGGACGGTAGCTTTATGCAAGCCGGGGCGCCGCCCAATCCGGCGCTGGCTATCGACACGAACGGCTTTTTCTTGACTAAAGAGGTCTTTCCTCTTCTCCCCCTATGGTTGCGCTTATCCGGAGGGCGCGGACCGACGGCGACGCCGACCCCAAGAAACTGGAGCTTATGCGGTCTTATCGGGGACCGAATTTTCACCTACGCTTTGCGAACGTTCCATATCCCTGTGGCCGTAAACGACCACAGCACGGTATGTTACACCGTCAAAAGCGCAAGTTTTTATGAACATCTCGGCGAGGTGCCCCCGCCCGACGCCGTTCCGGACGACGATCTGATTGAAGCCTGGCAATGGTGGCAGTCTTTGACTTCGGAAGAGAGGGTCCGCTTTGTCCTTGCGGCCCTGCCGCTTGACCGCCGCCCGTCCCTTACGATGAAGGAACGGGCTTGGTCCTGACCCTTACCCCGCCATGCAGCAGGCCTTGAAATGTTCCTCCCGGTAGGGGGCGGGCAAATGCTTGAGGTAGGAAGGAACATTATCCTGATCCTCGAAGCTTAAGGCCACTTGGTCGGCTTCGTCGCCTGTGCGCTTTCTGACAAAAAGCGCCATGCCGGGCTGGCGCTTGCCCGCGCAGCAGAAGGTGAAGACCTCCCGTTCCTGTCCGCCAACTTTAACCTTATGAATCAAGCCGATAGGCCGACGGATCCCGTTGAAATTCTCGTAAACGACCGTGACGAAGCGGGACTGCTTCATCAAAAGCAGCGTCTTCATAAAACGAAGAAAGGAGTAAAAACTCAAAAGCTGAGAAAGAAGAGACGGTTCTTTTGTCTTTTGGGTAGCGTTCGACAACATGATATTCCCCCGTTATGAAATGAAATAAGCGTTATGTGTTTTTAATATCTAAAATATTTTTTCTTTTTTTCTTCCTGTTCCTGAAGCGTATCAAAAAAATCCGAAAAGAAAAAGTCTCGAATTACTTACACCTTTTTTGGTAGAATTATACCCATAAAGGGTAGTTTCTTGGTTAAAAACCGGTTAAATAAATAGAATATTATGTTTTACTTTGCGTTAACCAAAAAATTTCCATCCCTTTTTCCTTATCTTCTCGCCTGCGGCAACTCACGATAGAATTATTTTCCGCCCAACCGTCCGCGATTCGCGAGGAGGCCTCGAAATGTCGAAAAAAACCCTTGCCGCGCTCTTTCTTCTAGGTCTTCTTCTCGCCCCCCTGAACGCAAAAGCGGTGACCTTAGGTTATGTGGATTTTCCGCCCTACGAGTTCCAAAACAAGGGAAAGCCCGACGGCGCGCTGGTTCTTATCGTCCAGACTCTTTTCAAACGGGCGGATATTCCTCTTAAGCTCGTGCCCCTGCCCTTCAAGCGCGCCTATGAGGAAACCAGAAGCGGCTCTATCGACGGGCTGTTCAATTTTTACAAGACAAAGGAACGGGAAGCCCATTTTGACTATTCCGATCCGGTCATTAAAAACCCTCTCGTCTTTTTCGTACGAAAAGACTCGCAACTGTCTTATGAAGACCTGGACGATCTGAAGGGCCTCAAAGTGGGCGTCATGACGGGCTACACCTACGGCCCCGATTTCGACACCAGCCCCCTCTTTACGAGGGACCCTTCGGATTCCCACGAATCAAACCTGAAAAAGCTGGTTCTGGGCCGCCTGGACGCCTATCCGTGCGACAAACTCGTCGGCCTTTACGTGGCCGTTCGGAACGATTTGATGTCCGAGCTGAAGATTCTGCCCAAGCCGCTGGCCGTCATGAACGGCTATATCGGCTTTACAAAGGGAAAACATGAACAGACCATCAGGAAAATAAACGCCGTTCTAACTGAAATGGGCAAGAACGGCGAGATCGAAGCCCTTATCGATTCCTATATCGAATCGAGTCCGTGACCATCGAAAGAACCGCATACGATGGGAGGTGGCCGTTTAGCCCCTCCTTTTAACCACTTCTATGCAAATAGGTCCCAGAATATTCCGCGAGATCAAAAGGAGAAGCGGGCATGGCTGAAGAAAAAGGGGGCGGGGTTCTCCTCCCCTTTCTCAGAAAAATTCATCGCTTAACGACGCGGTCCCTTACAAGACGCGCCGTCCTTCCCCTGGCCACCCTGACCGTCGTTATTACCTTCTTCACGGCCCTCGGCATTGCCCAAAAACACTATAACCTTGTCAAAGGCTCTGTGGAAGAAAAGGCGGCGATCAACATCAACGTCATGAAGGCCGCCGCCGTCGGCCCCGTATGGGACCTGAACGCAAGCCAAGCCGGACAGCTTCTGCTCTCGCTGGAGGCCGATCCGGACTTCGTCAAAGGGACCATCCGGACCGACCTTGGCGCCGTCTTCGCTCAAAGCGCGGGAGCCGTCCCGCCCAGCAAAGACGATTTGATCAAAGCGGCGGACATTCTTAAAGAGCACCAAGGCCAGATTCAGCGCATCGGCGAGATTGAGCTCGTTTTCTCCCTCGCCAGAGCCAAAGCGCAATGGGAGCTTGTTGTTCGCGACGCGCTGCTTGTCAGCCTTTTTCTGATCTGCCTTGTTTGCGGCCTTCTTTACATCGTCGTGCGAGCCTTCACGCGCCCCATCGTGGAAATGACGGGGGCTATGTCGGCTCTTTCCGCCGGACATTTGGAAACGCCCATCCCGGGAACCGACAGGAGCGACGAATTGGGCGCCATGGCGGAAGCGCTGGCCGTTTTCCGCAACAACGCGCTTCAAATAAACGCCCTGAGCGAAGAGCGCGCGCGCCTTGTCATCGAAGCCAGGAAAGCAAGCGCCGCGAAAAGCGATTTCCTCGCCAATATGAGCCATGAAATAAGAACGCCCATGAACGCCGTTTTGGGCATGGCGCGACTTCTTTTGGAAACGGATTTGCCCGCCGAGCAGCGAAATTGGGCGGAAATCATCTATAAATCCGGCGAAGGTCTTTTAGGCCTTATCAACGACGTTCTGGATTATTCGAAAATTGAAGTTGGCCGTTTGACTCTTGAGTCCGTCGATTTTGAGATTTCTTCCGTCGTCTCGGAAGTCGTGGACATCCTGTCGCTTAACGCCCAGGAAAAAGGCCTTGAGATCATCGTCTCTCTTGACGACAACGTTCCGCCCCAGGTCATCGGCGACCCCGGACGCTTCAGGCAGATTCTTTTCAACCTGATCGGCAACGCGATCAAATTCACGGAGAAAGGCCATATCCTTATCCGCATCCGAACCGAAAAAGAGGACGAGAAAAGCGTCATTATCTTTATCGCCGTCGAAGACACGGGTATCGGCATTCCCGCCGACAAGCTAGACTATGTTTTTGAGAAATTCTCGCAAGGCGAGGAATCCACGACCCGGCGATTCGGCGGAACAGGCCTGGGCCTTGCTATTTCGCGCAAACTCGTTTCCCTGATGGGAGGCTCCCTGCGCGTCAAGAGCGAGGAAGGAAAAGGCTCCGTTTTTTCCTATGAAGTTTGCCTGTTAAAAAGCGGGGGGGAAAGGGGGCCGCCTCCCCTCGCCCATGTGGACATATGGGGCCGCCGCGTCTTGGTCGTTGACGATTACGGACCGAGCCGCGAGATTCTGTTCAAGAATCTTTCGGTTCGCGGCCTTGTTTGTGAAGCCGTCGCCTCGATCGAAGAGGCCCGCGCCAAGCTTGTCGAAAGCGCGGAAGAAAAATCGCCTTACGATTTCGTCATTCTCGATTACAAAATCAGCCGCGAAGCGAGCCTGCATCTCAGCCGCGAGATCAAATCAAGAAGCGATCTCGGCGATCCTTTCATCGTTGTCATTTCGGCCCTCGGTCGTTTCGTCTCCTCCGGAAACCTGACGGCGGCGGGCGTGGCGGGATTCCTCGTCAAGCCGTTTTATCCCCGCCAACTGGAAACGATGCTCAAGCTCCTTTGGGACGCGAAACAGACCGGCAAAACGCTGCCCCTCCTTATGCGCCATTCCGTGACGGAAATCCTCCATCCGCAGGGAAACAACGCCTCGGAAACGGCTCCCCCCGTCTTCAGCGGCAAACGCGTTTTGGTCGTTGAGGATATGCCCGTCAACCAGCTCCTGCTTTGCAAGGTCCTTCAAAAATACGGGTGCCGGACCGACACGGCGGAAAACGGGATCGAGGCCGTAGAGGCGGCCCGTGAAATTCATTACGACATGATTTTCATGGACTGTCAGATGCCGGAAATGGACGGTTATACGGCGACGCGGGAAATCAGAAAACGGGAAGAGCAAACGGGCCGCCATACCATTATCGTGGCGCTTACCGCCGACGCCATGTCAGGGGACCGCGAAAGATGTCTCAACGCGGGCATGGACGATTATATCGGCAAACCCTTCAAACCGGAACAAGTCGCCGCTATGCTCGGCAAATGGTGACCCGTTTTGACGTAGCTCGGCGTTCAAAAAACCACGTCCGCGCCCTCGCCCCTTGGTCTCTAACTCCTCTTGACGACAGGAACGCCGCCCTCCACAAGCCCCTGAACCGTCTGCCAAAGCAATTCCAAGTCCTGCGGCCTGCTAAGCCGATGATCGGCGTCCTTAACAAGCGTCACGTGCACATCCTCGCAGATCAACGTTTCGGCGATGCGCAGCGCAAAGCGCCAGGGAACCTGATCGTCCCTCATCCCCTGCAAAAGGCGAACGGGCGCGGCCAGTTTTAGGGGTCCGGTAAGCAGCAGGTTGTTTTTCCCCTCGTCGAGGAGTTTTTGCGTAATCGCGACGCGATTTTCCGGCGGCGAGGCAATCTCATAGAATTTTCCCGTCCGGGCCAATTCGTCCTTTTGCGAAAGCGACATGGCGGGAATAACCAGCTCTTCCGTAAAATCCGGCGCGGCGGCGATACCCATGAACCCCGCCACGCGCTCCGGTCTTGCCCGCGCCAGGAGAAGACCGATCCAGCCGCCCATCGAAGACCCGACAATGATCTGGGGTCCTTCCGTCAGATGGTCGAGGGCCTGAACAGCATCGTCGGCCCAATCGCCGATGCAACCCTCTTCAAAAGTCCCGGAAGAACCGCCGTGTCCCCGGTAGTCAAAGCGCAGGCAGGCATATCCGGCCTGCCCGCAGCGTTCGTCCAGAAACGAGGCCTTAGTGCCGGTCATATCGGAGGCGAAACCGCTTAGGAAGACAACCCCAGGTTTTCCGGCCTTTTCGGGGCTTGCACGCCGTTGTTGATAGGCGAGCGTCCGATCCGGTAAGGTGAGAACCGTCATAGCTTGATTCCTTTTGGTTTTTGCCCGCCCATGTTCGCTGCGCGCACGCCCTTTTCTAGCACGAACGCCCCCGCTTACAAGCGGGATGCGCCGCGCACAACCGTTTTACACCTTGCGAGCGACCTCGGCATAGGGCCCCAGGCGCGGGAGATTGTTGATCTTTGCATTCAAACGCACCGCGCGGGATGGAGGCCCCTGATCGCCTCGGAAGGCGGGCCGCTGGTTTTGGAGGCCGAACGAGGCGCCGTCCGACATTCGAGAGTCCTTTTTAAGAACCAAGGATTCTGGGGTCGCTGGCGCGGTCGGAGACAAGTGGAATCTTTGATCCGGCGGGAAAAGCCGGTCCTCGTCCACGCGCACGGATTCGACGTCGTTCGCGTGGCGAGCAGAGCCGCCGCCGCTTGCCGACTGCCGTTGCTTATTGATTTGGTTGAGCCTGCGCCCGTGACCTCGGCGCGACGGCGCAGCCTGCAATGGGCCGCCTCTCGGGGCGCGCGGTTTCGCGTGCCGTCCGATTACATGGTGCGGCACCTCAGGCAGGACTTTGGACTGAAAACGGACTTTCTTTACCGCATTCATCCGGGCGTGGACCTGCAATGGTTCGAAGCCGTTCGCGTAACGCCGGAGAGGATTAAGAAATTGAGCCATCTCTGGCGGCTGCCGGAGCAGGCGACCGTCGTCGTCATGGCCACGCCTTTCGCGCCCGGTTACGGACATAAAGATTTTCTGCGCGCTCTTGCGGCGCTGAAGAGCCGCGACCTTTATGCCGTTTTGATCGGCGACGACGAAACGGTTCCCGGCACTCGCGCGGACATAGAGAAGTTCGTGGCCGCGCAAGGCTTGGAAGGCAAAGTTATCATGCCCGAAACCTGCTTGGATTGGCCTGCGGCCTGCTGGCTTTCAAGCCTGGTCGTGGCCACAAACGCCGTGCCGCGCGGCCAAGGGCCGGAACTTCTGGCGGCGCAGGCCATAGGTCGCCCGGTCATCGTGACGGACTGCGGCGCGAATGCGGAAATGGTGAAAAAGGGCGAAACGGCCTGGGTCGTTCCGCGCGAGGACGAAAAGGCGCTTGTCGCAGCTCTTGAAGAGGCGCTGGCCATGAGCTCGGCGCGGCGAATCGACCTGGCGATACGCACGCGCGATTTCGTGACGGATTTTTTTCCGATGGACTATTGGAGGGATTCACTCTTCGAACTCTATGACGCCATGCTCTCTCAGCCCATGACGTCGTCGCAAAGCGAGGCCGCATGAAAAACGAAAGGAAAAAAGGAACGAGACGTCTCAGAATCGGAATTTTCGCTCTTATTCTTTTGGCCGCCGCCGTTTGGGGATTGGCCGCCTGTCCTTGTTCCCCCCTTGCTCGTCCCCGGCCCTTTTTCGAGGCAAAGGTTCAAACCGTTTCGGTCGGCGACGCGACCCTCGCCTTTCGAGAAATCGGCAAAGGGCCGCCTTTGCTTATGATCATGGCCTTTGGCGGCGCGATGGACATCTGGCCGCCGCGCCTTGTCGAAACGCTCGCGCGCGAGCGCAGGCTTATCCTGTTCGACAATCGGGGCGTCGGCCTTTCGACCGCGACGGACGAGCCTTTCTCCATTCCCCTTTTCGCAAAGGACGCCTTGGGATTGCTGGACGCCTTGAAAATCGAAAAGGCCGATGTTTTCGGCTGGTCAATGGGCAGCCTGATCGCGCAGGAAATGGCGCTGGCGCGGCCGGAGAAAGTCGGGAAATTGATCCTTTTCGGCTCGGCCCCGAACACCAAGGAAATCATGAAAGCCCTGGCCGCCATGGATAAAATGGCGCCGGAAGCCTTCGTTGCGCAATTGTTCCCGAAACCCTGGGCCCAAAAACATCCGCAAATGCTGAAAGAGCTTCCCATGCTGGCCAAGCCGATCAACCCTTCGATCGTCGCCCGGCAGAGAAAGGCCCTCGGCGAATGGCGCGGCAGCGAAACGCGGCTTGGAAAGATAGACAAAGAAACCCTTTTGATCGTCGGCGAAGAGGATGCCATCACGCCGTCCGCGCAGAGCCTGGCGATGGCTGGACAAATCGGGGGGGCCTGGGTGGCTCGCTTTAAGGGCGCGGGTCATTGGTTGATGTACCAGAATCCGGACGACCTTGCCCGCCTGATGCTTTCATTTCTAAAGATCGAACAGGATCTCTCGCTTTGAAAGGAGAGAAGGTGGCCAATCCTGAATCCGAATGGTTCGGTTACGCGCGCGTCAAGCCGAACGAAAAAACGGCGCGTGTAGGCGAGGTTTTTGCCTCCGTCGCAGACAAATACGATCTGATGAACGACCTGATGTCGGCGGGGCTGCACCGTCTGTGGAAGGATCGCTTCGTCGCGAAAATGAGGCCCCGCGCGGGCGAGGCGATCCTCGACGTAGCCGGCGGCACGGGCGACATTGCCCTGCGCTGCCTTAAGGCGACGAACGGAAAGGCTTCGGTCGCCGTTTTGGACCCAAGTTCGGACATGATGCGAATCGGTCGCGAGAAGGTTATCGATGCTGGTTTTTTGGGCGATATTCAATGGCTCGCGGGCAGCGCCGAGGCCATGCCGGTGGAAAGCGCAAGCGTGGATCTGGCCTGCATTTCTTTCGGCCTTCGCAACGTCACGCGCATTGACGACGCTTTGCGCGAGTTCGCGCGCGTTTTGAAGCCGGGGGGACGTTTTTACTGCATGGAGTTCAGCCCCGGCGTGGCGCGTCCGCTTAAGCCGCTTTACGATCTTTATAGTTTTTCCGTCCTGCCCTGGCTCGGCGATAAAGTGGCAGGAGATAAGAACGCTTATCAATATCTGGCGGAAAGCATCCGGCAGTTTCCGCCGCAGAGCGAGCTGGCCTCACGCATGAAAAAAGCCGGATTTGCGAACGTGCGTTATGAGAATCTGACGGGCGGCATTGTCGCCATTCATTCGGGATGGATTCTGTGACCCCGCCGATCTTCTCGCCGCAGATTGACTCTTTTCTGGCGCGGCACGAAATTTTTTCCTTTTTCTCGACCGAACAACGCCGCCAGCTTTGCGCGCTGTGAAGAGCGTTTCTCGCCGGGGCAGATTCTTTTTCAGAAAGGAGATGAAGGCGATTATTGTGTCCTCGTCCTATCCGGACGCGCGCGCATTTCCATTTCGTCGAAAGAAGGCAAGGAAGTCCTTATCGATCTGGCGGGGCCGGGCGATTTACTCGGCGAGATGGCGCTACTCGACGGCCAAACCCGTTCGGCGGATGTCCGCGCGGAAGGTCCTTGCGTTTGCGCCCGGATTTCGCGCGCCGCTTTTATGACGTTCATCCAGGAAAACAGCGGCGCGGCTTTCGCTCTTTTCCGTCTGCTCTGCGGGCGGCTCCGGCGCACGAACGAACAGATGGAAAGGATCGCTCTACATGGTCTGCCCGCGCGCCTTGCGCGGTATCTTTTAGGTCTTGCGGAAAAGGAAGGGGGGCCGCGCCTTCGCAGCGGCCTGAAGCAAAGCGACATCGCCGAACATTTGGCGGCAAGCCGCGAAAGTATTAATAAACTGCTTAACATATGGCAAAATCATGGGCTTATTTCTCTTCTCTTACAACGGGATATCGTCTTAAATGACAAAGACGGCCTGCGAGAAATAGCCGGAATTTAATAAACGGATGTGACGCGCTTCACAGCGCGAGGGATTTGAAAAAGAGACAATAGGCCCGGACTTATTTGAAAAGGGGGCAGCCATGAAACAGGGCGCGTTAAAACCATCGTTCTTTGAAAACCCCGTGGATCAGCTCTGCACGGCCCCGCCGTGGCACAGTCGCAGAGTCTGCGCCGCGATCCAAAACTTTTACAACCAAACAAGCCTTCCGGCCCCTTCCTTCCCCGTCGGCAGGGAAATAACGGGCAGTCTCGCGAATGTCCTGTGGGCCGCTTTTGAAAAAGCGAAAGGAAACTTCCAGGAACGTTCACGGATGAAAAGCCTCTCGGAGACGTTCATCATGATAGGCGGAAAACTCGACGATCTGGAGCCTCTGGCGCCGCCCTATCATAACCGCGCGCATAATCTAACGACGATGGCCGTCCGTTTTATGCGCGGACGCGCTGCCGAATCTTTTTCAGGCCGTCCCTTCACGGCTTTTGAAATAACGAACGAGATGCGCGACCTGCTCGCCGCCCTAGGACACGACATAGGGCACGACGGATCGAACAACAGCGCGTCCGGCGTTTATAAGCCGGGGGCCCTTGAAAAAGCGTCCTTTGAGATTCTAAGGCCCTATGCGCAAAAAGCGGGCGTAAGCGAAAAGGACGCGCTCTTCATCTGCCATAGCCTTTATGGAACGGACCCCGGCCTGCCGGGCAGGATTTTGCTCTGCGCCTATAAAGAAGTTCTTCATGGAAACTTCTTCGCCCCTTCGCGCGAGGAGATCATGGCCACCATCATGGCTTTGCCGAAAGAACAGCGGATCGAACCGCATATGTTTCTCGCAGCCTTAGAAGGGGACGAAGCGTTGCTGCAAAGCGCCGCAAGCCTTAAGGGATGCGATATGGTTTCCTCCTTCGGTCTGGACCCTGCGTTCGGAAAGCTGCAAAGCCAGAAGCTGCATAAGGAAAGCCCCTTCCCGATCGTGGACGAAAAGGACGAACCTCTGCCTGCGGGGCAGCTTTTTGCCTTGTTCCATTTCATCGGCGTCGGGCTTTGCGACGGCAAAAAGCCCCGCCCTCAGGCCTTGTTTGTGGACCCTGTTTTGGACCGCCTTTTCGGCCAGAACTTGCGCCGCGCCCAGAGTCTTTACGAACAAAGCGCGGGGCCTGAAACGGTCAGAAGCCTGTGGAAGGGCCTGCCGGGTGGATGCCCGGACCTAAGCGACGGCCCCGCTTAACCTTGGGATCCCTTTCCTTTTCAAAGGGAAATGGGATAGACTCGGTTCCATGAAAAAGCATGAAATGGGAAAACCGGTTGTTGATCGCCGCCGCCAAGGGCGGCGGCGAGAAGATGCCGTTTTGCCGAATTTCCGCGATCTGATCGAGGGCTCCGTTCAGGGTATTTTGATCCACAGCAATTTTAAGCCCCTTTACGTCAACGCGGCTTTCGCGAGGCTTTTCGGCTACGACACGCCCGAAGAGATCATGGCCCTGCCGCTCATCCGCTCGCTTTACCCGAAGGAAACCTGGCCCGACGTTGAAGAGGACTACAACGCTCTGATCCGGGGGACCAAGAAACCCCAGATCGTCCGGATGCTGGGCCAAAAACGGGACGGCAGCGAGATATGGCTCTCAGCGGCCAAACGCCCGATCCGCTGGCACGGCTTCCCCGCGCTTGAGCTTTGCGTTTTCGACATCGGCAAGCAAGTCGAAATGGAACGGGTAATGATGGGCAACGAACAATTGCTCCGTTCCATTCTTGAGATTCTTCCCGTCCCGGTTTTTATCGCGCGGCGGCGTGACGGACGCATTCAATTCGTCAACCGCAAGACTTGCCTTCTTTTGCAACAAAGCGTCGGCCCCCTGCTGAAGGCGCACGCGCAGGATTTCTACGTCGATATCCAGGATCAGGAGAAAATCTACGCCCTGCTCGACGCCGTGCCGGACGTGCGCGAAATCGAGGTGCGGATGAAATCGGCCCAGGGCCGCGAGTTCATGGCGGAAATAGCGGCTATCACGGTCGATTACGCGGGCGAAAAAGCGACGCTTGTTTCGATGAACGACATTTCCCAACGCAAGCAGCTTGAGGACGAGCTTTTCCACCAGGCCAACACCGACAGCCTCACGGGAATTTCCAACCGTCGGCATTTTATGGTGGAAGCCGAGCAGGAAATCCGGCGCGCGCGGCGTTTTTCGCGCGCTTTGTCCGTGATCATGATGGACCTGGATCGCTTCAAGTGGATTAACGACAATCTAGGCCATGCGGCGGGAGACGCCGTCTTGGAAACCATCGTTCGGGCCAGCCAGGAATCTTTGCGCGAATCCGACATTATGGGCCGCCTGGGCGGCGAGGAATTCGCCATCCTCCTGCCTGAGACCGATCTGGAGGCCGCCGTTGAAGTGGCCGAACGCCTTCTGAACCACGTTGCCGAAACGCCGGTCCCGACGACAAAGGGCGTGGTCCATTGTACGACCAGTCTGGGGGTGGCGCGGCTGGACGAGGCCGACAACTCCATCGACGACCTGCTTCACCGGGCCGACGAGGCCCTTTACCGGGCCAAAAACAACGGGCGCAACAGGGTTGAAGTCGCCGAATAGGGCTGCCGATTCCCGATTAATCTTCCCTGACAAGGAGTTACATAAGGGGCCGCTTGACTCGTCGGCTTGCGTTTGGCAGGCTTATCCCCACGACTCACTTTAACGGCTTGCGGAGCGCGTCCCATGACCAAATCAGACCTTATCCTGCGTTTGACGGAACTCTATCCGCACCTGCTTCAACGCGACGTTGAACGCATCGTCGGCACGGTTTTTGATGAGATTTCAAACGCTCTGGCGCGCGGCAACCGCGTTGAGCTGCGCGGTTTCGGCGCCTTTTCGGTCAAATGCCGCGACGCCCGCCAGGGCCGCAACCCGCGCACGGGCGAACCCGTCGCCGTGGCCGAAAAGCACGTCCCTTTCTTCAAGACGGGCAAGCAGTTGCGCGACCGCCTGAACGGCAAGGAACCTAACGAACGCGACGATTAACCGCATTTCACCTACTGCTAAAGCTTGAAACTATTTGCTGAACCTGGAAGAAGGGTCGCTTTTTTCCTATGGTGTTTTGCGTTCTCTCATTAACTAACCTTGATTTTAAGAGTTTCTTGCGATGGAAAATCCGGTCTCCTTCCGCTATGCCCTCGACGAAATAACAGCGCGGCGCCTTCAAAAGGAAGCATCCTCCAGGGCCGAAATCAACGGACTAGCCAACGTCCACAGGCTCTTGTCCAGCCTTTTGGATTGCGAAGCCTTGGCCCAAACGGATGGCGCCGCCGCCGAGGGCGACAAATACAGACGGCGCGCCGAAGCCTTTCGCATTTCCATTCAGGAGCGCCTTCGGCTCTTTGACGATCTTCATGAAGGCCTCGACTTGCCCGGCGTTCATCGCTGGACGGCGCGTTATGGGTTTGAACAGGTTTGGAAAGGGAAAAACGAAAAAGAAGCTTTTTTCATCTGGGCCCATCCGGATACAGGCGTTGTTTTGACCGGATCCGCCTGGGGAGATTCCCTCAATTTTCCTGAATTGCGCCTCTGCTTTCAATGGGCCCCTGTCATGGTCTGTATGTCCGAGGCGGACGAGGACGTTCTGCTTTCACAAATTGACAAGAGCCTGGGTTCTTTCGAAGGCGGCTTTTTCAATCCCTTACGTCCGGGGCTTTCCCACACGCGCCTAC
Source organism: uncultured Rhodospirillaceae bacterium (assembly GCA_964652235.1). Classification (GTDB taxonomy): domain Bacteria; phylum Pseudomonadota; class Alphaproteobacteria; order UBA9219; family UBA9219; genus CAZZDK01. The sequence continues at coordinate 98,656 of CAZZDK010000004.1, forward strand.
ACCTGGCCTCTTCCTACCCCCAACTGACAAGGCAAGAGCAGGAGGCTCTGATAAAGGGGGACGAATCTTCACCGGCCTCCATAAACGCCGAGCGGGGCGGGTGGATTCTTTGCGTCGACGCGCCGGTCAGAGCCGGGGTTAAAAGGGCTCTTTCCGACCTGTCCATGTCCGTTGGCGGCAAAATCGCCACAAAGTGGGAGTCCGGATGGGAATCCTTCAGAATGGCCGTCAATATTCTGCTGCGGGACCACAATCCGCTGTATCGGTCGCATCAGGTTCTTTTGGGCTTGGCCTATAAACGATACAAGAGTACGGCACCTTGGTTCCAGGAAATGATCGCCCGGGCGCTGAGCCTGCCGCAAAGAGAAACGTTGCCTCCGGAATATGACATAAAAAGAGGACTTAGACTCGTGAAATAAGAACCGAAGGATTTTATGAATGGAACCGTTGGAATACTTCTTAAAAGGCCCCACGCCGAAAGATACGCTCGCCAATGCCCAGTCCTTCTGGCTTGTTCTGCCTGAAGATACGTTCTGGGCGGCCAATGCGGTTGATGTCGTCCTCGACCAGCTTCGCAACGTCTCTCCCAAGCAAGCCGTCAGAGCCGCGCTATGGGTCGCGGAGAACGTTCCGGAGTCCCCCCTGAAAATTTTAAGAGCCTTTGAAACAGCTTTATCGCGACTTCATGAAATTGAAGACAGATTCGACTACATCGAAAATCTCCAAAGGCTTCTGGAAGCTGCGCCCCTTGAGGACAAAGCCTTTGATCTTTTTCGGAAAAAGGCGGAACCTCTGCTGGAAAAAGCGCCAAGCCCCCCTGCGCCGAAACCCTTAAGCCAAGCCCCCCGCGAAGCTTTTCAGGGAACCCTAACGCCTCAACCGCCGAGCAGGCCCAAAAGACAAAAGGGGCCCAGCCACAGAAGCCGCCGTCTGCGCGTTCTACCGTAATGGACCGGCGGACTGAATCCCCTCCGTTATACCGATCCTATACATCCATCCAATTCATCTCGACCTTTGCCAGAGAATAGGCCATCGACCAGTACCGTTTAATTTCGGGGAATGAAAAGCCCTTCGCCTCAATATCAGCCGGATGACATTCCCCTTTTGCTTTGAGAAGCTCGACGATGGCCGTGGCCATGCTCTGGCAAGGACTGAAAATATCTTCGTCTCCCGCAAGCCTAACGATTTCCATAAGGCCCTCACTCTTATTCCTGTTCTCCTCAGCCAGAAAATGAAGAACCGCGTCCGCGATTAAATCCTCCGAGGAGTAGAGTCGATGACGATCAATAAGACGCTCGTAAAGACTCCTTAATAATTTCAGGTTCTTCGGCAATTCCGCTTTATGGATCGTTCTTAGATTGGATTTAAGCCGCTCGATAAGAACGTCCAGAAAGACCTGTTCGTCCGCGCTTTCTTCAAAAACCTTCGCTTCGGATCGCGGCGCCATGAGAAATTCTTCGATCCGTTTGTCGGCCAGCATCCCTTTATCCCCATCGAGCGTGGCCTATTGGACCCCTTGTTACCGCCCTAAATCTACAAGTATTTCTACTTTTTCTAGACAGTAAGCGTATATGTTTCATCTAAGAGCGATCAAATTTTATGTTTTTCACATGGTTTTTCGTCCTCCGCAGACACCTCTCTTTTTGGAATCTCTTCCAAGGAAAAATAAACGGTCTTTCCGAGGACACGGAAACGCTCAACCTCCTGGTCGGGCCCCCCTGGAAGCCCCGCCTATGCTGTTTTACGGCCTGGCTTATGGCTCGCTCAAATGGTACGAGTTCGGCTCGAAAAACCTCACGACCCCGGCTGGAACGGTCACCCATGAATATTCTCGGCATTAATTGCTATGGTCATGATTCAGCGGCGACTTTGGTCATAGACGGCATCGTTCGCTTTGCGGCGGAAGAAGAACGTCTTAACCGCATCAAGCATTCTGGCGCCTTTCCCGAACAAGCCATCCGAGAAGCGCTGCGTTTCTGTCATCTATCCATGGAAGACGTGGACCATGTGGGTTTTTCCTGGGACCCCAAGATCACTTACAGCAAGATTCCTCTTTATCTTTTACGCTATTGGAAGACGCTGCCGATCCTTTTGCGCGAACGGCACGGCTTTTCGATGGAAGAAAATCTTGGGATGCTCAACTATCTCAAGGACATCAAAAAAATTCCGCAAAAACTCAGCGATCTGTTTCTGGACGGCAAAAAGGGCAAGTTCAAATACCATCTGCTTGAGCACCATCTCTGCCACGCGGCGAGCTGTTTTTTTCCTTCCGCTTTCGAGGACGCGGCCATCCTGACTATCGACGGCGCGGGCGAGTGGAGCACCTCGATGATGGCCTACGGCAAGGGCAACGATATCCAAAAGCTCCATACCGTCGATACGCCGCACTCGCTGGGCGGCTTCTACCAGGCGATTTCGCGCTATCTGGGATTCAAGCTCATCGAGGGACCGGGCAAGCTTATGGGTCTGGCCTCCTACGGCGAGCGCGACACCGAGATGTACAAAAAGCTGCGCGAGCTTGTGAAGCTTCTGCCGGACGGCGGGTTCAAGCTGGATATGGACTATTTCGCCTATCACTACACGCGCCGCAGCGGCGTTTCCTCGAAATTCATCGACGCCTTCGGCCCGCCTAACACTACCGGCAAGGATTGGACGGAAAAAGAGCTGGCCATCGCGGCGGGCGCACAGCAGATCGTCGAGGAAGTCATGTTCAACTTCCTGCGCAGCCTGAAAGAGCGCGTGCCGTCCGAAAATCTCTGCATGGCGGGCGGGGTGGCGCTCAACAGCGTCACGAACGGGCTTGTCGCCAAGTCCGGCCTGTTCGAGAATATCTTTATCCAACCGGCGGCGGGCGATTCCGGCACCTCGCTCGGCGCGGCGCTTTGGATCGAAAACAAGCTTTTGGGCCGTCCGCGAAGATACGTGCAGAAAGACGCCTTTCTAGGCCCGAATTACGGCAACGCCGCGTGCGAAAAGGCCCTGAAAGAGGCGAACCTTTCCTATAGGACGATGGAAAGGCCGGAGCTTTTGAAGCATGTCGCCAAGCGCCTTTTGAACGGCGACATCGTGGGCTGGTTCCAGGGCCGCATGGAGTTCGGACCGCGCGCGCTCGGCAACCGGAGCTTCCTGGCCACGCCGCTTAAAAAAGAAATGAAGGATATCCTGAACGCCCGCGTGAAATTCCGCGAAGGCTTCCGCCCCTTCGCCGCCGTGGTTCTTGAGGAAGATACGAGCCGGTATTTCGACTGTCCTTACAGAAACTCATATATGCTTTTCGTTTACAACGTGAAGGACGAATACAAAAGCGTCATCCCCGCCATCACGCACGTGGACGGCAGCGTCCGCATCCAAACGGTCAACCGCGAGGAAAACCCGGAACTTTACGACCTTTTGCTCGCCTTCAAGGCCATATCCGGCCACGGCGTGCTGATCAACACCTCCTTTAACATCAAGGGCGAGCCCATCATTTGCTCGCCCGAAGACGCGGTTAGCAGCTTTAACCGCGCCGACGTGGACGCGCTGGTTTTAGGGGATTATATTACCGAGAAATCCCCGGCATAGAGGCTCGCCTTGACGTTCGCTCAAGCTCTTTTGATCCTTTTGACGTCGGTTTCGGCTCCGACCGCTTATGGACGAACCAAAACGGAAAGAACGGCAAATGAAAGAACTGAACGTTCCCGAACAGGATTTCGAGAAGCAATGGCTCATTCGACGCGCTGACGCCCTTCGAAAGACAGGCCTTCCCATCGGCTTCATTGATCCCCGGGCGATAAAGGAGTGACGCGCATGGAAAGACCGACTTTGATCGTTCTGGCTGGCGGCAAGGGAACGCGACTGGCCTCCCTTTATCCGGACCTGCCTAAACCGCTGGTTCCCATGGCCGGAAAGCCTTTTTTGCATTGGCTTGTGACATGGTTCGTCCGGCAAGGTTGTAAGGATTTTGTCTTCTCCATCGGCCATAAGGGGGAAAAGATTCATGAATGGCTCCGGTCTTCCTCCCTGATGGAGGCCCTACGCTGGCAGGTTTTTCATGAAAAAGAGCCGCTTGGAACGGGCGGCGGCGCAAGGGCCTGTCTCGACCTTTGCGGCGAGAACGTTCTTGTTACCAACGGCGATTCCCTCATCCTCTGTTCGCTCGACCCGTTGTGGGACGCCGCCGCCGATCTTTCCCTTGACGGAATCCTGATCGGCGCGCCCCTTAAAGACGCCTCTCGCTTTGGAACCCTGGCGCTTGACGAAGACGGTTTCCTGACGGGTTTTCATGAAAAAAGACCCGGCGAGGGGCTTATCAACGCGGGGCTTTATTTTTTCCGCCGCCGCGCTTTGGAATCCCTGCCTCTTGGAAAAAATCTGAGTATGGAATATGACGTTATTCCAAGCCTCATCGCGTCCGATGCGCGGCTTAAGGTTCTTCGCGCGGAAGAAAAGGCTCCCTTTATCGACATCGGCACGCCGGAAACGGTTCGACAGGGCGAATCCTTCGTGCGACAACATCTCTTAGGCGAAACGGCATGACCGTAAAGAAAAGAAAGTTCGTCATTGCCGATCATAATTTGACGAATTTTGGAGGCCATTACTGGGAATACGATGCGATGGCCTGCCGCCTTTTCGCCGCGCGAGGCCATGAACCCTATGTTTTGGCGTTTCAGGGCCTGAAAGGGATCGAATCGACCGCCTTCGTTAAAGTCGTTCCTTGGTTTTCCCTTTCGAGCGCCGATCTTTACCGCCCCGTTCTTTATAGCTCGCTCGTTCGAATAACGGGACCTCTTCCGAAACCGCTTCTTGTCTTTCTGCGCGGCCTCTATCGCCTTCTCAAGAAAGCCACCGGTTCCTTTTCCCCTCCTCCGACGAACACCTTCGGGGAAGAGTGCCTCAAAGCCATTGAACGCCTAGAACTCGGACCGGACGATCTGCTTTTCTTCCAAACCGTCCATGCGCGCGAAATACAAGGCCTCGCCCAAGTTTTGGCAACTGTTAAGGAACCGAAAAGTTTGCCCCGTCTGGCTATTATGCTTCGACGCGAACCCGAAGAATTTTCCATGAACGGTTTAAGACAGCCTCTTAATATCTTGGATTCCCTTGTCAAAGACAGAAAAGTCTTTTTCTGCGCTGATACGGATTCCTTGGCGAGGGCCTACAGTAAAATTTATAATGTTCCCGTCAGAACCTTACCCATTTTGTGTGATCTCGCCCCTATTCAAAAGGCCGCTCTTCCCCCCGCGCCAAAGAAGGCACGAACCATCGTCTATCTGGGCGGCGCACGCGTCGAAAAAGGCTTCCCCCTTCTCCCCCCTCTTATTGAGGAGCTTTCCTCCACGTCGGATTTGACCTTCCTTCTACAAGCCTATGTTCCCAAAGACGAATATGTCGGCGTTATTGCCGAATCCCTTAAAAGGCTTAGAAAAAACCCTTCCGTCGTTCTTTACGAAGAACCTTTGTCGCCGGAAGCTTATATCAACCTTTTGCTTAAAGCGGATATTGTTCTTTTGCCTTATGAGGCCTCGGCTTATCGCCGTCGAAGTTCCGGAATTCTGATCCAAGCCATCGCGGCGGGAAAGGTTGTCGTCGTGCCTGAAGATTCCTGGCTTTCAAACGCGGCACCTCGTGGGGGTTCGCAGAGCTTCGCGCCCGGCCATCTTAAGGAAGCCGTGAAAGCCGCGCTTCGCGACTTTGACGCGCTTAAGACCGGGGCGGAAAAGGCGGCCCGCGCTTTCCAATTTGAAAACCTGCTCGAAGACTTTTATCAAGGTCTTACCGGGTAAGTCCTGCCTTGCCAAAAAGGTTATTTATGCTTTACATACAACCCCGCGCGTTTTCGGCTCACGCGCCCTTTTCGATTCCTTTTGCCGGTCCCCACCAAAAGCCCTATGACAAAACTTGCTATCCTCGATCCTTCGCTTAAAAGCTTTAACGGCCATTTTTTAACCTACGACAATGCCGTGGCGCAAGGCGTGGCGCCCAGGGGAATCTCTTCGCTCTTCTTCGCCAGCGCCGATGTGCGCGAAGGCCTGCCCGCCCGGGGAGAAATCATTCCGACCTTTCGCTACGGGCTGGAACATTCCTTTTTCCCCGGCCCGTTCATGAGCCGCTCGCGCCTGGCCGCAAAATTGAACGAGCGTCTTCTGGGGCAGAAATTTCTTGAAGACCTTGACCGGTCCTTGACGCCCGATCGGCTCGGAAAGAATCCTATCCTTTTCCTTCACACGACGACGCACCAGCAAATACCGGCGCTTATCGAATGGACCGCGAAGAACCGAAGCCTTTCGCCGACCGTCGTTATTTTTCTGCGCTACGCGCCTTCGCCGAATCCCTATTATCCTCTTTCCGGCGGCGCGGAAGGCTACAAAAAGGCCCTGGACTCCATTCTTGCCAAAGGCGTGGAGAAATATGTTCGTCTCGTCACCGACAGCGACATTCTGGCCGAGGAATACGGTCTGCTGACCTCGCTGCCGATCCACGTTCTGCCGATCCCGCACACCTCGGCGGCGCTGCCGCCTTTCTCGGCGGAAAGCCCGTTGACTTTGAGTTACCTGGGCAATGCGCGCGCGACCAAAGGCTTTCAGTACCTCCCTTATCTGGCCGACGGCGTGAGAGAAGCCCTCGACAGCGGCGCCTGGCGCGCGGAATTTCAGGCCAACGTGATGTTCGCCCGCGATACGGAATCCGTCTTGGCCGTCCAGCTCTTGCGGCAGAAAAACGTCACGTTACATGAACAGGAGTTGGCGGCGGAAGAGTATGAGGGGCTGCTCCACCGGTCGGCTCTTATCGTCGTCCCCTATCAATTGCTTTATTATTACGCGCAGACGTCCGGCGTTTTGTGCGAGGCGCTGGCGGCGAGCAAGGCTGTCGTGGTGCCGCGCGGCACGTGGATGGCGCGGCAGATAAAAGGCAGGGGCGTGGGCGAGGCTTTCCTGCCGGGCGACGCCTTGAGCCTGGCGGAATCCACGCGCAAAGCCATGCGTAACATAGACCGTTTGCTTGAAAACGCCCGCGCTTTCCGGGAAGAATGGGTTTCCTACCATTCACCCGAATCCTTCGCCCAAGCCTTGCTGGATCTGGTTTAGAAAGTTCTTCGCTCATGGCTCAAAAAATCAAAATAGGTTTCTTTCCGGAAACGCTTCAATCGAAAAGCAAGCGCGGCGCGAGCAGGCTTTTTCAGGCCCTTTTTGACACGCTTTCGGCGCGGGAGGATGTTCAGGTCTATATTCTCGAGACACAGATCCCGACAGAAATTTCACACAATGATTCCCTCTATTATGTCCAGGGAGCAGATAACGAACCCATTCTCCTGCAAAAGGAATTTGAAGGCCAAAGCGTTCTTGCCTTTATCAACAGGATTCTCTTGGGCATCTATAACACGCGCCTCAGAATTGTCCGGCTTAGAGACAAATATAAAAGGTTCATCGCCTATCTTCCCAAGTTCCTCCTGCGGCCAATTGCCGTCTTTTTCCTGCACGGCCTTAACCTGACGCTCGACGCCTTGGAAAGGCGGATCAACCGGTTTCAGATCGCCGTCGCCTGCAAGGGATCGGACGCTTTTACCTGGCGTGGTCTTTTCAGGGTTCTTGTTGGCACGCAGAGTCCGTCTTTTTCGAACAAAGACATTCCCGTCCGAACGATCAATATCAATCAGCTCGACGTCATCCTGAATTTCTGGTGGTTCCACATCGCGCGGCGCAACCAGGCCGTTGGCCTTTCCCGCCCTGCGGGTCCTCTTATGTACGGCTGGTTTCTCGACGCCATCCCCGCCCGCGTTCCGCATTGGCAGGAAGGCTTCATCGACGAAGGCGTTTTCCGTTACGGCGTTCAGACGCTCTGCGACGTCAGCGACCGTATTGTGGCTATTTCCCGTTCGGCGGCGAATGACGCCCACGCCCTCTTCGGCGTAGAACCGGAACGTCTGGCGGTTATCCCATGCGGCCTTTACGAAGAAGATTTCGTTCCCCCGGCAGAAGCGGACCGGGACGCCTTTTTCAGATCGCGCGCTATTGACCCAAATGTTCCCATCCTCATGGCGCTGGGCGTGCAGGAGCCTTCAAAGAACACCATCAATATTCTCAAAGCCCTTAAGCTCGTTATCGCGAAAGGCTGCGATCAATTCCAGTTCGTTTTTGTCGGCGCGCATGAGGGCTTTCATCCGGCGGAAAAATTCGGCCACGTTCTCGGCAGCATCGATCAAAGGATCAAAGTTACTTTCCTTGGCTCTCTGGAGGAATCGGAAAAACGCAGCCTTCTTTTCCACAGCAAGCTTTTGCTCTACCCCTCTCTTTGGGAAGGATTCGGCATTCCGCCGCTTGAAGCCATGGCCGCGGGCGTGCCGGTGATCGTATCGGACGTGGCTTCTTTGCCCGAAGTGTGCGGCGAGCACGCTCTTTATTGCGATCCTTACGCGCCCGAAGACATCGCGGAAAAGATCGTCTCCACCCTGGGCATGAATCCCGAAGAAAGGGAAAGGCGCGTGGGCGCCGCCCGCGCTTATGCCCGCGAATGGCTCTGGTCGGAAAAGGCCGTTCCTTTGCTTATCGAAGACATTAAAGCGCAGATTGCCAAGCGTAAAAAAGGGCAAAAAACCGCAGATATTTGACCCCGTCCTTCTTTGACAAGGCCCCTGGCTGTGTCTATGCTTCTTTTTTCCTCCAGAAAATATGGGGTTTTCCATGGTTTGCCGCGTTTGCGATTCTTCCCGTCTTGAAATGGTCGTCGATCTGGGCCAGCAGCCTTGGTGCAACGATTTTCTTAAAAAAGAACAGGTCGGCAAAGAGCCTTTTTATCCCCTGCGCGTTGTTTATTGCCATGATTGCCACACCTCGCAACTCGATTTCACGGTCAAGAAAGAGATTATGTTCGGCGATCACACCTATCTTTCGGGCGTGACCAAATCGCTTTCGGCGCATTTCGAGGGAATCGCCAAGGAAGTGGACGACCGTTTTTTCAAGAACGCCAAGCAAAAATCCATTCTGGACATCGGCTCGAACGACGGCACGCAGCTAAAGCATTACCAGGCGCTCGGCTATGAGGTTTTGGGCGTCGAATCCTCCAAAGGAACGGCCAAGATCGCGATGGACGCGGGCGTGCCGACGTTGAACGCTTTCTTCAACCAGGAAACGATGCGCGGTATCGGCAAAAAGTTCGACGTTTTCAACGCGGCAGGCGTCTTTTTCCATCTGGAAGAGCTGCACTCGGTCTGCGAAGGAATCCGCGAGGGCTTAAAGGACGACGGCGTTTTCGTCGTCCAGTTCCTTTATATGAAGAGCATTATGGAGAACCTGGCTTTCGATCAGATTTATCACGAGCATTTGCTTTATTACACGCTGGAGACGATAGAAAAGCTTCTGAACCTCCACGGCATGGAAATGTTCGACGCCTATCTCGCGCCGATCCACGGCGGCTCGATCATCGGCTTTATCTCGCATAAAGGAAAACGGACGCCCTCGGACAGGCTTGCCAAAATGCGCGAGGAAGAAAAGGCTTCGGGCTGCAACACGATTGAGGCCTATCACGACTTCCACCGCCGCATTAAGCAGATGAAGGCGGACAACCTCGCTTATCTCAAGGAAGCCAAAGCCGCCGGAAAGCGCATTTACGGCTTCGGCGCGCCGGTCAAGGGCAATACCATGCTCAACTATTTCGGCGTCGGGCCGGACATTATCGAATGCCTTGTCGAAAAGAACGCGCTGCGGCGCGGCCTTTATTCGCCGGGTATGCACATTCCGCTCAAAATCGAGGATGAGATCGCGGAATTGCCGGATATTTACTACGTTTTGGCCTGGAATTTCAAAAAAGAGATTCTCGCCAACAACCAGAAATTGATCGACCAAGGCGTCGAATTCTATTTCCCCGTCAATCCGAAAGTCAGCGCATGAAGATACTCGTCACGGGCAGCTCCGGGTTCATGGGCACCGCCCTCTGCGCTGCGCTTGAAGCGCGCGGCGATACGCTCACGAAACTGACGTCGAAGAATTGCGATCTGACAAAGACCGAAAGTCTCGACTCTTTTTCAGGCGAAAAAGTGGACCGGATATTCCATCTCGCAGCGTGGACGCAGGCGGGCGATTTCTGTCTTTACCATCCCGGCGAGCAATGGATTATCAACCAGCAGATGAACACGAACGTCCTGTCCTGGTGGGCCAAAGCGCAGCCGCAGGCCAAGCTGGTCTTCATGGGCACAAGCTGCGCCTACGCGGAAAAAGGGGATCTCGTGGAAGACCAATATATGGACGGCGAGCCGATTGAGAGCCTTTACACCTACGCCATGACCAAGCGTATGTTGTATCAAGGCGCGCGCGCTCTCGCCAAACAGTTCGGCCTAAAGTATTTCTGCGCCGTTCCCTCCACGCTCTACGGCCCCGGCTATCATACCGATGGACGGCAAATGCACTTCATTTTCGATCTGATCCGTAAAATCATTCGCGGCAAGGAATATGGCGAGCAAGTGACGCTTTGGGGCGACGGCTATCAGAAACGCGAGCTTGTTTTCGTGGACGATTTTCTTCGCATTCTCCTGGCGCTTGAAAGCCGCTTTGAGAACGAGATTTTCAACATCGGCGCGGGCGAAGAACATACGATCCGCGAGTTTGCGGAGAATATCTGCCGCATCATCGGCTATCCGCACGAGAAGATCGCCTACGACACGAGCAAATATGTTGGCGCGAAGTCGAAGATTCTGAACGTCGAAAAGGCAAAAAAAGCGCTCGGTTCCTACGAACTGACGCCGCTGAGCGAAGGCCTCGCCAGAACCATAAAATGGTTTTATGAAACAAAGACTTATGATATAAAACCAGCTTTATGAAAGGGACTTCGCCTCTTTTTTCGGAATCGCCGTTTTTCAATCCCTATCCGCTTTCTCTCACAGAACGCTGTTCGTTCTTTCTTGCGGGTTGACATATCGAACCCCCTTTCAACCATCCCGGATATGGAATTTTCCGGTCCGGCGGTCTTCTCTCGAAGCTCAAGAAACTAAAAATAACCTAGATTTTAACCATGTTTTTAGCCTAAGCTTCGCCCTTCGGTCGGTTTTGAGAGTTCTTTCATGATTATCACGCGCACCCCCCTCCGCGTCTCCTTTCTCGGCGGCGGAACGGATCATCCCACCTGGTTTAAGGAAAACGGCGGCGCCGTCATCTCGACCTCCATTAATAAATACGTCTATCTCAACATGAGGCGCTTGCCGTCCATCTTCGATTTCAACCAGCGCATCGTTTGGCGCATCATCGAAGAGGTCTCGGAAATCGAAGACATCAAGCATCCCGTTGTCCGAGCGGTTTTGGGCCATTATTTCCCGGAAGCCGACAAGCGTTTCGAGATCGTCTATAACGCCGACCTTCCCTCGCGCAGCGGCCTGGGCAGCTCTTCGGCCTTTACGGTCGCTTTTTTGCAGGCTTTATGGGCGCAACAGGGCAAGCTCATCTCGCAGGCCGATCTGGCCCGCGAGGCCATGTTCGTGGAACAGGAATTGCTCAAGGAACCCGTAGGCTGCCAGGATCAGGTCGCGGTAACTTACGGCGGATTGAACCGGATCGACTTTCTGCCCGACGGCACGGTTCGCGTAGCGCCCCTGCCTCTTTCCGCGCAAAAGAAAGAAGCGCTGGAATCGCATATGATGCTCTTCTTCACGCATTTCGAGCGTTCGGCGGGCGCGATCGAGGCCTCGAAAATCGAGAATTTCGCCAAAAAACAAAGAAATCTGGCGCGTATGCAGGAAATGGTAGATGAAGGCCAGCGTCTTCTCTTGAACCCGGGCGAGCCGATCAGCAGCTTCGGCGCCCTCCTCAATGAGGGCTGGAAGCTCAAGCGCGATTTGTCGGATCAAGTCTCGAACAACGACATCGACGACGCCTACGAAGCGGCCGTCGCGGCGGGCGCTTCGGGAGGCAAGTTGCTCGGCGCAGGCGGCGGCGGGTTCCTGCTCTTCATCGTCAAGCCGGATTTGCAGCAGAAAGTCCGCGACGCGCTGAAAGGCCTTGTCGAAGTCCCTATCCGCATCGAAGACCGCGGCAGCCATCTGGCGCTTTACGATCCCGACATGGACTCCGCCGTAACGGACATCCGCACGGTCCACAGCCTTGAGAGGCGAAAGGGAATGAGGGCTTAATCCTCCTCAGACGTTCCCGTAAACCGAGTTCTTCAGCATCGCATAGCCTTTGATAAGCTCTTTGATGCCTGCTTCAAGCGTCCAGTCCGGCTTCCAGCCCGTCGCCTCCAGCTTGTCGTTCGAGACGATGTAATCGCGCTTATCCGGGTCCTCACCGACGGGCGCTTCGAGATAAACGAACGACGGCAATTGTTCTTTGATCTTCTCGCAGAGCTGGATCTTCGAGAGATTCGCGCTGGACAGGCCGACGTTATAGGCCTGCCCTTTCATGGAATCATAATTCTTGATCCCGTGCATAAAGGCCTTCACGACGTCGCGCACATGGATGTAGTTGCGGCGGAAATGACCTTCGAAAATGACCACCGTGCGATCCTTGACGGCGCGCCAGGTCATATCGTTGACGAGCAGATCGATTCTCATGCGCGGCGCAAGACCGAACACGGTGGCAAGACGGAAGGAAATACCGCACCCCTTGTCGAGAACGAACTTCTCCGCCGCCACCTTGGTCTGCCCATAGATGGAAATGGGCCGCAGGGGCGATTCTTCCGTGCAGAACTGATCCTTTTCGCCGATCCCGTAGCCGGAATTGGTCGTGGGGATGATAATGCGTTGATTGCCGCTGACCAGTTTGACGAGCATTTCGACGGAATCTTGATTGATCGTCTTGGCGCTGATGGGATCGCGCGCGCAGGCGGGGGCGCCCACGATTCCGGCCAAGGGAATGATGATATCCGCCTTGGCGACGAGCTTTTTCATCAGCGCTTCGTCGCGCGCGTCGCCGTTGACGACCGAAAAGGCGGGCGAAGCGCAATTCATGACGAGCGAGGTATCGCCGCGCGCGAACGTGTCCAGCGCCACGACCTCGAAACCCGCTTCCAAAAGGCGCGGGACCGCCATACAACCGATATACCCCGCGGCCCCGGTTACCAATACGCGCTCAGCCATCGAAACCCTCCTCAAAAGATAAAGAAAACCGGAGATCAATTAGCATAAGTCAGGCCATTTTCCCAAAAGAAAACCGGCTTAGCTGACACGGGTCGCCGCCAACAGGCTTTTCGCACGATCAAGCGCAAGTGACAACAAAATCAAGGTCAAGGCTCCTGTAAAAACCAAAAGCATAGCCGCAAGCTGGCCCTTGGCTGCGCCCATCAGGAGCAGAATGTGCATAAAAAGAGACAAGCCCGTCCCGACGCAGAAAATCGCCAGGGCGTGCCTCCCGCAGGAAGAAAGAGCCTTTACGACAAGTCGTTTCCAAAATGCTGTCCGGCCGACAACAAGCCGCGCGCCGATAACCGCAAGGGCGAAGAAATGAACGACTCGAACCCAGGAAAGGTTCATTTTGTTGTCCACAGCGAGCCAGGTCTGCGGAACGATCCTGTAGGAAGAAAAAGATTCAAAGCTCGTCCAAGGCGCCGCGGCCATCGCGCCGAGACCGGCCAGGACAATCGCGAGCCAAAGAACTGTTCTTTTTTGAATAAAAACCAAGAGTCGTTCTCTTTCACGATAAGCAACCATGCCCGAGACGAACAGAAATTGCCAAGCGACGGGATTAAAGAACCAGACGGCCCCTTCCGGATAATTCGGGACGGAGAGCCCGGCCAAGTTGGCCCAAAGCCAGAACCCGAAAGAAACGCCCAAGGCCAAAAGGGAAGAAGCGCGGACCAAGGCCCAGGCCAAAGGAAAAAGAAGGACCAGAACGATATAGAGAGGCAAAATGTCCATCATGTTCGGCATATAGCTGAGCCGCAAAAGCTTGACGATGGCCACGTCTGTTTCGACGAAAAAGGGCGAGAAATTGAGTTGCTCCATGATTTCCCGGTTGTCCACGAAATCGCCGGCGAGCGCGATCATGGCCGAAAGGCCGAAGACAAGAAGAACGTGCGCGCAAAAAAGCTGCCAAGCCCTTTTTAAGATTCTCAAAAGCCCGACGCCGAAGCCGCCGCGCTCGAAGTACGGCCCGAAGGCCAACATGGCGCTAAAACCGGATATAAAAATAAAGGCTTCGGCGGAATCGGCGAAGCCCCAGTGACGAAGCGTAAGAAAAGACAAGGGATTGTCCGGGACATGATTGACATAGATCATAAGAAGGTAGGCCCCGCGCCAAAAATCAAGTGCGGGAAGACGTTTGGAAGGAGTCGTTGTCGTTTTCATAGGCGCCTTCACCGTTGAAATGATCGCGCGTGTATAAACGAAAAACCGCTAGGGGACAAAGGGAGAAATAAAAGGAAGGCGGAATCAAACGGAACCTATGCTGCGGACCCGGAAATCTCGCGTAAAATTGAAATGTAAAAAAATGGTGGGCGGTGAGGGGATCGAACCCCCGACCTCCCCCGCGCGCGCAGGCGCGCAAAACTTAAGCTAGGCTCAGGACTCATTCTTTGAGATAAAAAATGAAGGAACAGGCCAGACAGAT
>CAZZDK010000005.1:0-103882 GCA_964652235.1 uncultured Rhodospirillaceae bacterium
GGCAGCGGCGGCCCCGGCGGCCGGCGCAACGCCTGCGGCAGGAGCCAAGGCAGCGGCACCGGCTGCGGCGGCTTCTGCGGCCAAGACGCCCGCGGCTAAGAAGTAAGGAACTGGGCCTTGGCTCAGCCCTCCAAAATGATCGTCGGCCTCGGCAACCCCGGGGCCGACTATCTTTTGAGCAGACACAATATCGGCTTTATGGCCGTGGACGCCCTAGCGGAAGCCGTCGGCGCAAGCGCCTGGCAGAAAAAGTTTAAAGGCCACATCGCGAACGCGACGCTGGACGGCGCCGCGTTTCTCCTTCTCAAACCTTCGACCTATATGAACCTGTCCGGCGAGGCCGTAGGCGAAGCCCTGCGTTATTACAAGCTTGAGGTGCCGGACGTTCTTGTCGTTCACGACGATATCGATCTCATTTGCGGCGACATCCGAGTCAAGCAGGGCGGCGGCCACGCGGGGCATAACGGCCTGAAATCCATCGACGCGCATATCGGCAAGGATTACTGGCGCGTACGGCTCGGCGTCGGACGCCCCCAGCATAAGGGCGAGGTCTCGGATTACGTTTTGGGCAATTTTGCGAAGGCGGATAGAAGCTGGCTTGAGCCGCTCCTCGCCGCGCTGCCCGAAGCCTTGCCGTTTTTCTTAAAGGGCGAGACGGAAAGGTTCATCCAGGCGCTTTCCATGGCTGCACGGAAGGCCGGATAGAAAGAGGAAATACATGGGTTTTAATTGCGGAATTGTGGGCTTGCCGAACGTCGGCAAATCGACCCTTTTCAACGCGCTGACGGCCACGGCCGCCGCGCAGGCCGCCAATTATCCGTTTTGCACCATCGAGCCGAACATCGGCCGCGTCAGCGTGCCGGACGCGCGGCTCGACAAGCTGGCGGCGCTGGCCCATTCGGCCAAGATCGTCCCGACGCAACTTGAGTTCGTGGACATTGCGGGCCTCGTGCGCGGCGCGGCCAAGGGCGAAGGCCTGGGCAACAAGTTCCTCGCCCATATCCGCGAAGTGGACGCCGTCCTCTATGTCCTGCGCTGCTTCGAAAACGGCGACATCACGCACGTCGAAGGGTCCATTGACCCGATCCGCGACGCGGAAACCGTCGAAACCGAATTGATGCTCGCGGACATGGAGAGCCTCGAAAAGCGCGTGACCGCCGCGCAAAAGAAAGCCAAGGGCGGCGATCAGGAATCCAAGGATCAACTGGCCGTCATGGAACCGGCGCTGGCGACGTTGCAGGCGGGCAAGCCCGCGCGGACGCTCTTCAAGACGCTTTCGCCCGAACAAGGCGCGATCCTGAAGCAATTGCAGCTTGTGACGGCCAAGCCCGTTCTCTACATCGCCAACGTCGCCGAGGCCGACGCCGCCAAAGGCAACGCTTTTTCGGAGCGCGTCGCCGCGCGCGCCGAAGCCGAAGGCACGCAAAGCGTCGTCATCGCCGCCGCCATCGAATCCGAGGTCGCCATTTTGCCGCCCGAGGATCAAAAAGAATTTCTTTCAGCGCTCGGCCTTGAAGAGCCGGGGCTGAACAAAGTCATCCGCGCGGGCTATAAATTGCTGGGCCTTCTGACGT
Source organism: uncultured Rhodospirillaceae bacterium (assembly GCA_964652235.1). Classification (GTDB taxonomy): domain Bacteria; phylum Pseudomonadota; class Alphaproteobacteria; order UBA9219; family UBA9219; genus CAZZDK01. Next base: position 1,575 of record CAZZDK010000005.1, read on the forward strand.
TCTTTACGGTCGGCCCCAAGGAAGCGCGGGCCTGGACGGTGCGGCAAGGCGCCTGCGCGCCCGAAGCGGCGGGCGTCATTCACACGGATTTCGAGCGCGGCTTTATCAAGGCCGAGACGATCGCCTATGAAGACTTCGTAAGCCTGGGCGGCGAGGCGGCAGCGCGCGAGGCCGGAAAGTTGCGCCAGGAAGGCAAAGAATATATCGTCAAGGACGGCGATATTTTCCATTTCAAGTTTAACGTGTAACCGAAGAGAAACCTCATGGCAGGCCATTCGCACGCAAAAAACGTCATGCATCAGAAGAACGCTTCGGATGCCAAAAAGGCGAAAATCTTCAACAAACTCGCCCGCGAGATCACCGTCGCGGCCAAGCTCGGATCGAGCGATCCGGCCAGCAACCCGCGCCTGCGCGCGGCGATTGCCGAAGCGCGCGCCAACAACATGACGCGCGACCGCATTGAACGCGCCATCAAATCCGGCCAGCCGGGCGGCGCAGACGATTCCAAGACTTACGAAGAAGTCCGTTACGAAGCTTACGCGCCCGGCGGCGTCGCCCTTATCATCGAAGCGCTGACCGACAACCGCAACAGAACGGCCGCGGAAATCCGTTCGGCCCTTTCCAAGAACGGCGGCAATTTGGCCGAAACGGGATCGGTCAGTTTCATGTTCGAGCGAGTGGGCGAGATCGTTTTCCCGGCGGACAAGGCTTCCGAAGGCGCGATGCTTGAAGCCGTCATCGAAGCGGGCGGCGACGACGTGGAATCCGACGAAGAAGGCCATTATGTCACGACGAGCATCGAGAGCTTCGGCCCCGTGCGCGCGGCGCTTGAGGCCAGGTTCGGCGAACCTTCAAGCGCCAAACTCGTCTGGGAAGCTAAAAACGCTCTGCCCGTCTCGGGAGAAGACGCTAAGGCGCTTCAGAAACTCCTCGACATCTTGGAAGACGACGATGACGTGCAAAACGTGTTCGGAAATTATGAGATAGCCTGAAAAATCCCTTCATGCTACAATCCTGAACCTTTAGCAGAAGCGGAATCGGAAACCAATGCCGGAAGAGTCCCTTCTCGACTTCCTTACGCAAGGCCTGACGGTCGGCTCTCTTCAGGTCCGCCTTGCCGAAAAACCGGAAGAAATCGACGCTGCCCTGGCGCTGCGTTATCGCGTCTTCTACGAGGAAATGGGGGCGAAACCGTCGCCGGAAGCCCTCGCCAGCAAGCGCGACACCGACCGTCTTGATCAATACTGCGACCATCTTCTTGTCATCGACAACGAACGGCAGGGGGACAGAAAAGTCGTCGGAACCTATCGGCTCATTCGACGCGAGGCGGCGGCCAAGCACGGCTCCTTCTATTCCGCCAGCGAATACGACATTTCGCCCCTTATCGCCTATCCCGGCGAGATTTTAGAACTGGGGCGATCCTGCATTGAGAAAGATTATCGCACCGGCATCGTCATGCAAACTTTATGGAAAGGCCTGGCCGCCTATATGTTTCGCTATGACATCAAGCTTATGTTCGGCTGCGCGAGCTTGCACGGCGATAATCCGGACGATCACGCTTTGGCTCTTTCGTATCTCTATTATCACCACCTTGCGCCGCCCGCTTTGCGTGCGCGCGCCCTGCCGGAATTTTACGTCAAGATGGACCGCCTGCCCCGCGAGGCCTTTGACCCCGACGCCGCCTTCAACGCGCTTGACTTCAACAACATCAAGGTGGACCCCAGGGCGGGGGCGGCCAGCCTGCCGCCGCTCATTAAAGGCTATTTGCGCGTGGGCGGCTATGTCGGCGACGGCGCTTTTCTTGACCATCAATTCAACACGACGGATGTTTGCATCATCGTCAAAACGGATATGCTCACGGACCGCTACTTGCGCCATTATGAACGCCTGAAGGAGCGCACAAGGACCGAAGATTAAGGAAATATTAGGAAACAGGCCGTCTTCTTTCCCGATTAACCCGATTTTAGCAGTCTTTGGGCCATAAAGGGGGCTGTTTTTTCTTTCCCTCGGTTCATGACAAAAGCGCCTTCTCCTCCGGCTGTGCCGCCGCCTTTTTACGTGTCCCGCCTGGTTTTCGGGACAGCGGTTTTTCTTGGTCCGCTTCTGACTGTTATCGCTTTCTTTCTTCTTGAGAAAGACCTGCCCCCCCTGCCTTACCTTTTGCCCCACGCCCTTCTCTTGGGGGGGATCGCCCTCACGCTTGCTCCCGCCGCCTACCTGAAACTCGCCCATTCGCGGGGCGGCGAAGTCGCCGTTCTGGCCCAATCCCTGCGCCGCGCGAACGAAGAACTTAAACGTAAGATGGCCGAAGAAGAGAAAATGGCCCGCGCCCTGCGCGAGAGCGAAAAGAAATATCGCGCCATTTTCGAGAACGCGGGCATCGGGATATGCCAGATCGCGCCGACGGGCGAGTGGATCAACGCCAACCGCACCATGGCGCAGATCATGGGGTACCAAAATCCGGAGGAGCTGCTCTTGGCGCAGCCGGATCTGCACGGACGCTTGTTCGTCGATCCCCACGTCCGTCGCGACTGGTTCGCCCGGCTTGAGGAATCCAAGCAGCAAGGCCTTGAGGCCGAGCTTCGCACGGCGGATGGCCATCGGGTTTGGGTCAACATGACCGGCCACGCGGTGCGCGACATGATCGGCGACGTGATTCACTTCGAATGCACGATGTACGACATCACGGAACGACGCGAAGCCGAGATCGCCCTCATGAGAGCTAAGGAGCAAGCCGATTTCGCCAACCGAAGCAAGTCCGAGTTTCTGGCGAACATGAGCCACGAGCTTCGCACGCCGCTTAACGCCATCATCGGTTTTTCCGAGATTTTGCGCGACCAGCTTTTCGGTCCGCTGGGCCAACCGCAATACGTCGAGTATGCGGGCGATATTCACGACAGCGGCCAGCTTTTGCTTTCGCTCATCAACGACATCCTCGATATGTCGAAGATCGAAGCGGGCAAGCGCGAACTGGCCGAAAGCATCATGGATGTGGAGCAGATCGTCCGGTCCGTCTCAAGGCTTGTCGCCGCGCGCGCCAAAGCGGGAAAGATCAAAATGAGCCTATCCGTGGCGCCGAACATTCCTTCCCTGCGAGCAGAGGAACGCGCCATCAAACAAATCCTCACGAACCTCCTTACCAACGCGATCAAATTCACCCCCGAAGGCGGCAAAGTTTCTCTCGACGCTTCGCTCTCGCCGAAGGGGGGGCTTGTCTTCAAGATTCAGGATTCCGGCATCGGCATGGCGCCGAACGAAATTCCGGTCGCCCTCGCCCCGTTCGGCCAGATCGAAAGCGCCCTAAGCCGGAAAAACCAGGGAACGGGCCTCGGCCTGCCGCTCACGAAAGCGCTTGTCGAACTGCATGGGGGTACGCTTGATCTCGAAAGCAAGGTCGGGGCCGGAACGACCGTAACGGTCACGTTCCCACCAGAGCGCTCGATCAAACGGGAAGAGAAGCCCGTAGAAACCCAAGCTTAAGAAGCCATCCGGCCGTGCGCCAGAGCGCGGCCCTGTTTTCGCGCGGAAAAGCCGCGAAAATCTCGCCGAGGTCCGCGCTTCCCCCGTGCGAGGCCAGCCACCGCAAAAATCCGAAGACGCCCGCGCCGCCGATCATGAATTCCGCCGCCAGCCGATTCATCTTGTGCGAGAGAATCAACCGAACCTCTTCCGGCGGCGCAATGACCGTCAAGCGCGTCTCTTCGGACAGAACGGCGCTTGGATAATCGCGGAACATATCGAAAGGATCGGGGGCATGGGGGTGAAGAACGGACGGCGAAGGCCGGATGTCGGCGGACGGAATCTTCGCGTTTTCGTTCGCGTTCCAATTCTCATAGGCCCCGATAATCCTCGCCCAGTCATATGAAGGCAGTCGTTCCCTGGCGCTGGCCGCGAAGCGCGCGCGCAAATCCGGATTTTCGATAAGTTCCACGATCGCCTGCGCCGCCGCTTCGTAGTCCACCGCCGCGCATTGCGCGATGAGCGCCAAAGAGCCGCCATAAGTCTCGCGCTCGCCCAGAAACGTCGCGGCCAGCTCGCGCCCCGCGCCCGGCGGCGGCGCATAGGTGGGGATAAGAAAACCGTCCTGCCCATGCGTTACGGAATCGCGGTAGCCGTCCCAATCCGAAACGACGCGCGGCAGGCCCGCCGCGATCGCCTCGATGGGCGTCAGGCCAAAACTTTCCTGCACGTTCTCGACCAGCGAAAGAAAAACGTCGCCCGCCGCCCAAAGGCCGTCCGGAAACCGCGCGTCGTCGGGCGCAATAAAACTTACCCGCGCCGTAGAACAAACGTCCCGCGCAAGCGCCTCGAATTCCGCGCCGGATTCTTCGGGAACGAAATAGCCCTGCATGACGAGACGCACTTTTTTTCCGCTTTGTCTCGCGGCCTCCTCCGCCGCGCGAAACATCGGCAAAGGATGGGCCTTAATCGCGTAGCTGAGCCGCCCGACCCAAAGCAAAACAATGTCGTCCCCGCTTACGCCGAGTTTTTCCCTTTGATCTTTCCTTTTATCCGGCGAAACTTTGGCCGCGATACGCGCCGTCTCGACGCCGAGCGGGATGACCGGCAACCGAACAGGACATTCATAAGAGACGCCGAAACGCTCCTGCATAAAAACCGCCCAATGATCCCAATAACGCCGCACGGCGGACGCCACCGCCCGCGAAGGACAAACGATCGCGTCGGCAGCGAAGGTCGGCGCAAGGCAGAACTGTTCGAGAACGCGGGCCGTCTCGACGCCGGAGGGCGCATGAACGAGGCCGCAAAAAGAAAACGAAGCGCCCGCATAGGCCCGCTGCCAAAGCAGATCGCGCGAATCCGGATCGGCCCGAAAGACGCGCGAGAAAGCGCCGAGATTCTCGCGCGGAAACCGGCTGTCGAGAAAGGTCAGGCGCGAGGCGTCGGCCCCGATCTCAGCGGCGACATCCAGAATCTCGCGCTGGGCGACTTCGCTTGCGATCAAAAAAGGCAGCTTTTCCTGCCGCCCGTGACGCAACCAAGCCCGAAGCCAATCGAGAATAGCCACCTGAATCCCGTAAACCTGGCCGGGTCGCGGCGGCTTTCGAACGGGGGAATAGTGAATCGCATAGGTCATGGCGGCATCCTTCCACAGGCGCAAGCCTATCGCAAAACGATTCAGGGCGTGGTAGATTCGCAATCTATGGAATGGACGGACGAAGGAATTCTGCTCTCGGTGGCCCCGCACGGCGAGACGGCGGCGGTCGTGACGCTTTTGACGGCGGAGCATGGCCGCCATGCGGGCCTCGTGGCAGGCGGGCAGAGCCGTAAGAACCAGCCTGCCTTGCAGGTCGGCAATCTTGTCGCGGCGCGCTGGCGGGCCAGGCTTTTGGACCATCTGGGGAACTATACATTAGAACCTGTGCGGCCTTTTGCCGCCCCCTGGCTGCACGATCCCGAAATCCTCGCGATCATCTCCAGCGCCTGCGCCATCACCGAGGCCAGCCTGCCCGAGCGCCAGCCTATGCCAGGAATCTTCGCAGGTCTTTGTTCTCTTTTTTCCATTGAAGACAGGTCCTTATGGGCGCCTGTTTATGTGAAATGGGAGATGAGCCTTTTGAAAGCCCTCGGCTACGGCATGGATTTATCCTGCTGCGCTTTGTCCGGCGCGACGGAGGGGCTGGCCTATATCAGCCCCCGCACCGGCCGCGCCGCCACAGCCGAGGCTGCTATTCCCTATCAGGAAAAGCTCCTCCCCCTGCCGGGGTTTCTCTGCGGCGCGGCCAATTGGGACGCGGCAGACATCGCCGACGGGCTGGCTTTGACGGGCCATTTCCTGTCCCGCCATGTCTTCGCCCACCCCCAGAATCGCCGCCTTGTGCCTCTGGACGGCATGTTGCCGCTGGCCCGGCAGCGCCTGACGGCCTTTTACGCCCCAAAAACCAAGGAAACAGAAGCGGTTGCGCTTCTCGCCCGCCCTGCTTAAGGTGCGGATCAAGATGGTTTTTTGAGGAATCAATCTGTTATGACCCGCACGACGACGAAAAAACAGGGCGACGATTTGCCGCCCCAGCCGATTGCCGACACCAAGCTATCCGACGCGCTTTCGCAGCGCTATTTGTCCTATGCCCTGTCCACGATCATGTCTCGCTCGCTGCCCGACGCGCGCGACGGCATGAAGCCCGTGCATCGCCGCCTGCTTTACGCGATGAGCGAGCTGAAACTCGCGCCGAACCTGCCGCCCAAGAAATCGGCCCGCGTTGTAGGCGATGTCATCGGCAAATACCACCCACACGGCGACAGTTCCGTTTATGACGCGCTCGTGCGCCTTGCGCAGGATTGGAGCCAGCGCTATCCCCTCATCGAAGGCCAGGGCAATTTCGGCAATATCGACGGCGACAACGCCGCCGCCATGCGTTACACCGAAGCGCGGCTTACGGAAGTCGCCAAGCTCATGCTCGAAGGGATCGAGGAAAACGCCGTCGATTTCCGCGACACCTATGACGGTTTGGGCCATGAACCGGTCGTTCTGCCCGCCGCTTTCCCTAATCTTCTCGCCAACGGCGCGGCGGGTATTGCCGTGGGCATGGCGACGTCGATCCCGCCGCATAACGTGAGCGAACTCGCCGACGCCATGCGCTACCTTATCAAGACGCCGAATGCGAGCATCGAAAAACTTGTGGATTTCGTCTCCGGCCCCGATTTTCCGACGGGCGGCGTCATCGTCGAGCCGCGCGCGAATATTATCGAAGCCTATAAAACGGGCCGCGGCTCTTTCCGCGCGCGAGCGAAGTGGGAGAAAGAAGAACTCAAGCAAGGCACATGGCAAATCGTCGTGACCGAGATTCCCTATCAGGTGCAGAAATCGCGCCTCATTGAAAGGATCGCCGACCTTCTCACAAACCGCAAATTGCCGCTGCTCGACGACGTGCGCGACGAGTCGGCGGACGATATTCGCCTGATCCTCGTACCAAAAAGCCGCAACGTCGATCCCGCCGTTCTCATGGAATCCCTCTTCCGCCAGACGGAACTGGAAAGTAAATTCCCGCTTAATCTGAACTTGCTCGACAAGGACGGCGTGCCGCAGGTCATGAATCTGCGCGAGGCTTTGCGCGCCTATTTGGATCACCGGCATGAGGTTCTGATACGCCGCTCGCGGTACAATCTGGCTAAGATTGAAGAACGGCTTGAGGTTCTGGCGGGCTATCTCATCGCTTATCTGAACCTCGACAAAGTCATTAAGATCATCCGCACCGAAGACGAGCCGAAGCCCAAGCTCATGAAAGCCTTCGGTCTGACGGATACGCAAGCCGAGGCGATTCTCAATATGCGCCTTCGCTCCTTGCGAAAACTGGAGGAAATGCAGATCAAGGGCGAGCAGAAGGAGCTTTCCGGCCAGCAGGCGGCGCTTAAAAAGCTGCTCGCGGACGAAGGGCTGCGCTGGCAAACCATCGACAGGGAGCTGACGGAACTGAAAACCAAGTTCGGAAAAAACACGAAGCTCGGCGCAAGGCGCAGCGCCTTCGCCGAGGCGCCTTCGGTCGAAGACGTGCCGCTCGAGGCGACCATCGAACGAGAAGACATCACCGTCGTTCTGTCCGAAAAGGGCTGGGTGCGGGCCATGCGCGGCCACGGCCTGACGGCGGAGAGCATTAAGTACAAGGAAGGCGACGAAGAACGCTTCGTCTTCGAGGCCGAAACGACCGACAAGCTTTTGCTCTTCGCCACGAACGGGCGCTTCTATACGCTTTGCGCGGACAAACTGCCGGGCGGGCGCGGCTTCGGCGAGCCTGTGCGCCTTATGATCGATCTGCCTGGCGAGGCGGAGATTATTGGACTTGTCAAATACGATCCCGCGCAAAAGTTCATCGTCGCGAGTTCCGACGGACGCGGCTTTGCCGTCAAGGCCGAGGACGTTCTGGCACAGACCAAAAACGGCAAACAGATTCTGAACGTCTCGGATAAAGTCCGCGCCGTTTCCTTCGCGATCCTCGACGGCGATTCCGTCGCCGTCATCGGCACAAACCGCAAGCTCCTTATCTTCCCCGCCGAGCAATTGCCCGAAATGACGCGCGGCCGCGGCGTCATTTTGCAGAAATACAAGGACGGCGAGCTTTCGGACGTGAAAAGCTTCAATTTGAAGGAAGGCTTATCTTGGGCCTCGGGCGACCGCACACGCACCGAAACGGACATCCGCGCTTGGCGCGGCGACCGTGCGCAAGCGGGCCGCCTCGCCCCGAACGGTTTTGCCCGTAATAACAGGTTTGAATGAAATGAAACAAACCCAAAACCAAGCCGCAAAAATCACCAGGATTTACAGCGAAAACTTCGGCGTCGAGACGAGCGCCGAATGGTGCCTTTTGAAGTTGCAGGAAGAATTGGGCGAGCTGGTTTCCGCCTATCTCAAGCTCTCCGGTAAGACGCGCGCCAAAGGGCCCTCGCAAGAAGCCATGCGGCAAAATCTGAAGGAAGAAATCGCGGACGTGATCGGCTTCACGCTCGCCTTCGCCGACGAATGCGGCATCGACGCGACGGACGCTTTCAAAGATAAATGGCTGAAATATCTTCAGGAGAAATGATCTCTACCTTTCGCGCTTTTTCTCGCTCGCGCTTTTAAGCTGGCCGCAGGCGGCCATGATGTCGCGTCCGCGCGGCGTGCGCACAGGGCTGGCATAGCCTGCTTTATTCAGAAAATCCCCAAATTTTTGTATGGTTTCGTTGTCCGAGCCTTCATAGGGGCTGCCGGGCCAGGGATTGTAAGGCAGCAAATTAATTTTGGCCGGGATTCCGGCGAGCAGCTTCACAAGCGCCTTGGCGTCGGCCAAGCTGTCGTTCACGCCTTTGAGCATGACGTACTCGAACGTAATGCGCCGCGCGTTGCTCGCCGCCGGATAATCGCGGCAGGCCTGGATCAGCTCTTTAATCGGATATTTCTTGTTGAGCGGCACAAGCACGTCGCGCAATTCGTCCGTCACGGCGTGCAGACTGATGGCCAGATTGACTCCAAGCTGCGCGCCGCATTTTTCGATCATCGGCACGACGCCTGACGTCGAAAGCGTGATCTTGCGCCGCCCTATGCCTATGCCGCCCTCGTCCATAACGATTTTAATCGCCTTGGCGACGTTATCGTAATTGAACAAAGGCTCGCCCATGCCCATCAAAACCACGTTCGAGAGCCTTCGCGTCTCATTGTCTTTCTTCCACTCGCCCAGCACGTCCCTTGCCAGCATGATCTGCCCGACGATTTCCGCCGCCGAAAGATTTCGCACGAGCCGCATCGTTCCCGTATGGCAAAAGGCGCATTTGTTCGTGCAGCCGACCTGCGAGGAAACGCAGAGAGCGCCGCGATCCTCTTCCGGAATATAGACCATCTCGATTTCTTGCCCGTCGGCCATGCGAAGCAGCCATTTGCGCGCGCCGTCCACAGATTTCAGGTCTTCGACAATCTCAGGCCGCCAAATGACGAAATGGGCGGCCAGCTTCGTCCGCACGGGCTTGGCCAGATTGGTCATAGCGTCGAAATCGCGCGCGCCGTGGCAATAGATCCAGGTCCAAAGCTGCGCGGCGCGAAAAGGCTCCATCCCGAATTCCGCGATGGCGGCCTTCATCTCGGCCTTGTCCATACCCACGAGATTCCGCTTCCCGTCGATCAGAACGGGAGCGGACGCAAACCGGGCGGCGTGGCTTTGGATGCTTTCCATGCTCATGGGAACGTTCAATGCCCCCAAAGGGGAGCGAAAGTCAAAACTTGATCCCTTCATAACCCTATATTCAGCAATGTCAAAATTGACTCCCGCGAAAAGTTCATGTAAAGTGAGGGCGTTAATCCATCGGGAGCGACCTCGAAATGCAGCCGATCTGCTCGCATAAAACGCATAGGAACTCTTGGCAGGGCTATGTCCTTGGCCGAGGGCTTTGTGCGGCGGGCGGTTCGACTTTTGGGGAGGTTTCAGATGGACAACATATTCAAACAGCAGGCGGCTAAGACTTTAGCTCTGTTTAACAAGGGGTTAGACCCCCTCGCCCTCCTCTCCAACAAGCAGGACCGGAACAACGGCTTTCTGCACTATGTGCGGGATCAGGACGATCTTGTGGGCATGATCGCCTACAGCCTGTACAAATTTCAAAAAATGAAGCTGCTTGAAGAGAATCCCGACCTTCGGGACGATGCGCTTTCGGCCGCGTACAAAGAATACGTCATGGGCCAGCGCTTCGAGGACAACAAAAGGGAGGCGAAAAAGAAAATCGCCCTTTTGAAGAGCCTCGCCGTTGCCGAGTTCGCCAGGCAGAAAAACAGGCGGGATTGGGCCGTGGGAATCGTCTCAGGGGTTGTCGCCTCGGTTCTGGCGCCCGTTGTCTTCTGGGCGTTCGTGAGCCTGATCAACTTTTCAGGCGTCACGCACACTTTAACGAATGTCGGCCATATTCGTTAAGATTCCGAAAAAGCGCGGCGCAAATAATGCAAGCGGCGGGCAAAAAATGTGTGCGGCGCGCAAAATTCTTGACCGGGGTGAATTTTTCATGTACGGTACGAACGGGAAACGCAGGTAAAGGAGGTTCACAAATGCATTACCCACACAGAGATGAGGTTTTTGTTGCTGGGGGTCAGCCAACCATTACCTACGTTGATCGAAAAGATCAAGATGTCGAACGCTTGCTTGCCCGCGCCATAGCGGCACCAAATCAAATTGTCTCGTTGTCAGGCCCGACAAAAACGGGAAAAACCGTTTTGTGCAAAAAGACTCTTAGCAACCGAGAATATGTCTGGGTAGACGGTGGAAAGATAAAAACTTCTGAGGATTTCTGGAAGATCGTCAGTTCCGAACTGAATATACCCTCTGAAACGGCTCTTTCTGAAAAGACTGAGACATCCTTGTCCGGAGAAGGAAGCATTCCCTTTCTCACAGCTAGCGGCTCTCGGTTGAGCGCACGAGAGAACGCTCTAAATTTCAGAGTCGATACAATGGGGCGCGCTCTTGAACAAATGACCTCCCAGAAAATAATTCTTGTCATTGACGATTTCCATTACATTCCTTCTGAGAATCGCGTGGATATAATGAGAAACATAAAAGGCACCGTTTTTAATGGATTAAAAGTTTTACTTCTCTCCGTTACCCATCGCGTCTTCGATGCAATCAAGGCTGAACCTGAATTGACAGGCCGTTTTATCGCTATCTCCCTTCCCCATTGGAATAAAGATGAATTGAAACAAATACCAACTAAAGGCTTTGAAGCGCTCGGAACGACCTGTTCTCCACAATTCATTGAGAATCTTTGCGAAGAATCTCAAGAAAGTCCTTTTTTAATGCAGCGATTCTGTTGGGAAATCTGTTTTGATCTCAATATCGAAAAGAAATCCCTTCTGAAATCGCACGAGATTCCGGCCTCGTACCACTTAAACAACAAGTATATGTCCCTAGCAGAAGATGCTGGGCTTCCCATATACAAGCGCCTTGCCGCTGGACCTCAAAGCCGTAGAACAAGAGAGAAGAGGCTTCTAAAAGAAGGAGGGGAAGTCGATATTTATGAGGCCACATTACGCGCAATTGCTGAAACCGGCCCTCAATCGACAATTAAATACGACGAATTAAGAGATGTTATTGCGCGTTTGCTCGTTTCCAACGCCATGCCACAGAAACATGAAATCACTTCAGCACTTAAACAGCTCACAAAAATATCTCGCGATATTGGCGCCGAGTCAGCAATTGATTGGAATGAAGACACAAGAGAAATAACCGTAGCCGATCCGTATCTCCGTTTTTACTTGCGGTGGAAAATTCGAAAAAATGTCTGATGTTTCCTTCCTCTGATGACGGGGGGCATTGAATCGGCTATAACAAGAGCGCGGCAATCCGAAATATTGAGCAGAATCATGGCTATAATCCAACCTCGCACTCCGTCCGGCACGCTGGAGCTTCTCCCTCGGCAGCAGATGGTCTTTCAGCATATGCTGGACGTGATCCGGCACGGCTATGAGAGTTTCGGATTCGTTCAAATCGAAACCCCGGTTTTCGAGCTAAAGGACGTTTTGTTAACCAAATCGGGGGGCGAGACGGAAAAGCAGGTTTATTTCGTCCAGTCCACCGGCGCGATCCAGCAGGGACACGAGCCGGACCTGGCTTTGCGGTTCGATCTGACCGTGCCGCTGGCCCGCTATGTGGCCGAGCACGAGCGCGAATTGGCCTTTCCCTTCCGACGCTATCAAATTCAGCGCGTCTATCGCGGCGAACGGGCGCAACGAGGCCGTTCGCGCGAGTTTTATCAATGCGACATCGACGTGATCGGCAAGGACAGGCTTGATCCCGCTTTCGATGCCGAATTGCCCGCCATCATCGTCGAGATTTTCACGCGGCTCGGCGTCGGCGATTTTACGATCCACTTCAGCAACCGGAAGATTCTTCTCGGTCTGCTGGGCGAATGGGGCGTGGGCGATCCGGAAAAGCAAAAACTGCTTTTACGAGAGATCGACAAGCTCGACAAGATCGGGCCGGAAAAGGTTCGGGAATCCATGACCGCCCTCGGTCTTGCGCCGGAAAAGGCAGGCAGGCTTCTGGAGCTTGTGGAAATGAAAGGCGACAAGGACGAAATGCTCGCCGCGCTGGAAAAACTGGGCGCGAAGAATACCGTCTTTCTGGAAGGCCTGGCCGAGCTTAAGGGCATGGTCTCTTCCCTGCGAGCCTTGTCGGTGCCGGAAAAACGCACGCGCATCAATCTCGCCATCGCGCGAGGCCTCGACTATTACACCGGCACCGTCTATGAGACGCTGATCGACGCGCACCCTGAGTTCGGGTCCGTTTGTTCCGGCGGACGCTACGACGATCTGGCCAGCCACTATACGCGGTCCCGGCTGCCGGGCGTCGGCCTTTCCATCGGTCTCACGCGCCTTTACGAGCAGCTTGCCGCTTACGACCTTTTGCCCCCCGCGCCGCACACGGTCCAGATTCTCGTCACACAGCTTGAGCCTCAACGTTCGGCGGACTATCTCGCGCTGGCGACGGAACTTCGCCGCGCGGGCTTTGCGGTCGAGAATTATCTCGAACCCGCCAAACTGGACAAACAGTTGCGTTATGCCGACAAATCCGGCGTGCCGCTGGCCGTTTTGATGGGCGGCAGCGAGGCGGAAAAAGGCGTTGTCCTTGTCAAAGACCTTCGCCGAAAGGAACAGCATGAAGTCCGACGCGAAGACTTAACGGTTTTTCTTGGAAAGCTTTTGCCGGACCGCGCGGGGTAATCCATGTCCCCGCCCCGCCACAAGCACAAAAAATGGGCGACAAGGACGAGGCCCTCCAAGCGCAGGCAGCCGACGCCCAAACCCTATAGAATGCGCGTGCCGCAGGTGCTTTGGCTCGTTCCCCTCGCGCTTATCGTCGGTTTCGGCGGCGTTTTAGGGTTCTTCGCGGGCGAGGAAATGCGCACATCGAAAATCCAAGCGGACGTTTTCTCTCGCATGGCCAGCGGCGTATCCTTCGAGACCTGGCCCGGACCGGCGGCAGACTTCCACGTTCCATCGAGCGGACCGTACAACCAAAGGCTGGGCTACAGTTATTTGCCATTCTTCTTCAAGGCTCTTGAAGGCGAGGATTACGCCGTCGAACGACAGGCCCGTCCGTCTCCGCGCTATAACGCTCTCGTTTCGGAAGGCCTCTATCCTCTCTACCGCCCGAAAACGACGGCGGGGCTTGTCCTGAAAGACCGAACAGAAAAGCTTCTTTATGAAGCGCGTTTTCCGGCGAACGTTTTTTCCTCCTTCGAGGACATACCGCCGCTTTTGGTCCAGACGCTTTTATTCGTCGAAGACCGCGAACTTCTCAAACCGCGCGCGCCGACGCAAAATCCAGCTATTGAATGGGATCGTTTCTTCTATGCCGCCGTCGGCCAGGCGCTTAAAGCCGTCGTTCCCGGCATTAATTTAGGGGGGGGCAGCACGCTGGCCACCCAGATCGAAAAATTCCGCTTTTCGCCGAACGGACAGACGAGCAAGCCTATCGAAAAGATGAGACAAATCGTCTCGGCCAGCCTACGCGTCTATATGGACGGCAAAGACACGCGCGCGGCGAGGAAAAAGATCGTTCTCGATTATCTGAACAGCACGCCTCTCTCGGCGCGGCGCGGCTTCGGCGAGGTCAACAGCATCGGCGACGGTTTCTGGACCTGGTTCGGACGCTCGATCGAAGACGTGAAGGCGGCTCTCAACCTGCCCGAAACGGACCCGGATTCTCTCAAGCGCAAGGGAAGCGTCTATCGCGAAGCGCTCGGCCTCATTCTCGCCCAAAGAAGACCCACCTATTACCTTCTGACCGACCGGGCCGCTTTGGATTCCCTGACGGACAGGATGCTCGCCCTTTTGCTGAAAGAAGGCATCATTTCCAAGGCCCTTTACGAGGCTGCGCGGTCCGCTTCGTTCCACTTCCTGCCGGAAGCGCCGTCGCCGCAAGGTGTCGATTTTCTGAAACAGAAAGCCGTCAACGCGCTGCGCACGCGCCTTCTTCAGCTTCTGGGACTTCGCAATCTGTACGAACTGGACCGTCTCGACCTTACGGCGACCAGCTCCATTGACGAAGAGGCGCAAGAACGCGTCACTTCTTTCCTGAGGAAAATGAACGACCCCAAGCATTTGGAAGCCATCGGTCTTTACGGTTTTCGTCTCTTAAACCAGGATAACGATCCTGCGAAGATTCATTGGAGCTTTCTCCTTTACGAAAAGGGCGAGAACGGCAATTTCCTGCGCGTACAAGCGGACAACATCGACGGCCCCCTCGACATGAACGAAGGCGCCAAGCTTGACCTCGGCTCTACCGCGAAATTGCGCACGCTCGTCACCTATCTTGAAATCGTGGGCGAGCTTTACAGGCGCTACGCGGGCCTGTCGGTCGAGGACTTGGCCGATCTGACAGAAGAAGCTCCGGACGCCCTGACTTCCTGGGCCACGACGTGGCTGGGCGAACACCCCGACGCGACCATCGATGAAATGCTCGGCGCCGCGATGGATCGCAAATATTCGGCCAATCCTGGCGAAACGTTTTTCACGGGCGGCGGCGCGCACACTTTCGTCAATTTCGATCGGACCGAAGACCACCAGATCATGAACCTGCGCGAGGCCCTGCGCGATTCCGTCAACCTCGTCTTTATCCGGCTGATGCGCGACATCGTGAACTACACCATCTCGCAGGGCCAGCAGACGCGGCAGGAAATCCTGAGCGATCCCGACCACCCGGCGCGCAAGGCTTATCTTGAGCGGTACGCCGACCGCGAGGGCCAGACTTTTTTGAACCGCTACATCGCTTCCTATAGAAATTTGAACGCCGAAGAAATCGTCGAGAAAATCTCGGCCCGCGCGCACAAGGGCGCGACCGCTCGAACCATTCTGTTCCGGGCGTTGAAACCCAAAGCGGGCTTTGAGGAATACGCCTCCTACATGGATCGCTTTATGCCCACGGGCTTTGACCGCAAACGCCTGTCCGGCTTGTTTCGGGAATATCCGCCGGACCGCTATAATCTAGCGGATCAAGGGTATATTACAGGCGTCAATCCGCTGGAGCTTTGGCTGGCCGGTTATCTCATCGCCCATCCGAACGCGCCGCATGAAGAAATTGTCTCGGTCAGCAAGCCCGTCCGGATCGACAGCTACGCCTGGCTTTTTCACAAAGGGAAAAAAGGCGCGCAAGACACGCGCATACGCATTCTTCTCGAACTGGACGCTTTCGCCCGCATTCAACAGCGCTGGGCACGCCTGGGCTATCCTTTCGAAAAGCTCGTGCCTAGCTATGCCACCGCCATCGGAAGCTCCGCCGACCGGCCGATCGCCCTGGCCGAACTGGTCGGCATTCTTCTGAACAACGGCGTGCGCAAACCGATGCTGCGTTTTCAGGAGCTTCATTTTGCCAAGGATACGCCCTTTGAAACGCTTCTTGCCCCTTCGGGCCTGAAGGCTCAGCGCGTTTTGGACCCGGCTATCGCCCGCACGGTCAGGGCGGCCATGACAGAGGTTGTGGAAAACGGAACCGCCCGGCGTCTGCGCGGTTCTTACGTGGACCCGGACGGTAACCCTTTGCTGATCGGCGGCAAGACCGGAACGGGCGACCATCGCTTCGACGAATACGGCCCCGGCCATCGTCTGATTTCCTCGCGCGTCGTGAACCGAACGGGCACCCTTGTCTTTTATATCGGGGATCGCTTTTTCGGCACGCTTACGGCCCATGTCGCGGGCGAAAAAGCGGCGGATTACAAGTTCACGAGCGCTTTGGCCGCCCAGACGCTTAAATCCCTGGCGCCCGCGCTGCAGCCTCTGATCGCGCCACCCCGTCCGAAGAAAGAGGGGCCGCCACCTGCGGAGCCTCTCTCCGAACAATCGCCGCAGCCCGCCCCGGCACCGCAGCCTGTCCCCGCGCCTGCACCGGCGGCAACGGCGCCCGAACCGCCCAGGCCCGTCCCGGCGGCCCAAAAGATCAAACCCAAAACAGCGCCGCCAGCTAAGGAATCGCCGACTTCGAGCCAGGACTTGATGATGGACATTCTGCCGAGGTGAGAAGACCATTTGATCGAATCAAAAGAAAGGGCTAGTCTCCTGCACATGAAGAAATGTATCTTTGTTATCAATGTGTTGAGCGCCTTCTGGCTCGCCCTCGTTCCGGAAGCCCTGGCCGCCCAGCCCGAAAAACTCGGCCAATTCGATTACTGGGTGGCTTATAAGATCCCCAGCGCCTCCCAACCCGTCTGTTATATGTCGCTTTCGGCCACGCCTCCTGTCCCCAAAGGCTCAAAGCTCAAGCGCGGCGCCGTTACGCTTATGATCACACACCGTCCGGCGGAAGGAGCCTTGGACGTCGTAAGCTATGCAGCGGGGGCCAAGTTCGCTCCTTCAAGCGAAGTGAGCGTCAAGGCAGGGGACAAGACCTTCAGTCTGTTCACACAAGACGATACGGCCTGGGCACGGGATGCCGCAACGGACAGAGCCTTGGCCGCCGCCATAAGAAGTTCGGCCAACATTACGATTACGGGCACGGCTTCTTCGGGCGGCTCCTTTGCGGATACGATTTCCATGAAGGGGTCTTCAAAAGCCTATCAGACCATGACTCAGGCTTGTGGCCTTTCGGTTCCTAAGAAATAGTCTTCTGCCGTTAACCAAAGGCTGTTTTTTTTGTTTTTTTCGTTATACTGCGGGGAATCGCCTTTCCTGGAAGAAAGGACCTGCCTTTGACCGCCCTTCAGACGATCACGCTCCCCAAGCCAGACGATTGGCACGTGCATTTGCGCGACGGCCCTCTTTTGAAGGCTGTGCTCCCCTTTACAGCCCGGCAGTTCGGGCGGGCCGTCGTCATGCCCAACTTGAAACCGCCCGTGGTCGCCGCCGCGCAGGCCCGCGCCTATCGGGAACGTATCCGCAAGGCCCTGCCCCCCGGCCTGACCTTCACGCCTTTAATGACCGCCTATCTTACGGACTCGACCGACCCGGACGATTTAACGCGCGGTTTTGAGGAAGAGCTTTTTTTCGCCGCCAAACTGTACCCTGCGGGCGTGACGACAAACTCGGAGTCCGGCGTAACCGACCTTAAAAACATCGCGCCGATTTTTGAGAAGCTTCAACGCATCGGTATGCCTCTTTTGATTCACGGCGAAGTCGGCGACGAAGACGTCGATTTCTTTGACCGCGAAGCCGTTTTCGTGGACCGCGTTCTGATTCCTCTGCGGAAATCGTTTCCGGGACTAAAAATGGTCATGGAGCACGTCACGACGGCCAAGGCCGCCGCCTATGTCGCCGAAGAGGGGCGCTCCGGCCTTTTAGGCGCGACGATCACCCCGCACCATCTTTTGCTCAGCCGCAACGCTTTGTTCGAAGGCGGGATCAGGCCTCACCATTTCTGTCTGCCCGTCCTGAAACGGGAAGAGGACCGCAAAGCCCTTATCCGCGCCGCCACGTCGGGAGGCGCCATGTTCTTCGCCGGAACGGACTCCGCGCCTCACCCGCGCGTTAACAAGGAAAGCGCGAAGGGAAGCGGTGGCGTTTTCTGCGCGCCAAGGGCGCTTGCGGTCTATGCGGACGTGTTCGAAAAGGCAGGGGCCTTGAACAAACTGACCGATTTTCTAAGCCTGAACGGCGCCGCCTTTTACAATCAGCCCATCAGCACGACGACAATCGCCCTTGAAAGACACGACGTCCCGGACGAACCGCCTCCTCCCGTCTTTGCGGAAGACGGGACGGAAATCACGCCCTTCCCCGCCGAAACCCCGCTGTTCTGGCGGGTTCGCGGACAGGAACAAATGAGGCCCTCATGACCGACAGGCTCGAAAAGTTGCCTTTCATCGATCTTTACATCCGTCTCGACGCGCCGGAGCGGCCAACCTATCGCTCCAACCTGCGCGGCGAGTCGGCCCTTAACCAGCTCGTGCCCTCGGATATGATCCCCTCCGTGGAGCGTTTCGGCACCGCCATTCGCGCCGAACTGCAGGATCGTGCGGACGGCACCATCAGCTTTGAAGGTCTGCGCTGCCGTTTATCGCAGCAAAAGATGGCCGACGGCAGTTTGTGGGCCTGCGCGCGACGGATCAATACCGAGCTGCCGGAATTGAACCGTCTGGGCTTTGCCTCGCATATCGCAGGCCATCTGCATTCGCTCGGCCAACGCGAGGGCTTGATCCTCGTTTCCGGCCCCGCAGGCCACGGCAAGACGACAACGGCCGTCGGCCTTTTGATCGATTACCTGAAAAGCTTCGGCGGAACCGCCATCACCATCGAAAAGCCCGTCGAATACGTCGTCAAGGGACGTCACGGCGAGCACGGCCAATGCTTCCAGACGGAAATTCATTCCGACGAAGAATGGGCCGAGGCGCTGGAACGCGCGCTCGACTGGGCGCCGCGCTATATCTATGTCGGCGAGGTTCGCACGCCCAAGGCCGCCGAACAGCTCCTCCACGCCGCCACGACGGGCCATACCGTCATCACGACCCTGCACGGCGGGCTGCCGGAGGAGGCTCTGACCAATCTCGCTTTCCTCGCGCAGCAGGCCATGGGCGAAGGCGCGGCCAACATCCTGGCCGGGTCGTTCACGGCGCTTGTCCACCAAACGATGAAAGAAAGCGGCCCCTTTGTGCGCTATCTTTTCACCGGTGAAAACACGCCGAGCGACCCCATCCGCTCGCTGATCCGCGAGGGGAAAATAGGCATGATCTCCACCTATATCGACCGGATCGCGGCGCGGCTGGCCAACCAGCCTTCCGGCCTTTCGCCGCAGGGCGGGGGTTATCATGCCGCACATTCCGGCCACGACGAGTCTTTCTAGGAAAGGGTTTCAATGCTTCAAAGCGAACAGCCTCCCGTCAGCAACAAATTGCGCGACTTGTCCTTTATGGACCTCTACGTTCGCGTCGATCAGGCCGGACCGGCGCGCTATCGCTGCGCGGCGCGGGATTACACGAATAACTGGACGCGCAATCTTCCCGACATTTATCGCGGCGAGATCGAAGCGATCGCCAGCAAACTGCGCGGCCAGATCGACAATCCGGACTCGGCCTTCGAGCATGACGGTATGCGTTTCCGCCTGTCTTACCAGCGTCTGGCCAATGGGCAGGAATGGGTCGTTCTGCGCCGGATCGGCGCGCGCGTTTTCGGGCTGGAGGAATTGAACTTCGCGCCGCACATCTGCACGCATCTGCGCCGCCTTGGCGCGCGCGACGGACTTATCATCATTTCCGGCGCGACCGGCCACGGCAAGACGACCTCTTCCTTCGCGCTTTTGGGCGACTATCTTAAAAACTTCGGAGGCGTGGCCATCACCATCGAAGACCCGGTCGAATACGCCCTTGACGGCGAGATCGGCGAATACGGCTATTGCTATCAGGTTCAGGTCAACAAGGACGAGGATTGGTCAACGCCTCTCAAGCGGGCCTTGCGCTGGACGCCCCGCTATCTGTTCGTGGGCGAGGTTCGTTCGCCCCGCGCAGCGGAACAGATTTTAAGGGCCGCCACGACGGGCCATCTTGTCATCACGACCATTCATGCCGGTTCTATTGAAGAAAGCCTTCTGGGCCTTATGCACCTGGCCGAACAAAGTATGGGATCGTCCGCAAATTATATGCTGGCGCAGGGATTGACGGCGGCGCTCCATCAGACTTTAGGCACTGCCGGGCCTTTTTTGCGTTATGTCATGACGGAAGACGGCAATAACGGCGATCCCATTCGTTCCCTGATCCGCGAAAACCGCGTGGGCATGATCAATTCCTATATCGACAAGCAAATCGCGCGCATGAATACGCTGCATGGCGCGTCGGCTTCCGCCTCGGCCCCCTTGAAAAAACGGTAGGAAAGCTTTTTTTCAGGAAACGCTCGGGGCGCCGGCGAGAACGGCAGCGCGGCTCGCATCGGGCCTCCGTCTTACCTGCTCTTGCATTTCAATGGCAGCCTGGCGGCTTGGAGATTCTTTCCCGGCCCTATTCAAAACGCTCATAAGCGCCCATGAAGAATCTTCCAAACCCAATCGCGGGCAGGTTTCCACGATCAAGTAAAGCGCCCGTTCTCTCATGGCCGGAAAGGCTCTGGCTTCGCCCCAGACCCAATCGGCTTTATTGATAACCTCTTTCGGTGCCAGCCCCGGCGCGCGGCGTAAAATCTTCGCGTAGATATAATTCTCTTCTTTCGATCCTTCCTCAACTCTGGTCCAAGCCCATTCGAGAACGCCTATGGCTTTTTCCGCGCTTTTCATTTTTTTCGAGCAAAGCAGCGCTCGCTTAAGCGCGCTGCAGCGAAGTTCCGGATTAAAAGCGGCCTTGTCCCAGACCATTTCGATATGGGAAAAGGCCCGGTCCAAATCCTCCAATTCCTCTACGCGCGTAAGGATGGAGCGAAGAACGCTCGTTTTTTCATCCTTGCTTTCGGCGTAGAAATAAAGCCACCAAAGAGCCTCGGAGGCCTTAAGAGGATTGCCGCGAGCCCGCGCCTCGTTAAAGACAGATGAAAGGAAAGGCCGGCGATCTTTCTCTTCCAAGTTAGAAAAGGCAGCCTCCAAAACAAGGGGGCCCTGACCCATAAGATTTTGAACGTTTGCCATTTTTCTCTCTCTGTTTCACTTGTTTCTCAGGACCATTTTCTCCCTGACGATTTTTTCCACCCACTGCTGCAACAATTCCCGCTGCCAATTTCTTGAAGGCACAAGCCTTTCCGAACAGGCCGAAAGCGCCTCAAGGGCTCTGCCGCGAAGACGCGGAACGTCGTAACTCTTCTCCAAAACGAAAAAGGCTTGTTCGCCCCCTTTTTCAGGAGGAAGATCTTTTACGCGAGAAAGGATGGCACCAAGAATTTTCGGATCTTTTTCTTTTCTCTCGTCTTTCGGCGTTTTCTTCCAAAGCCACCCAAACGCTTCCACGGCGGCTTCCGGATCCGCGATTCTACCAGCGCAACCATATGCTTTTTTGAAGAAGCGGGGAACCCCTGCCGGAAAAACGAGCCACCAGAGGTCTTGCATCATTTTGAAGCCCTCTTCCGGCGGATCGACCTCGCCTGCGCGCCCCAAAACGACAACCCCAACGTCCAATCGTTCCGATGAAGCGGTGGGCATTTTCCGGCAAGCCCATAAAGCCGCTCGCGCCGCTTCGAGAGAGACCTTGTGCCTATGGGCCGCTAAATGAACCTTTTGCACAAGAGCCTTTCTCTCTCCCCCCGACGGAGGAAGTCCTTCATAGGCTTTTTCAAGCCCCTTTGGCCCTGCGGAAAAAAGGGAAGAAACATCAAAAACCTTCATCGAGGGCCCTTTTCATAAAATCGGTTCCTTCATGTAATACGGCCCCGACGGAAAGGCTGAGGCTTCCTGCGTGTAAATTTCGAACAAATCCAAAGAAAAGGCAAGAAAAAGCTATGGTTAATGAGAGCTGCGGGGCCACGTTGCGCCTAAATTAATCCAACCTATGTTTGTCAATCGTTTGTATCGCTGCTACCGTTATTCATTAACAATCCGCTGCGCATTCGTTTGATAATACGAGGTCTGCCATGATGCCAAATCCGCTTCCTCAGCCTATTCATTCTGGTTTTGTCGCTCCGCTAAACGACGGAGATCCCTCTCGGGAAACAGCATGGTTATTCGCTCTGGGGGATGCCTACTATGAGATTCCTGTCTGGAGGGAGTCCTTCGAAGACAAGGAAGTCACCGTTCGAAATCTCGACGCTGCTCGACGACTTGAACATTTATCTTATGCCCCCGAAACGTTGGCTCTCATCCTTGATCGCACGCAGTGTGTTTATTCTTCGCAGCCCGCAGACAGAATCACACTCGATCAACTCGCAATGCTGGCGATGGGGCACCTTGACCGAGCGCAGCGCGAAACCATCGGCGCTTTATGGAAAGGCAAGAAGTATTTCATCCCAACAGCTTTTAACAGCCTAGAAGGGGCAGCCGATTACAGCGATTTTATGCGTGAACCGGAGCACGAGATCTCTGTCATTGATGGGGAACAGTATATCACGCGCACGGATTCCCTGGCCGCCCCCTTTATACCATCGTCAAGGGAAAGGCATACAATGCTCTGACGGGCAAGCTCGTTTGTTGAACGACGGGAGGGCTCATGCTATAAGAATCGCTTTAAGAGAAGGCAAATAATCAAGACGCTAACTAGTTGAAACAACTTAACAGATGGAAGGACTCTATGGAACAGGCACAAATCGACCTCGTCAACTTGCTTATGCGCACAGGGACGTTGAGCTTCGGAGAATTCGTACTAAAATCAGGACGCGTCTCACCCTATTTTATTAACACAGGGCTATTGTCTAACGGAGATGCTATGCTCACGTTAGGAACGGCCTACGCCGATCATATCGTTAAATCTGGCCTTAAGGATGTAAATTTTCTTTTTGGTCCCGCTTACAAAGGAATTCCTCTCGCAACCTGTGCCGCCATGGCCCTTGCACAGCGACACAAACAAGACGTTACGTTGATTTATGATCGCAAGGAAGAAAAAGATCACGCAGAACGCGGACGTCTTGTTGGAACGCCTCCCAAAGATGGGGATTCAGTTCTTATCGTCGAGGACGTTATCACAGCCGGAACAACTTTGCGTTCTGTGGTGCCGTTCTTAAACTCTCTGGCCAAGCTGACAATTAGTGGTCTTCTTATCGTAGTCGATCGCTGTGAAAAAGGGGCAAGCGATAAATCGGCAACACAGCAGGTTCTGGATGATTTTGGGGTAAAGACCTATCCATTGCTTACAATCTATGAGATAAGGGATTATCTAACTTCTCCTGCGAGCGGCCCTTATCAGCTAACCTCCGATATAGCCGCATCACTTGATCGTTACTTAGATAAATACGGCGTTGGTGCTGTTCAGCCGACGGCTCCTGTTAACTGTCAAAAAGCCGCAACGTGCCCTCACGCCTAATGCCTATGCATGCGATCTCTTAAAAAAAACAAGGAACAACTCTATGTTCTATGAATCGGTAGCCAGCCCCATCTTGGGTCTTTTCCCATCGGAAGAAACACAACATCTAGTAAAGACGTTTTTACGTCTATGCGAATCTTCCGGATCCATAGCAAAGGCCCCTTTTCAGCTTTTCAATGGACGCCCTTTAAAAGATCCCAGATTACATGTTGATCTTGCAGGCATAAAATTTGAGAACCCGGTTACTGTTGGGGCTGGGTGGGACAAAGACGGGGATCTTATTCGTGCATTATGTTGGATGGGGTTTGCTGGTGTCGAGGTCGGCACAGTGACAGAAAACCCTCAGCCAGGAAATCCCAAGCCTAGGCAGTTTGTCATCGGCCCTGGCGTTGTCATTAATTGGTTGGGGTTCAATGGTCCCGGAATGGAAGTTGTTGCTAAAAATTTAGAGCATTACAAAAATGATCCCATAGTCATAGGGTTAAACGTCGGAAAAAATAAAGAAGTAACGCCAGAAGATGCGCCAGAAAAACATGCCGTTGTTGTGCGCAGACTTGCTCAGTACGCAAGATATGTCACAATAAACCTCTCCTCTCCCAACACACCTGGATTAAGAAGCCTATTAGCTAAAAACCATTTGGCGGAAATTGTGCGCTCCGTTCAGGATGCGCTCAAAGAAACAAATCAAGCAGATAAGCCTTTATTTGTGAAAATCTCCCCTGATATGTCGATTGAAGATCTTGATGATGTTATTGAAGTATGCACATCGCTTGGCGTGACGGGTATTACTGCCTCCAACACCACAATCAGAGAAGACTTGAAGGTTAAATATGGCGAACGTTGGCGTACGCAACCAGGCGGTTTAAGTGGAAACGATGATGCCTTTCGCATGATGGTCAACGAACAAATTCGCCACATAAGAAAACAGGCCGGATCGTCTCTTTTAATAATTGGTGTTGGTGGAGTTGACTCCCCTCAATCTGCTTTAGAAAAAATCCTGGCCGGAGCTTCCTTGGTTCAAGTTGTTGCAGGCATTCGTGGCCGAGGCCCTGCTGTTGCTCATAAAATCAATTCTGGATTGTTGGCATGGATTGAAAAAGAAGGCGTTAAAAACCTGAATGAGCTTGTTGGGCAAGAAAGTCAATACAGCGGAAAGTTTTTTTAGATTAAAGGCGCAAAGATAGATTAAGAGAGCACTAAGGGCTATGTGCTCTGTAACTTTGATTATCTGAAATTTCTTCACAACATAGCCAACGATAAATGGATGCGTCTCCGTACGCACGCATCCATTGCACGCTTAAGGGCCAATACCGGTCGTCTTCGGCGCGCCGAGCATGGCTTTCAACCAGTGTCCGAAATTGCGCAGATCGACAGGCACAACCACGTCGCCTTCGACGTTGATCACGTCACGCATGGGCTGCGCCGGATCGCGGCCTTGGCCCAAAAGATCGCTAGCGATCAGGTTCTGTTCGGAACCCAGCGCCGAAGAAACGAACGGAAACTTGATAAAGTCGCCCATTGGAGACGTCCCGTAGGTTGCTTCAAACAAACCCAATAGCTGCGCATTCGCGCCATAGGCACGTGCCATGATAATCCTCCTTTTTACTGGTGTAAGGGGCTGTTTTTTCGTAAAAGAACGAAAAAGACCTTGTTGAAGAGATCAATCAGATGACCCAAGAAAAGCCGACCGTCCGCATAGGCTTTCTGGCGTCCCACAACGGAACGACGTTCCGCGTGATGCTGGAGAGGAACGAGAGCAATCCCGTCAACATTGTTCCCGCCGTTTTGATTACCAACAATTCAGCCCCCGTTTGCCTCAACGTGGCGTCCAAATACGGCGTGCCGTCCTTCGTCATCAACAAAACGACTGTCGGTGAAGAGAATATCGACCGCGCGATCCGGGATTGCCTTGTTCAACACCAAGCTGATTTCATCGTGATGGCCGGATATATGAAGAAGCTTGGCCATGAAACTCTGCAGGCCTTTTCAGGCAAAATCCTCAACTCCCACCCCGCGCTGCTCCCGAAGTTCGGCGGGAAAGGCATGTATGGCCGTTTTGTTCACGAAGCCGTCATCGCGGCCAACGAGAAAGAGTCCGGCGTGACTATTCATCTAGCCGATGCGGAATACGACACAGGCCCCATCGTCACGCAGGTCAAATTTTCTCTTTCGAAGGACGAAACCGTAGAAAGTTTGGAAGAGCGCGTTAAATCTCTTGAAGCCAATGCCTATTTGCAGGCGATTGAGAAACTGGTTTCTGCACGGAAAGACAAGCCATGACAGCCAAGATCGCAGTTGTTGGAGAGCCAGTTGAAGGTTCGCGTTCGCAGGTGTTTTTGAACAAAGCCCTCGACGATCTTCAAGATGTCTATGGTTTTCAATACGAGTGGGTTGGCACAGGGCTCATCGAAGACAAGGGCTCGACTTTGCTCCAAGATTACGATGGTTTCTGGAGTGCTCCGGGCGGGCAGTTTAAAAGCACCGAGGGCGCATTGTTTGCCATCTGCTACGCCAGAGAGAACGATATTCCCCATTTGGCGACATGTGGCGGTTTTCAATACACGATCATGGAAATCGCGCGAGACCTTTTAGGGATCGAAAGCGCGGCGCATGAAGAATATGCCCCGAACGAGACAACCCATATCATCACCAAAATGGCCTGCTCCCTGAAAGGAAAAACGGGAGAAGTGCTTATCGAACCGAACACATTAGCTCATCGCCTCTATCATGCGCCTTCCGTAGAAGAAGATTTTCTCTGCACCTTTGGCGTCAACCCTGCGTTCAGGCCAAGGTTCGCTCATCCGCTTTTGAAGATATCCGGCATAGACGCTTCCGATGAAATCCGCATCCTTGAGATACCTGACCAACGGTTTTTTATGGCAACGCTTTTTGTTCCTCAGTTACGCTCTTCAAAGGAACATCCACACCCAATCATCCAAGGTTTTGTGAAGGCTGCGTGTAAGATCGACCTGTAACATCAGCCGAGTTGGCTGTCTGTGGTGTAAATCAGCTCAATCGGCACGATGGCCGCCTTGATGTTTGCTGCGCCTTCGATCACGACCGGGCTTGTGTCGGCGGCATGAGGCGTCACGCGGTCGCACAGGCCGCCAAGCGTTTGATCCGCGATCAACGCGACAGCTATTTTCTGAAAAAGCGCATCCATCATCTGGTCACGCTCCGTCGCGGTGCCCGCCTGAACAAATACCTCCAACGATGCGAGGTGCTGCCAGTAATAGGAAAGCGGCGAAAGGATCGTCTCGGGCTCGCCGGGGTCGCCATCGCGCAGAATGAGCAAACCACCCGTCGGAACCTTCTCGGGCAAGACTTCGTTGCGCAAAACCCGTGGGCCGGAGACGGCCTGAAGGGTTTCAAACAAGGTTTGAAGAACGGTTTCCCGCGTTGTCATTTCTCAGAAATCTCCTGCCAGTTTTGAACGACAAAGCGCGGCAACGCGTCGTTCCATTTCTTTTCGGCGCTTTCGATGTCGAAGCGTTTTTTGATCGTGAGTTGGAGGACAAGCACGAACATGATCGCCGTGATAAGACCGCGACCTGTCCGCATGGCTGTTGCGCTGGCCTTGGCAAAGCCGCCGCGCTTGCCTGTCCGTGCGCGCATGTTGTCGGCAACCAGCAAGGAAACGGCTCCCCGCCGATAAATGAACCGGAGCCGTTGCCCGTGAACCTGTTCCCATGTTGCTGGCGTGATCTTCTTGCCCATTGCGTACTTGCCAGCAGCAGTCATCGGAACAGCCAGAAACAGGCCTTTCGTCGAACGCAATAAAGCGCCATGCGCATACGCCCTTCGACAAGTCACCCTGACGCTTCTCGCGCCATCCATCATCGAAGCCATTCTTGAAAACAGCCAACCAAGTTATCTAACCCTCCAGCAGCTCTATCAGCTGGTTCCTCTCATGTGGGATGAACAGGAAAAGCAAATCCTGTGCACAGCATAATTCGAGCGCGCGCGGTCCCATACCGCCGCAAAGGATGAGGTTGACGCCGCGCTCATGAAGCCAGTTTGGCAAGAGGCCCGGCTCGTGCGGCGGGGCGTCGATGTCGCGTCGCGCGGTGATGGCGTTCTTGTCGTCCGTTTGAATCAGAGCGAACTTGGCGCAGTGGCCAAAATGCGGGCAGAGTTTTCCGTCTTCGAGGGGGACCGCGATAATCATGCTTGTCTTTCCTTTTCCATTTGTTGTTGAAAGTGTTTCCACAGGTCTTTGATGTCGGAAGCTGAAGGCGTATCGGTTTCGATCACGGCCTTTGCCTGTTTTTGCGCTTGCGTGACGCCTTTGTCATAGCGAATGCGGCCAAGGATGGTTGCGCCGTTTGCTAAGGCTTGCCTTTCTATTTGGGCGGCTTTTTCGGGCGCAATATCCCATTTGTTGACGCAAATGAAGGTCGGAACCTTGAAATGTCGCGTCAGCTCCGTTGCCCGCAAAAGATCGTGCTCACCACTTGGCGTCGGCTCGGTCACGATCAGCGCGGCGCTCGCGCCTGAGATCGAGGCTATCACCGGACAACCGATGCCGGGCGGGCCATCGATCAGGATCATGTCGCGTTTTGTTTCTTCCGCCACGCGCCGCGCTTCCTGCCGAGCGGTGGAGACGAGTCTGCCGGAATTCTCTGCGGCGATGCCGAGCTTTGCGTGAACCATCGGTCCCGCGCGCGTGTCCGAGACCATCCATGCGCCGCACAGGCGTTTTTCAAGCCGGACAACACCGCGTGGGCAGAAACGAGCACAGACACCGCACCCTTCGCAAGCGGTCGGATCGATATGGAACGCACCGTTCGTTTCCTTGATCGCGTCAAATCGGCACAGATTCAGGCACGCGCCGCAGTTGGTGCAAAGCGCGGGATCAATGATCGCTTCGACGCCGCTCCAGAACTCATGCTTTTCTTGGATGTTTGGTGTGAGGATCAAATGTAAATCCGCCGCGTCCACGTCGCAATCGGCCAGAACGGCATTTGGGGCGAGAAGCGCAAAACTGGCCGTCAGGCTTGTCTTACCTGTTCCGCCTTTGCCGCTGATGATGACAACCTCTTTCATGCGGCCTCGCGAATTTTTTGCAGAAGCTTCGTGAAAAGCTCTTCATATTTTGGCAAGGCGTCGATGATCGTCTGTCCTTTAGCGTAAGTCTCGGCAATACGGCGGTCATCAGGAATGGTGGCCAGAAGCGCGATCTTCTCGGCTTCAAGATAGGGGCGAACAAGCGCGTCTTTCTCTTCTGCGCGATTGATGACGACACCGAAAGGCAACCCTAGTTCGCGCACCACATCCACGGCAAGGCGAAGATCGTTCAATCCAAAGGGCGTCGGCTCGGTCACCAACACGACAAAATCCGCTTCGCGCAGCGTGGCTATAACAGGACATGAGGTCCCGGGCGGCGCATCGATGATGACGAGATCGCCTTGCGCCTCTTCTTTGACGGCGCGAATAAGCGGCGGGTCCAGCGCAATGCCAATATCGAGTTTACCCTGAACAAGCGTGATCGCGCCGCAAGAGAATATTTCGACAACGCCGATCCGTTTGTCGATTTCATGAATGGCTTTTTGCGGACAAACACGCATGCAGCCTCCGCAACCGTGGCACATCTCATGCGAGATCACCGGAACAGTCCCGAAAGAGACGATAGCGTTAAAGGCGCAAAAATCGCTGCACATGCCGCAGCCGTCGCATTTGGCTTCATCAACCTCAGGCACAGGGATTGTCACAATGCGCTGGCGGATAAGATCGCCCCGCAAAAACAAATGCGCGTTCGGCGCTTCCACATCGCAATCCAGCAAGCGCACAGGAATCTTCGCCGCCAGAGCCAGATTGATAGCCAACGTCGTTTTCCCTGTCCCGCCTTTACCGGATGCGACAGCGATTTTCATGCCGCCGTGATTTCCGGCAGCTCTTCAGCTTCAAATGCCGCCAAGGCGTCGGCCACAGAAACATTTTTGGCCGAATGGATTTTGACGTTTGCTTGCTTCAACGCATTGAACGCCTTCGGGCCGCAATCACCCGTCACCATAACTTTGACTCCGGCTTTGACGATGGTTTCCGCTGCCTTGATGCCCGCGCCTTGGCCTGCGTCAGCATAAGCGTTTTTGATTGCTTCAGCCTCTTTTGTTTGCGTGTCATAGATCAAAAAGAACGCGGCGCGACCAAAGCGGGGATCCATCGGCGCGGATAAATCCGTGCCAGTTGTTGAGAAAGCTATTTTCATTTCTTTTTTCCTTTGCCTGTTAGGGGCGGTTCAATCCGCTCAAAATCGCCGCCTTCGATTTCCAATGCGCCACCTTCGATAATTGCCTTGGCGATGGCCTTGCGAGCGCTGGAGAGAATGCGCGAGAAAGTCGGGCGCGAGATGCCCATTAACTTCGCAGCTTCTTCCTGTTCCATATTTTTATAGTCGGACAGATGCAGGGCTTCGTATTCCTCGTCCTTCAGCTTGACGACTTCCAGATCGCAAAGAGGGATCCCGCGTGGCTTGAAGAACCGCGCCATTGGGCTTGAGCGAACAAGGCGGCATTTGCGAGGGCGCATGATTTAGATCCATTCCCCGATCATGGCGACGCCGAGGCCAAGGATAAGTAAACCCGCGATCAGATGCAGATAACGGATGTTTTTATCCTTCCAATCTTGCACGTCTTCAACGCGGCTGAGGCCCATATAAACCACCAGTGTGATCAGCAACATCGGCGAGATGAAGATCACGTTATAGAGAAGCAATGTCGGCAAGGTTTTGATGATGTCCATGACCGACAGCAATCCACCTAAAATAATATAGGGACCGATGGTGCAAGGCAGAAGAAACAGCGTGACCAAAAGGCCAACGACAAAAGCTCCTGCAGGGGACGTGACTTTTGCGATCAACGCCTTGACCTTGGGTCGCCAACTGACGGGCATTTCTGTGCCAAAACTGCCGACTTTGTAGGCGAAGAAATCCTTGATCTGAAGCGCACCCAAGATGACCGCAACGCCGCCAAGCCCTTTATAAAGGAACGGGCGCGCCCATGTGATCTCCTGAACGAGTTGGAACGACTTGATAATGAACAAGCCGTAGATCAAATACATGATGAACACGGCCAAGCTGAACGAAAGCCCAGCCCAAATGATGTTCGCTTTCTTATGCGGATTATAAGCGATGATGGACACCAGCAGCATCGTAAGCACCGCAAACTCGCAGGGGTTTACGGCATCGACGAGCGCGAGCGAGATAACTTTTCCTAAAGAAACTTCTTCCATAACAACCTCCTTTAATCACGCAGCAAAAGCCAACCGTTGAAGGCACAAGCCTTTGCAAAAATAACCTTGTCGTCCGACAGGGCGACTTCTTTCTCGGCGACGGGCGCGCAACCTTGCGGCTCTGTCCCATCGACCACGAACGATTTGATCGCGTCGCTTTCCTGTGACGCCATGTCCTTGCGGATCGCCACGCGGTTCTTAAACCAAATCTTCGGTAAACGTGGCAAATCAGCCAAAGGCAGCGACATAAAAGGACGCGCTCCGGCAGGTAGAACCACGCCGTTGCCCTTGTTTTTGGCAATCAGCGAATCCAGCGATTCCAGAATGGGTGTATCGCCCACGACCGCGCCGCCTTTTTTACCTTCGGTCACAACCATCGGCACGCCCAGTCCTGTATTAAATTGTTTGTCATAGGCCATCAAAAGCGGAGCGTTCGCGTTGTCGCGATAAATCTCATATTCGATGACCAGTAGACTGCCTTGCCGAATTTTCTGTTTCAGCAAAACAGGATCGACATTCGCGCAATGGGGACAGCCGATGCCGGTGAAATACACGAAAGAAGTCACATCGCCCATCAAGGGCTTCGTAATGTTTGATGCTTGTGGTTCCGCCGCCTGTACGCTACCAACCGAAAAAATGAATGCAAAACACGTGCAGACAAGAACATGCCTGAAAGTCGCCTTCCTCATGCCTAAGATCCTTTCAACGCCATCAATCCCACTTATGAACAGGCGTTCATAATGTTCCGCTCGTGCTTAAGTGTCAAGGGAGGCCTTTGGTCAACAAACAAGAAATCAATAACCCCTTATAAAATCGTAATAAATGAATTTGATGCAGACAGAACGCATCACCCGCAAACCATTTGAGCGAAAACGAAAAAGTGGGTTAAGTCATTGACGAATTAGGAACTGGACTTTTTTCCAAAAGTCCAGTTACCACAGAGAGAAGTGGCCCAGAGAGAGGGCAAAAAGGGCGTTTGGGGGGAATATCAGGGGCGCGGAGTCCAGTTACAAAATGCGAAAACGCCGCATTTCCTTGCGTTTTTGTGCCACGCTTACAAAACAGAGAATCCGGTTTTGTAACAGTAATTGGCGGAGGGAACGTGACTCGAAACGAACATGCTCTGAATTAATGCATTGATTTTGAACGATTCCCGTCAGAGCCGCCGGGGTTTCGTGGCCAAAGGCCGTTATGTGAAAGTGCGCCTCGACCATCGATAACGCTACTGGACTTTCTATTAAAATTACTCAACCCTTTTGAAGGGCATTGTCGCACAGACTGCACAACTTTGGCACAACATTGGACAGTAAAAAACCTTATGAGAATTATCAGTTTCAGCGACCTTCATCTTGAATTCGGGTCCGACATAAAGCCGCCTTCGGCGAACGATGCCGATGTGATGGTTCTTGCGGGCGATGTCCTTTCGTTGAAGAAATATCTTCCCTTTGAGCGTTATCTTGAAAACTGGAAAAAGCCGGTTCTGATCGTCATGGGCAATCACGAATACTACACACGAACCCCTATGGACGAGGAAGAAAAGAAGTTTACGGCGTGGTTGGCCGAAGATCACCCGAACGTCCATCTATTGCTGAACAACGAGATTTCCATCGGCGGCGTCAATTTTTTCGGCGGCACGATGTGGACGGATTTTGCAGGCGGCGATGAGATGGCCATGAACTCCGCGCAACGTCAGATGAACGATTTCCGTTTGATAAAAACCGCCGAAGGAAAGACGTTGGGGCCTTCAGATACGATCATCTACCACGAGACTTTCTTAAAAAAGCTGAAGACGTGGCTCGCCAAGGATATGTCGGGGCCGCGCGTGATCATCACACATCATTCGCCGGTGCTTAATCCGAATACCCGATACAAAGAAAGCCCCTACATGTACGCATTCAACTCGCTGGATATGACGGATATCATCAGGAAACATCGACCAGATTTGTGGATTTATGGTCACACGCACGAGTGCGACGACCAAACCATCGGCAAAACCCGCATCATCTCGAACCAGCTTGGTTATCCAGATAAAGCCGGCGGTTATGAATGTGCCGGATTTGATGAAGGCGGGAAGCCCGTCGATTTGTGACCCGTTTTTGCACGAAAAATGAAGACGTTACCCCGTTGAGCGAGAACATTTTGACAAACCCGCCATTGTTCTTTAATTGAACCCAAGTCCCACCCGAACAAAGAGGGATCAAAGATGGCTGGTGACACCACCATAGCCCACATCTGGCTACGCACCATAACGTCTATTCCGGACGAACCTCTCTTTTCTGTTTCTACCATTCCCCCGCGCCGAAAGGCGCTTTTTTTATGCCCCAAATCACAACCCGCGAAAGGAGCGAAAATGACCGAACAAGAATTCTTGGAAATACTGAGAGAGACAGGCGGCTACATCACCGGAAGCCATATTGTCGCGACGTCCGGAAAGCATCTTGATGCTTATTTGAATAAAGACGCGATTTATCCCCATACCAGCGCTGTGTTGGCGGTGTGCAAGGCCATGGCTGAATTGTTCGCGAACGAGAACATTGAGGCGGTTGTCGGACCATCGCTGGGCGGGATCATTCTTTCACAATGGACGGCATATCATCTCAGCGAAATCACGGGCAAAGAAGTCCTTGGCATCTATACCGAGAAAAACGCGGAGAAAGATCAAATCCTGACGCGAGGCTATGACGCTCTCGTTCGCGGGAAGCGGGTTCTGGTGGTCGAGGATATTCTCACGACTGGTGGGTCGTTGGCGAAAGTCGTTCGCACCGTCAAGGCAGCCGGAGGCACGGTCGTTGCGGCCTGCGCGATGGTCAACCGCGATCCGGATAAAATCGATGATGTCGTCATCGGCGCGCCGCTCAAAACTTTGGCTTCTCTTCGCTTGCCTTCATGGGATGAGGCCGATTGCCCTATGTGCAGAAATAAAATGCCGATTAACGTGACGGTTGGCAAAGGGCGTGAATATCTGGCGAAGAAAGGAGCGGCTCAATGAAAAATGCGCAAAACATTCTCTTCGATCTCGACGGCACAATCAGCGATCCGAAGCAAGGCATTACCAAAAGCATCGCATATGCTTTACAGGAATTGGGGCATGCGCCGCCGCCACTTGAAGAACTGACGGCCTTCATAGGCCCGCCTCTGAAGAATGCCTTTGAGGAAATGCTCGGTAGCGCCGAGCAAGCCGAAAAGGCTCTGTCCCTCTATCGTTACCGATATAACGAAGAAGGACGCGGGATGATCGAGAATATTCTTTATCCCGCTATTCCAGAAACGCTTGCCGCCTTAAAGAAAGTGGGAAAACGCCTTTTTATCGCGACCTCGAAACCGCACATTATCGCAACAAAGGCCGTTCATCATTTCGGTTTGCTTGATCTCTTCTCAAAAATCTACGGCCCAGAACTTGACGGCACGCGCAACGACAAGGGCGAGTTGATCGCTCATCTTCTCGCCAACGAAAACATCGCGCCGGAAGATGCCGTCATGATCGGCGACAGAAAGCACGACATCATCGGCGCGGCCAATAACGGCGTTTCCGGGATTGGCGCTCTGTGGGGCTACGGCTCGGCGGAAGAATTGCGAAAGGCAGGCGCAGCAGCACTTTCCGAAAAGCCAGAGGACTTACTGAGTCTATTCTAAGCCGTGGCCTTTTCAGCCTTGTAAAGCTTGAAATAGACCATTGCCGTGGGCGCGGTGATAAGCAGAATGACAAGCAAGGATTCCGCCGCGCCGAAATGGTCGGCAAGAACGCCCGCGAGGATTGATCCAACGCCGCCGACCAGGGCCCCCGCAAAGGAAATCAGCGATCCCATCGTCGAGCGCTGGGCGGCGGAAAAGTTTTCCTGTTTCAAAGCGCCGTCCGCCGTCATTCCAACGGCATAGGACAATTGCGTCGTCAGCATCAAAATTGGCGAGAAGAACGTGGCCATCGCATAGGCGATGCCGGAGGCGATATAGGAATAAACCGTCGCGCCGAGAAGCGATTTCATCAGGCCAACCCTTTTCGTGATGCGCCCCGCGCACCAGAAGGAAACGGCCCCGAGCCCGTTCTGTCCCGCGCGATAGAGGGGCGTCAGCCATGCGGGCCAGACGGCATCGACGAAACCGGGTGTGAAGTTATGCGCCGCATCGCCCATGCCGCGCTTGATCGCGCCCGCGATGGCGAGACCGCGAAGGCGCGGATTGCGGATAATTAGTTTAAGCGCCTCTTTCATGTGCTTTAGATTTTCGACGCCTTTGGCTTTATGCGTGGGTGGCTCAACTAAGAACAGTGTCATAAGAAAAGCGCTGAAAACGGGAATGATAGAGAGAGCGACGAGATGCTTGTAGCCAAAGCCAAGATAAAGCAACGCCATCGCTATAACGCCTGAAAGAGCAAGCCCAATTTGCGCCATGGAATAAACGCGCCCGATCATCTTGGCCGCTTCTTTCGTGCGGCGATAATGAAGCAGCGTCTCATAGAGCAACGCATCGTTATTGCCCGAATACATGGAGTTTGCAAAGCCGATGCAGAACGCGCCCGCATAAAGGAGTGCAAGGCCAAAAGAAACATGAAAAGAAAGAGCCAACAAGATGATGCCCAAGACCTCGGCGATTGAGCCAAGAATGAAAGTCATGAGCCGCCCGATCTTGTCGGAGAAAACGCCGGTCGGGATTTCGAGAAGCGCCTGCGACACGCTCATGACGGCAAAAACGCCCATCGCATCGGCGAAGGATCCCGTGACTTCACGGTACGCCAGCACGGCCACAGGATAGAATAACTGCATAGAGCCGAAAAGCGCGTTCCAAGGCAAAAGATGAAGATTGCGGCGAAGATTGTTGGGTTTATGCGTCATGTCTTGCCTTCAACTCTGTAATCCTCTTTCAGCAGCGCAAGCCGCCAGTCTGCGGCGCGGGTAAAGCCGAGTGATTGATAAACACGAATGGCATCGGGACGCGAAGCGAAAAGCGTCGCTTCACGCAAGGCGGGACGTTCCTGCATCAGGACTTTGAGGCCGTGCCCTGTCACCAACCGCCCATAGCCTCGATTGCGCAGCTCAACAGGCGTCCAGACGGGACCGATAATGACCGTTTCGGGAATGTTGCCGCCGATGCCGCAGAAGGAGACGGGATTGCCCGCGTTTTCCAACATGAAGGTTTGTTTGCTCTTCAGCCAATGATCAACTTCCTTCTCGACCGAGGCTTTCAGGTTCGGTCCCGGCTCGGCATTGTTGGCTTCGATGTTGAAAGCCATGCGCCAGTCGATCAACAAGGCGCGGTCTTTGTCTTCCGCCAACCGCAAAGAAAGACCTTCCAGCAAAGGCGGTAACCGCATGTCCTTTAGATCGAGACGAAAAAGCCAGTCGTCGCCATATCTGCGAAAAGCTTCCGGCGGAAGGGCAAGAGCCGAAATAACGGCATCGACGTGCGACGCGAGGCCAAGAATAGCCTCAATCTTGCCGCCTCGTTTTACAATGGCGGGCCGAATCGCTTTTGCCAGCGCGGGCAGACATGCGGGATCCTCGGCGAAGACGAGGACGGTCGGAAGCCATGTGTAGGTGATAACGCCGACAAGCCGATCACCATCGAACGCGCCGAAATATTCAGCCTGCAACGGCTTGCCTTCATAGATAAGCCCCGCCGCAACGGCGTTCGAGCGCAGGTAATACGTCTCCGCCGTGTGCGGGGCCAGAAAGGCGTCAAGCGTGGCGGCGTCTGTGGGGAACAAGGGACGAGTTGTGATGATCATAGTTATCCTTACTTATTAAAAAGCTAAAGTCGGTTGAAGCATAAATGGGCAATCTACGTCGAGCCTTCCGCGAACCATAAGAACATTCTTCTTCCGGCACGGGGCTTCCGTTCCCTTCCATGCCAAAAGATCAGAAGGAAAGTGCGTTTCAATTTTTTGTGGAGCGCAATCCAACGCGCCAAGGATTTGGGCAAGCGTCGGTATTTTCTGACCAACAATGTCGAGGAGACAAAGCGTGCCGCCTTCTTTATGTCGAAGTGCGACAATCACCTGCAGGGCAGGAAGATGGTAGAGGCACAGGCCTTCTGTGCCCATCGCGTTCAAAACAAACATGCCCGGAAGACCGCAGATCGACGCGACGCTCGATGCAGGACTGCGTTTCAGCAACATTTGTCGCAAGAGATCCCGATCCTTTTGGGACTCCCAAGAGAGCTTATAGGCGCAGGCTTCGCCGACAGCCTCCGGCGGCTTGCCAACAAAGAAATGCTCCTGCACGCTGCGAAAACCGAAGGGAAGATAGAAGTCCGGTATTGATGTGTGCAGCAAAACCAAATCCGATTGCTTATCACACCAAGCCAAGGCGCGGTCCAAAAGATCGCGGCTTAGCCCGCGATGACGATAGATTGGACGTGTAGCAACAGACTGAATTCCCAAGGCCTTCACCTGACTTCCGGAAAGAAGCAGGGGCACATTGATCGCGCTGGCATTGGCAACGCAGTTTCCTTTTTTGTCGAGATAGGAAAAGGAACGATAGGTCGGCTCAAACAGGCCAAAAGTTCTCAGTGGTTCAACGTCCAAACCAAAGGTATCCGCAAGAAGTCGCATAACCGATTGGAAAACAGGCGCTTCGTCGTCGTTATTTTCCTGATATGCAAGTTCTGTTGATACCGTTTTGCTCATCTGATCCTGCTTATCACGCGATATATGCTCGATCAGAGATTATTGTCGCCCTAAGGCCGTCAGGCAAGATTCAAATTCTGCCGATAAGTCTGTGTCCTCAGACCCTTCCCTCGTAAAAAACGCTCCGCCGACCAAGTAGCAATTATTGGTGAAAAAGGCTTTGCCTTCGGCTTTCATATCGTGGATCCGTCTTTGGACGACATCCTGTCTGCTGTACACGCCAAAGGACATTTTGGTGATTTGGAAATCCGTTATTTTGTATCCAAGGCTAGAAGCATGCCGCAGCAGATCCTTTGGATTTGAGTAGCTGGAGACCAGCAACAAGACGTTTGGGCACCCCGTCGACAGAAGTGCCTTGCTGATATCGATGCCGTCTTCCCCACCGCAAAGATCTGGCAACGTCAAAACACTCCTGTCAAGGGCCGGAAGATAAGGCGGGTTGGCAATTAGATACTCGGCGTCGACTGCGCTATCGGCGGCAAAAAACGATTGATGATGAACCGTGTATTGTCTGGACAGGCCAAATTCTTCGATCAAGGATATTGCCGTTTCGACAGCCTCGCCGTTGATTTCATAACCCTCAACGGGTCCCAGATAATTGGAGTTGATAAGCGCCGATATGACGGGTTCGCCCGTGCCGGACCCAAATT
Organism: uncultured Rhodospirillaceae bacterium; assembly: GCA_964652235.1. Lineage (GTDB taxonomy): Bacteria > Pseudomonadota > Alphaproteobacteria > UBA9219 > UBA9219 > CAZZDK01. The sequence goes on from CAZZDK010000005.1 coordinate 39,393, forward strand.
CTACAATTTTTGAAATCTTGTCGTTGTCCTGAAGCTTGTTGAACACAAGCTGTTCAAGCGCACCTGAATAACGTCTCGACTCTTCCGGGCAAAAGAATTTTTTGCGCGTGTCGTTAAAGGTCGTTCGCGCAGACGGTTTCTGAAAAGCCAAATGTTCGGCAGCATGATGTGTAAAATGCATTACTTTTTCTTTCTCTCATTAGATTGTGTCGGTGCCGATGCTTCAGTAGCCTGTGGCTCTTTTGACATGTTCCAAAAAGCGTCAAACTGTTTGCGATAAGCATTCGTAATTGCGGGAAATTTATGTAGAACGATTGTTGGGGCCGGTATCGTCTGAAAATCCATGATGGCCAAACATTCCCCATAAATATAGAACGGGACTGGGGAAAATAGTTCTTTCGATATCCATCGATACTCGTTGTAATCCGAAGCGATAAAATTCGTGTCGCCCTCGCACAAGATAGCAAGAACCTTTATGTCTTTCCTTTCCACGACAAGATCGGTCATCCGCTTGCGATGAGATATGGAAAAGTCCTTGCCCATTGCCCAGAATAGATTTTCGTCGATCCCAAGCTGAACGATTGTCCCGCCATGTTTGCGAGCATATTCGTATACGCCATCAAAAAAACGGCGAAGACCTTCTGGCCCAACCAGAACCTCAACCCCCTGAGGCTTCAAGCGAACGCCAAAATTGTCCGTAAATTCGACGCCGTTTTCATCGAAAACGCGGATAATGTCCTTTAATGTGCCATCCCGAGGCTGAACAGCCTCATCCTCGATTTTATTGATAGTGTCGCGAGTCAGTCCTGCTTGCTCAGCTAAATAGGCAGCCGACCACTTTAAAAGCCCGCGCCCAGCTCGTATTTGACGTCCCACAGACATAAAACCTCCCAAAACATGCAATTTGCGCGATTATCGCATAGCTATGGTTAATAATCTATGTTTATTTTATACACCAGAGCTACCAAATATCGGTACATTCTTACATATTATGGGTAACCGGCATAATTTCAACATGTTTCTTTTAGTTTCGGCATATTTATTTCCTGCATTATGCAGATTTCTATTGCTTTCGCCCCAACCGTCCGGTACATTGCCAAAATACGGTAGCCCAAGGGCGTTTTTGAGGGCTTTTTCAAACGGAGGGGTTAATGTTCGATTTTAATACATCTTATAAGAATTACGACGAACAGTTTATTCAAGATAACGCCCCTCATGGCCATGAGGCCACCGTTTTTGTCTTCCCTTATAAGTCAAACGGGATCGTCCCAGTTACCCCCGGAGACGACATTATCGACCGCCGCATGAATGCGCCCCTTTGCTCCGACGAAATGCGCGCCGTCTTGGACATGATTAAATACCGCGCCAAGCATTTGAAACAAGAGATTTGGGTCGCCACGGCAACGTTTTTGACGACGATGGGCGTTGAAGAGATGGAAGACCTTTGCCGATGCGATTTTGTCCGCGCCGTTGAATACCTTGTCAATCTCGACATCCCAGCTCAAGCGCAAAGCGCAATGTAAGGGTGTCAACAATGAAACCAGCCAAACCCCAAACACAGAAATCAGCCGAAGACATCTATGCCGATGCAACGGAAGGGCGTGACATGTCCTCCGCCGATCTTCGCTTGTTGACTGCCGGACTTACCGCCCTTCGAAAGGCGAATGAAGAACCCCTGAACAAAGTCGAATTTCAAGCTATTTGCGGCATGATCGCCTACGTCGCACACGATCAGAAGGTCGGCGAAGACATCGTCGGCGAGATCATGACTTCTCATTTTGGAGTGGAAAGCGTAGCGGCGCTGCCCTCACGGCTTTACCAGAACGCCATAGAATATCTGGTTGATTTGCAGATAAGCAACATTATGAACTGATGGTATGAAATGTCAGAAGTTTATCTCATCACCGGCGCGCAAAGCAGAATGGCGCGCTCATTATTGAAGTGGTCGCGTGAGCGTCTGGCCCATGAAGCGAACGTTTCTCGCGGCACGATCCGTATCTTTGAAGACGACCAACCCATTCGTGAATCCATCGTTCTCGACATCCATAGCGTATTTGACGCTAACGGCGTGGAATGCTGCCCGGACGGCAGCGTGAGGCCGCGCTCCGACAACATTATGGACTTCCGAGGCATCGGCGGATGTGACCGCTTCTTTGCTGAGATTGAAAGAATGCTGAAGGAAAGAAATACAGGCATAGTCTGTCGTATCGGAAGCCAAAAGATGCTGACGCGGGTTACGGGGCGAAACGGCATCACGAACTTCGACCGACTGGAAAACCTGAGCAAAATTGCATCGGTGCGCTGCCTGCTGCTTGACCAAAGAATTTATTTGCCGGGAAAACCGTCCTTTGAGGTCAGGGTTTATCCGGAGGTCCGCCCCAGCATAATCGCTTCCGAGTTTGCTTTTGGGGACAAGGCCACTTTTGCTATAGATCAGGACGACCGCTATAATTTCTGTCACCCAGCTTATATGGTTCTTGAGTATCCGAGCCTTGCAAAAAATATGTTTGATCATTTTGAAAAACACTGGTCTGAGGCCACACCTTACCTGCCGTCCAAAAAGGTCGCGTCGAATTTGAGCCATCGAGTACCGACCGCCGCTGACTTCGACGAGCCAAAAAGACAGGCTTGTTACTAAGGCATCCTTCTTCCAAACAAAAAAACATCATTGACCTATGCCGCCATTTGCGAAATTGGCGGCATGGGCTATGTCTTCTGTTTTCTGCTCGCCCCATCATTCTAATCGCTCTGCCGGAAAGGCTTCCGACGAAGACGCCTTCACGCCGCCCCGCGTCAACGCGAACTAGCCCATTCTCAAAGAAAAAAACGGCCAGAATTTTGACCGAAAAGGCCAAAAGAAAAATTCGGCCAAATTAACCGCCTGAAAACGAGCAAATTGGCCAAATTCACTCGTGGAATCGCGTGCGCAGGATATCGATACTCGCCTCATTGATTGAGCAACATCAATGAGAGAATTAAATGGCGAACACAAACACAGCAATTGCCTTACCTTTTGCGGAACAGCAAGAGCCAAAGGCACACCAGTCGGCGCCGGAAGCCATCGCCGTTGAAATTCTTCAAGGCAATTTCTCATCGGATGCCGAGCGCGATGCGTTTACGCAGACCGTCAAGATGCATGGGGTCACTTTCCTGTATCTCGGCAATTCCCCTCTGCCAGAGCCTTCTTCGCGCGACCTAAACACAATTGAGAGATTGGCTCGCGTGTTATCGCGTTTCTGGCCGCAGGCCTTGGTTATCGGAGGCTGCCATGAATAAGAACGAACAAATGCGCCTCTGCCTCATGCTGGCGTTTCAAAGCATGATTTCGCAGGGCGAGAACGCCAAATCAAAAGAAGCCGCCCAGCGAATTGTCGCCCTAGCCAGACTTATGGACGAGTTTTGCGATCTGCACCTTAAACAAACATTCCCCGAAAAGACTATCGAGCTTGCCGAAGACAAGTGGACAACAAAGATCGACGCCGCGCTCAACATGCATATTGAAGATCTGCAAAAGCGCGAAGAAACGCAATTGCCCGAAGATCGGGAAACCCTCATCCAATTTTATGATCGTCTCCAGCAGCGCAAGTCGCGCCAGAAACAATGGCTGTTCTATGCGGAAGCTTCGACGGAACAATTGGCCGATCTGGTGCTGAAATATCTCGACGAGGAAATCGAGGACAGAAAAGCGGGAGGGTATCAATGACCCCTGCAAATCCAATCGTATCCAACAGCATGCCATCGACATTCCGTTTCGCAACGATCACACCCGAACAGATGCGGGCCGCCAGAGGCTTGTTGGGCTGGTCACGCAATAAGCTTGGTCAAAAGGCTGGCACGTCTGCGGAAACGATCAAAAACATAGAACATGGGGTCTATTCGCCGAAAAAGGAAACTCTCGCGGCAATTGTCGAAACATTCCTGCGCAACGGCATCCAATTCGTCCATTACGAGACGCTTGTCACGGTTCCCACAGGAAACGATGCCGCAGGCGAGCTGCAGGCCCTTTCTTATGCCGGAGCGGTTCGCGTGACCCCCTTCGTTCCAGAAATTAAGGAGGAAGGCCGTGATTAAAGCAAACAAGCATCGCTGCATAGTCGATCAGATCACGACAAAAACGGATAAGAAATTCGAACCCGTCGCCCGCATGGCCGACATGATTGTCGAGATGACATTGGAAACGGGCACATGCGAACAGCAAGACCTTCTTGCCGAAGGTTTCTCACGCCAGGACATCACGACCATTTGGCACTTCGCCAACGCATTGGCAGCCATTGAAATCAAGTGCCGCGCAAACGGCATCGGTTTCTCTTATGAACGGGAGACCCGTTATGCCTAAAGTATCCTCCGAATTGCTACGGATCGACCCACAGGACGAAAGCGATCCCAAGTACGTTAAAGTCCTCGTCTTTGACGATCAGAACCGCGTGCTGACAGTCAAAAGCGGGAACCGTTTTGTCCTACCTGGCGGACGCGTGGAGTGGGACGACGACGATGCCGAGGCCGCCGCACGACGCGAGGCATTTGAGGCCGCGAACATCGCCCTCGGCCCCATGAGGCCCGTAACGATTATCAAGACAAAAGATCATGACGGCCAAATCGCTCAAACCATCGTCTTTGTCGCAAGAATGACAGGTGAAGGAGCCACTTGTCCTGGGCAACAGCAAGCCCACCGCTTTATGAGCAAAGAAACGTTTTTCAGAACATCCGGCGGGCAAAGCGACCTTGTCCGGTCGTTGGTCGATACTGCCCATCGGATCCTGATCTCAGAGGAAATCAAGGATGAGCACGAGGAAACGACATTATGCGGAAGAGAAAAATACAACAGCCGATCGCTACTTTAAAGGAAACGGGTTCAAGCGAGAGAATTTCAACGAGAAAACTGAGGAAAGGATATAAGTTATGGCGATAGAGAAACTTCAAGCAATCAAGGATTATGACGCGCTAAACGTTAGCAGGGTTATTTATCCCGACTACCAGTGCAATTGCACCAAGGCGTGGACGGGGTCGGATCAGTTGGTCGTTTTCAAAGCGTCAAAGATGGGCATAGAAAAAATCTATGAAGGAGAGAACCATCCCGAAATTGAAAAAACAGTTTCGGTTCTAGCCCGTCTTGCCGGGGCGGAAATTACAGATAAAGTCATCGTCGCCGGAGGACACACGGTCGTTAATTTGAAGGACAGATTTAACGTTGGACAGGAAGTCGTAAAATCCGCCGATTTGGCGCTTGGGCTGATCGCGCATTTGCAGGAAGAGTTCGGGAAACGAGCTGAGTTCTTTGTGCCGCTGAACGACTTCTACATGGAAAAAGATGCCGGAACCGATGAGGGCAACGCGAACGCTTACAGGAAAGAAGCTGTTTCGCCATACATCATCCCTCCACAAATCAACGATTTGTTGCTCCGCTATTCCGCAAGGCTGGGCAGACAGATTGACCTGCATTACTGCAGCGAAAAAAACATGGCTGATCGGTTCAAGCGGCACATCAAGAGCAAAAAGAAAGACGGGAACGGCCAGTTCGTTAAGAACGGCAATGATTGGGAAATGGTCGTGGGGAACGAGCGGATTGTCGTCTTAACAAACGACAAACCCAACTGTGCCGCAGGCAATGCCGCGACATTGCGAGCCATCCGGTACGATATCGCCAACAACAAAGTGAAGGACAAGTTCACTTCGCACATCGGCATCTATCCGCTTTGTTCCATAGACAACGTTTTGGACGGGCATAAGCTTGCGACAGCGTTTTATGGTCTTGATTTGCCAACGTACTTTGCCTTCTGCGGTAAGTCCTGCTTCGACATCGAGACGAGACGCCCGGACAGGGTTGGAACCAAGAAAGATGTCAAACCGTTGGAGTTCGTTCGTTAAAGCGTTGTCATTTGGCAGGAGGAATCTTACGCTTGCTTTGTTGTTACAGAAAGGCTGCAAACATGGACATTAAGTTGCTCGCGGTTGGATCAAGGCCTTGGGAACTTTGGCTGGGCTATTGGGGGCTGTCGTATCTTGTCGACGGGACGATCCTCTTCGATACCTTCGCCAACTATCGCATGCTGGAGTGGAAGTTTCGCAAGTCGCAGGTCGATCCTTCGGCAATTCAGTCCGTCGTTCTTTCGCACGATCATTGGGATCATGCAGGTGGGCTGTGGGCATTTCTTGAAAAGCATCCCGGCGTTGACGTTTATCTTCCGGCAACAGCTAAGGATGCCGTCAAACGTCGTGTCATCGCTGCCGGAGGCAATCTCATCGACGCGCCGGGGATCAAAACGCTGAAAGAGAACATCCTGCTTTCCGAAGAGATGATCGGCACGTTCAATGGGAAGTCCGTTGCAGAGCAGTTTATCATGATAAAGGCCGAAAAGGGTCTTGTCGTTTTGGTTGGCTGTTCTCACCCCGGTATCGTTGCCATCGTCAGAAAGGCAAAAGAAACGTTTGGCTCGCCCATTTACGGCGTCATCGGAGGCCTTCATCTTATGCATGCCAAGACGGACGAAATCTATGCCTGCGCCAACGAGTTAAAAAACGAAGGAATAAGGATGGTCTCGCCGACACATTGCACGGGAAGAAAGGCTGAAAGGGTTTTTCGGGGCGTTTTTGGGAAAGGTTTCGCTTCCTCTCGCGAGGGCAGCGTGCTCGCTCTTTGAGACCGAACTTCCCAATTTGGGAAGGCGCGAAAAAATGGACGGAGAATGGTGAGAAGGAGCAATCCGATGGAAAGAAACGACTTTAAGCCGTTAACATCAATTCTTTCGAGAGGAAATTGATACCTAATATTCATGCATATATAGATAAATCAATGCGTTAACTATGTTTTCTCGTTGATGTCAGCGTGACAAATGGTGTAGAAGCATTGAGTTTTCAGGGCATAATTTTGAGCAATTAATCGCTGCATTTTGCGAACGAAGATTTCGTTGATCAAAACGATCCGAAATCATGCAACCAACCGGAATGTCGAAGGTCAGAATATGTTGCGAACCACATTTTTTGATCCCCTTACTGGAGATCCTGAGGGGCTGAATTTCGATTATTCTTTTCACAAACTAAATGAACTGCTTGTTCAGTTAATTCACACGCAAGCCATGCAACGCATGGCATCGGTAAGCCAGCTAAGCTTTACCCACTTTTCCTTTCCAGGGGAATACAGCCGTTTTTCGCACATGCTCCAAGCCGCTCTTTTGGGCTACACGGCAATGGATAAGTTCAAGGCGAGCATCGAACTTGAAAAAAACACAAACGAACATTTTCCAGAAGTATTCGACCAACGCATGGCCGATGCCGTTGTTATCGCCTTATTACTCCATGATATAGGTCATCCCCCATTTAGCCATACGTTTGAAAATATAATGCGTGCTCTGGGGCAAAATTTTCATCATGAAGAATGGACAAACAAACTTATCAAAGAGGATAGGCAAATCCAAAGGCTTCTTGCCGATTACGTTGAGCGCAATCCGATGTATGGAAAGCCGTTCTTGGACGAATATGGTTGCAGCTTTCAAACAATGATCGTCGATCTCATAATGGAAAAACGTCCCGTCATAACGAGAGTAGTCGACGGCAAAACTTTCTATTCGAGCATTTATCAAAACGCTGTTAGCGGCACCATCGACTGTGATCGACTGGCGTTTGTGCCCACGGACAGGGCTCGCACCGAAGTCTACCCCGGCAAACAAAGCTATTCTAATAGCCAAATTCTGGATCATATGGGGGCCGGGCTTTTGTCGCTTGATGGGTATAAACATCCTATCGTTATTCCTGTATTTGATCGTTCCGCCATTAAACAGATAGCCGCCTTTTTAAGATCGTGGCTTCTGCAATATAAGAACGTGTATTATCCTTCTGCCGGATGTTCTGCTGAAGCTATGACACGGCCTATTCTAGCCGCCTTCCTTTCTTACGCTAAAGGTGAACGCAATGAACCGCTAACGCCAACGTTGACTCGAGGCAACCAAGAATTTGAGAAGAACCCTTTGTTTCGTTTTCTTTCGAACCCGTCCACGGAGAATTATCTGACACTGGACGATAGAGCCATAATCAGCGTTATCGAAGATATATCTCAACAAGGATATGACGTAACCCTTAAAGGGCTGGCTCGCGATATCCTTCGTCACGATCTCTGGTCAAGCATCGACCTTCACAAACTCGCTCTGACGAACGATGATCGGAGATATCTTTTCAAAGAATTGCAACACTTGTCAGTTGGCGATGGAAATATTCTTGAAGCTGGAAAAGACTTTGTGATTGATGAGAAAAAAGAAAAATACATACCTCAAGAACAAAAGCCAACTTTGGAAAATCTTCACAAAATTGTATGGGTATTCGACGACACAGGCAAACCACGACCACTTCATGAAGTTTCAGCGACTTTGCTTGGTGCGGTGCCAGTGAAGAAAGTTTTTATTCACGCGAAAAACGAAATTATTGTGCGGCTGACCCAATATCTAACCGAACAATTTGAATGCGGATGTCCGCATTTATCTCAGAGAATTTTCACCAACAACCCAGAGAGATTCGAAAGAGCTAACGGAATCGGCATGAATTCAGCAAGGCCATTTGTGACCTGATCCCAACCAATGAAAATCAAGAATCAGGAGTTTTTTTAGAAACGGGGGCTGTTGAGATGTCTAAAACGGGGGGAAGCAAAAGCAAATCAGCTATGCACATCAAGGCGTTAACCATGTTTTTTCGTTGAGGCCAGTGTGGCAAATGGTGTAAAAAGCTCGGGAGCAGGACAAGATTTTTTGAGTGATTAATTGCTGCGAAATATCGGCGAAGATTTCGTTGATCAACGATCCGAAATCACACAACTAAACGGTACGATAAAGGACTGAACATGCATATATGTCTTGGTGTTTGTGGCATAGGAAAAGGACATTCGAGCAGGCAGCTGCAACTTGCAACGGAGCTTAAGGCCTGCGGCCATGAGCTTACTGTGTTGGGATATGGGGAAGCTATAGATGTATTTCGAGCCAATGGCTTTCCGATACGAGAGATTTGGCATCCCTATACGGGAGAAGGCAAAGGTTGGGCACAGATTAAGCATATGGTGAAATATAACTATAGCCGCGCAGTCCCTGGCTTGGTTCGTGATATTTCTGTTTTATTCAAATTAGCAAAGGGCAACTATCCTGACCTATTCGTTTCTGATTATGAGCCGGTGAGCGCACGCTTCGCTTATCTTAGAAACAAGCCGTTAATTTTATTCAATCAACACGGAAAGTTTCGGCATTGGCCATTTGCCCCCATAGATTCTTTTAATGCCGAAGGAGAAAAGAACAGGCTTGAGTTGTTTTTTCCTAAGTTTACGAAAAGTTTCGTTGTCTCTCTATTTCCTCTTCCGAAACATACGGATGAAAGGATAGACGTTGTCCCTCCGCCTATTCCTAGCGAGTTAAGAAGCGGAGAAACCACAACGACAAATAACATTGTTGTGTATTTTTCGCAGCACCCAGATAGAAATACTGCCCAGAGTTTAGAGGAGATGTGCGGAATTTTCTCTTCAGAACCAAAATACAATTTTATTGTGTATACTAAGCAAAATATAGATGACAAGCGTTACGGCAACGTTAGGTTTAAGAAACCGAGCAGAACGGAGTTCATACAGGATCTAAAATCCTGTGGTGGAGCCATCTCAACCGCAGGCTTTACGCTGATTTCTGAAATACTGTTTTTGGGCAAGCCGATTTTTTGTATTCCTTTGCCAAACTTCGATCAAGTGTACTGCTCAAAATATATTGCGGAGCAAGGCTTCGGATCTACAGACAGAATGCTTACAGAAAACAACCTCCGGATGTTCCTAGAAAACCTCGGTTCGTATCGAAACAATATGAAGAACGTTCGGAACTTCTTTGACCAAAAAGATCCTATCAAAACGGTAGTCGGGTATATCGAAGGAATAAAGCACGATAGCCGCCTACCTAGGTACAACTTAGCAAGGAGCCCATAAATGGAAGAAAATAAGAGCGAGGTGTTTTATACAGACGCTGAAAACAATTACGGCAATGGGAAACCATTTTTCGAACACGACTGCAGGCCATACCAGGTGACGATCAAACCTACAATGTCTTGTCCCGCAAGGTGTGCCCATTGCACGCCAAGGCAGAAACGTTTTCCTGAAGGGGCCAAGATTCTAGGCTTGGACGGCTGGAGAGACGTCTTTAAAGAACTAAAATCTTTAGGCAGCAAGTCGATCTGTATAAGTGGGGGCGAACCCATGATGTACAAAGACATTTTTGGACTTGCTTCGGCAGCAAAGGAATTGAGCCTTCGCGTAAGCCTTAACACTTCTGGATGGTTTTTCCATAAAGAGGAAAACCTTCGGAAGCTCGCGGAGTCGGGCGTTTCTGGCATCCACCTGTCCATAGATTCTCCAGAGGCGAAAACCCATGACAGTTTAAGAGGACTTCCCGGCCTTCATGAGCGGGCTGTAAGTTCGGTGCACAAGCTGCTATCGATAAAACCAGACATGTTAATTAATGTTCGCATGATCCTCCATAGATACACCTATCGCAGCATTCCAGAAATGTTGACCCTTGCCTACAATTGTGGGGCGACTTCTTTGTCTATCGACCATATTCAACATGATCGGGAAGCCCAGAAATTCTTATTGTCATCAGAACAAATACAAGAGTTTAGATCCAAGGAGATGCCGAGAATTATTGAGACAATAAACAGTCTTCCATTTGAAAATGAAGCCTTAAGAGCATTAAGCGTCAAGCAAGTTGGCAGCTTTTTTAGCCCAAAACTTGCAACAAATGCTGACTACGAGAACGGAATATATTGGAAAGATCAGAACATCAGGACACACTGCACAGTTCCATCTTCATTTATGATCATCGAGGGAGATGGCACTATTTTGCCCTGTAATCCCGTCGAATATACGAGACATCCGTTGATGGGAAATCTGAACAACTCAACGATTAAAGACATGTGGGCGTCGGACGTATGGGAAGAGTTTAGAAAGAACAAGATGGATTATTGCACTCAATGCACGATGAACCAATCAAGGATGATTCCGTTTCGCAAAATGAGTGCCCCGACCCATGTTAAGCGTGCTTCCGCAACAGCGGGTTAGACAAATCCTTGGAGATTGAGCAAGACCAGCGTCCACTATAAGGAAGAATCTATGGAAGAAAGAATTTCTATAGTTATACCGACAAGCAACAGGCTGTCTTCGCTGTCCTTATGTCTTTCTTGCATTGATCGACAGACCAGCGCGTCTCTCGACAGAGTTGTCGTTGTTTATCATGACGTGACGCATATTCCGGATAAGCGCCTGTTCAGGACAATCGCGGATAAAATCGTTTACTTAAGGTCGGGCGATGTTTCGTCGGGGCAAAAGCGCACGATGGGAGCAAACATCGTATCAAGTCCATTCATAGGATTTCTTGACGATGATAGTTTTATCAATGACTCTTGGATAAACGAGGCTGTGGCCGGATTTTCTGTTTCGCCCAGGGCCGAGGCCCAACTTGGAAAATTGGAATGGTATAGACGCGATAACGTGACCGCATGGAAATCCATTCTTCCTGAACTCCGTCAAAAAACCTATAATTACCGAAACGATATTTTTCTTGATCCGTTGTACAAGGAAAAACTGGCGCAAGGGTTGCGTTGGGATGTTCCTCTGGGCGATATGGGATTGGCGGATCATATTTCGACAGGCAATTGCGCGTTTCGCACGCGCTGCTTTTTGGATATGGGCGGCTTCGACCCTGAGTTCAAAGTTTATTACGACAAGGAATTTGCTTTCCGGCTTCTTTCAAGCGGCAAGCCCATTTTGTATAATCCCAAAATGATTGTCAGGCACGATCACGACCCTTCATTTCTTGTGACCTTAAGAAAGAGTCTGTTCACGCCAAAATATGTTGAAATGTTCAAACGGAAACACAAGGACAGGCCTTGGGAAAAGTTTTTGAGGGAACACGCAACATATTTTGCCGAAAAGGAAAAGAACTTCCAGGCCACATTGACTGTCAGGGAACGGCTGATAAACGCGGCAATTAGGACGAGCAATAAAATTGGAAAGGCTTTATCTTTATGAAAAGAGCAATCATTAGACTGGACGATGTTGGCGGTTCGGATTGGCAAACATACTTCGTCATTCAACTCTGCATTTTACATCGACTGCCGATATCATGCCAGGTTGTCCCTAAATGGATAACGTCTGGAATATCGAGTTATCTCAACACCCTCATAAAAAATTATCCCGATATGATCGAGATCGTCCAGCACGGCTTCCAACATAAGAGCTATGCCGCTGTTGGCGCAAAGAACTTTGAGTTTGGCTTCCATAGGAACTATCAGGAACAGCAACTAGACATCCAAGAAGGAAAGCGGTTGCTTCAACAGCACTTTCCTGTTGGCCTTACTCCCTCTTTTACTCCGCCATGGGACGTCTTGAATCAGGATGCAATAAAAGCGCTTTTGGCAAATGACATCACTTCATCAACCGGGAACAAATATACTTTTGAGAAAGCGCGAGCCCCCGAAGGGTTTACAGCCATCTATTGCGATTACGACACCAGCATTAGAATTGGCCCAAACAGGGTGCAACGCGATATCAGCGATGTGATTAACCCGATAATGAACTGTGATCAAGACGCCTTGGGTATAGTAATGCACGGGAAGGAACTGGGGTCAGTAGAGGCGACCATAAACTTGATTGTCGCACTAAAATCTTTAGAAAACGCCAACTTCAGTTTTTGTCTTATCAAGGATATTCTGGCAGATGCGGCGCCATCAGCAGATCCGATTAGGTCTCGAACGCCGCCAAATCAGAAGAGGCGTCTTCTTGGTTGCGATTCATAAGCAGAAACACCCATAAGAAACCACGCTTCAAACAACAAGGGAACAACTGGGCGAAGCGGGCTCAGACGGAGTATCTAGAATGCTAAGCTTGTCAAAAGATGACGATAGAATGGCTAAATCATATCACGATGGACGACCGGGGTATCCCACTGCTTTGTTCAAAGATGCCCAACGTATTTGCGGGATTTCTAAAAAAAGCCATATCCTTGAAGTTGGGGCGGGAAGCGGCCACTCGACCGTTGGGTTAGCAGGTATTGCCGCGCGACTTACTGCTCTTGAGCCGAATGAGGCTTTTGCGAGATTGGTTCGAAAACATACAAAGGGTTTCCATAATGTTGATGTTATAAATACCGATTTCGGTCATTATACAACTAAGGCCAAATTCCGCGCCGCATTCGCGTTCATGTCGTTTCATTGGATAAAAGATGTCGATAAATTTGAAAAATTTACAAAACTTCTTCAGAAAAATGGAAGCCTAGTTATTGTTTGGCAGTATTTCATGCAACCAGCATCGCTTGTCATGAAAGAAATTAACGACGTTATGTCAATGGAACTTGGCTCATTGCACGAGACAAGTAAACATAACGAAGATCAACTTCGGCTTCTCACAGGAAGAGACGAAGAACTGCTCTCAAACAAGCATTTTTACGTAGACTGCTTTAAAAGCTATATGAGCACTTTTAGTCTTGCTGCGGAATCCTACTGCGCTCTTCTGGAAACATTTTCTGAGGTGGAGTCCCTCTCTAGCGATAAAAAAGCGGATCTGTTCAAAAGGATTCGCCCCCTAATGCTAGAGGCTAAATCCTTACCTATGCCCGTGCTGACGGACATGATTGTTTGCAGAAAGAATCATGGTGCAAGGTTTGAGCAAGGCGATTTGATCGGAAATTGGGAGGTTTGTAAAAGAAGGGAAAGGAAAGAGGAACTCAATCGGTTATTAGGCAATGGTTTTAATTTAACCCTCACACGAAGCTAAGCTGTGGCCTTTTCGGCCTTATAAAGCCTAAAATAGATCATCCCTGCAGGCGCGGTAAGGAGCAAAATGATGAGCAGGGATTCCGCAGGGCCGAAATGATCGGCAAGGACGCCAGCAAGTATCGCCGCAAGTCCACCGATAAAAGACCCTGCCAAAGAAATTAGAGATCCCATTGTTGAGCGCTGAATGGCAGAAAAGTTTTCTTGCATAAGCGCACTATCTGCGGTCAATCCTATAGCATAAGATATTTGTGATGTTAGCATCAGCGCCGGTGAAAAGAGCGTTGCCGTCGCATAAGCGATGCCTGAGGCGATATAGGAATAAACCGTTGCGCCGAGAAGCGACTTCATCAACCCGAACTTTTTCGTAATGTGTCCGGCACACCAGAAGGAAACGGCTCCAAGAGCGTTCTGTGCTGTGCGATAAAGTGGCGTCAGCCATGCAGGCCAAACAGCGTCGACGAAGCCAGGCGTAAAGTTATGTGCGGCATCGCCTAGCCCCTTTTTAAGGGCTCCGGCCATGGCTAGTCCACGAAGGCGTGGATTCCGGACAATCAATTTGAGAGACTCTTTCATATGGACAAAATTCTTGACGCCTTTTGCCCTTTGGAACGGAGGCTCGACAAAGAAAAAGGACATAATAAATCCACTGCAGACGGGGATAACTGAAAGAGCAACGAGATGTGAATAGTTTAGCCCCAATAATAACAAAGCACTTGCAAGAATGCCGGATAAGGCAAGACCAATTTGCGCCATGGAATAAATGCGTCCGATCATCTTGGGCATTTCCCGAGCGCGTCGATAATAGGAGAGCGTTTCATAGAGCCTAGCATCATTGTTTCCAGAGAACAGGGCATTAGAGAGGCCAATAAAGAAAGCGCCCGCATATAGAAGCAAGAATCCAAAAGACATGTAAAAAGAAAGGGCCAACAAAACAACTCCCAGAGTTTCTGCCCCAGACCCCAGAATGGACGTCATGCGCCGTCCGACCTTGTCGGAAAGAACCCCTGTTGGAACTTCGAGAAGGGCTTGCGAAACGCCCATCACAGCAAAAACACCCATCGCGTTTGCGAACGACCCCGTGACTTCGCGGTAAGCCAAAACGGCTACTGGATAAAATAATTGCGTGGACCCCAGAAAAGCGCCAAGAGGCATGAGATCAAGATTGCGGCGCAGATGATTTTTCTTTCGTTTCATGGAGTCAATCGATTGTTACTGGAGTTAAGAAGTCGATTCAAAGCTTGTTCCCAGAGGCGGCCTTTATGCTCTACACTACGTGTTGGCTGTCTTGACTCTTCGAAAGCTGCCTTTGAGAAAGACTTGTACATATCTTCATCATTCCATAACTCCCGAACTCTTCTAGCCCAATCTTCTGCGGACGCATCTGCAGGCAGAAGGATTCCCCCTTTACCAACCGCTTCTGGAAGCCCTCCTCTGCGATATGCTATAACAGGTATTCCACTGATAATCGCCTCGGCAGCTACGCGCCCATAGGCCTCTTCCCAGAGGCTTGGAACGATCAATATCTTTGCCGCTTCGTACACTGGCCGCATATCAGCTTGTGCCTTCATGAAAGACACATTCGGTAGATGATCGAGTTTTTTAAATAGATCATCACGCATCTTTTTCTCAAGCGGCCCAGATTCCACAAAAAGAAAAGGTATGTCCGGGCAAAGGGTTGCGACCCTTAAGGCAATATCTACGCCCTTCCGAGGCGTGGGGCTTATAAAAAGAACCTTTTCTTGCCTAGATGAAACCCTGTACTTTTCTTCATCAATAATAGGATGAATTACAGTCGGACTCACAGGGAAGTGAGCCGCATACCTAAAAGCTGTAAATGCTGAATTGGCGACACAGTGAACAGAACCTAGTTTGCTTAGGTCACCGCCGTGGGCATGGAATTCAACATCTTGAAAATTCATAATGAAGGGAACATTGGCGTCTTGAATGGAAAGAGCCATAGGAACAGATCGAACTGAAAGCACGATTGCTGCATCGGGGTTTTCCGACCTAACAACGCCTCCTACAGATTCCCAGGGAATATTGGCGCGCCAAACAGGATATGCGCCCATGCTGTAATCTTTTGCCGCGCTTACCCCTATAAAAAACTTGCGAACTTTTGTTTCTGCGTGTGCTTTATATCCCAACCATCCGCTGGACATAAGACCGGCAAGAACGGCAACGCGGTGTCCCCTTGACAGCAAAGCACGGCACAACTGATCGGCTGAGCTTTGCAGGCCCCCTTTCATTTGAGGGAGGTATTTATCTCCCGTAACGATAAGAACTTTCATGATCTTCTGCACTCCCGAGATAAGTCCCTACGTCTTCCTCAAAATCAAGCTGTTTCTCATTGACGCGCCGCTTAAGAAAGATACAGCGGAATTTACACATAGTTCAACAAAAACCTTTCCCAAAAGGGTTCCACCCAAGGGTTGATTCTGGTCAGTTATCCTTGCTTAAGATTAAGGGTCGAATCCGCAACCCACCTCTTCCGTGACGATTGATGCCATCCCGTCCGCACGGTATAAGGCCGGCAAATGCGGCAGGTATTGAAAGGCTCATCACGCTGCATAAATGCGCCGATCTTTTCTTCGGTCGCTCCTTCTAAACACAAGCCATCCACACCCCAGGGCAAGCCCATTAGCTTCTGCGGATAGAATGTCGATTGAGAACAGAGATAGAAATAGGCATCGTGAACTGTGAAGCATTTTTTGCGCCACGGACAAGCATAGAAACTGCTTCCGTCTGGAACAACATCAAGCTGTTTAAAAAACTCAGAGGTGGGGCGCATATCCAACTCAAACCCATATTTCTCGGCCTTCTTTTGGGCTAGCTCCAAATTTTGGGGCGGGGTGTTAGGATAGACGGACAACCTCAAGGTCTCCAATGATCCCCAGAAATCGTCTTTCATACGATGAAGCAGAAGGCCGTTTGTAAAAAGTCTGTGCCCCTTATCAATACGAATATCCGTTATCATTCGCATGATGCTTGCGATTTCTTTATGCAGCAACGGTTCTCCGCCGACTATGTGCACGGCTCCAACCGACATAAAAGGCTTTAGCGCGACAAGGTCACGCTTAATCCTGTCTAGGGATCTGATTTCGGGAGCGTACAGGGGGGATGCGTGAGAACAGGATGCGCAGCGATTGTTACAATGAAGCACAACATTCACGTCCAGATTATCGACATAAATCATAATATTTGTCCGAGATCATCCGTTAAATCATGGCGTAATTGTACGATCAAAGCCGTATTTACGTCAACTACCTCACGCCTCGCTTTGCTTGGGATATGAAGCAAAATAGATAGCAAAATAATGCGGTTTATGGTAAACATTAACCATAATATATGGTGGCCCACTGAAAATTTTCTGATGGTTCAGGAGGCTGTTCTGCGAAACTGTTTTTTTTGTAAAAAGATTTTGTTTTTCCTTGCTTGCATAAGCCGCTCACAAATGTATAAAAGCGAAAATTGCTTGTAGGTTGCTGCGGCGCCTCATTTACATAATAGCGGCTAGCGCCCACAAAAAAACAGGAGAACATATGTCCGAAGTTGATTACAAAAATACGTTAAACCTTCCTGTAACGGATTTTCCTATGCGCGCGGATTCCTCTCAGTCTGAACCGCGCCGCGTTGGCCTTTGGCTTGAGGAGAACGCTTACGACCGCCTCAGAAACGCTCACGAAGGCGACGAAACCTTTATCGTTCATTGCGGCCCTCCTTATGCGAACGGCAAACTTCATGGAGGACATTTAGCTCCTTGCATGCTTAAGGACATTGTCGTTCGAAGCAAGAGTATGGCTGGCTTCGATACACCTTTTGTTCCCGGATGGGACTGCCATGGGCTCCCCATCGAATGGAAAGTGGAGAAGGAGCTTCAAGCGCAAGGCACCAAGAAGTCAGAGGTTACGCGTGCCGAGTTCAGGCAACTATGCAGGGAATATGCGTCGAGATGGATCGAAGAACAGAGAAACGATTGGCAGCGCATGGGCTGTCTTGCCGATTGGTCAAACCCGTATTTGACGATGGACTTTTCCACGGAAGCCAACATCATTCGCCAGCTTGGCCGGCTTGCGCAAACAGGCCTTCTATACAAAGACTTTAAACCCGTTATGTGGTCCCCCGTCGAGCAAACAGCGCTTGCGGAGGCAGAGATAGAATATGAAAACGCTAAAGCCAAAGCCATCTTCGTCGGCTTCGACCTAGTTTCCGCCGACAAGGAAGCTCTAGTCGCGTGGACGACTACGCCCTGGACTCTCCCCTCAAATAAAGCTTTGGCTGTTGCCCAAGACATCACTTACGTTGCGGTCCAAGCACAAAATACGGATGAAACATCTCAGATCGAAAAGGACAAACTTTACTGGGTGGCTGAATCTCGCGTTGCCGCCTTTGCGAAAGCTGCCGGGATTAGCGAATACGAGATCGTTAAAAAACAACAAGGGAAATCGTTTGTCGGTCAGCTGTGTAAGACGCCCCTATATGACGAAACAGTTCCGGTTGTTTTGGGAGAGCACGTGACTGCAGAAGACGGAACAGGTATCGTCCATATTGCTCCCGCGCATGGTTTAGAAGACTTTTCTGTTGGAAAACAAAACGGCCTTGTGCTTGAGGGCTACATTGATGAGAAAGGCTGTTTTACTTCCTCGGTTCCCGCGCTAGCTCATACGCAGAAATCATTGGCTGGCCTTAAAATGGTTGAGGCCGAACCACTCATTTTGGAGGATCTGCGCGCCACAAAAACGCTTCTGCGAGAAGAATCCATTAAGCATTCGGTTCCCGTCTCATGGCGATCAAAGGCTCCATTGATTTGCCGCACGACGAGCCAATGGTTCGTGTCTATGGACACTCCCTATTCCGACGATGAAAAGACGTTGAGGCAGGGAGCGCTCGACGAGATTTCCAAGGTTTCTTGGTCGCCCAAAGACGGCGGCAACAGAATTAGGGGCATGGTTCAAGACCGCCCGGATTGGTGCATCTCCCGCCAAAGGCTGTGGGGCGTTCCTATCTCAATTTTTCAGGTGCGATCCACTGGCGAGTATGTTCTGGATCCAGAAGTTTTCGAGTCTATCGCACAAGCGGTAGAAAAACATGGCATTGACGCTTGGGACGAACTTCCAACGGAAAAGTTGCTGCCTGAGGGATGGCTCAAAAAGCGTGGCATCGCCGCCGACGATCTGGTGCGCGAGAAAGACATTTTAGACGTCTGGTTCGACTCCGGTTCTTCTTTCTACCACGTTTTAAAGCAGAGGCCCGAGCTGTCTTTTCCGGCCGATCTCTATTTGGAAGGGTATGACCAACATAGAGGCTGGTTTCAATCAAGCTTATTGCTGGCAACAGCTACAGAAAACGCAGCTCCATACAAAAGCGTTTTAACGCACGGCTTTGTCGTCGACAAACACGGAAAGAAAGTTTCTAAATCCAAAGGAAATGGCGCTGATGCCGTTGAGTCGATGGACAAATACGGCGCCGATGTGTTGCGACTTTGGGTCGCATCGGCAAACTACAAAAGCGATCTGCGCTTTGACGACAAAACCATGAAAGACGTGACAGAGTCTTATAGAAAGATACGGAACACTCTGAGGTACCTGATGGGAAACACCTCAGATTTTGATCCGAAGAAGGACGCGGTCGCTTATGCCGATCTTCCGGAAATGGAAAAGTGGATTCTTGCCAAGTACGCCGGTGTAAGCCAGACAATGCAGGATTGTTACTCTTCTTATGATTTTCAAAAAGCGTTTAAGTCCGCCTTGGATTTCTGCAAAAACGAGCTATCCAGCTTCTACTTGGACGTAAGAAAAGACACACTTTATTGCGAGGAGCCATCATCTTCGACGCGCCGTTCCTGCCAAACGGTTCTGAATCACTTGTTGGATGGACTGACGACACACCTGACTCCGCTTATGCCGTTTACCTGCGACGAAGCATGGCGGTTGCAGCATGGGGAAAACGCTCCTGTCTATTTGGAAAGATTCAAGCCTTCGGCTCCGGAATGGGGTGATCAAGATATCCTTGCGAAATGGGAAAGGATTGGTTCTCTCAGGGAGCAGGTCAACACGACGTTTGAGGCAAAGATTAAAGAGGCAACTAATCTCAAAAACAGGACGACGGTTGCTGCCGAAATAGAGGCGCCATCACAGCTTATCAAAGATATGGAAGGACTTGATGCTGCTAACGTTCTCCAGTTTGCTTCCGTTAGGCTAAAACAATCGGATGATATCCAAGTGGCGTTTTCTTTGTTTGATGGTAGCAAGTGCCCACGCTGTTGGAAGAGCTTTGAGGCCTTAGCCGATGATCTTTGTGGACGTTGCTCAGATGTCGTTGCAAAGCTTGCAGTTAGGCCAACAAAAGGGCAAGAGCAATCTCCGCCTACGAAGCAAGCCAAGCCTTAATAAGGATCGGGCTTGAAAACGCTTTTGTCGCAGGCCGCTTTAATTTGTGCGCGTAGCACAGCGTAGTCGTGCATAGCATCGGTAGAAGCCGCTCCAGAAGGAGCGGCTTCTATTTCTTTTGCAAGCCTTTTCTGAAACTCCCTGCTATACTCCTTGATCGGCGGGCAGACGCAGGCAGGGTTAGAATTTGCCGTTCCGCAGGCGGTCAACAAGCTCAGCGCGAGTGCGAGGAGCGTCCATCGTTGCACGAAGTTGGGCATCTTTGATCTCCACGATTTTTTTGAGTTGGTCATAGCGTTCGGCAGTTCGGCCTGATTGCTTTGCGCCGAGCAAAACGGCGGCCACGGACGCGGCAAGCGCGCCCCAGCCGATGATTTTGATGAGGTTGCTGGATAACCAGCCTGAAAGGATCGTCCACATCAGCGCAGGCCTTTCCGATGGTCATCAATGCGCGCCCAGATCATCACGCCGATGCCAATCAGCGTGATGGCCAAAAGTAGCCATTTGGCGACATCGAGATACGGCACGAGCATTTGGAGGCTGTCGCAGGCTGGGGCAATTCCGTCCTGTACAGCCTGTAGCGCCCCAAGGCCAACGGTTGCCGCCGTGGCGGCCTTTCCGCCCTTTACGGTGCGCGTGTGTTGCAAGTTCTTGGGCGGAGGCTCCACACCTGCCAGAACCAAGGCCTTGTCGATCTGTGCGCCTGTGTAGGGCTGCTGGCCGTTTTCATGCTTGATGATGGCTTCGACAATGGACTTCAGATCGGCGTAGGCGTGCATGTCGAGAGCTTGGTCTGCGGGAAACCCCGTGTCCGCCGAAACGGCCCTCACATAGGCCGCTGTGTCGTTTTCGTTTGGAGGTGCCCAGCGTTCGATGATCTGCTGGATCGTGCGCAGACCGTGTTTAATCCGATAAGCGATCAAGACCCTTGCCAATGCACGGATCCCGTAGATCGGGCTTTTGAACATGAAGAAATCGGGATCCGTCTGCTGGTCGGCCAGTCCTTGCCATTGCGTTTCCGTTTTGCGCAGATTGCCAGGGTTGTTGTTGCGAATGCCTCGCGGGGGCGTTTTATTAGTCATTGTGCTTCCTTTCGTTTGGGCAAAGAAAAAGCCGCCCGAAAGCAGCTTTCGGTGTACAAAACGTGATGTTTCTCGTAAGTTCGAGGTTATGGAAATCAGAGACGCCAAACCGGAAGACGCCGCCGCGATTTGCGATGTCCTGCGTCAGTCCGTCACAAACTTATGCATCGGGGATCACAAGAACGACCCAGCCATCCTTGGCGCTTGGCTCGGCAACAAGACGCCGGAGACGCTGAAAAGTTGGATCGAGGATACTTCAAGCCAAATGCTGGTGGCGACCGAAGGCGATGAGGTTCTCGCCGTGGGAGGCATCATGGATACGGGCGAGATCACGTTGAACTATGTCCTGCCTTCGGCACGCATGCGCGGCATAAGCAAACGGATGGTTCAGGCACTTGAAGCACGAGCGAAAGAGTCTGGCGCAATAGCCTGCACGCTTAACAGCACAGGCACAGCACGGCGTTTTTATCTGGCGATGGGCTATGCCGAACAAGAACCCAAGACGGGCATGTTCGGAGCTATCGTTTACCCGATGTCGAAACCCCTTTAATATCTATGACCCTTTGCTCGTCCACCAGCGAAGGACATTGTCGAGCACAAATCCGGCGATGGCCCCAAGCGTCAGGATCACGGCAAAGCCGCCTTTCCAGCGGTTCGCCAAGCGGTCGAGGGTGTCGAGCCGAGAGTCGATTCCATCCACCTTGGTTTTGAGTTCGGATACGGCAGCGATAAGGCTGGCAACTTGCGCTTCTAGCCGCCCGATGCTGCGGAAGTATTCGATCTGTTCATTTGGGCTCATGGTAAAACTCTCCTGATCCTGTCCGTTAGGCACAGGCTGCGTTTGTGTTTGAAGCATGGTCTATCCCGCGACGATGATAATGAGCGGCTGCTGGGCTGTTTCGGCTGGCGGCGCGGCGTTGGCGCGCAAGACCTCGACCGCTATGTGGCTTATTCTGGCAGAGCGCGAGGCTGGACGACGCGCAACCTCGATAACCGTTTGCGTTGCACGCGCCTTGGCAATCGTCGGTTTGCGGACAACCTCAACAGCTTCTTGTGTGACGCGCAACATTAGGCTTGCACCTTATAGCCGAACTCGGCGGCATTGATTTCGGCTTCTGTCCAGTTAGCGGAAGTCGCTGGATTTTGCGCCCAGACTTGCCTGTGATCGACGTAGGAATCCGAAAGCGTCATGTCCGCGCCTTCATAATTGGTGGAGCCAACACGGGTTACGGCCCTGAGAAGCCTCGTGCCCGCATCATCCTTACGGGCCAAGACGTTCGCCTGAACGCCAAGGACGGAAGCGTTGAGAGTCGAAAGATCGGCAAAGGTGAAGGTATCGATGTTTCCCGCCGTATCGCTGACATTGTAGGTCGTATCCTCGTCCGGCGAAGCATCGTCCACGTTTTCCCAATTGTTCGCGCTGCCGGTCGGCGTAAATTGCGCCGATGCCCCCGCGCCAGATGGAAAGAGCGTGTCCACGCGCACGTCGCCAAGAAAGTCGTTTCGGATGCTGCCGGTGCCGTCGCACATATAGAAATCGTCGTAATAGACAATGGCGGCGGACGGCATGCCGTAAAGCCGGATCGAGTTCGCTGTGGCGATAGAGGACGATGCTTTTGTGTCCCCCGTGAAGGTCGCCCAGACCTCGCCGTTGACCCGCGCTTCGAAATATCCCCCGCTGTCCGCGATGGTCAGCTTGCATTCGATAAAGTTCCATGCGCCAACCGACAATGCGCCAGCAGACGAAGCAAGCAAAGTGCCGCTGGTCGTGCCTCGGTAAAGAGCCAAGGTTCCCGTGGTCGAAACGCACAGGCTGGCCTGCACATTGCCTGTATTGTCGCGGAACTGAAAGATGGAGCCTGTGCTGGTCGGAAACGTGCCGAGCTTCACGGCTGCGCCGACGATCCAAGTCGCCTGATCGTCCAGCGTCTTAGTGACGTAACCGGAGCTTGAATAAAGCTTGATCCCGTTGCTGCCGGAGCGGCGACCAGCATCCAGCGAAACATAGCTGCTGGAGCCTGTTTCCACGTATTTGTAAAGAAGCTGGGCAACGGTCGTATAGTGGTCGAACCCGTCGATAAAGCGTAAGGACATGTTTGTTTCTCCCTTAAATGCGAAGGCCTGCCAGCGCGAAGCCGATGTCGGATAGCGTGTCGTCGGGCGATGACGGCGCAACGAGCGACAAGATGTCGCCCGCCGCGAAGTCGGTGGTGTTGAGACATGTGAATGTGGCGCTGGTGGCCGAGGCCGCGAAGATCATGGAGGCAAACTCGGCTCCGTTTTTGCGGATTGAAAAAGCCACCGCCGCCGTAGCCGCCGTTGCGGCCACGCCTTTGCTCTGAGGCATGCCGGAAAGAAAGCGGACGGCGCGTGGCATGGGAAAGCGCATGATGACGGCGCTGCCTGCGGGCTTGCCTGCATAGCTGCCGCCCACGTCATAGGGCGTCGCCACGCCAGCCTCAGCCATGACAGAGAAATCCGTCCCATTGCAATAAAGCAGCCTACGTTCGCCGCTACCGACGGAAACGGCTGTGCCGGATGGCGTTTTAACAGAAATCGCGTAACCGCCTGTCGCGCCATTCTCGACGCAGAGCAGTTTCGGATGCGCGGGAACCGTGATCGTCCGCACCGCCGTCAAGGCTCCTGTAAACTTCAGCGCCATGTTGCCAAGCATCTGCGCATCCGTTAGCGCCAGATTGGCATCGGCCAACGCAAGGCTTGTGAACTGGCACAGCGCTTTGTCCAAGGCATCGAAAGCCGAGTTGGCCGTCACTTCCTTTTGGGCTTGGCTGGCGGCTATGTGGTCTATGAGAAGATTAGGGGTAGTTGTCATTACACGATGGCCTTTCCTGCATAGCCCCGCCCGATGGTGCTGTTGATTTGATAAACGGCGATGGACAGGACGTTCTGCGCCCCGCCGAAATCGGTTGTTTGATCGGCGGCACTGTAGGTTGCGCTGGTCGTGGCGGCGTTGATTGTCCGCACCACCGTGTCGCCGTTTAGAATGTCGATTTCATAGGCCTCCGTGGCCTCGTAGTTCGAGATGTCGATGCTGTCGAGCCACTCGCCGTTCCACCGCGCGCGCATGACCCAAGAAAGGGTCAGGTTGCCGAGGCCATCGCGGGTTCCTTTGATATGGACAGGCGAAAAGCAGCGCAGGCTGGCCGCGTTGTATTTGAGGCTGGTTTGTGCTGCATCGTCCCAATCCCCGCCTGTGGGGATGGCCTTGTAATAGGAAAGCTGCCCAATCTCGGTCGCGGCCATTACCATGCGGTAGAAGCCATCCGTGGCCAGAACCACGAACCTGTCCCCGATCTTGTGCGTACCTGTGGCCCATTCCGTGCCACGTCGTCCTCGTAAGAGGCCGGAAAGCTGGTAAAGGTTTTCGGCCAGAAGCGTGGCGTTACGCCATTGGATCAGTTCGTCGCCCAATAACCCGACATTGTTCCAGTTGAGGACTTCCAGCGCCGTCTTGCTGTCCAGCGTCCCGTGAGAAAGCGCGATTTGCACGGCGTTTGTTTCGTCCCACGACCACGGGCTGAGTGGCGCGGCCAGAACGCTCGACGCCCAGCCATACGCCGGAGCCGCTTCTCCTGTTCCTATGATGCTCCACGTCAACGCATCCGGCGATTTGTAAAGACTGGCCGTCCCGTTGTTTTTGAGCGCCAAGGCATAATAAAGCCCCAGCCCATCGTCTTCGGCCCGTAGCATGGGAAGATCCATGACCAAGGCAGAGATCGGCGTAGAGATCGGGATCGGGTTAGATGTAATCGGCACGCCAGCTCCCTTGGCGTTAGACGTATAGGCAATCTCGTCCTCTGCCACCGCCTTGCAGGCCACGATGTTGTTGCCACCGAAGTCCACTTGCGTCAGGCGCAAAGCCAGCGTTGCGTCCGGCAATAGGACATCGATCACGTCCGTGGGATCAAGCCGCAGCCATTTGGGCGGCAGGTTGAACTCGAACTGGTTGCGCCCGATCCACGCGCTGGTGAGCGTCTTGTCCGCGATCTGCGCCGCTTCGTCTGCCGACAGCGCGATGGATAGCTCGACTGTTTGTTGATCCTTGGTCGTAACAGCGTTGCCAGCGCGCGCGGCATTCTGCGTATTGCTCTGATAGTCGCGGTCGGGATCGTAATGGGTCAGGTCGATGCGTTGCGGCAGTTCAAGTTCCTGCGTGCGGGTTTCGGTCACGCGGAGCGGGTTGTCATTGGATGTTCCCTCCACCGCCCCAAGATCGTCGTAAGGGATCGTTGCCGCCAAATCCTGCCCGCGCGGGATAAAGCGCAGAACACCGTCTGTCTCAGCCGCGTCGATAAAGTACGCGCCGAGCAAAGGTTCAATGGCATCACGGGCCGAAGAGCGACGGCTCATGACATAGCCATGCACGAATTGGCTGACTTCGTTCGTTAGGATGTCGGTTTGCTTCAGGCCCGCCCTCTCGCACAGATCCGTCAAGATGGACGATAAGGCCACATTATCCGAGCCGTAACGCTCCAACGGATATTTGACCTCTCCTTCATTGGTCATGATGATCGCGCTATGCGTGAATTTCTCGTAGCAGCCGCAAAAATGCGTGGCCGACGTCGGCATATAGGGCATGAGGTTAATTGTCTTTTCGACCCGCATGCTCACCAGATCAACCAGCGTTGCGGTGAGATCGTTAGTTGCCCAAAGGCGTCCCTTTTGCGGAAACGCATAATCGTCCTGCAACGTGTAGCCGACCGCCAGCGAAACTCCATCCACATAGGCCGCGAACCCGTTGTTGGGATGCCATTTGACGATACGATGCAACTGATTGATCTTGAAGAACAAATGTCCCGTCGTGTCGTCCCAGAAGATGATGTTGGGGCGCAATCCGCCCGTCCATGCCGAGACATCCCATTCAGCCACGTCGCCGTTGCCCAGAATATCGACTTCCACGCGGCGGATTTTGTCGGCGGCGGCTTGCCAATAGCGACCGCTGCCATCCGAGCACATGGGCGCTTCATTGGCGTAAGGGAAGAACTCGGACAGATCGGCGACCAGCCCGAAGTCAAGGTCATAGACCTTGCGCGAACGATGCACGAAAATCTTGTCGCCCAGTACGAACCCGCTGACGCTGAAGTCCACGCGCTTCGTCGTCTTGGCGACAACGGCCATCGTGTCGGGATTGCGTTTGCAC
Source organism: uncultured Rhodospirillaceae bacterium (assembly GCA_964652235.1). GTDB lineage: Bacteria > Pseudomonadota > Alphaproteobacteria > UBA9219 > UBA9219 > CAZZDK01. The sequence goes on from CAZZDK010000005.1 coordinate 65,801, forward strand.
AGATGCATCCCGACGCCATAGGCATCCGTGGCGTGATAAAGATAGCCTTCGCTATCGATGCCTCGAAGATCGCCATACACGTCATCCACGAGAGGCACATTGAGCGCCAGCGTGTTGTTGACGAGATTGTACTTGAATGCGCGCGTCGAATTGACGCACAGCAAGACGCCGCGCGAGGGGTCGTTCACACCACCTTCGCGGTACATGCTGGATATTCTTGGCAAGATCACTGCGTCGCAATCCATCGCGCCGGAGGCCACAACTTCCGCGCTGATATTCGGGATGCGGTTGGCGAAGTCGGCCAACTGCAAATCTGTGAAGGTCAAAAAACACAGCCCGCGATAGCCCGGCACGTTGCCTGCGCCAAGATGCATTTCCATCGTGCTGTCGGGATGTTGGTCTTCTGCGCCTGTATGAACGCGGATAACGCCGGGGTATTTCTCGGTCGCTTGCGTGTTGCTGGCCGTTGCGTCGTAAATGAGCTTGGTGTCCGCCCACACGCGCCGAACGGTTGAAACAGGCCCCGCGCAAAGCCCGACCGCGAACGAGACCGAATAGGTATAGGTCGTGCTGGTTGAACTTCCGCCGCCGCCTTTGCCGCCGCGTTGGGTCTGGACATGGCGGGTTTCTTTGAGTGGCGTCGACCAAATGACGTTGCCGGACACGCGCATGGTTCCATAAACCAGCTGGATCGTGCCGCCATAGGTGGAAGACTGAACCGATAAATCGCTGAGGCGCGAGCCTTCTGTATTTGATCCTTTACTGCCGCCAAACAGCAGATTGCCAAGGACGACCCCGCCCATCCAGCCGATGGACGCGCCAATCCCGATGGCGGAAGTCAACCCTGCGCCAACCAGTCCCAAAGCTAGGACAGCCATATACAAACCTCAATGTCGTTAAGATGGATCGATCAGAAATTATCGATCTTGATCGCTTGCTCGTCCGGCAACGGCTCTTCGAATGACTTTTTGATTTCTTCGAATCTTGCCAAATTACTCTCGGCAATTGCCCCCTGCCGCTGCTTAAGGCGTGAAATCAAAATCTCATCGGGCGCATAAACATAATAGTGGCGAAACGCCGCATGAGCGGCTTTAGCGATCCCCCTGGCATGTTCTCGCGAAGGAAGGCTCCAAAAACCAAGATCCATAACAACATTTTTGCCCTGCGCCAGAAGCTCCTCGGCGCTTTGCCAAATGGTTTGGACAGCCTGCGCGAAACAGCCATCCCAATTCGCTTCCAGTTCTTCCGTAAGAAAGTTTTCAAAACACCATTCATCGGCGTTCATCCGGACGGCGTTTTCCTCTTTCGCCAAATTCTTGGAAAAAGTCGTTTTCCCTGCGCCAAGAAACCCTTGGACAATTATTAAAACGGGCTTTTGCTTGACATCGGCCATGATTCTTTCCTTTCAGAGCAAGAGTTTAAGTATCATTGCCCCGCAAAGCAAGGATACCGATACGCGGCAACGATCCGCCGCCGCCAGCTTTCGTCCAGCGCGTGTTCAACCACTTTGCCCACGCCGGAATAGCTGTGGATGATGCCTCTGTCAGTGATGATTGCCACATGCTGCGGTTCGCGGCCCCATGCCATGAAGTAAATGTCTGCCAGCATCGCTTCGGCCACGGGAATTTCGACCAGCCACGTCGCCAAGCCTTCGCGCATGCGGCGACTGTTGGGGAGCATGGAATAATTGGCGAAGGCCTGCGCCTTCGGCGATGACGGATCGTAATCGACCAGCTTCAAAGCCGTTCCGACACCTTTGATCAGACCGATGCAATCGCATCCGGCCCCTTTGACCGAGGCTTGATGATGAAAAGGCGTGTCGAGCCATGCGCGGGCTTCGGCGACCGCATCCATGCGAGAGGGGCTATTTTTTCATCGGGATAACTTAAAACGGCATCTGTGCCGGGGACATGCGGTTCTCCGCGAAAGTTCGCGGCATTGTTGTATTTGGAGCAACATGTCGAGAACGACTTGTCGCATCCGGGCTGAACAGCATAAGTGTCGCCCACATCAATTTCGGACGGCATGGGCAGGAACAGATCAAAAACGCCAGTCGCATAGGAGCGGACTTCCATCTTGCGCCCCGCGTTCGCGCCGCTTGTCCATGTGATAAGACCGCCCGTCCAGTAATCGTCTACCTCGGTTCGAGCGGTGTCGGTGAAGCCATAGCGACCTTCTGCCACCGTGACCGCGCTGGCCACCGTCAAGGCAGCTAAATCGATCTTGCAACGCGTATCGCCAAGATCAGCGCGGCAGTTGGGCGTGTAAAGCTCGCCGATTTGCTGCGAAAGCGCCTGCGTCAGGCCGCGCAGTTCTGCCTTAAAGATCGTATCCTTCAGCTCGACCTGACCGATGGTTCCGCGCTTCATGATGATCTTGCCTTGCGAGAGCGCGTTCCAGTTGACCAGAAAGATTAGCACCTCAGCATTGTCCCAAATCCCCGCCCGCAGATCGGGCGCGGCCAGAGCCTCGCTGTCCAGTCCGCTTTCGATGTCGAGATTATCGACCGACAAATCCGAAATCGTATGGATGGCCGAACGCGTGTAGCCCGTTCGTGCTTCATAAACGATGCCGTCGATGGTCAGATCGCGGTCAAAGTCGGTGAAGCCGAACACCACCCCGTCCTTGCGCGTGACTTTCCAACAGGTCGCAAGCGTGGTCGTCTCGCCTGCGATGTGCGCGGCAAGCTGTGAGGTCGCTGTTTTCATGAGCTATACACGGATCTCTATAACGGGAATGTCCGACCATTGATGCAGGTCGAATTGCTCAATGCTGACGGCCATGCTGTCAGTGTCAAAACGCACAGGCACGTCAAACTCAAAGTCTGCCGTGACCGCCACACCTTGTGCCGGAGCAATACTGAAGGTCAAAACGCCCGTGGCCGTGTTGATCGACCAGCCGGATGTTTGTTTGACCCCGCCGAGGTAAGGCACGAGCGTCCCTAAAACGGGTTTTGTGATTGTGCGGGTCTCAACGCCAGCGCCAGAGGTATAGCTTTTGACAAGCTGAAAGTCCTTCGTCGTTCCGTCGCCTGCGCCGAGGGCTTGGGCAGTTGCCTTATAATCCGTCCAGTCCTTAAACCTGAAACCATAAGCCTTGCCTTTGCGCGCACGAAAAAAAGCGATCAGCGTGTTAAGCTGAGCCTGATGCTTCAGGCCGGACGCCACGTTCCATTTCAGCCGTGCTGCCGACCAGTTGGCGTTGCGCTGCTCATAGCCTGAAGCCATCGAGACGACCGATGTCAGATATTCCGGCCCGCCCGATGCTCCATAGGCGATGTCGGGAGGGAATTGGACTTCATGGAAGGTCATTCAGCGTGTTCCTTTCTTCCATTCTTATGCTATGATCCGGTTGAATAATTTGCCTTTTGGAACCGCACATGAGCTTTATTATCCAGCCCCTCACAAAAGACAAAGGACAGGCCTGCAGGGCCATCCTTGATGCGTTGCCTGAATGGTTCGGCCTTGAGGATGCGAAGGATCGTTACGTGCTCGGCGTTGAGGAAACGACCTTTCTTGTTTGCCGAAATGAAACGTCATCGGAAACCGTGGGCTTTCTCTCCTTGAAAGAGCAAACCGGGGCTGCCTCCGAAATCTATGTCATGGGCCTCCGCCCCGAATTCCATCACCAAGGGCTGGGCAGAAAACTTGTCAGCGAAGCGGAAAGGCTAGCGCGAGAGTCTGGCAAAGCATTTCTTTCGGTCAAAACGCTCGCGCCTGAACATCCGGATACGCACTACGCGATCACGCGAAAGTTTTATGAAGCCCTCGGGTTTAAGCCTGTCGAAGTTTTTCCGACCCTGTGGGGAGAAGACAACCCATGTTTGCTGATGATTAAGGGATTGAAATGAACGCGCCTGTCACCATCGATTACCTCGAAAACCATCCAGACTTTATCCCCGTCTGCGCCAGTTGGGCTTTCGGACAATGGGGATGCCAGTCGGGAGGATCATTCGAACGCGCAAACAAGCGTTTTACTGAAGGCGCGAACAAAACCGATATTCCTTTGACTCTTGTAGCCATCGCAGACGGCAAACCCGCAGGCATGATCAGCCTTTGGGTAAGCGACTTTGACGGGCGTCCCGACCTTTCTCCGTGGCTTGCCTCCGTCTATGTCCATCCGTTCCACCGCAACAAAGGCATCGCTTTATCACTTGTAAAAAGGCTTGAAGCCGAAGCCCTGCGGCTCGGTTACAAAAAGCTCTATCTCGTGACCGAAGAGTCAAAAGGTCTATATGAAAAGAATGGCTGGCAGGAGATGGAACGCGTGCAAACCCATTATGGCAATGCGGCTCTAATGACGAAGGCACTATAGGGTCGTTACTCCGCTTCCAGAAATGAACGAAGCGATATAGTGTCGACAAACTGATGTGCCCGCCAGCCGCGCGTTCTCGCTGCTTCGACATTCTCCAGCACATCGTCGACAAACCATATTTCACCCGGCGGAACCTGCAGGTCTTTTTCAATGTGGCGATAAAACGCATCATTTGGCTTCAACGCGCCGATTGCGCTGGAAGCATAAACCTTCCGAACGCTTTCAGGAAAAACGTCCTGAAAATGCGCGGCTCTAATCGGATCCTGATTGGTTGCAATATAGGATTCATAGCTTCCGAGAAGAGACGCCACTTCATTATTAATCGTGTCGCACTTTGTGAGCCAATAGGACAAGAAGTCATCGACAGGAACTTTGACTCTGTGTCGGTCAAAGACCTCTTGCATATGCTGACGGGTATCTCTTCTTCCCCTAATGACTTCTTGCCATTGATCTGAGAAGATATCTTCAATTGTGTCCAGCGCAATGCCAAAATCCTGCGTCAAAGTTACAGACCAGATAAACTCGCCCCTGTCATTAAAGGTGCGGAAGATGACGCCATCCGCATCCCAAACAACTACTTTGGACGATCTGTTCTTTGGCATGACGGGGCACCTTATATGGCAAGACACCTGTAGATTATAGATTCCTCCTCGCTCGCTGTATACCCCGCGCAGCCTCCGCAGAAACCTGCGCTTGGCTGGCGCGGAAGCTGTTCGCGTCCGGTGTCGTGATATGCATGACGACATTGATGCCTGTGGAGCGGCGCTGCCGGTCTTTTCTGGAAACGACTTCCTCGCCTCGTTGAAGAATGGCGGGCACTTCATCCGGCTTAAGCCCAGCGATGCCGCCGCCGTGATAGCGCGGCGCTCCGGCAAACACGAAAGCCGGAACTTGGCGCGAAGGAGCCGCTTCGCCAGCCACGCCGCCTTCATGGAAGATCGAGCTGAATATCTCATCCATAAAGCCGCCGCTTTCCATGCTGCTGCCCATCCATTTGGCCAGCGGCCCCGTGATGGATTGCTGCACCATCATGCGGGTGATGTCGGCAACGATGCTGTTCGCAAGATCGTTGAGGCTGTTGAGGCTGATTTCGCCGGACGTGACCATGTTCACGATGGCGTCTTCGGTCGCTTTCATCGCCTCGCTGAACGCTTCTTCGACAGCGTCCGCCGTGTTTTCGGCTTCTTTCTGGTAACTGCGAAAGGCGCGGATGGCTCCGGCTTGCCCGTCCGTGCGACCAGCCAATTGCTCGTCATAAGCCTTGTCTTTGGCCTTATTGAATACTTCCTGACTGATCGCGCCCGCATTGAGCATTTCCGTGAGGCGCTGGATTTGATCAGCGTAGGCTTCATCGGCCCCGCGCGCGCCATCCGTGATCTGCTTGCCTTCCTGCCTCAGCTTGTCGAGTTTTTCCTGCGCCTGCGTCTGATCGTAAAGCGCGGCTGCCATTTGTTTCGTGCGCTCGACTTGCTCTTGCGTCGCCGTTTCCGGCAACTTTGCCACGGCATCGGACACGAACGCCTTGCGCTTATCAGACAGCTTATCCATCTGCTGTCCAAGATCGGCGATGACTTTCTCGGCTGCGGCGAAGGCCTTTTCATCGAACAACTGCGCAGCAAGATCGCTCGTCTTGCTTTTGTCGGCATCCGTCGCCTTGTTCGAAAGCCGTGAGACAGCTTGATCGATAAAGGCCTGCCGTTCATTGCCGATGCCGAGCAATTTTTGCTTTAGATCGTTGATGACCTTTTGGTTCGCATCCGCTTCTTTTTGCGCGGCCTCGTTGATCGGTTTTTGAATGGCATCAATCTGGCGTTTGGCAAGCTCTTCGGCCTGTTTGATGGCCGTATCGACCGCGCCCGTGTTGCTGCCGTCCGTTTCGCGCAGGGCGTTCAGGTTTGTTTTTGTCTTCGCCAGCTCGGCATTGATCTTGGCAATCTTCTCTGCGGGATCGTCCACCAGCTTGCCCAGAGCCTCGTCAATATTTTTGCGCGCGGTGATCAATAGATTAGCGCGGCCTTCCTTTTCTGCCGCAAGGCGTCCTGCTTCCGCCTTGGCGCGTTCTGCCGCCTCGGCTTCCTCTGCCTTGGTCAGTTTTTCGATCTCGGCGCGAAGTTCAGCAGCTTTCTTTTGCCGGACTTCCGTGTTGCCCTTGTATGCGGGCTGAACAACGGAGGGCAGACTTTGCAGCCAGTCCAGCTCCTTTTGAACCTCGGCCAATTCGTTCTTGGCCTGCCGCAACTGAACGGACAAGGGATCCTTGCTGAACCATTCGGTTGTGACCGCGAAGGTGGTGGCTAGTTTTTGCAAAGCTCCTTGCGCGACGCCGGAAACGGTCTCGGTCTGGCCGATGGCCTCCAGCATGTTTTTCCATGTGACGGAAAGCTGATGCGCCGCACCTGTGACCCCCGTCGCTTCGGCGGCCCCCGTTCCGCCAACCGCGCCAGCGAGCTTGTCCAGAATGATCTTCTGCGCCTCAGCGACCTTTCCAGTCTCGACCATGCTCTGCAGCGCGTTTTTCTCTTCGTCGGAGAATTTCCCAGTGGCTTTTTCCAGAGCGCCCAAACCATCGACAGGGTTCTCAAGGGCTTTGCCCAGCATCAAAACCGCTGCCGACAAGTCTTTGCCGTACACGGACGACAGATCCTGCGCCAGCGAAATAGCGCGCGTGAAGGTCTCACCGGATACGGAACGGAAGGTCGCCAGAACGGAGGCGGCGTTCATGACCCCTTCGGCGGTGGTCAAGGTTGTCGCTTCCATCTTATCGGCGAAGTCGCTAATTTCTCGCGCGGTCAGGCCGGAAGAACTGCCTGTGGCGCGGAGGACGGCCTGAAGTCGGTTATAAGACTGCTCTGCCTCTGCGGCTTCCTTAATGCTGGCCGACAAACCAAGCGTGACCGCTCCAAGGGCCGCCCCAACCGCAATCCCAATGGGGCCAAGCGCAGTCATTGCAGAACCAAGCGGCCCGATCCGGCCAGAAAGGCCAATGGCCGCGCCCTTTACGTCGTTGGCTGCGGCATTTACGGCCAAAAGGCCTCTGGAGGCAGGCTTTCCGGCAAGCTCGATCTTCTTGAGCGACTTTTCGCCGGACTCGCCGATCTCCTTCAGCTCGGCCTTGACCTTGCCGCCTTCCATGACGGAAAGACGGATGGCAAGATTGCGTTCGACCATTACTTTAAGCCCTCATTAACCTTTGCGTTGATCGCCGAAACCATGCCGGACTCGCAGGAGGGGAGAAGTTCGGCGACGGCTGCGACTTCGTGACCCAAGGTTTCTGCGATCTTTAGCGCGGCGTTCATGTCGACGCCGATGACGGCAAGTTGCGCCGTGCGAAGCTGTCCGGCGCACCGAAGCGCGACGTCCCACGCTTCCCAGCCTTCCATTGTTTGCGGCTCGTTTGCGCAGTAGGGGCAAAGCTCGCCGTCTTTGTTGGGTTCGCCCTTGCTGCACGGAAGCCCCGCATCCGCGCAGGAGGCGCAGTATTCCGGCCCGCCGCCGTAGTGCCATTTACAGCGGGCCTCTAACCGTTTTTTTCCTGTTCCAAAATGAGCGTCGGGCCGAGATAGAGCCGCTCGAAAGCGTCCGCGATGGGCCACAAGTCCATCAAGGCGGAAACCGCTTCGCGCGTGACTTCGGCGAGGTTGTCCTCGCTGTCGCCAACGCCCTCCCAAGCGATAATGGCAAGCTCGGCCAGCTTTTTGATCAGCGCGGCGCTGCGAACACCCGCATCGGCGTCCGCGACCGCTTCCTTTAAGGCCGTGACACGCGCGGCCATGACCAGCGCGGTCGTCGCGGGACGAACATGCACGCGCACGCCGTGGCCAAGGTCGAGCCAATACGGCTCGCGCCTCAATTCAAGACGGATCATTTAGACGTACTCCTCGATATCGTTGGTTAGCGTGACGGTGAGCATTTTGCCAGCCGTGGTGTTTTTGGCGGCCTGCCAATTAAAGCTGGCCTGCACGCCGCCGGGGCCGGTGATAGAGAGTTTCGGCTTGGGCAGATAAACCTCGTGCGCCGTGAACAGGATCGAGCGGTCGGCGTCGATGGTGTAGCCGAAGGTCAATTCCACAGGCGTGTTGTTCGTCGCGGCGTCGATGAGCGTCGTATCGGCAAAACGCACGTCGATGGATCCCGTGAGCGCCGCGACCGTTGGATCGGCTCCATCGATCTTGCCGTCATCGCGGATCGTCTCGATCTTTTCGAGGTTGTTGGTATAGGTCAGCTGAGCGCCCGTGACGTTGCCCAATTGCACGCCGTCTTTTTTGACAGCGCCTTGGAACTGGTTGAAGCGCGTCATGGCAAGTTCGCTGGGCGTACCGCCTGCGCTGGCCGAAGCACGGCTTTCGCCTTGCGCGATGCAGTTGATGGTGGCGCTGGCTCCGCCCGAACGCGAGAACGTGATCTGCATCGAGTTGGCACGAACGCCCATGTTCATAAAGAACGCCGAAGCCTCCGGCATACCTATTTCCAAGGACATGCTCGGAAGCGTGGCCAAACCCGACCCATAAGCGTGAACATACGGCCCCGTGCCGCTGGTTGTCGGCGCGCCAAGCAAGGCCTTGAGCCAATGTCCAAAATTGCGCAGATCGACGGGCACAACCACGTCGCCCTCGACGTTGATCACGTCGCGCATGGGCTGCGAGGGGTCGCGGCCTTGGCCCAAAAGATCGGAGGCGATCAAGCCTTGCTCCGACCCCAGCGCCGAGGAGATAAACGGAAACCGAACGAAGTTCCCGCTTGGAGGGCTGCCGTAGACCGTTTCGATTTTACCCAATAGCTGCGCATTCGCGCCATAGGCACGTGCCATGATGATCCTCCAGTTATGTGATGAAAGGGTTCAGCCCAATTGGCTGTCGGTGGTGTAAATCAGCTCAATCGGCACGATGGCCGCCTTAATGTTCGCTGCGCCTTCGATCACGACCGAGCTTGTGTCGGCGGCGTGAGGCGTCACGCGGTCGCACAGACCGCCGAGCGTTTGATCCGCGATCAAAGCGGCTGCGATGGCTTGAAACAAAGCGTCCATCATCTGATCGCGCTCTGCCGCTGTTCCTGCCTGAACAATGACCTCCAACGATGCGATGTGCTGCCAGTAATAGGAAAGCGGCGAAAGGATCGTCTCGGGCTCGCCAGGGTCGCCGTCGCGCAGGATGAGAAGCCCTTCAGGCAGTACCTTCTCCGGCAGCGTTTCATTACGCAAAACCTTTGGGCCAGAAATGGTTTGTAGTGTTTCAAACAAGGCTTGCAGAACCATTTCCCGTTGTGTCAGCATGAGGTGTCTTTCCGTTACGTTTCAAGGAATTGGTTCATGGTTGCCAAAGAAAACATTCATATTCGCAAGGTTTCATCCCTTGCCGATTGCGAATCCATGTCGGTCTTGGCAGAGAAGCTTGCTCGCCATCACAACGAAGATTTGCGTCCCGATCCGCAAAAGCTTCTGGCGGACAAAGACTGGTTTTCGGCGGCTCTAGCCTCGATTGATGGCAAGGATATCGGTTTCGTTGGTTGGCACAGGCTCTATGCCTGTCAATCGGCCACACGTTATTTCGAGCTGCAAAATCTCTACGTTGAGCCCGAATTCAGAGGACAGCTTGTGGCAGTCAAACTTGTTCTGGAGGTAGTCTTGGACGCCTTCGACAAAGGCGGAACGATAGGGATCGGTGTCCGCAAGGACAACCTTTCTGCGCTGGAGTTTTACAAAAAACTTGGCTGCACGGTCATTGATCGCAACGACCTCTGGCGTTGCCGCTGGAACCAAGAGAAAATGCGTGAGTTTGCTTCGTGGGCCGAAGAAATGTTCGCATAGCCTATTTCTCTGTAATCTCCTGCCAGTTTTGAACGACAAAGCGCGGCAATGCGTCGTTCCATTTCTTTTCGGCGCTGCCGATATCGAAGCGTTTCTTGATCGAGACTTGCGGAACCAGCAGAAACATGATCGCCGTGGTCAGGCCGCGACCCGTTCGCATGGCCGTTGCGCTGGCCTTGGCAAAACCGCCGCGCTTGCCTGTTCGCGCGCGCATGTTGTCGGCGACCAGCAAGGAAACGGCACCGTGCCGATAAATGAACCGAAGCCGCTGCCCACGAACCTGCTCCCATGAAGCAGGCGTGATCTTCTTGCCCATCGCGTATTTGCCCGCCGCAGGGGTCGGGATCGCCAGAAAGAAGCCCTTGCTGGATTTGATGATCGCGCCCCGCGCATAGACGTTCACGATGTTCGGGGCTTTGCTGAACACAAAGCCCGCCGCGTTGATGCTGGCCTGTCCTTGCGGAAACACCATGCCGCGCCATGTGTTCGCTAACCTCTGGCCAAGTCCGGCGCTTGTGATCTGCCCGCGCAATTCCAGCTTGAGACCGTCCGTCGCTTGCCGCACGCCTTGCGTGACCGCACGCTCTGCCGCCTTGGTTTCTTGGGCCATGATCTTGGTCAGGCTACCCTGCAAGGCAGCCGCAAGGCGCAAGCTCATGCGGGCCTCGTGTTCAATGTCCAGATCAACCGCAAGGCATCGGCAATTGGCTCGCCCTGCACGACATAATTCCGGCCCCCGATCAGGAATTGATCGTCCTCTTCGGGATCCTGTATTTCGATGACGCGCACGAGAAGAATGAGCGTTTCGGAAGCGATCCGAGCCTCGCCAAAAGACGCGACTTCGTCCGGTCGTTTCAGGATCACACGCACATCGGATCCAGCTCCGCCCGATGCGGGGAGATAGACCGCATCGGCGGCGATGTTCGGATCCGCGAACAGATCGTCCATCGCCGCCGAGAAAGCGTCTTCCATTGCTTACGTGCTGCTCATCAGCTGCACCGCGAGGCGGGGCCGCTTGTTAATCGGCAGGATCGAGGATTCCGTGCGGATCTCGATAGCCCCACCGTCCGGACGCGCCAACTGACGGGCATAGATCGGCAGACCGATGGTATTGACCGTCTCGATAAGGTTGGCAGGCGCGCCGTAGGTGACGAAGGTGTCGAGTGTGCCCAAGGGGAACGCGATGCCTTCGCCCGCCGGAACGAGCGTTTCCGCCGCGCCGGTCGAAAGCGTGACCGTGGCCGAGTATTCCTCGAACACAATGCCTCCGAACGGGAAGCGGCGACGAGCATCTTCGCGCAGAGGCTGCATGCCCGAGGCGTAGAACTTGTAGGCTTCTACGACCTTGGGATGTCCGATCAACTTGTCGAAGAACTCCGGCGAGACAAGCGCGAGAACGGAACTCATGCTCTCGCCCTTCAACTCCGTTTCGATCTTGCGCAAAACGTCGCGGATAATCGCTTGAATATCCGAAGCATCGTCGCCGAAATCGAAGTCCACGGACAGGCGCGTGAGGCCGAACTCCGTGAAGTAGTTGTAAAGCGTAGTCCCCGCGCCGTCCCGCACCGTGCCGCGAAGCGCATTGATCTCCATGAACTCGCGGGTCTGGGCGTGCTTGGCGCGCATGCGGGTCAGCTTGCGTTCCATCAGAACGGCAAGCGGATCGCTGCTGTCCGCGCTGCCGAACCCGCGCACGCCTTGGATGTCCTGCGGAGTGATGTTGTCGTCGTGCGGGATCCACGGCACGGTGAACGAGCGCATCGACCGGCTGTCGCGGTTGGCGACGGTCGAAGGCCCGCCCAAAGGCACGGTCGGCAGAAGGTTCAACACGCCTTCAGCCTGTTCGATCAGGACGGAACGCTGTGTGATGCCTTCGAACCGAAACAGGCCCATCTGGCCGAGGCGCGTGTAGATGTTCGGCAGGATGTTGATGGCCTGCGTCATTTCCGCAAGCGAATAGCCGCCTGCGTCAAAGGGATTGATGATGACAGTCATAAGTTTCTCCAGAGGTTAGACATGAAAAAAACCGCCTTGAAGGCGGTTTCGGGTGGGATATGAGAGGTCGCTTAGGCCGTGTCGCGGACGACAAGGCCGTGACTTGCAAGCTGGACGATCTTGGCCGCTTTCTCCGCCGCCAGATCGACGCTGGCGTCATAAGCCAAACGATCTTTCGACAGAATGATGGGGCCGCGAACCGCGACGAGACCGACGGCATCCGCCGCTGTCGCGTCAACGATCTCCAGCAGAACGGCGCAGGCGTTTTCTGCGCCTTCGTCGCCCACGACCTCGGCTACAGGCGAAGCGCGATACTTGCCGGAAGCCGTGATCTTGCCCAGCACCGTGCCGATGGCATAGGAAGCGCCGGATTTGAGAGTCACGAACTCGCGGCTATAGCGCGGTTCAAGCTCGTATTTCACGAGATCGCCAAGCGTGGGGTTTTGCGTCAATGCAGTCATGTTGAGTTTCTCCTTCGGGTTTGATGGTTAGGGTTACGCTTTGGCCTTATCAGCCGCAGCGCGGGCGCGGCGGACGATGGGGCTGTCGGCAGACGTGGCTGTGGGGGCTGTCGCCGCTGCAACAACGCCGGTCGCGTTCGAACGCGCGGCCAACTCGTCGAGCACGGCGCGTCGCATGGCGTCGGGTTTCAGTCCCTTTGCCATCGCTTCGGCCACGTCGAGCGTTACGCCCAGTCTTGCGGCTTGTGCGGCGATTTGGGCCATTTCGGCGTAGCTTTCGCGCACTTTTTGCGTGACTTTCGCCTCAATCGCGGCTTGATCCGCCGTATCGGGGGCCGGTTCGGCTGCAGGTTGCGGCGGCGTAGGCGCAGGATCCGTTGCCGGAGCGGCGGGCGGCTGCTCGGGTTGCGGCGTTTCAACCTGCGTTTGCGCTTCGATTTTCTGAGGATCGGCATTCATGAGTATGTCCTTTCGGCTTGTTGAGAGTTGAGAAAACGTCGACATGACGGAAGACCCCAAGGCGGCAAGCGCCGCCTCGCGGCTCATCACGGCATCGGCAAGCTGAGCGTCGAGCGCGGACGCGCCGCGATAGACGCCTGCTTCGGTGCCGCGAACAGTTTCGGCCTGAAGGCCGCGATTTTTCGAGACAAGAGCGACGAAGGCGGCATAAAGCCCATCGACATCGGCCTGGATTTCCTCGCGCGCGCGGTCGGCCAAAGGCTCATGCGGATTGCCATCGACCTTGCGTTCGCCCGCATAGATGAAGTTCCATGCAAGACCGGCTTGTTCGTCCGCGCCGCTTTCATCGACATGGACGGCGACAACGCCGATGGAACCGACTTCCGCCGTTTGCGTCAAAACGATCTTGTCGGCGCACGACGCGATGGCATAGGCCGCCGACAATGCGCCCTCATGGGCCAAAGCCCAGAGCGGCTTGCCATATTGCGCCTTCAGCGCCGCAATCTTGTCGCACAAATCAAAAAGGCCCCCGACTTCGCCGCCGGGGGAGTCGATCTCGAGCAAAACGGCTCGGGCGGACGGATCGGCAAAGGCGCTTTCGATGTTCTGCCCGACTTCCGCATAGCTGGTAAGACCGCTGAGAGCCGCAAAGTAACCGGAGCGCGTGACAAGCGTGCCAAAGACCGGAACAACGGCCACGCCTTCGGATGTGATCTGCAAATCCCCGTCGTCACCGGGCGCGTTCTCGCCGCCCAGCGTCAAGGTCTCGCCGCCAGCTCCCGTCAGGCGCGGGCCGAGGACGGAAAGCAGCACGTCGAGTTTGGGCCGCGCCAGCATCAACGGCGCGCCAAACACGCGGGCGGCAATATGCGGAAGATCGTTCATCATGTCGTTTGCTGTTCCTCAATGGGTTGGTTGTTTTGCTCATCCTGCGGCGCATCAGGCTGCGGCGCTGGCAAAGCCTTCGTTTCCTGAAAGGAAATCCCCAGCTGCGCTTCTTGCTGCCTTTCCGCCGCGATCTCGGCGTTGACCTGCGCGATGTCGTAGCCGCGCTCGGCGATGGCCTGCGTCCGGCTTTTGAGTCCTGCGTTGATCTGCGCGATTTCGGCATTGGCATCCTTGAGCGGATCGACCCAGTCCCACTTGGGCGGCAACCAGTCGCAACCCAGATAATCCGCACGTTTGGCCTCAAAGTTGCGGATCGTCAGCGCGCCCGACAGAACGGCCATATCCATCCAGCGTTCCCAAACGCGGCGGCACAACTGCCAAACCATGACCGAGTGCTGCCACGCGCCCACGCGCCGCCGAAACTCGAGCAAAGCCATACGGGAGTTTGAATAGTTCGCCTTCAGCATGTCGCCGGAGACGTAGGCGTAAGGCACGCCCGTCGCTGCCGAGATTTGCAGGATCGTGCGGTATTGAAACGGCTCATAGGTCTGGCCGACATCGGCTGGCGACGAGGTTTGAACCTCTTCGCCGGGTTCCAGCATCGTGACCTGACCCGGCTGCACGTCCATGATGCGTTCGCCGTTTTCGTCTTCTTGCTCCGCCGTATCGAACGGTTCGTTCGGCGCAGGCGTCGTGATGAAGAGCGCGTACATGGCCGCGACCTTCTTGCGGTCAAGTTCCGCATCGTCATACTGATCCAGAAGAAACAGCTTCACGATAGCGGGAGCCAGACGCGAGACGCCGCGCAACTGGCCAGCATCTGCCGCATCCATCAGATGCATGACATTTAAGGCCGGGATGCGCACCGTTTCGCTTGTCAGGTCTGGTTGCGTCAGGTCGCCGGGATGGCGGCGCAGGAAATGATACGCCACGCGCCGCCCGTTGCCGTCGAACTCAATCCCGCACCGGATGACGTTGCCGCTCGCAAGTACCTCGTTTTTGGTCAAAGGCAGCATTTCTGTCGGCAGAAGCTGTAATTGAAGCGGCACCGGCAAGCCAAGCGATGGAGAAACGGGCCGAAAGACGAAAAACGTCTCGCCCGTGATGAACATCTCCCGAGCGGCGCGGCGTTGCAGGCCGTAAAAGTCAGTCAGCCCTTCCGCATCGGCGTAATCCGTCCAGCTGCACCACAGTTCCATGACACGGTTTTTAAGCCGCGCGTTGGCAATCTTGCTCGACGGGGTAATTCCGTCGCCTACGGCGTTACCCGTCCAGCTTTCGGCTGCGTTTGTGGCATAGCCGTTGTTCCGAACAAGATAACGTGCCCGCGCCGTAATCGTAGGCCCGGCACTGACCAGAAGCGTGTTCAGATGGAGGCGCGAGGGTTGAAACGTCCGTAGGCGCCTGTTGCCTTGGGAGGCCTCGAAGCCCCCCGTCGAGAGCGAGCCAAAGGCCCCGCGCCAGACGCGCGTGATGTTTGATAGCAGCCCCATCTTAAAGCCCCTTGCTGCCCGACGTCAGGACACGACGGCGCGGTTTGCCGCTTTCGAGAACGGCGATACGTTTTTCCAGATCGGTAATGGCCGAAGCCATTTCGGCATCCGTCGCGTAGGAGATACGGCGGCCCTCGACATCGATGCTGCGCACCCCGCGCCAGCGCGCGGCGAGCAACGCCTCAAGGCGCGCTTTCATGTCGTCAAGGGTCATTGGCCTATCTCAAATAAGATGAATGAAACGTCCGCCGTTTGCTTGGCGGCTTGCGGCGCAACACGCCTGCGTTGCGCGGATACTCTTCTGTATCCGCGATCTCTCGCTCTTCCGCCGCGACTTGCGCTTCAAGTTCTTTCCACCGCGCTTCCGAAAAGCGGTCGATACCGACAATCCAAGCGGCTGCGCGAGCGTAAACGCGGCAGTCGAGAGCTTCGTTGCGTTCCCGCAGTTTCTGCCATTCCAACCGCGAGAAACCGCGTTTTGTTTTAACGGTGACAAGTTGCTCCGCCGTCAGTTGTTTGATCCATTCGCTGTCGATGCCTTCGGGCAGATGCACCGTGCCGGGCGGAAACAAAGCGCCGTCCTCGATCTCTTCGGCTGTCGGGCGGACAAGGCGCAGGAAACGATAGGTCTCTGTTTTGAACGTCGACCCCGCGACAATCCAGAGCTTCGCGCCACGTCGGATTTTGCGTCCGCCTTCGCTGACATCCACATAAGTCGGGCCGGTCACAGGGCTGGCGCGGTTGAACCCTTCCGCGCCTTTGACGGCCATAACCTGAGCGCCGCCCATCTTGCGCGTCCACGCATAGACGGCAGGAGCTTCATAGCCGGAGTCCACAGCCAGCTTGCCAATGGTCAGATGCGGGCCGTTTTCATGCGGCCATGTTTGCGTCAGCAGTTGCGCCAGCGCATCCCAAGCAACAGGATCGTCCGGCCCGCCGGGAATGACGATGTGATCGACAAGCCAGCTTTCAAAGCCGCGCCCCCACGCCCAGACATCGGCTTCGATGCGGTCTTTTTGAACGTCCGCGCCTGCGGTCAGGAACAGGCCTCCTTTGGGAACTCTTCCCAGACGATAGGGCTCGCGACGCTCGCACAAGATTTGCCAATCAGGCGCTTCGCCGCTTTCGACCCATGTCTCGCCGAGCACGCTGTTCTTGAAGCCTTTCATCGCCTCGTCATTTCCCTGCGCCACTTCCCAATCGCGGGCAATGCGCTCCCAGCTCAGCCAGCCGTGCGGCGAATACAAGCTGGAGATATGGTAACCAACTGTCAGCGGATCGGCGCTGACAGCCGTCGCGCGCCATTCCCCATGCTCCAGCATGAAGGTTTTATGGCGCTCATTGATCTGCGCCTCGCAATGTTCGCAGTGATAGGCGACCGTTTCCGGTTTGCCTTTCTCCCAGTGCAGCCTTTCGAACTGCAAAACCTGCTTGTGGCTGCAAAACGGGCAAGGGATGAAATATTTGCGCTTGTCGCTGGCCTCGTATTCGCGCTCGATGCGCGAGATGCCTTTGATTGTCGGCGTCGAGCACAAGAATACTTTGCGTCGCCACGCGAAGGTGCGCGTCCGAGCTTCGGCCAGCGCGACAGGATCGCCTTCTTCGCCTGCGCTGGCGGGATAAGCGTCCACTTCGTCCAGAAACAGATAGCGCGCGGGCATTGAGCGCAAACCGACTGCGCTGTTCGCGCCCGTCATGACCAGAATGCCGCCGGGAAACTCTTTCGATAAAATCGTATTGCCGCTATCCCGCGCCCGCGCAGGCGCCACGCGCTCGCGGAGCACTACGCTTTCCTCGATCAAAGGATCGATGCGCTGTTGGCTAAAACGCCGCGCAAGCTCGACGGTCGGCTGCACGGCCAGCATTGGGCCGGGAGCGTGATGGATGACATAGCCGATGAAGTTATTACCGCACTCAGATCCGCCGAGCTGCGCCCCTTTCATCAGCGCAATGCGCTGATACGGCGAGGACGGCGACAAGGAATCCATGATCTCGCGCAAGTATGGCGTACGGCTCGTGCGCCACGGCCCAGCCTCGTTTGCGCCGCGCGGCGATAAAATACGGTTTTCGTCCGCCCAGCTCGAAACCGTGTGGTTTGGATCCGGCGTAAGCCCGTCCATCCAGCCGCGCAGGATCGCATCCGCGCCATCGAACGAGGCGAGCGTTTCATTTATGACGATCATGCGCGAAGGTCGATCTTGATGTCAGCGAGTTGTCCTAAATGCTCGCGCACGAACTTCTCAAGGGCGGTTTGCACAAGGTGCGTGTCTACGCCGATCTCGGATGCCAAAGCCGCCGCCACGCGGGTCGGCCACATTTGCCAGGCATCACGTTCCTGCCGCGCAAGTTGATAAACAAGCACTGTCGCCAAAGAACGGTCGATCAGTTCCCCTTTAAGTTTTTGAACGCGCAGTTTGCGCTCTTGGGCTTTGAGGACTTCATTCGCGGTTCGCGCCTGAACAAAATTGCCCCCGCCGCTGACCGCGTGCCCTGCCTCTTGCAAAGTTTCTTGCATCGATTGGATGGCAACCTTTGGGACACGTTTCTTGCCGCGCACCTGAGACGGATCCGTATTAACGCGCAATGCGGCAAGCGCTTTCTCGGGGTCGATTGTCCCATCGGCTTCAGGCGAGATGCGCCCCGATGCGATAGCTTTTTGCACCGCGCCGCGACTTTTGCCCCACCGGTCGGCGAATTGTCGTTGACTGACTCCCATATGTCATTTTCCTGCGCCCCAGCGTCCCCGCGCTGCGATCATCAAATGATCGGAAGTAGCCGAAGAAAGCCATCTGATTGCTCATAATTGAGTGGATAAACGCTGCGAATGAAGCGTTCATGCCCTTGTTAAACCATAAGTTCTAAGGAGAACGCGCATGTCCAAAAAGACCACAAAACAAGGCAAATCCAAGCCTAAGACCATCGTCAAGGCCGCGATCAAAACCAAGGCCCAAAGCAACGGCAAACCAACCAACGATGAGGCGTTGTCCGCGCCGATGCAGGCTGGACTCGCCGCAGTCGCCGCCATGAATCCGACAAACGATGCGCCTGCGCGGGAGACGAAACTCACGAAGGTTATCGAACTGTTAAGCCGCCCCGAAGGCGCGACCATCGAGCAGCTTGTCGACGCGACGGGCTGGCAAAAACACACGGTGCGTTCGGCGATATCTCACGCGCTCGGCAAGAAACGTGGTTACCTAATCGTTTCCGAAAAGCCGAAAGACGGCAAACGCGTTTATAAAGTCGCACCGCCTAAGCCATGAAACGATCCGTGCGCGCCGGTTGATTATCTAACAATCAACCGGCGCTTATCTTCGCAATCATATGATCTCTAATTGAGTGGATAATCTTGCGACGAAGAGCGATCATCACCATGTAATGAGAAACGCATTTATTGGAGGTCATTATGCAAAACAACAACCCGCTTCCCACCGCAAACCCTCAGTGGGGCTTTTGGGGAACAAGCGTCCGCAGCGACTACGATGCGCCGATGGTTTGGAAGGCGATGAGCAAACTGCTTGCGGAGCGTTTCGATCTGACGCCTGAACATACGCGCGATCTTCTTGATGCGCGGTTCGGTCGCCATCTTGCCGACGAGTTGAGCTTCATCAAAGGCGGCCCTGCGAGTCCCGAAGCGATTGCCGAACACATCGACAACATTTTGAAAAACAGGAGCTGGCGGAATTACTTCCGTAAAGCCATCAACGATACCAAAGCAGCGTGAGGCGACCATGTCTGAAGAACTTTTCGTCCGCTTTGCCCGCAAGCCTTTCCGCTTTGACGAGGTCGAGGCAGCCGCCAGAGACACCGAAGATCTGGGCAGCCGTGTATCAATCGTGGAAACCAAAGAACTGAGCACGGAAGACTACGATAATTTCATCGCAGCCCCGCTTCGTGACCGCGAGTGGCTTGCCGGAAAAGGCGGATACCTCAACAAGAAGCGTCAAGTCGTCGCCGTCACCGCGCCGGAGCGGCAAACACTTTATGTCGATCCATCAGGCTCAAGCTACGGTCGTTATGTCGGTCTGCGTGTTTCGACCCCCAGCTGCCGCTATCCGGAAGTACAGGTTCGCCTTTCTGGACGAGACGGCAACGCTTTTGCCATCCTCGGACATTGCCAGCGTGCCGCCCGGAAGGCCTACCTGCCGGAAGATGAAATCAAGGCGTTCATCGCCGAGGCCAAGAGCGGCGATTACAACCATCTCCTAACCACCTGCATGCGCTGGTTCGATTGCGTTTAAGGCTGCGAGACCAACTCAGCTTTCTTGCCAGTAAACGCCTCCCAACGCTGGACGATCACATCGCAGTATTTGGGATCTAATTCGATCAGCCGCGCCTGCCGTCCCGTCTTCTCGCACGCGATGAGCGTGCTGCCGGAGCCGCCAAAACAATCCAAGACGATATCGCGGCTCTTGCTGCTGTTGCGGATGGCGCGTTCGACCAGCTCGACGGGTTTCATCGTCGGATGCAGATCGTTTTTCCTCGGCTTATTGACGAACCACACATCGCCTTGATCGCGCGCGCCGCACCAAAAATGATCCGCGCCTTGCTTCCAGCCGTAGAGGATCGGCTCGTACTGGCGTTGGTAGTCTGAACGGCCCAGCGTAAATGTGTTCTTGGCCCAGATCACAAAGGTCGACCATTTCCCGCCCGCCGCAACGAAGGCCTTCTGCAGCGTGTGCAATTCGCTCGACGACATGCAAACGTAGATTCCGCCTTTGCAGACCGCGATCATATTCACGCAAGCGTCGTAAAGGAACGTTTCGAATCCTTCGCCAAGATTGTCGTTCATGATCCTGCGGTCATTGCCGCGCAACTTGTCCTTGGCCGTGTTGCCGTAATCCACGTTATAGGGCGGATCCGTAAACACCATATCGGCCAGCGCGCCGTCAAGGACGCGCTCGACGTTTTCAAGGATCGTGCTGTCCCCACAAAGCAAGCGATGGTTGCCCAGCACATAGACATCGCCGAGCTTTGTGACAGGCTCGACGGGGGCTTCAGGAACAGCATCGTCATCCGTGTTACCTTGGGTTTCATTCAGCCCTTCCAAAAGCTCCGCCAGTTCTTTATCCGAAAAACCGATGACGGATAGATCAAAATCCAAATCCGCAAGCGCGCCAAGCTCCGTTTTGAGCAGTTCGTCATCCCATCCTGCTTCAAGCGCCAGTTGATTGTCGGCGATGACATAAGCGCGTTTCTCTTCCTCGGTTAAGTGAGCGAGGATAATGACGGGAACTTGCTTTAGGGCGAGTTGCTTGGCGGCTTGCAAACGCCCATGACCCGCGATGACGTTGGCCGCTGCGTCGACCAAGATGGGGTTCACAAAACCGAAGCGCGCAATGCTGGCGGCGACTTTTGCAATCTGTTCTTTCGAGTGCGTGCGCGGGTTGTTGGCATAAGGCACAAGAGCTTCCACATCCCAAAGCTCGATCTTGCTGGCTAGACTATGCGTCGCTGAAGAGGTCATTTTGTTCCGGTTTCTGTGATGGCTTCAGTTGCCAAAGTGCAAAACGCATAAGCCGCGACCAACGGCACCACGCCGTTGCCGCAAAGTCGGAGTCTGTCCACCCGATAGGCCATCCCATCAGCCATTCGACAAACAGCGGGTTTAAGACTGGCTGGGATTCCTTCCCATCCGGCGTGATCGGCAGGGGCTGGCGGCCAGATTGGTACGCCATCGGATGTGCCATCATGGAAAGATTGACCTGTTTCCCCATGGCCATTCGTCTTTGGATGCAAGGGTTCGAGATATTGCCCCGCTCCCTGTAATCCGTCGATTGAGGCGTCGGCCATGCTTTGCTGGCCTCGGTCAGGCTGAGCCCGTGATCCGAGCTTGTGCTTCCGGGTTCCTGAGCGCGCGGCGTTGGCCATTGAACCTTTGCAATCCGGTAACGAGCGCCGCTTTTGGCTTTTTCTAAATCCTGCCTCGTGTAGGGAAACCCCTCCGGCTGCAGCACCGTCTCGGCCAAACTCGGTGTTCGCAGAACATTGCGCCCGTCCTTGCGGATCATCTTCTCCGGTGGCCGCGCCCGCTGCACGAGCGAATCCGTTGCCGTTGCTGTCGGCCATAGAGCCGTCTGCGCCGTGAGCGACCCGAAGCACCGATCCGTTCGGTCGCCGTTGCGCTTTATGAAGCTCTCCTGTTTCTCGCTTGTCTCCTGCGCGCGCGGGGTCAGCCAAAGCTGCGCGCTCACTTCCAGTCGCCCCTTCGGGTTCCCAGCCGAGATCTCTTTGCGTGATGCCCCGTTCGCCGAAGACACCCTCACGGTAGGCCAAGATGAACAATCGCTCGCGCTTGTGAGGCGCGCCGACTTCCTCCGCCGTAAACAAGCCTGCCTTAACGCGGTAACCCATGCGTCGAAGGTCATCGTGGACGCGGCTAAACCCCAATCGTAAATGTCCGCCGACGTTTTCGAAGAAACAGAGGGGCGGTTTGATCTCGTGGACGATGCGGGCGATGTCCGGCCAGAGATGGCGCGGGTCTTTGTCGCCGAGTTGACGGCCTGCAATCGAGAATGGCTGGCATGGATAGCCGCCGTGGACGATATCCACCACGCCGCGCCACGCTTTGCCTCGGAAGGTTTTAACATCGTCCCAGACAGGCGCGCGATCCAAGGCCTCGTTTTCCATCCGACCCACGAGCGTGGATGCGGCGAAACTTTCCCGCTCGACGTAACAAACAGTTCGATAGTCTGGCAGCGCAAGGTGGAGGCCAAGGTCGAGCCCGCCTGCGCCCGCGCAGAGCGAGAGGCCGAACAACGCCCGCCCTTTTGGGCATGCGCAATCGCCTCCGGCGGAAGATAAAGCCAGACCATTCAATTCAAACCTCTGTTGTTACGAAAAGCTGGCTTCCCTTTGTCAGGAGTCCAGGCAGGAATCCGCCTCCACGGGGCGGTTTAACTCTTTGTTTTCCATGAGATAATTGGGTTGCGTCCGCAGCCACAACATGTGAGGTGGCTTCCCGCTTTCAGCCCCTACATGTAGCGAAGTCCCGGGCTCTTGCCGCCAGCATACGTTGGGGCCCACACAGGACCCGCAAGATTTTAGAGAGACAGCGAAGCGACGGGCATTTAGCCGTTGTCTTCGAGTGCGTCCGCCGCGACGAGGTGCTTTGTCGTCGGGTCGTCGACGCGGCTCAAGCGAACGTGGATGCCTGATGGCCAGACGAGAAGTTCTTCGATCTGCCACAGCTTTCCGCGCGCGCTGCCGCGCTGGAACGTTTGACCGACTTCAATTTCTTTTTTCATATTCTTTTGATCCTCGGGGCTCGCCCGCTCGCGCCTCTCCCGAGCATGACGAGAACATATGTCATTTTTGCCGTTTTTGTATCGCCCAAAAATGTTTCTGAAACACTTTTTTACCAGCTTCGCAAAAACCGTCATAATTTACCGCCGTAAAGACTTGCCAACAACCTTGTCCGCGCGGGGACACGCTGTGACCTGTCGTTCAATCTCCATGCGATAACGCAAAGAGCGTAAATCCAATGCCGGTGTGCCGTGATGCGAGCAAGGCCGACGCTCCAACAAATGTGCTTCCAGCGCTCACCGTATGCCCGTAACCACACGATCTTTGCGTCGATGGGATCGAGGCCGATCGTCCAACCAAGCGTTTCTTCCATGCGGCTGATGGCGGCGGCGGACGGATACGGACGCTTGAGGCGTGGCGGCTCTTGTCCGACCAGATCGCCGAAATCGTGGACGATGGTCGGCCAGACGTTGAAATACCCACGCACCTTGACGGGGGGCATGCGTTTCAAAACGTCTGCAGCCTCGACAAGACGTTCTTCGACCAGCGATGCGGTCCATTTCTCAGTCATGCCGCGCTCCTTCCGTTTTGCGTTTGCCGTAAAGTTTCTCGCCGAGTTGCTGGATCAACTCTCGCTCAGGCCAGGACAGGCGGTCGTCGTCGGCCTTGACGACGAGAATGCCTTCGCTGTTCCAGCCTTCGCGTTTGACACGTTCAGGGTCTGGGCGCTCGCCGCCAAAACCGCGCGGAGTCCATTTCATGCCGCTCATGACGCGCCTCCGTTCTCCAAAGCCCAATCGAGCAGTGCTAGCGCGTCCGCTTCGTTGTCGTCGGCGGGATCGAAACCTTTCGCTTTGATCGCGGCGATGACGGCCTTCTTGTCGCCGTTGCCTTTGCCGGTCGCATGTTTCTTGATCGTGCCGACGGGCACGCCTTGATACGGAATGCTGTGATGCTCGCACCACGCCGTGAGATGCGCGAGAAAGCCTCCGTAAGCGTGGGCCGCATCGACACCGACATGCCGTCTGACCTCCTCGAAATACACGGCATCGATGCCGCCTGCTGTTTGCTTGATTTCCGTGAGCCAATGTTTGAAGCGCAAGAAGCGCATCCCGCCGCCCTCGAACCGGCTGGGCGCAAAATGTTGCGTGCCGCTCGCGATCCCTCCATCGCGTTGACGTAAGGCCCATCCCGTATGCGTCCCGAGATCGAGCGAGAGGATGGATGATGTGGTTTTGTTTTCGGTCATGGCAGCGCCTCCTTAAGCCAGTCAGGTGTTTCTTGATCGTCGGGGGAGTGTTTGGGAGATGCGGGCGAACACTCCCCGCGACACTCCCCTGTGAAAGTCTCGTCGGGACAAGGACTTGGGGAATGTTGGGAGTGTGGGGAGTGTTTTTGGGCACCTTCCTCTTGCGCACGCGCGTGCCCGCGCACGTGTAAGGGGGAGGAAAAACACTCCCCACATTCCCCACACTCCCCAGCATTCTGATTTTGTTGACCGTTTTTGAGGGGAGTGTTTGGCGCCGACACTCCCCCTTGAGTCCCAACACTCCCCGCTGCCTTGTGTTGATGGGAGTGTGGGGAGTGTTTTTCTGTGACCGTCGCGCCACAGTCGGGTTTCTCGCACAGAACGAGAGCCCATCGCGCCGCCTGATGGCGAATGCCCAAAGCCTCGACCCGAACGGCGATGTGTCCCAAATCGAACATCCGGTCGCGCACGCGGCGCAGGGCTTTGCCGAGCCGGATCTTGCGCGAATGGTCGCCGCCTGCACCGAGCGGCAAGGCCGGTTCGCTGACGAGCGCGAGCTCGTATAGATCGCCGCTGCCAACCTCCGCCGTGCCGAACCTGTCCCACCAGAGTGAGACGAAACCGCGCCACATCGCGCCTTCGGCGTCCGAGGCTTCCATCATCTCGTCGATGTTGGCGAGGAAGCCGTCGATGGCCGCGACCTGTAAAATGCCACCCATGACGCGCGACCAGTTCTCGTAGCTGCCGATGATCTCGGGGTTGGCGGGACGTCCTGCCGCGATCCACGCTTGGCAGAGCGTCAGGCAGGCCGATACCAGACTTGCGCGGTTGGCGCGAACCCAGACCATGAGATCGGGATGCCGAAAGCCTTGGCGGCGCGCGGGTTTGTCGACATGGGCGTCGAGCCGGATGCGGATGAGGCGCCGCGACATCTCGTTCGAGAACTCAGGGTTGTTGCCCGTCGCGATCCAAACGCAGCGAATAGGAAGCCGCGTCATTTCCGAAACGCCGAGGATGCGGTCTTCCCAGAAAGGAGCCGTGAGTGCGGCGGCAAGCGCAGAAGAGTCCAGCGTGCGTCGCAGATTGTCGATAAGAACGAGCGCAGGGATTTGGCGAAGCTTGGCGGTGAGACGCTTGCGCCATTCCTCGTCCTCGCTGCCCTCGGTCATGACGCTCGCGCCGGAGCCCGTCAGGATAGTCGCGATGGCGTCGACCAGAAGCGTCGCGCCTGTGCCTGGCGTAGGCTTTTCGATCAGGTGCAGCGGCGTTGGCCCCTCGATCATGGTGCGGACGAAGCCGAGTAGCAGCAAGGCCACAGCGTGTGCCCGTTCAGCCTCGCTGACGAACGGAAAATCCCCCATCAGATCGTCGAGGATCAGCGTGCGCGCTGCGGCAATTTCTTCTTTCGTAGGACAACGCGGCACAGGCGGAACGGTGAAGCCCGATAACGGGTGGTAAAGCAACCGCGCGTCCGGATGATAACCGGCGTCGGTGATCAATTCGCCGTTGCGTCCGAACACGGGCGCGGTCACAACGCCTGCCAAGACGGGTAAAACGGGATCGGGCGTTGCGAGCAACGCCTTGACCAGAGATGATGGCGGATGGGCAGGAACAAGCTGGTTGTTGGCGGAGAGCTTGCGCCAGTCGGCGATTTTGGCCAGCATATAGCGCAACCGCTCGTCCGTAAGGCCGCGCACCATGGGCAACCCGTCGTCGTCCGGCACGACCCAAGACGGCACGCTGCCCACGCGATAGAGCCAAGGCGAAAGGTTGGAGTTGTGAAGCAACAGCCACGTCTGCCGCGCGGCGCGGTCAAGGTTGCCTTCGTCCGTGCGATGCAAAGGCAGCGGGCTTTCCGGATCCGCAAAACCTATTGGCAACCCGCGTCTGGTCGCGTTGTCGGCTTTGGGCGCCAGCAACGATGTCCGCTCGTGCGTCCGTGCCGCTTGAAGGCAACGCTTGATGCCATCCGAGCCCTCGCGTCGCAAAGGTCGTTAAAATCCTCACCTTCCTTGTCCGGCACGGCAACGGCGCATTCGCGGCCTTCGGCCAGAAGCCTGTCCGCCAACGCCTCTGCCGCTCGTTGTCCTGCGCCGGACGCATCGTTGTCGGCGAAAATGACGATGCGCTTGGCTTCGAGCGGCAGACAAACCTGTTCCAGACCTGGCGCGGAAAGAGCTGCCCAGACAGGCAGCTCGGGGCGCGCCGTCATAACGGCAAGGCCAGTTTCAATTCCCTCGCTAAGCCCCAGAATGCCTTTATCTCCGATGGGCGCCAGTCGAACCGCGCCGCCCGCCGTGCGCCCCAGCATTTTCTTCGCCTTGGAAACGTCCGCCTTGCCGGAGCCGTCGGGTTTCAGATAGGTGCGATGCAACGCCTGTTGTTTGCCGTCCGCATCGCGCACGATGGCGACCATGGCGGGATAGCCGGTCTTGGTATCCCAATGCGCAAGGTCGGGGTGAAAGAGAAGATCGGGCGTTGCAGGGCAGCTCAGCCCTCGCGATTCAAAATAGGTCTCAATGAGCGTGTCGTGGATTGATTGCGTTCGGGACAGAATAATATCGATCTCGCGCGCGCTGTCTTTTTCGGGCTTCGAGACGGACGCGGGCATCTGTTTTTGCGGCGCGGCCTGCGACCAGCCGACAAGCTCGGCGGCGTAGGCGAACAGTTCTCGCCCCGTGAGACCTGTCGCCTGTTCAAGGGCGCTGAGCGGCCCGCCGCCTTTCTGGTTGCCGTCGAAGTCTTTCCAATCGCCCGCGTGTTCGCCTTTAAGCGTGATGACACAGGAGCCGATTTTGCGCGGGGCGTCGCCGCGAATGTTGGCAAGCCGCCATTCGTCCTCTTTGCGCATGCCGTTAGGAAACAACTGCGGCACCCAGCTTTCTGCCCGTTCGCGCAGCCGTTCGGCTATGGCGTCCAGATCGTAACGAACCGTCGGCGTTGGCGGTAAAACGTCGTTCAGGTCAATCAAGGATCACCAAGCCTTTCTCGGCTCGCGTGATCGCCGTATAGAGCCAGCGGGCGCGGATTTCCGGTTTACGGTGTCCGAACTTGTCGTCGAACACGATCACGTTTTCCCATTGCGAGCCTTGGGATTTGTGGCAGGTGATGGCGTAGCCCCAGACGGTCTCGATAAGGTTTTTGATCTCGCGCCAATCGCGGTTCGAGCGTTGCGGGTCGTAATGGACGTGATCGTCGAAATGCCCTTTGTAAAAACGCTGTCGTCCCGGAAGCTGCTGTCCGTCTTCCGTTCTGGCCTCCGCGCTGAAGCGATAGGCGTCCTCGTCGCGGATATCGGAAAGTTCGAGGAACATGCCGTTGACGATGCCGAGATCGTGTCGGTTCTTAAGGCAGATGATCTTTTCTCCGCGACCTGTCGGATAGGCCTCCTCAAAACCCGCCGCCCGTTTCATGCCACTGTTAAGACGGATGCGCGTCGCGTTCAGGCCGCAAAGGACTTGCCCACCGTTCAGCATTTGATCAAACGTCACGTCGCGCTGCGGCATCTTCCATACGAAATCATCGTACTGGCCGAAGGGGATGGCGATGTTCTGCCGCGCCATGGTGGCGAGGCGGATGATGGCACTTTCTTCCGCCTGTCGGTGAATCTCCGTCAGCATCACGTCTGGCACCGTATCCGTGAACGCCCCTTCGCCTTTGATCGGCGGCAACTGACCGGGATCACCCAAAACAAGGATCGGCGTGCCGAAAGCGAGCAGATCGTTCGCCATTTCCTCGCCGACCATCGAGACTTCGTCGAGCACCAGAAGATCGGCGTCGCGCACAAGGGACTGTTCGTTCAAAACGAAGCGTGGCGTGTGGATGTCCATAAGCCGCAGCTCAAGACGCTTGATCTGCGTCAGGGCGAAGGTGCGCTCGGCTGGCCCCATCTGGCCGACTCTCGCGACAAGATCGGCTAGCTCCTTCTCGACGCGCTCGATCTCCTGCGGCGTCGCTTCCGACACGCGGTAGATCAAACTGTGGATCGTCGAAGCTGGCGTTCCCTTGCGCGTCATGACGAGAGCGGCCTTGCCGGTGAACGCGCCGTAAAGAACGCCGCCGTCGCAGAAGTTCTGTTTGTCCAGCGTATCCAGCCCAAGCTCTTCGACGACATGGCGGACGATGGTGGTCTTGCCCGTGCCCGCGTAGCCGAACAGGCGGAAAACTTGCTGCTCTTTCGTGCGGCTTGTGAACCATTCGCTGATCTTGCGGATCGCCTCGGCTTGGCACGGCGACGGCATAAACGCGCTCATGCGGCCTCCTTCCAGCAGCGCTCGGCATAGGGACACATCCGGCAGAGATAAAAATCGGAGGCGGCTGCGATACGTGGCAAAAGCTCGCCGCATTCAGCGGCACGGATGACGGAAACGGCCTTGTCCGAAAGCACCTGCGCTTCGGCGGGATCGAAGGGGACGACTTCGTGATAGAGTTCTTCCGTATCCTTGTTCAGCGCGGTGAAAAGCGTGACGGCCAATTCCATATAGGCCATGTAAAGCTGCACCTGCCCGAAATAGACGGGCTTGGAAACTTGCAGACCGTGTTTAACGAGATCGTTCCAGGACTTGGCGTTGAGCGCCTTGTGTTCCCACAGCGCGGGCCATGCGATCCCGACCTCCGGCCCCGCGACGATCACGCCGTCGATATGGCCTGCGAGTTTTCCGTTTGCCGTACTGAAACCAAATTGCGAGCCGTCGCGCTTATTCACGCGGAGGTCGAACCCCGCAAGCCGCAGCCAAGCGACCGACAAATCCTCGAACTTATGCCCTGCATCGAACACGCGCAGGATGCGCCCATCGAAATCCTTCCCTTCGTCCATGGGCGTGTGAAGATATTCGTAAACGAGCCGTCTTGCGCAAGGCTCGCCGACGCGGCTGCCGCCCAGATACGCGCGTGGCTTCTGCTTCTTGTTGCGAGCGACCATCGCATCGTCGATCCGCGCGTTGATCTTGTCGGCAACCGTTGCCTCTCGTCCGTAAACCCATGCCGAGCCGTGATTGAAATCTATCGCCATCGTCGTTCCTTAAAAAGGGATCTCGTCGTTGCAGCCGTCTTTGGCCGCGACCTGCTTACGCATCGACTCCTGAAAGCCGTCGACGCAGGCTTCGATGACCTGATCGATCTCCTGTGCGCTGCGGTTCTGGAAGGCGGGCATCAGCCCCAGTTCCTTCAGCGCTTCGGCGAAGAAGCGGCGGGCTTCTTTGATCGCCTGCGTTTCCATGTCCGTTTTGTCGATCATTCCGTTGTTCCTACTTGCATGGACGAACCCCGCGTCCTGACATTGTTTCGAACAGAAGCGATATTGTGCTTCCGGCTTTTGCGGATGGAGGTAACCGAACCCCCGTTGCTGCCGCCCGCACACGGCGCAAAGATCTAACCGCCCAGAAACCAACTCAAATCTTGAGAAGCGTCTGGTTCTTCCTTCAGCCTTTCCGACCCCAGAACCACAAAGCGGGAGATCGCATTGCTCGCCATCGCCTCGAGATCCGCCATGGTGAGGGACGCGATGGGTCTGTGAAGACCGCCGCGTCCCTCGAGCCACGCCCCCATGGCCTTGGCCGCTTCTTGTGTGACGTGCTTTTGCCATTGGTCGGAATTCATACAGTTACCCGTTGAGCCAAGCGGGGCCTTGCGTCGCGGCTGGTGCCGCAGATGTGGGAGCGGCCTGTTGCTGCGGCTGACTCCATGCGGGGGCTACGGCTGCCGTCGGCGCACCTGTCGGTTTCCGGCGCAGCGTGCTGGGCACTGCCGGAACGTCCTGTCCGTCCATGACCTTCTTCCATTCCGGCTCGGTCGGCAGGATCACGCGATCCAGCTTGTTGCTGTCGCCGTAACGTAAGTCGCTCGACAGCTCGATCCTGATCTTGGCGACGAACGTGATGCCGTTCAGGTCGGCGAAGCCGCGCAGAATCCGTTTGGCCTTCGTCACCTCGCTCATATCCTCTGGATTGAGGCCGAGCGCGCTGTCGATCATGGCGCGGATCGTGCTCTTGGTGATCTTCCAACCGATGGACACGCCTTTCTCGTCCACCTTGCCGCCGGAGACCGTCAGCATCTGCCAGAACTTGCGCCGCGCATGAGGGCCTTCGGCGACCGTGAACTCGCAATCCAGCATCAACACGTCGCTGCCAGGACTGCTCGAAGCCTTCAAAAGCTCCTTGTCGATTTCGCTTTCGCCGTTCGTGCCGCCCTTGCGGATGGTCAAACAGACTTTGGCGAAGGTGCCGTCGGGAATAATCTCGCCGCTCTTTTGCGGCTCGGCGTCGTTCATATCGAAACTCATGGTCTTATCCTTTCTTGTGTTGCAGGTTGATTTTGGAGAGAAGCGCGCCCAAATCGGGGCTTTCGGTAATCTCAAGGCGACCGCTGCGATCCTTGGCGGGCAACGCCCACGGATTGCCGGAACGGCAGACAAAACGCCGTTCGGCGCCTGATGTCGGATTGTGCCGCCAGCCGTTTTCTTCGCGGTCGAACAAGGACAGCGTCATCACCTGATCGACGATGCCGGGAAGCTCGCGTCCGACCTTGCCGCCGTCCATCTGCGGCTGCCATGTCGTGCGGTTCATATCGTCCGTAAGGGATTCCAGAATGCCGACAAAGATCACCGTCTTGCCAGGCGCATGTTGCAGATGCTTGAGAAGGCCGATCACCTCGCGTGCTAATAGACCGTAAGCACCTCTGGTGTCAGGCTTGCCGGTCTTTTCCGAAATGGCCTCGGGCCGCGTTTTGGCCCACGCCATGGCTTGACGCGTCAGGTCGGTGATGCTGTCGACAAAGACAAACCGCTTTCCGGACAACAGCGTCAGAAGATCGGGATACATCGCGGCGACATGCTCGTAATGCCCCTGCGAAAAGAAGCCGCTGGCATCCGCCGCCGGATTGACGCCGCCGATCAGACAGGCGATGTCGAGCGCATCGGGAAAAGTGCGAACCGGAATGCTGTCGCCCGGCCAGCCCTGCAGCGATTTCATGCCCGCTTCAAGATCGATGACGACCGTTTCCTTCGGCGGAAGCGTTCTCGCCAAGGATGTTTTGCCGACCCCGCTTGGGCCGAAGATGGCAACGGTTGTTTTTTGATTGGCTTCGGAAAGGCGTTCGTCCGCCGTGACAATGCGCAAGGCCATCACACATCCTCCTCTGGTAAATCTTCGATCTTGAAGGTGGGCTTGCCGTGCTCGACGGTGCGAGCGGGCTCAAACAACTTTCGGATCGCCTCAGGCCAAGCGCCGTAGGCCGTTTCCGAAACCTTGTACTCGGTCGTGACGTATTGTTCGGGGTCCTCGCGCCATTGCTCGACGATGGTTCTGATAGCGCCCGCGAGTTTTGTGCGATCCCATTTGACGCGCTTGGGCAAATCCATCACGACGACAAACCGTCCATCCGTGACGCGCACCGTGCCCGTGTCCTTGCCGCTGGCCCTGCGAAGCTCCGAGGCCTTTTGGCCGTATTTGAGATCAAGCCCGCTACGCAGCTTGTTCTCGATGGCCGCCAGATGCGCCTTGGCATCGGCAAGATCGCCAGACAAAAGAGCCAGTTCCTCGACCGCCAGCGTTGCGATCTTTCCGGGTGGCATGTCTCGCAATTGGTTTATCGTAATCCTGTTCGGGATGTTCATCTCTTCCTCCGTTGTTAAGCCGTCGTACAAACCGTTTCCCGCAATGCGCGGTCGCTCCATGTCGTCCCCATAAAGGTGGGGCCGGGTCCTGACGCCTCGGACGGAGCGCGAGGCCGCGTTATTTCCCTTGCAGGTCTTGTATTCGCGCGGGAACCCGGTCCCGAGGCGACCGCCGCCACAGGGCTTTGCCTGCGGACAGGCGCGAGGGCCTCTGCTTTTCCTGATACCGGGGCGTTTCCCGAAACGTTGCGCGGAGAAGCGGAAAAAACGTCGAGACCGTTGGCAGCGAAAGCGTCCCGAAGGGCCGCAACGGCTCGGCGCAACGTCGAACGGGCGCAACCGCGCCGCCCTGCGAGTCCTCTCGGCTCATCCATCAGTTCTTCGGCGGTCCGGCGCAGGGAAGACGGCAGTTTGCCGAGCGTCTTTTCGACGTCGAGGCGCAGTTCCATCGCTTCAGTCCGGCTCATGCCGAGACGCTCCATTGCCGCGAGACAAGCGTCCGCGTCGATCGTTTCGACGAGCGTCAGCGCTTCTTCGTTTGCGTCCGCGTTTCCGATTTCGAGAGAGAACGTCAGCGAGGCCTGTTTTCGTTCGGCCACAAGGCGCCGGAAAGATTCCTGCTGCGCCTGCCGCAGCACCATGGCCACGAAGGCGCCGAGAGGGGAACGGTCCGGGTCGAAACGCCGCACTTTTCGGCACAAGACAAGAAGAAAATCCTGCGTCAGGTCGTCGACATGGTCTCCGGCAAGATTCAGCCTGCGGGCCAGGTCGCGGGCTTTGGCTCTTGCCCGGGCGAGAACGAAGGGGTCGGAAAGAAGAGATACAGAAGAATAATCGTTGGACATTTCGAGGCTCCGTTTTTGTAACGTCGCCCCGAGGGTCCGCTTTTGCGCCGTGTCATTGGTGGCAATGACGTGTCAGCAAGCGTGTCAGTTCTGGTTGTCGGCCTTTATAATCAAAATCAGATTGGATGGAATGGCTAAACGCGTCCCCGTTTTCGCGTAATGGTGAATAATGGATTTCGGATCGAAAGAAGAGCCCATCGCTTTTTGAAAGCCTTCGCGCAACCGCCGCAAATTGTTTCGAAGATCGTCGCCGATGCCCTGCGAGCCCCAAACAGTTTTGATCAGCTTCGCGGAAAGCATGGGCTCCGGCGTTATTAGGGCATGTTCCGCAAGCGTAAGGAGGAGACGGAAAACGGTTGGCCCCAGCGCAACGTCCGCATCGCGAAAACGGACTGTCCGCGCATCGACGTTGATAATAATCTCCGGTTTTAAGTCGATCGCTTCGGAAACCTTTTCAGCCTGTCTTCTCAACCGGAACAAAGGCGCCGTATCGGACACGTCGATATCCATGCTCAGATCGCGAAACGTCAGGCCGCGTCCGGCGGCGTTGCGCACGGCAAGAGGCAAGATATCGCAGCAAGGCAACCATATCTCGGCTTTTTGTCCTTGCGCGAACGACAAGACGGCACCGATCGCCAATGCGGCGGACGCTTCGCCGCAACGAAAGAGCGCAAATACAGGGGTTTGCGCAGCGTCCCGTCCGAGCAGCCATAAACCGCCTGATAGCGCTTCCACGCCTTCGCCTGTCAGGCCGTTTCCTTGCCTCAGCTGAAAACAGAGTTCTTTTTCGTCGACAACGTAGCGTTCGAGACGTAGCGGATCGAGGTTTTGCGGCGCCGATATCCCGTTAGGACATAAGGCACGGAGCTTTCCGTCTATTTCGACGACCGCCATGCCGAGGCATCCTTCGTCGCATTCTCCGCAAGGCCCGACGACGGCAGGGCGCGGCAACGGCGCGAGAACCTTGCGGCGGCAAAGCTCTTTCACGTTCTTCTGTCCGTAAGGCGCAAGCGTTTGGGCGTCGATCGTTGGCGAAAGGCCGCGATCAAGCCGCGTCAGCAAGAGCGTCGGCAAGTTCGCTATCGGCGTAGAATCCATTGATGTCCAAAAAGCGCAGGATATCCCGCTCGAAGCGCATGCGTCCGGTCGTGGACATGCTCAACTTGCAGGGAGGCGTTATGATTACGGGAATATCGATCTTCTTTCCGCTCTGTTCGAAGCGCAAGAGCGCTTTGACGTGGGCAATGTCGAAGCGGCGCAAATCCACGTTCGGCGCCAAACGCAAAAGATCGCCGATCGCGTTCGTCGAGTTGCCGAACAGCATCTTTCCTTCGACCGAACGCGTTTCTCCTTCGGCCTTTTTGCCCTGGATCTGGATTTCCTGAACCCACGCCGACTTCAGCCCTTCGATGCCTTCGATCGCCAGCCGAAAAGACGCTCCTCTGTCCGCGATGGGCTGGAGCGTATAAATTGGCTTCGTCTCCGCGTCTTTAAAGAATTCTTTGTCGCCCAAAAGAGCTTCGGCGAAAAGATCGCGCAAAAACAAGCGTTCCTTGGCAACCTGCGTCATGACGCTCAAGACGCCTGAGGAAGGCATATAACTCATGGAGGCGAGCGCGAGCTCGCGCAGGCTGAGAACGGATTCTTCTCCTCTCTGTTCGACAAGGGTCGTCGTCGCGGTCTTACCGTGCTTGACGACGAGAAGGAACACGCCGTCTTCCTCGAGAGCCGCCACGTCGCAATAGCCGCCTTTCAAACGCTTCCTGAAAAACTCCGACGTTCTTTCGACAAAAAGCTTCTTCGCCTCGCCGTCGAGTTTCGCGGGAACGTTCGTCGAGCGGCCCCTGTATTCGAAAGACGTGCGCGGCAAGCGGCACGCGCTCGCCGTCGAAGCTTCCTGAAACAGGTCGGGCTGCTCGAGATAGACGCGCATCGCAACGTGCCTTGGATCGAGGCGACGCAGTTCGGCCTCGTCGCCGATCTCTTCTTCCGGCAGTAAGCACTTGCCGTGAAGCGCGGCTATGTCGATCAGATTGTGCAGGCCGTTCTCGTTGCCCAGTTCGGCGATGCGGTGCAGATCGCGCATCATCTCCTGCGGATAGTTTTCCGCCGTCTTGAAAAAATCAAGAAGCGCGGCTCTCGCCTGCTTCTCCGGCTTGTCGAAAACGTTCGGAGCGATTTCCAGATGTTTCAAATGCGGCGACAAAAAGCGCCGCAAAAGGTCGAGATCGATCGTTTGCAGAAATTTAGGATTAAAGAACCGCTTGATGCTTCGTGCCACGCTCACCCCCACGCGTTGAGATGTTCGCGTTCCGTTCTAGTACATATGCAACCCTGAGTCGAGTCCGGATGATGGTTAACGCGTTGCTCCCGTATGCTTTTTAAGCCGCGCAACGTTTCGGGATCCACGCCGGTATCAAGCAGGTATGGAAAGACGATTTTCGACATCTGAAGGCTCGTGTTCGACGCCTGTTTTCGGCAAGGAGTTCTCCCCACGGGAAACCGCTCTGCGCGTGGCGGCGGAACTGCTCGCTTTGGCGATTTTGCGGAAAAAAGCCAGAGAAGACGGGCGGCGGCGCGACTATCGACTGGACTTCGCGGGCGAAGGAAGCGTGTGTGTGGGAGACGAGAGAACGACGAAAGAGAGCCCGCTATGACGCCGATTATGCGCCAAATCAAGGAGTTGCAGGACAAGTCCTTCGCCGAGCTCAAGCAGCTTTGGCGAGACTATTATCAGACCGAACCGCCGCCCTACCGCAGAGGCTTCATGGCCCGCGCCTTGGCGTACCGCATCCAGGAACTGACCTATGGGGGCCTGTCTGAAAAGGCTTCCCACAGGCTCGAAGATATGCTCGCCGAGGCCGAGGGAACGAAACCGAAAAAACGCGCGGCGAAGATCAGACTGCCCGTGGCCGGAACGAGGCTTGTGCGCGAATGGCGCGGCGAACGCCACGAAGTGATCATCCTGCCGGAGGGCTTCGAATTCGCGGGCCGCAAATGGGGTTCTCTTACCGCCATCGCGCGGCAAATCACAGGCACACATTGGAACGGCCCCGCCTTTTTCGGCCTTCGATCAAAACGGTCCGATCCGGTCGGCAACGATGCGGAGGCCGCGTGAAACAGCCTGTCACCCCCCGCGTCCGTTGCGCCATTTATACCCGCAAATCCTCGGAAGAAGGCCTCGAGATGGAGTTCAACAGCCTCGACGCCCAACGCGAGGCGTGCGAGGCCTATGTCTTGAGCCAAAAAGCTGAGGGATGGACTTCTTTGCCTGCCAGCTACGACGATGGCGGCTTTTCGGGCGGCACGCTGGAGCGGCCCGCGCTCAAAAAACTGATGGAAGACATCGAACGCGGCATGATCGACATCGTGGTGGTCTATAAAATCGACCGCCTGTCGCGCTCGCTCATGGATTTCGTGAAAATCGTCGAGGTGTTCGACCGCCACAAAGTGACGTTCGTCAGCATCACGCAGTCCTTCAACACGACTACGTCGATGGGGCGGCTGATGCTCAACATCCTTCTGTCTTTTGCGCAGTTCGAACGCGAGGTGATCGGCGAGCGCATCCGCGACAAATTTGCGGCGAGCCGCAAGAAAGGCATGTGGATGGGCGGATGCCCGCCACTGGGCTACGATGTCGTGAACAGAAAGCTGGTGGTGAACCCGCTGGAGGCTCCGCTCGTGCGCGAGATTTTCGAGTCGTTCGTGCGGTCAGAGTCCTGCATCGGAATAATCAGACAACTGAACGCCGCCGGCTACACGAAGAAAGCGTGGACGACGCAGAGCGGTCGTCGCCACGAAGGGAAGCCCCTCGACAAACAATACATTTACCGGATCCTGCATAATCGGGTTTATCTGGGCGAGGCCGTCCACAAAGGCACATCCTATCCCGGCGAGCATTCGGCGATCATTGATCCGCCTCTTTGGGAAAAGGCGCACCGCGTGCTTTCGATCGCGCCACAAACGAGAAGTAACATCAATCGCGCGAGGCAGCCATCTCTTCTGCGGGGCCTCGTGTGGTGCGGCTGTTGCGGGTCGGCCATGACGCCATCTTCCACCACGGTTCGCGCGCGCGGCGTTTCCTATCGCTATTACGTTTGCGTCAAGTCGCTTAGAAACGGAAGCGAAGCTTGCGCCATACGTTCGATCCCCGCGCAGGAATTGGAAAGCGCGGTCCTCTATCAAATCAAGACCGCGTTCAAGGCGCCGGAATTGATCGCGACCGTCGCGCAATGTTTGGGTGGAGAAACAAGCGCCCTGTCTTGCGCGACGAAGGCCGAGCGCGAACGTCTGGCCAGAAACGAGCTTGGGAATTTCGAAGCCCTCTGGGACCAGCTTTTCGCGGCGGAACAGCGCAAACTGCTCGCGCAGATTCTCGACCGCATCGAAGTAGCGGAAGACGGCGTGAAATTGCATCTCAAGAAAAACGCCCTGACCGAGTGGGCGCAGGAGGCTCAAGATGGAAACGATCGTCGTCCATTTGCCGCTTAGGCCGAACCGCCGCGCTGGCAGAAAATACCTCATCGCGCCAAACGGGGCCACGACCCCGGCGGAAAGCGCA
Organism: uncultured Rhodospirillaceae bacterium; assembly: GCA_964652235.1. Classification (GTDB taxonomy): domain Bacteria; phylum Pseudomonadota; class Alphaproteobacteria; order UBA9219; family UBA9219; genus CAZZDK01. The sequence goes on from CAZZDK010000005.1 coordinate 102,723, forward strand.
ACGCCGCAGCTGCAAACGATGCAAAAAGCACTCGTCCGCGCCCACCGATGGCGGCGAGAGATTGAGGCCGGCCCTTATGACAGCATTACGGATTTCGCTCGAAAAATCAGGCAAGATGATGCCTACGTGCTGAGGCAACTATCGCTGACATTCCTTTCCCCAGCCATTATTGGGGCGATTTTGGCAAATGAGCAGCCGCGCTATCTGACCCTTCAGCACCTATACAGTTTGACACCCCTGAATTGGGACGAACAAAATGATAGGGTTAACAGTATTCAAGGATAATGCTTTTTCTCAACGGCGCCTTCAAACATCCTTGTTTTCAGCCAGAATTACTAACGCGCTTTGCGAGGTGATTCGGTTTTTCTGTGCCCACTCTGAGCCGCCGATAGGGGCCAAAAAGCGCGTCAATATACTTGTTTACCACACATAAAAGTCACTATAATTCCTTTCCGAAGTAGTTGTTTTATACGGAGATGCCTTTTGTGAGAGTGAAAAGGATCAACGTGGGCGGCTGCAGTTATCTCCTAGCGTTTTGGAAAACCTATGTCCGTCTCAGTAAATGAGAGATTGTCCGTCGAGGATTTACATAAGGCTCTTCTTACAGCCTTGGGAGACAGCGTTTTTGGTCATAGCGACACTACAATTAAGCCATTACAAATAGATCTTAACTATCCGCTACCCCCTAAGCTGCGTGTGTATATTTATAACGCGACTTATCCTCCTGGTGGAAGAACGATGGGGGAACACAAAATTCAGCTTATAGTTCCTGGACAAGACCGTGGGGCTCGTGGAAATTTTGACAGCTCCGGAGGACGCATACCACTTCTGATGGGCTATCGCCCCGATCTGCGTATTTTCATGCTATGGGACGCTGAACTGTATGTAGATTTCTCTTACTCGAGAAACGTGCAAATAATGCCTGAGACCGTGTATGAGGCTTTTGCGCGCGGTATAGGCAAGCAGAAACGTAAACTATGGAATCATCAGGATGAGATTGTTTTCGCAGCAGACGAGCCTCATCTTAAAGAGGCAATTCTAGAACGGCAGCAAGAGACGCTGAAACGTCTTTTAGGAGATACTGCATGAAAGGGCTTGCTGCACTACTGACCTGCTCCCCATTTATGGACCAGCGGCAGGTTGAGTCTGGCTGCAGGATA